>CANREW010000001.1 GCA_947629765.1 uncultured Clostridia bacterium
GAGAGAGAGAGAGAGGAATACTTCTAGAAGACAAAAATGCATCATTGTTCAACAGTCTGACACACACACACACACAAATAGTATATTAAAAGAAAAAGGTAATATAAGGACACACAGGACTTATACTTTATTTTAGTATAAGAAATGTGTGTTTTTTTGTTATATAAAAATTATAAAAATAAAGGAGAGAAAAACTTATGAAGAAAAATGAAGGTATTACGTTAATAGCATTAATTATTACTATAATAATCTTAATCATATTAACAGCAGTAACAATAAATAATGTAATAGGAACAGATTTAATAGGATTTGCAACAAAGGCTGTAGAAAACTATACAGATGCAGCAAAAGATGAGGCAGACAAAGTAGATAAGCTAGCAGGAACACTTGATAATCAAGGAGTAGGAGAAGATAGTATCGTAAGAGCAGGACAGATAGTAGAAAAGACAGAAAAAGATAATTATACAGATGCAGACGGAAGAAAAGCAACAATACCAGAAGGCTTTAAAGTATCAACAAAATCATCAGAACAATATATAAAAGATGGGTTAGTAATACAAGACAACGACGGAAATGAATTTGTATGGATACCTTGCTATTATGGAACAAAACCAGAAGAAATCGCTGAGGATGTACAACAATACAAAAAACATGTATATGAAGGAACAGACGATCAAAAACGAGGAACAGAAGATAGTGGAGAAGGAAATTGGAAAACATATACTTATACAATGTATAAAAACAATTGGCTTGATGAAGCTACACAAAAAATAGAAAATGATCAAATAGTAGAAGATGAGAATGCATATGGAAATAAAAGTGTAAAGACATATGGAGGATTTTATATAGGAAGATATGAAGCAGGACTTCCAGAAAAATGGCAACCTGATTTAACACAAGATAAACCTATATATGGGTCAAAAATAGAGAGGAATAATACAGGAGACGAAAAACCAATAAGTAAAGCAAATAAATTTAGTTGGAATTTTATAAGTCAAATAAATGCAAAAAGTGCATCAGAGAAAATGTATGAAGATAGTGAGTCAGTAGATAGTAAGCTAGTAGATGGAGTAGCATGGGATACAATAGTAAAATGGACAGAGACTACTGGCATAGATGTAAACAATAGTGCACTATATGGTAATTTTTCAGATACAAATAAAAAATATACAGGATGGCATGCAGAGCATATTCAGTCATCACAAGTAGCAGGCCAGAGTGGAGGAACATTAGGCTGGTTATATTCAAAATATTTATTAAATGAATCAACACTATTGAATAATAATCTTCTAACAGAAGAAGAATGGAATAGAAAGCAAGGATATTATCAATCTGTCGATGGAAATGACACAATAAAAAATAATTTAAGGAAAAGGATAGAATTACCAACAGGAAGTTTTGATGACTTTAAATTAAAGAATATATATGATTTAGCAGGAAATATGTGGGAATGGACAGCAGAGGTAGGAGACCATAAACAGGATTTATCAATTGTAACAGATAAATTATTTGCTGTAGTACGTGGAGGGAGTTTTGTGGATGACAGTCCGACTTATCCATTTTGCTTCCGAGGAGGAGATGTAAATACATCATATCCAAATTTTGAGCGCTTTGGCTTCCGTGTTGTGCTTTATATAAAATAACAAATGTCAGATTTTACCCCAAAGCTCATATTGACAATAAAATATATTTATATATAGAATAGATAGAAGTTTTGAATGATTTTAAACCAAAATTTTCTATCTATTTATTTTTTTAATATTTTACTATATCTAGGAAACAAAATATTTGAATATTTTTATACTAAATATCAAAAGTTCAAAAAAAACTATCAATATCACTGATAAACATTGACTTTTTAGGTACTAATAGTATAAAATAGTAAAAGATATAAAAAGGAAAAGAGGAATAGATATGGAAAGAATTAGAGGATTTGAAGTTGCAAAAGGATTTGAAAATGCAGGAATAAATTTACCAGTAAGAAAGACTAAATATTCAGCTGGATACGATATAGAAGCGGCGGAAGATACTGTTATTCCATCATTTAAAAAAGGTATGAATCCAACACTTATAAAAACAGGATTAAAGGCATATATGCAAGATGACGAATATTTAAAATTATGTAATAGAAGTTCTAATCCAAAGAAAAAAGGACTTATAATGGCAAATAGCATAGGGGTAATAGATAAAGATTATTATGGAAATCCTGATAATGATGGACATATTATGTTTGCATTTTATAACGTAAAAGAAGAAGATACAGTCATTAAAAAAGGAGAATGCATAGGTCAAGCAATTTTTGAGAAATTTTTAATAGCAGATGGAGACTTAGCTGAGCGGTGAAAGACTTGGCGGTTTTGGATCTACTAATTAAGAAAGGATATAAGAATAAAATGAATGCAATTGATATAAGAAATAAATTTTTAAATTATTTTAAAAGCAAGGGACACACTATAATTCCAAGTGCCCCATTAATTCCAGAAAATGATCCATCAGTGTTATTTACAACAGCTGGAATGCACCCACTTGTACCATATTTACTTGGAGAAAAACATCCAGCAGGTACAAGACTTGCAGATTATCAAAAATGTTTAAGGACAGTAGATATAGACGAAGTTGGAGATAATAGACACTTAACTTTCTTTGAGATGCTTGGAAACTGGTCATTGGGAGATTATTTCAAAGAACAATCAATAAATTATAGTATAGAATTCTTAACGAAAGAATTAAATATTCCAATGGAAAAATTATCTGTAACTTGTTTTGCAGGAGATAATGATGCACCAAGAGATGAAGAAACAGCAAGCATTTGGCAAAGTGTAGGAATGCCAAAAGAAAGAATATATTATTTTGGAAAAGATGATAACTGGTGGATAGCAGGAGACGAAGGACCTTGCGGACCTGATACAGAAATATTTTATGATACAGGAAAAGAACCTTGTGGACCTCATTGTGATCCTTCTTGTGGATGCGGAAAGTATGTAGAAATCTGGAATAATGTATTTATGGAATATTACAAAAGCAAAGATGGAACATATACAAAATTAAAACAACAAAACGTAGACACAGGTTTAGGATTAGAGAGAATAAATATGTTATTACAGGGCAAAGAAACACCATTCGATACAGAAATCTTTAAGCCTATGATGGATAAACTAAAAGAACTTTCAAAAAATGATAATCTACAAAGTAGAAGAATTGTTGCAGAGCATTTAAGATCTAGTATGATGATTATTGCAGATGGTGGAAAACCAAGCAATATCGATAGAGGATATATTTTAAGAAGATTAATAAGAAGAATGATAAGACATTTAAATAAACTTGAAATAGATTTAAATTATTTGCAAGATTTAGTAGAATTAAATTTCCAAATTTTAGGAGAAATGTATCCAGAATTAATACAAAATAAAGAAAATATAGTTAGTACAATTATAGAGGAAAAGAACAAATTTGTTAAAACTTTGGAAAATGGACAAAGAGAATTACAAAAAGAATTAAACAAATTAAGAGAAAACAATATTGATACACTTTCAGCAGAAACAGCATTTAAATTATATGAAACTTATGGATTTCCACCAGAAGTTACAAATGAAATTGCAAAAGAAAGTAATTTCAAGGTAGATTTAGATGGCTTTGATAAATTATTTAAAGAGCATCAAGAAAAATCAAGACTTGGCTCAGAGCAAAAATTTAAAGGTGGACTCGCAGACCAAACAGAAGAAACTATAGCTTACCATACAGCAACACATCTTCTTCATAAAGCACTTCAAATAGTCTTAGGTGAGCACGCAACTCAAAAAGGCTCAAATATTACTCAAGAAAGACTAAGATTTGACTTTGCACATCCTCAAAAAGTAACAAAAGAAGAGCTTGATGAAGTAGAAAGAATAGTAAATGAACAAATTAAAAGAGATTTAAAAGTTACTTGCGAAGAAATGAGCTATGACGAAGCTGTAAAAAGCGGAGCTATGGGATTATTTACAAATAAGTATGGAGATAGAGTAAAGGTATATACAATAGGAGATTTCAGCAAAGAAATATGTGGAGGACCTCACGTAGAACATACAGGAGTTTTAGGAACATTTAAGATAAAGAAAGAAGAGGCATCTTCTGCGGGAGTTAGACGTATTAAGGCAGTTTTAATAAAATAAAAGGAGAGAGTAGTATATGGAAGATTGTATATTTTGTAAAATAATAAATAAAGAAATTCCATCTAATATTGTATATGAAGATGAAAATGTATTATCTTTTAAAGATATAAACCCACAAGCACCAATTCATCTTATAGTTATTCCAAAAAGACATATGACATCTGTTTTAGAGGCAGATAGTAAGACTGTTGGAGATATTTTTGAAGCAATAAATAAGATTGCAAAACAAGAAAAAATAGACAAAGATGGTTTTAGAGTTATTACAAACTGTGGGAAAGGAGCAGGTCAAACAGTAAATCACTTACATTTCCATATTTTAGCAGGAGCGAAACTTGACGAAAAAATGTGCTAAAAACTGTACAAATTGCGCTAAATATGTTATAATATATATATACGGACTGAACTAAAAAAGAAAGGTCGTGGTACTATGTTTAATAGTAAATTTAATAATGTATTAACAGTAGTGCTAATAGTAGCAATTATATTAATAGTAGTATTAATAGGTGTTTTTGGATATGCAATGTATAACAAATATTATATAAGTAATAAAAATAAAGAAGCAATGGATTTATTTGACCAACAAATTGCAGAAAATAAACCAGATAAACCTGATGACACAAATCAAACTGTAGATGGAAATATAGTTATAGGTGATGTAGCAGGAGGAAACTCAATATACAGCGATCAAAGTTCAGGCGGAAGTAGTAAAGAACCAGTTAAACTTGGTGGATATAATGTAATTGGTAAAATTTCAATACCAAAAATAAAAATAGAGTATCCAATACTTGATAAACCAACAACTAAGGCATTGAAATTATCAATTGTATATTTAACAGGTCCTGGAATTAATAAAGTGGGAAATACAGTTCTACAAGGACATAACTATAAAAATGAAATGTTTTTCTCTAATTTGAACAAACTATCAAAAGGAGATGCAATATATTTAACAGATACAACGGGAACAAAAGTAAAATATGAAGTTTATGATAATACTACAAAAAGAGGAGACGATGCATCTTTCTACAATAGAGATACAGCTGGTCTAAGAGAGATAAATCTATCAACTTGTACGACAGATAATGCACTTAGAACAGTAATATTTGCAAGAGAAGTTGCAGAATAATTAGAAAGGAATGTGATAAAATGGAATATAGATATAGACCACAAGGAGTTTGTTCAGCAGAAATGATAATAGAGACTGACGGAGATACAATAAAAAATGTAAAGATAATTGGAGGATGTCCTGGAAATACACTTGGTGTAAGTAAACTTGTAGAAGGAAAAAAGATTGATGAAGTTATAAAACTTCTAAAAGGTATCCAATGTGGATTTAGAGGAACATCTTGTCCAGATCAACTTGCACTAGCACTAGAAGAAATGAAACAAAATATGTAAAATGGCCGATTACAATAGAGGCTTTTTGGCAGACACTATCTAGAAAATAGTGTCTGTTTTAATTTGTATAAATAATTCTTTTTTCTTTTATAAACTTAAATGCATTAAAAGAAAATAGTAATATTAAATAAACAAAAATGAAGATTAAAATCTTAAAAATCACAAAGCTAGTATCAAACTCTATAAAGTTATCAACTGCATCAAATAAAAATTTCATTGCAAGTATAAGGAGAGTAGGTACAATTACATAGGAGATATAATCAAATTTAAAATGCGTTACTTTATATAATTGAATTAAGCTAATTGTAAAGTTTAAAATCTCACTAATTGCAATTATTGCTATATAGCCATATATGCCGATATACTGGAACTAATAAGTATATAAGTATAATTGTTGAAAATAGGTCGAAGATATTACAAAACATTACTCCTACTTGCTTATCTAGTCCTCTAAGCATTGCATCAATAATTTTATCTAAATAAATAAGAATAACAAGAGGAGAAAGCAGTATTAAAAATTCTGATATTTCTAAATTATGATAGATAAGATAACAAATTTCTTCGGTAAATGTTAAAAAGATACCAATTACACAAATACTAAAAAAGGATGTAAATTTAAAAACAAAACAAATAATCTTATTCATTTTAGTAAAATCTTTTTTTATATTGTATCTTGCAAATTCTGGAATAAGAAGGCTTGCACAAGATGTGATTATAATGCAAGGAAACATTATAATAGGCATGGTCATTCCATTGATAAGGCCATATTGTGATAGAGCCTCGTCACAAGCTTTATTATTTTTTTCAAGGCTATATGGAATTAACATTTGCTTTATTGTATTTAGACCTGAACGGATATATGATGTTATTGCAACAGGAAATGCTATTCTTAAAATCTTTTTTAAATAGTTTTCATTTGGATTATATGAGTTTCTAAACATTTTTTTTCTATCTAACAAATACAAAATATAAGTTAATATAAACTGAAAAGTTGTAGCAATAGTTGTAGATAACATCAAATATGTACAAACAATGCTTAAATCTGAGTAAGGAAGAATATATAGAAAATATAATGTTAAGACAACTTGAAGAATAGCTGTTACAATTCTACTAAAAGAAGTTTTATGAACTCTCCTTACACCTGTAAAATAACCATCAAGTGATGTGACTAATGAATTAAATGGAAGACTAATTGCCATAACATATATTGGCATATTTGTAACCTTGTTATGCAAAAGAACACTTGAACAATATGGAGCAAAAATAATTAATAATATACAGCCAAGCAGCCCAAAACATAAGCTATAAATTATGCATTTTCTCATTGCAATTTTTATGCCGAACTCCACCATTTCCATCTAATTCTTCTGCAACTATACGAGTCGCAGCAAGGCTTATACCAGAGTTTGCAAATGTTATAGCAAATGTATATATAGACATAATTAATTCAAATATTCCGAGAACCTTCACTACCAAGTTTATTTGCTACATATACACTGAAAAAGATATTTATAGAGCTTAGGAATAAGGAGGTAATTGTTAAAATTATTGTGTTAAATAAGAAAATTTTTAGTCTGTTCATATATTAAATGTATTAATAAAGATAAATAATATGATAAGTTAAATTACATACAATTCACTTTATTGTACAAAGTCCGCCAAATCTCGTCGGAGCTTTTATATTTTTGTTTTCAAGAAAATTTCGAAAGGTCAAGGAGTAATCCGTAAGCAGCAGGCTGTTCGAACATTTTCTTTCAAAAAAATATAAAACTCCTGCGTTTGGCTACTTTAGATTTTAATTGCTGTGGATTGTAACTATTATTATTCTAAAAAAACAATTTCAAAAAAATCAAAAATTTGTTTGACAATTATTTGTTTTTGTGATATGATATAAAAAACAAATTAAGAAGGAGTGATAATTTTGGGTAGAAGAAAAAGCACAGTAGAGCTAAATAAAAGGGAAAAAGCTATTTTAAAATTTATTGAAAAACAAATTACAAATGTCGGATATGCACCTTCTGTAAGAGAGATTGGAAAAGCAGTAGGACTTAGTTCAACTGCAACAGTTCACGGATATTTAGCAAAATTAGAGAAAAAAGGATATATCAAGAAAGAAAACCAAAAGGGAAGAACACTAAGGTTATTAAAAGGTGGAAACCTTGAAAAGAAACAAGAAGAAAAAGATATTTATACTTCAAAAGAGCTTGTAGAAGTTCCAGTAATTGGAAAAATTACAGCAGGAGAACCAATACTTGCAGTAGAAAATATAACAGATACATTCCCTATACCAATAGACTTTGTTGGTAACTCAGAAAGCTTTATGCTTACTGTAAGAGGAGAAAGTATGATAGAAGCAGGTATTCTTGATGGAGATTATATATTAGTAAAGAAACAAAACACAGCTAATAATGGAGAAATTGTTGTTGCTTTAATTGGGGAAGAAGCAACAGTTAAGACTTTCTATAAAGAAGATGGACATATTAGATTACAACCACAAAACTCTACAATGGATCCAATTATAGTTCCAGATTGTCAAATACTTGGAAAAGTAGCTGGTGTATTTAGAAAAATGTAAAGTTAGATATTAAGATATGTCTATTTTGACTAAGAAAAATAATTCTTAGCAAAATGGGCATATTTTTATCTAATTTGTTCTATTCCTAAATTATATCTTATATAATCTAAAAAAATTAAATCAAGGTTAATCACCCAAAGCAAAATCAAAAGTTTTTATGCCAAAAAACTATTGAGAAAAAGTTCAAAATTTGATATACTAACATAAGTTATGATAGTAGAAGTTATATTAAGCAGTAATGCTAAAGATTTAAATAGAATATTTGATTATAACGTACCAGAAAAATTGGCTAAAGATGTTCATATCGGAAGCAAAGTACTGGTTTCTTTTGGTACGATGAAAAAATTGCAAGAAGGTTTTGTAATAGGAATAAAAGAAAAGTCAGATTACAAAGTAAAAGATATAGCAAAAGTAGAAGACAGCATATTAGATGAAGAAAAAATAACTCTTGCAAAACTTATGGCTCATAAGTATTTTTGCAATATATCAGATTGCATAAAACTAATGTTGCCACCAGGAACAACATCTAAAAACATTGAAAACAGAGTAAAAGACAAATCAATGAAATTTGTATATCTACTTAAAGATGAAGACGAAATTGAAGAAGATATAAATAATAAAATCTTAAAATCTGATAAACAAATGCGCACATTAAATTTTTTAATACAAAATCCAGAAGTACTTTTATCAGAGCTTATATTATTTGCAGATACAAGTGCAGCAGTTGTTAAAACTCTTGAAAAAAATGGATATATTGAAATAGTAGAAAAAGAGGTAATTAGAAATCCATTTAGAAGTAAAAATATAGCTAAAACTCAAGACCTTAAACTAACAAAAGAACAACAAAAAGCAATGAACAAAATTGAAGGAGCTATAAACGATAAAGAACATAAGCAGTTTTTAATATATGGAGTAACTGGTTCTCGGAAAAACAGAAATATATCTTCAACTTATAGGGAAAGTATTAGAAAAGAAAAGAACTGCAATAGTATTAGTTCCAGAGATTTCATTAACCCCACAAATGGTTGAGAGATTTGTTGCAAGGTTCGGAAAAGAAAAAATAGCAATTCTACATAGTAAGTTATCGATTGGTGAAAGATATGACGAGTGGAAAAGAATAGAAAGAGACGAAGCGAAAATTGTAATAGGTGCAAGGTCTGCAATTTTTGCACCAGTAAAAAATTTAGGAATAATCATAATAGATGAGGAACACGACCAATCATATAAATCAGATATGACACCTAAATACAATGCAAAAGAAATCGCTTTATATTTAGCAAAACAAAATAATGTGCCACTTGTTTTAGGAAGTGCTACACCAAGTGTTTCTCTTTATCATGAAGTAGAAAATACTGATAGACTTATAACCTTAACTAAAAGAGCAAACAATTCAAATTTACCAAATGTAGAAGTAGTAGATATGAAAAAAGAACTAGCTGTTGGAAATAGAAGTATGCTAAGTAGAAAACTTAAAGAAAGTATAGAAAAAAACATACAAGATAAAAAACAAACTATTCTATTTTTAAATAGACGTGGATATTCAACTTTTGTAATGTGTAGAGATTGTGGATATACAGTAACTTGTAACAAATGCAACATAACTCTTACATATCATATTAGAGAAAATAAGCTAAAATGCCACTATTGTGGTTATGAAAGACAAAACCTAACTAAGTGCCCTGAATGTGGAAGTAATAATATTAGATATTTTGGAGCTGGAACTCAAAAGCTAGAAACTGAAATAAATAAGCTATTTCCAGAGGCTTCAACAATTAGAATGGATATAGATACAGTAAGCAAAAAAAATTCTTATGAAGATATTTTAAATAAATTTAAAGATGAAAATATCGATATATTAATAGGAACACAAATGGTAGTAAAAGGGCATCATTTTCCAAATGTAACTTTGGTACGGAGTTATTGCAGCAGATAGCAGTATGTTTATGTCAGATTTTAGAAGTAATGAAAGAACGTTTGAACTTTTAACACAAGTTGCACGGAAGAGCTGGTAGAGAACATATGCAAGGGAATGTCATAATTCAAACATATAATCCTGAAAGTTTTCCAATAGAATGTGCAAAAGAGCAGGACTATCTTAAATTTTATGAGCAAGAAATAAAACTAAGAAGTGTATTGAAATATCCACCATTTTGCGATATAATAAAACTTGAAGTTAGTGGACTCAATGGAAATGAAGTAAAAAAGACTATTACTTCAATATATGAAAATTTATTAAATAACAATGATAGAAATTTGATTATATATTCTCCTATGCCATCTCCTGTAAGTAAGATAAAAAATAAATACAGATGGAGAATTATAATAAAATGTAGATTAGGAAATACTGTAATAAATGAGATTAATAATGCAATAAAAAACATTAAAACCAATGCATCAATTAGTGTAGATGTTAATCCAAATAATATGAATTAGGAAAGGAAAATAAAAATGGCTATTCGTAGTATTAGAACAGAGGAAGATGAAATATTAAGAAAAAAATCTAAAGAAGTAGATGTTATAGATGATAAAATAAAAGAGCTTATAAAAGATATGGTCGAAACAATGCATAAATATGACGGCGTAGGACTAGCTGCTGTTCAAGTTGGAATTTTAAAACAAATTATAGTAATCGACCTCTATGATGAAAAACCTGTAATAAAGATTATAAATCCTAAAATTATAAAGACAAAAGGAGAGCAAGAAGTAGACGAAGGTTGCTTAAGTTTTCCAAATAAATATGTAAAAGTAAAAAGACCAGAAGAAGTAGTTGTTGAAGGATTAGATGAAAATGGAAAGAAAATAAAAATCACAGGAACTGGACTTTTAGCACAAGCAATATCACACGAGGTAGATCATTTAAACGGAATAGTTTTAACAGATGTTATGATACCAGGCACTATGGAATATGTTACTCCTGATTCAATTAAAGAGAGAAAATCTAAAAAATAAATCATATAAGGAGAAGAATATGCTTAAAATTTTATTTATGGGAACGCCAGATTTTGCAAAAAATTCATTAGAGGCAATATATAATTCTAATTTTAATGTTGTTCGGAGTTGTTACAGCAGTAGATAAGAAAAAGGGCAGAGGAATGAAACTTTCAGAGTCTGATGTAAAAGTTTTTGCAAATGAAAAAAATATCCCAATATATCAGCCAGAAAGAGTAAAAGGAAATATAGAATTTATAGAAAAAATAAAAGAGATAAATCCAGATTTAATATGCGTTGTAGCTTATGGAAAAATTTTGCCAAAAGAGATACTAGATATCCCAAGTAAAGGATGCATAAATTTGCACGCCTCACTTCTTCCAAAATACAGAGGTGCAGCACCTATACAATGGTCGGTTCTAAATGGAGATAAAGAAACAGGCGTAACTACAATGTATATGGATGAAAAAATGGATGAAGGAGATATAATACTTCAAGAAAAAGTTAAAATTGGAGAATATGAAACAACAGGAGAACTTTGGGAAAGACTTTCTCATATTGGGGCAAGCTTATTAGTAAATACAATAAAGCAAATAGAAAAAGGAACAGCTCCAAGAAAACAACAAGAGGGAAATTATTCAATAGCACCAATGCTTGATAAGAGTATGGCAAAAATAGATTTTGAAAATACTATAGAAGAAATAAAAAGTAAAATATATGGACTAAATCCAATAATGGGAGCTTATGTAATTTATGAGGAAAAAATGATAAAAATATGGCAGGCAAGAATATTAAGCAACAATGAGGCAAGTGACATTTTACAAAAAAATATTACAGAAGAAATACAGCCAGGAACAATAATTAAAGCAGATAGTAAAATAGGGTTATATATTAAAGCAAAAAATGGAGTTTTGAAGGTTCTTGAAATGCAAGGAGAAAAAGCAAAGAAAATGACTTCAAACGATTTTCTAAGAGGAAACAAATTAGAGGTAGGAACAATTCTTAAATAAATACAAAGGAAATATATATGAAAGGATTATAAAATATGAATTATAAAGATGCAATATATGCTATTATGTTTTCAAATAATATAGATAATCTAAAATCAGCTGAATATAATATAAAAGGTTATTGGACAAAAGGAGATTTCTTAGATAATCTACTTTTAAATCTAGAGTTTATAGCAAATGAAATTGACTATTTAGATAAAGATTTATTAAAACTAATAGCTTATGAAAAAGTGCTTGGAAAAGATGCAATATCAAATATTTGCAAAGAAAATGAAATAGAATTAAATGAAGAATTCTTTAAGAAATGTGAAGATGAAAATTTAAATGAAGTTAAACTAATCGAATATATTTGGAAAGCATTAGAAAATAGCAAAAAAATTAATTATGAAACTGCAAAGTTTTCTGAACCAGACTTAATGGTAAGATTAGAAGATGAAATAATACAAAACTCTACAAATGGAAAAATTAATATTGGAGAAATATATGAAATACTAACAAAGGAGAGTAAAAACTAGAACAATGAAAATAAGAAAAGGAAAATTATCAATAAATTTAGTAGAAAATGAAGATTTGCTAATAGAACAATATTCAGAGCTAAGAAGATTAGTCTTGGAAATAAGGAATTCACCAGAATTTAGAGTATTATATGGAAAAACACAAGTTAGCGAAAAACCTATGTTAAATAGTGACATACGCTCAAGAGGCGAACATTCAATGAATGTTTCAACTATTTCTAGAGAAATAGTTGAAGAACTTTATGAAGAAACAAAAAGTTCTACATTGGGATATATTGCAGATAGAAAAGCAGCACTAACAGCATCTAATATTGCTGGTAAAGAAAAAAGAATAGAAGATTTAGAAAAATATGAACAATCAATTTTAATGTACTTTAATCTTAACAAAAAAGTAGCATCATTATATGCTACAATAATTGGACTTTCACATGATTTAGGACATACACCATTTGGACATATAGGAGAAAGTGTTATAAATGATTTTTTTCTTGGAATTGATGATGAAGAAGAAAGAAAAGAAATTCTTCAAAATAGGAGAACATATTTTGGAGATAGCTATGAGGAAAGACAAGGACACGATGAGGAATATACAGGAAGCATAAGCTTTGAGCATAATGAGCAAAGTGCTATAATATTGCAAAAAATTGTTGCAAGATGTGGCATAAATCCTGATTTAGTTGATATGAATAAGATTATACTTGGAATACTTTCACATAGCAGAAATAGATATAAAGATATACCAGATGATCTAATTGCTCAAATTGTAAGACAAGCAGATAAAATTTGTTATATAAATTATGATTATGAAGAACTAAAAAATGCAATCGATTTTAGAAAAATTCCTCTAGTACCTGATGTAAAAGAGTATTTAAGAAAAAGCTTAAGTAGAAGAATTAAAGATGTGGAAGGTATGATCGAAGAAGAAATAGTAAAAAAAGGACAGATATGTGACAGTGGACCTGCAATGTCGTTCTTAAAAAGAGTTGAAGGACTATATAAAGAACCAACGGTATACCAGTTAGGTGTAGATGGAACGAACAGATTATTAAAGGGAGAAAATTGTGAAAGAGTAGAAATAATTATTAAAAAATTACTAGAATATTTTTGGGAACATCCAGAAAATATTCCACAAAGACGATATGTAGAGCTAAAAAGAAATGCAAATTTCACAGATAAATCTTATACATCACTATATGATTTAAAGGTTGCAACATTTAGAGGAGAAGAATGGTTTAAAGATGCAAAAGCACAAAAAGTTATATCATTTGTAATTTCTTTAACTAATGAAGATGCTTATAGTTTATACTATGACTTAGTAAATATGAGAATTACTAGAGGAAAAGGATACGGAATAGAGCCAGTAACACAAGAAGAAATAGATGAAAGAAAAAAAGCTAAATTAGATGAAGAATATAACAATGTTCTAATGCAAGAAAAACTTAATGCAATGCAAGAAGGAGTTATAAGGTCAGAAGCGGAGCTCGAGAGTATAACAAGAATAAGGATAAAAGGTAGAAGACTTGCAAACCGACAAAAATTATCAGAGACAGCAAAAAAAGCAATGAATGAGCAAATATCTAATATTAATAAAGATGCAAGAATTGATGAAGAACTTTGGGAAAGAATAAAAGCAGCAGATGCAAGAAGAGCATCACAAGTTACGACTGATAGTGATGGAATAGAATTATAAAATATTATCGGAGGAATAAATGCCAGACAAACAAGCGTATATAAGAAATTTTAGTATAATTGCACATATTGACCACGGAAAATCAACTTTGGCAGATAGATTGATAGAAATGACAGGAGTTTTACCTGAAAGAGAAATGGAATCTCAAGTTTTAGACAATATGGAGCTAGAAAGAGAAAGAGGCATAACTATCAAATCTCAGGCTGTTAGAATGAAATATAAAGCATCAGATGGTAATGAATATATAATGAATCTTATAGATACCCCAGGTCACGTTGACTTTAATTATGAGGTATCAAGAAGTTTAGCTGCGTGTGACCGGAGCAATACTTGTTGTGGACAGCACACAAGGAATAGAGGCACAGACACTTGCAAATGTATATCTAGCACTTGATAATAATCTAGAAATATTACCTGTAATAAATAAAATAGATTTACCAAATGCAAGAGTAGATGAAGTTAAAAAAGAAATAGAAGATATAATAGGAATAGATACAGAGGGAGCACCTTGTATATCTGCAAAATCAGGGTTAAATGTAGATAAGGTATTAGAAGAAATAGTTAAGAAAATACCTGCACCAAATGGAGACATAAATGCACCTACAAAATGTTTGATTTTTGATTCATATTATGATAACTATAAAGGCGCAATAGCCTATGTTAGAGTAGTCGATGGATCTGTAAAAGTAGGAGATAAAATCGAATTAATGCAAACAGGAAAAACTTTTGATGTAACAGAAGTCCGGATATTTTGAACCAGGAACTTATGTACCTTGCGATAAATTAGAAACAGGAGAAGTTCGGTTATATTGCAGCAAGTATAAAGAATTTATCAGATGTAAGTGTTGGAGATACTGTAACATTAAAAGATAATCCAGCAAAGGAAAGCCTTCCTGGATATAAAAAAGCAAACCCAATGGTTTATTGCGGCATATACCCAGTAGATGGAAGTGACTATGAAAACCTAAAAGTAGCACTAGAAAAACTTAAATTAAATGATGCAGCATTGATGTTTGAACCAGAGACATCATCTGCATTAGGCTTTGGATTTAGATGTGGATTTTTAGGACTTTTACATTTAGAAATAATAGAAGAAAGAATAGATAGAGAATTTGATTTAAGTTTAATTACAACTTCTCCATCGGTTATATATAAAGTGCATAAAACAAATGGTGAGATGATAGAATTATACAACCCAACAGATCTTCCACCAATGCAAGAGATTTCTTATATAGAAGAGCCAATAGTTAGAGCAGAGATATTAACTCCAAAGGATTATGTTGGTGGAATAATGGAGATATGTCAAAATAGACGTGGAACATATATAGATATGAAATATTTAGATGCAAATCGTGTAACTCTTATATACGACATGCCTTTAAATGAAATAATATATGACTTCTTTGATATATTAAAATCAAAAACAAAAGGATATGCATCATTTGATTATGAATTTAAAGAATATAAAAGAGCAGATCTTGTGAAACTAGACATACATATAAATGGCGAAGCTGTTGATGCTCTTTCATTTATAGTTCATAAAGATAGTAGCTATACAAAGGGAAAGAAAATGGTAGAGAAACTAAAAACAGTTATACCAAGACAACTATTTGCAATACCACTACAAGCTTGCACGCGGAGGCAAAGTTATAGCAAGAGAAACTATATCTGCAATGAGAAAAGATGTGCTTGCAAAATGTTATGGTGGAGATATATCAAGAAAGAAAAAACTACTTGAAAAGCAGAAAAAAGGAAAGAAAAAAATGAGGCAAATTGGAAATGTAGATATACCACAAGAAGCATTTTTAAGTGTACTTAAATTAGATGACGAGTAAAAGAAAGGTTTAAAATTTTAAACCTTTCTACTTCCAAATTGTAATAAAATCTCTCGTGAAGCTTTATTTGCATATAGAAAAGCTTCATCTATAAATTCTTTATTAATTGTATCTGTATATGCATATTTTTGCAGAATACTAGAGAAAAATGCATCTCCTGCACCTGAGGTATCAACTGAATCTACAATTTCACTAGGTACTTTTTTTATAGAAACAATTTTCTGATTTTCTTTATAAAAAAATACTGCACCTTTTTTACCCTTAGTTACAACAAGAAGATTCAAATCTAAAAGCTTAAATAACTCAAATTCATCTTTTACATTAAATCTTTCTAAAATCATATTCAAGACAGTATCATTTAATTCAATATAATCTGCAAATTTAAAAAATTCAAAAAGATATTGTCTAGTAAAATGTTCAATAAAACGAATATGTCCGAACATCAAGGCAAACCTTTTTATTCTTTATACTTTTTAGAAAAGTTAAATTAATAGGCAAAAATTTATCTAAAATAAGGTAAACTTCATTTTCTTGTAGTTCGGAAGGAAAAATTTTAGGCAAATTATTAGAAAAATTCATAGTATAAGATATATCTATTGGTGAATACCATGAATGAAGAACAGTGTTATCACCTAATTTTGAATCCGGAATTATTATATTCATTACATTTGTATTTTTATTTTCAATAAAAATATTTGAAACATCTACATTAGCATTTTTTAAAGAAGATACAGCAATTTTTCCTTCTTCATCGTTTCCGACAAGTACCAAAAGCATAGCATTTTTCTCCCATTAAAGAAAGATTATATAAATCATTCCAGTTACATCCACCACCATCTTGCTTAATCAATTTTAAATTTCCATCATATACTTTATCTAGAATTATATCACCATGTGATACAAAAATTTTATTCATATTAATCACCAAGAACATTATATACAAAAATGTTTAATATTTCAAGGTATTAAATAAGTATGAAAATAGTTTGAAAAAATAATGCATATATGCTATAATGAAAAATGTATTTTTCATTAAAATGAAAGGAAGTATAATAATGAAGCATAAAATAAAGAAACCTACAACGCAAGCACATTTGATAAATCAAAAATCTACAGCAATGATTCAACGAGAAAGATTAGGAAACTATTCAAATGAAATAAAAGATTCTTTAGAAATTTATGCAGAAGAAATAGAGTCAAGTATACTTCCATATAATAAAACAAGTGCAGGAAAGACAATGGCATTAAGACTTGTAAGAACGTCTACGCAAAAAACTCAAAATAGAAAAACTCATCAAGAGATGGTAGAAATGCTTGCAGTAGAATGTGCTAAAAGGCTAGGATTAAATGTTGAAACAGTAAGGGTAATGGCAAAAAATCATGACAAAGGGCATACTCCATTTGGACATGGTGGAGAATGGTGGCTAAGTGATATAAAAAAGGAAATAGGACTTGGAGTATATACACATAATGCGCTTGGAGCTAAGGAATTAATATATAGATATAAAATATATGATGAAATATTAGATAGAATAAAAGAATTTTATCCAGATATTACGGAATCAGAACTAAAAAGAATAAGAAAAAGTTTATGGCTAATATTTGATGCAATAAATTCCCACAATGGTGAATTGTCAGAAAATGAATTTAAACCAAATAGTGGAAAGACAGAAAAAGATTTCGAAGAAGAAATAATGAGATGCCATGTAGAGGATGGATTTGATAAAACAATAATGCCAGCAACAATTGAAGGATGTTTAATCAGAATGTGCGATAAAATTGCATATACTCCATTTGATATGGTAGATCGGACTTAATGAAGGAATAATGGAAAAAATCGAAGGAGAACATAGAAGAATTTTAATAGAACTTGGAATAACTCCTGAAGAAATAGAAATAGCAAATTTACGAAAAAATTATGAGCCAATAGCAAGAAAATTACAGATAAGATTTTTAAAATCTTTAATAGAAAATAGTTCAAAAAGTACAATTAAAATGGATTTAGAAACATCTAGACTTATGCATGAATTAAGAAATGCTAACAATAAAGAAATTGTAAATCTCGAAGTTTTAAAGGAAGACCAAGAGATATATCCAATAGCAATAAAAAAACTAATGGATCAATTTGCAGATATAATAGAAGAAGATATAGGAATAGAAAATTTAAGAGGAATAGCAACAAATATAGATTTAATTAAAAGTGTTATGGAAAAATACCTAGGGACTATAAATGAGGACTTTGTAAGATTTATAACAGAAACAACTCCAGAAATATTTGATTTCAATGCAGAAATGATAAGAAGAGCATCTGATATGTCAAGCAAAGGCAGGAAAATTAGCTTTGAACATAAAATGGCATTAGAATGTTCAGCAGAGTACATATCGACATTAAATGATTTTGAATTTTTAAGTTTAATAGAAGGAAAAGGGCTAGTAACAGAAGAACAAAGAAAGTCATTACATAGAACATATAGAGAAATCGGAAGAGAAGGATTAATAAAAGAAAGCTATATGCAAGATGCATGGAAAAAGATTGCTGACGAACAAGCCAAATCAACTGAAAAACTATATACAGATGATGACGGCTTAAGCCATTAAAATTAAAAATGGAAGGAAAGATTATATGAATTTAGTATATAATAACGCAAATGGAAAAGAAGAAACAATAGATTATTCTACAACAGAAGGAAAGAGAATATATGTAAGAGGAATTATGTATGTAATGTCTATGGCAATATATAAATTATACCCTAGTAGTTATTTAACAATAAATTATCAATTAGATAATTCTATGTTTTGCACATTTGATAATTTAGAAATAACAGATGAAGTTATATCAAATATAAAGAATAAAATGCAAGAAATAATAGACAAAGATTTGCTAATAACAAAAAAAGAAATGACTCAGGAAGAAGCGGAAAAATTTTATGAAAAAGAAAAAACATTGAGAGGAGTTCTTCAATTAAATACTGAAACAAGTGAAAAAGTATCATTATATTATTGCGAGGATTATTATAATTATTTCTATGGAGATATGCCAATTTCAACTGGTTATATGAAACTTTTTGATGTACAAAAATACAGAGATGGTTTTTTACTAAGATATCCTAGCAAGAAGAATCCAGTAACATTAAAACCATTTAGAGATAACAAAAAGTTAATGTCTACATTAGAAGAATATGAAGACATTTATAGAGTTTTAAAATTAAATACAATATATAGATTAAATAAAAAAGTAGAAGAAGATGAGGGCAAAGAAACTATACTTATTGCTGAGGCTTTACACGAAAAGAAAATAGCAGATATTGCAGATATGATTGCGAAAAATAGAAAAGTAAAAATGATATTAATCGCAGGTCCATCTTCATCAGGAAAAACTACATTTGCAAAAAGACTTGGAATACAATTGAAACTCAATAATATAGGACCCAAAACCTTGTCTGCTGATAATTATTTTGTTG
The DNA here is from genome assembly GCA_947629765.1 of uncultured Clostridia bacterium. Lineage (GTDB taxonomy): Bacteria > Bacillota > Clostridia > TANB77 > CAG-508 > JAAWPK01. The sequence goes on from CANREW010000001.1 coordinate 19,561, forward strand.
AAAGAGAACAAACACCAAGAGACGAAAATGGAGAATACGATTTTGAATGCATAGAAGCAATTGATTTGAAATTATTTAATGAACACATTTTAAGATTACTTGCAGGAGAAGAAGTTGAAATACCTGAATTTGATTTCCAAACAGGGCATAAGATGTATAATGGAAACAAAATGAAATTAGGAGAAAATGATGTACTTGTCATAGAAGGAATACATTGCTTAAATGATAGGCTTACTGACTCTATTCCTAAAGACCAAAAGTTTAAAATATACATAAGTGCTTTAACAGTTTTAAATATAGATTATTATAACAGAATATCAACAACTGATACGAGACTAATTAGAAGAATAGTAAGGGATTACAGATATAGAGGATATTCAGCAAAAGAAACTATAAAGAGATGGAATTCAGTAAATCAAGGAGAAAAGAAATATATATTTCCATATCAAGAGGAAGCGGATGCAATGTTTAATTCTTCTTTGGTATATGAACTAGGAGTTTTAAAAGAATTTGCACTTCCACTTTTAAAAGAAATACAAAGCACAGATTCTGAGTATATGGAAGCAAAAAGACTTATAGACTTACTAAGTTATTTTAAATCAATACCAGTAGATTATATACCAGAAAGTTCAATTTTAAGAGAATTCATTGGTGGTAGTGTATTTAAATACTAATAGAATTTTCGCAAAAATTTCCGCCAAACTCAAAAGGAGCTTTTATATTTTTTGTTTTCAAGAAAATTTCGAAAGGTCAAGGAGTAATCCGTAAGCAGCAGGCTCTTCGAACATTTTCTTTCAAAAAAATATAAAACTCCTGCGTTTGGCTACTTTGAGGAAAGGTTAAAGATATATGAAAGCTAAGTTTACTGAAATAGACGAAGAATTTGTATGTGAAAATTGTGGCAAAAAAGTAGATAAACTAGGATATTCTTGCAGGAATCATTGTCCTCATTGTCTTTATTCAAAACATGTAGATAAAAATCCAGGAGATAGAGAAGAGACGTGCCACGGACTATTAGAGCCAATAGGAATTGAAATAAGTCCTAAAAAAGGTTATGTAATAGTTTTTAAATGTATGAAATGTGGACAAATAAGGAAGAATAAAGTTGCAGAAGATGACAATATGGAGCTAGTTTATGAAATAGCAAGAAGAAGTCAATATAAGTAAATATAAAGGAGGATTCCAAGTTGAAAAATAATATTTTTATATACATATTTGTAATTATTGTAATTCGGTTTAATATTATTTTCTGTTTATTATATTTATCATAATGACCAAGAAACTAGTACTGATACTAATAATGTAGTTGTAGAAGAAAGTTCAGAAATAAATAATCTAAGACTTGGAATATCTAATATAGATACATTAAACCCAATATTAAGTAGAAATCAAAATGTACAAGATATTTCTAAAATTATATATGAACCACTTTTAAATGTAACAGAAGACTATAAGCTAAATCAAGCATTAGCAGTAGAATGTTCTAAGGCAGATGCTACTTCATATCTTATAAAATTAAGAGAAAATGTTAAGTGGCATAATGGAACTGACTTTAAAGCAGAAGATGTAAAATTTACAATAGATACGATCAAAAATTTAGGAAGTGATTATATTTATGGCGCTAATGTAGAAAACATTGATTATGTTGAGATTATAAGTGATTATCTTTTAAAAATACATTTATTTCAAGAAGAGCCTTTATTTGAATACAATTTAACTTTCCCAATAATATGTTCTTCATTCTATCAAGAAGAAGATATTTTTATCTCAGATAAAAACAATATTCCAATGGGTACAGGAATTTATAAAATTAATTCTGTGGATGCAACATCTCAAATGCAATTAAAAATAAATACTAATTGGTGGAATATAGAAAATATTCATCCAAAAGCAGAAGAGTTAAATGTAAAGATATTTTCATCTGTTGCAGAGCTATATAATGCATATAAACTTGGAAGCTTAGATATGTTAACAACAACTCAAAGCTCAAATATTGAAGAAAATATTGGTACAATAGGATATAACAAAAAAGATATATGCGGAAGACAGTTTGATTATTTAGCTTTAAATTGCACAGAAAATGTCTTAGCAAATAAAGAAGTAAGACAAGCAATTAGTTATGCAATAAGTAGAGATGAAATAAACAATGTAGCTTATGGTGGTAAATACATTGTAAAAGATTTTCCTTTATCTTATGGAAGTTATTTATATAATGAAAAAGCGCAAGAATTTAATCCAGATAAGGCAAAAGAAATATTACAAAATAATGGATGGGAATATAAAAATAATTATTGGCAAAAGAAAGTAAATAAAAGTACCATAAGAGTAAAAATAGATTTAGTTGTAAATTCATCTAATCAAGCAAGAGTAAAAACAGCAGATATTATAAAAGAAAATTTAGAGAAGATAGGAATACCTGTTAAGATAATATCAGTAAAAGATCGGAACATATCAAAATTATATTGCAAATAAAAATTATGATATATTAATAACTGGGGTAACAATAGGAATAAAACCAGATTTAACTAGATATTTTGGAGAAAATAATTTAGCAAATTATGAAAATGGAGATGCTTTATCTATATTAAATGAAATATATAGCATATCTGACGAAAGTACTTTAAAAGAAAAATATAACACACTTCAAACTTTATATGAAGATGACAGACCATATATAGGATTATACTTTAATACCATATCAGTAATTACGACCAAAAGTTTTGCAGGAAACATCAATCCAACTTGGTATAATTTATTTTATAATATAGAATCTTGTTATAGAAAAAATTAAATTTTTTTTCAAAAAAGTCTTGACAAAAAAAATATTAAGTATATAATATAGACAAACAAACGTTTTAATAATAGGAGGAATTATTATGGCAAAAGAAAATAATGAAAAGAAAATCGCATTAGAGATGGCATTAGGACAAATTGAAAAACAATTTGGTAAAGGTTCAGTTATGAAACTTGGAGAATTTAAGGAGATGAATATAGAGGCTATACCAACAGGAGCTCTTAGCTTAGATATAGCATTAGGAATAGGAGGAGTTCCAAGAGGAAGAATTATAGAAATATTTGGACCAGAAAGTTCAGGAAAAACAACTCTTGCATTACATATAATTGCAGAAGCACAAAAGGCAAATGGAGAGGCAGCATTTATAGATGCAGAACATGCATTAGATCCTGTATATGCTAAAAATTTAGGAGTAGATATAAATAATTTAATAGTTTCACAACCAGACACAGGTGAACAAGCACTAGAAATTGCAGAATCTTTGATTAGAAGCGGAGCTCTAGATGTAATAGTAGTTGACTCAGTTGCAGCTCTAGTTCCAAAGGCAGAAATAGATGGAGATATGGGTGATGCACATGTAGGACTTCAAGCAAGACTTATGTCACAAGCATTAAGAAAACTTGCAGGTGCTGTTAATAAATCAAAAACAGTTATAATATTTATAAATCAATTAAGAGAAAAAGTTGGAGTAATGTTTGGAAATCCTGAAACAACAACAGGAGGAAGAGCACTTAAATTTTATGCATCAGTTAGAATGGATATAAGAAAAATAGAAAATATTAAACAAGACGGAGAAGTTATAGGAAACAGAGCAAGAGTAAAAGTTGTAAAGAACAAAGTTGCTCCACCTTTTAGAGAGGCTGAGTTTGATATACTATATGGAAAAGGAATATCAAAAGAAGGAAATATCTTAGATATAGCAGTTGGACTAGATATAGTAGAAAAGAGTGGCTCTTGGTTTAATTATAAAGGTGAAAAAATAGGACAAGGTAGAGAAAATGCTAAACAATACTTAAAAGAAAATCCAAAGGTAATGAAAGAAATAGAAGATAAGATAAGAGAAAATAGAAGACAAGCATTTGAAAATAGTTTAGTAGAAGAAGAAGCTTCTCAAAATAATTTAGAAGAAACTAAAGAAGAACTAGAAGAAGAGGAAGAAGAGTAATATGTATACGCCAGAAGAGTTTGATAAATATAAAACCAAAGTCATGACATATATTCTATACAAAAAAAGAACAGAATCAGAAGTAAGAAAGAAATTTTGCAATGTAATGGAAGAAGAAATACTAGACGATATTATAGAATATGTTAAAGAAGCAGGATATATAAATGACCAAGACTACATAAAAAAACTTGTTCAAGAATATATGAATTTAAAAGAAATGTCTATTAGAGAGATAAAACTTAAATTATATCAAAAAGGAATATATGCAGACGAAATAAATAATTACATTGACGAAAATAGAGAAATGCTTGAAGAATATGAATTAAATTCTGCTAGGAAAGTATTTGACAAAAAGAAAAATCTAAATGATAAACAAAAGATTACAAGATATTTATTAAACAGAGGATTTGAGCCAGATATATTGTCAAAAATAGAAAATTAAAAAATTACTATAAAGACATTAGGAAGGAAAATAAAAAATGCAAAATGTACTAACACTTGAAACAAACAAAATACAAATTAAATTAGAAAATTTCGAGGGTCCATTAGATTTATTATGTCATTTGATTGATAAAAATAAAATGAATATATATGATATAAACTTAAATATGCTAACAGAACAATATATAGAATATATAAATCAAATGGAAAAACAAAAGCTAGAAATAGGCAGTGAATTTTTAGTAATGGCATCAACTCTTTTGTTAATCAAGTCAAAAGGACTACTTCCAACCTCAGATAACAATGAGGAAGAAGAAATAACAGAAGAAGAATTAATTAGAAGAATTGTTGAATACAAAAAATATAAAGAGATTACAACAAAATTAAAAGAATTATACAATATATATGCAGATAGACTTTTTAAAGCAAACTCTGAAGATATCGAATTACCAAAACAGACATTAGATAAAAACTATGAAAAAGAAACAATAGTAGATTTGTATAGTAATGTATTAGAAAGATATCAAAATAAAATAAATTATGATGCAAAAAATATAGAAAGAATTGCTTTAAGAGACACATATACAGTTGGAAGTAAGGTAAAAGAAATATTTAAGATTCTTATTAAAAAGCCTAAATTTGTATTTAATAAGATGTATACATTATCAAAATGTAATAAGGTAGAAATTGTAACTGCATTTACAGGGCTATTGGAGCTATCAAGAAGAAATAAAGTAGAGACAACTCAAAATAAACTTTTTGGCGATATAACAGTAGAAAAAAGAAAAAGAGCATAAAATTCAAGTATATTTTTACAAAAAATGGTAAAACTAGAAATAGATGTGTTTAAAATAGAGAGGAAGTAAGCACATATGAAACTAGTTCTACCATTTTTTTGTGTAATTTTATCTATTGTAGTTTTTCTGATATTACTACTATTGTTTTTAACAATAAGGATAAATATAAAAGAAATAAAGATAAGTAATGTAGAAGACGGAATAAAGAAAGAAAAACTTCAAAAAAAATATAACATTTTTTTTGAATTACTTATATTTGGCAAGATTAAAATTGCAAAAATAAAATTAAATAAAAATACGCTAAAAAGACTAAAATTAGAACAAAAATTAGAAGATGCAAAAAAGGATGCAGAAAATATAAAGCAGGATTTAAAGATTGTTAAAAATATTCGTACACTTGAAATATTAAAAAAACTAAAAATAAAAGTTGATGCATTTGACCTATACGGGGAAATAGGAACAGAAAATGCAATGATTACAGCTTTTATTGTTTCGGCAATATCTTCGATACTTCGGTATATTACTTATGAAAACAGACTATAAAAAAACAAACTTTCAGATAATCCCATTGTATAAATATGGTAATGCTATAAATTTTAGGTTAAATTGTATAATTAATGTAAAATTAGTACATATTATCCATATAATATATATTTTATCAAAGAAAGGAATGGTTAAAAATGAGCGAACATCCAATAGAAGGTCTTATGATTACAGCTATGAATAGTATTCAGGATATGATTGATGTAAATACAATTATTGGAGAACCAATCGAAACAAATAATAATGTAATAATAATTCCAATATCAAAAGTATCATTCGGATTTGCAGCTGGGGGAAGCGAATTTAAAGGAGAAACTATAAATGAATATTCAAGAAAAGATGAAGAAGAACAAGTACAATATAGGTTGCCATTTGGTGGAGGAAGTGGTGCAGGAGTTAATATTAACCCAGTAGCATTTTTAGTAGTACAAGCAAATAATGTAAAACTATTACCAGTATCACATTCTTCAGCAATAGATAAGTTATTAGATTATGTGCCAGATACAATAGATAAAGTAAATAATTTAGTTAATAAGCAAATGCAAATAAAAAAAGAAGAAAAGACATCAAATCAAGCATCAACAAACAAAGAAAGTAAAGGGGAAAAAACAAATAATTCTAGCAGCAGAACAAAACCTAGAAGAAATAGGTCTAGAAGTAACGAAACTTACGAATACGAATATAACGAAGTCCCAGAAGTAGACGATATTATAGAAGAAGTACAAGATGACTATGACGATTAAAATGAAAGGAAAGTGTAAAAATGAAAGTTAGAGAATGTATGAGTTTAAATATATGCAGTTGCAAGCCAGATACTGCGGTAACTGATGTAGCAAAAAAGATGAATGAATACCATGTAGGAAGTATGCCTATATGTGACGACAATAAAAATGTTGTTGGTATTATAACAGATAGAGATATAACTTTAAGATGTGTAGCTTGTGGAAAAGATGCTAACTCTACTCCTGCAAGTGAAGTCATGACAACAAGTGTATGTTGCTGTGAGTGTGATACAGATGTTGGAGAAGCAACAGAACTTATGTCTAATCTACAAGTTAGAAGAATACCAGTATTAGAGAATAATAAGATTGTTGGAATGTTAACATTAGGAGATTTAGCAAATAGCAAAAATGTAACAGCAAAAGAGGTATCAGATACAGTAGAGCATATATGTAAATGTGGACAAAATTCAAAGAATAATTGCTAAAAGTCAAGAATAAAATTATATAAGTCAAAGGACAAAATTACGAGGAGGAAGTTATGGTTGTAGACGTTGGATATTGGAAAAAAGTTACTAAAAGATTATTAGAACTTGCCATAACAATACTTGGAGTATACCTTGCAATCAAAATGGCAGTGTTTTATATGCCATTTTTGATTGCTTTTATTATATCTATTATGGTAGAGCCTTTGATACGAAAATTATCTAAAAAAGCAAAACTTACAAGAAAGGTAAGTGCAGTAATTGTATTAGTCCTTGTATTTGTTATAGTTGTAGGACTTTTATTTTTAGGAATAACTGTATTTATAGACGAAGGATCTAATTTGCTTTCATCACTAAACACTTATATAGATGAGTGGTATAACAATATAATAAATTATGTAGACAACATAAATTTTAAAGAATTGCAGATATCTGATGAAGTTATGAATATACTTAAGAACTCTGCCAATAGTCTTTTGAATACAATTTCAGAGTGGATATCACATTTTTTAACATCAATAATTTCTATAATATCATCAATAGGAACAGTTGGAATTTATATAGCAATTACAATACTTGCTACATATTTTATATGTGCAGATAAAATGTATATATTAGACCAAATAGAACATCATTTCCCAAGAGATTGGGTAAAAAAATTTAGTAAAAATGTAAAGAAAATTATAGAATTACTTGGGGGATATCTAAAAGCACAAATAATTCTGATATTTATTAACTTTATATTAGTTTTAATTGGATTATTTGCATTTGATATGTTTGGAATGGATGTAGGGTATCCACTACTTATGGCACTTCTTATTGCATTTTCAGATGCATTGCCGATACTTGGATCAGGAACTGTTATGCTACCTTGGGCAGTGATTTGTGGGCTGGAAGGAAAAACAAATTTAGCAATAAGTTTAATAATTTTGTATGCGATTATATCTATTGTTAGACAATTTTTAGAACCTAAAGTTGTAAGCAAGCATATAGGGATACACCCAATTTTTACTTTGATTGCAATGTATACAGGATATAAAGTTATGGGAATAATAGGACTTTTAGTAGGACCAATTTTGGTAATAATATTAAAACCAATATTTGAAACATTAATTGATAAAGGCATTGTCAAGACTATTTTTGATAAGAGATAAAATATTTTTGGTTAGTTCAAAGATTAAAAATATTTATTTATCTTTATACAGATTATGAAAACCTTGAAAATCTATATTAAATATGCTATAATTATTGTAATCCTTTTATAGGTTTATATAAAAAGAAGTACTCTAACTACTTTTAAGGAGGAAAAAAATGAAAGCGAGTACAACACTTATCAAAGCACTTATCCCGGTTGCACCTAGCGTAGAGGAAGCAGACAAATTGATCGTCGAGAATTTCGGATTCGAGACGATACCTGAAAAAATTGCCTTTTTGAAGGGCATGTATGGCGTGGAGGTGTTCGCAAGAGAAGATGGTCATTCTGCAACTTCTGAAGAAAAGGCAGAAATGGACTACTGGGCTATGCTCTCAGCCGTTATGAATGGCTAAGTAAGTGTGACTTTCAAAAAAGAGGTAATAACAAGAATTTGTTTTACCTCTTTTCTTATAGTATATTGTGAACTGATAAATTTTTATTGAATCTATACATTTCTATTCAAATGACCACTTGTGTATTCTTGACCTTCTAATCGATTTCCTGCTTTTACAGTTTGTATAATATTATTTATTTCGTCAATATTTTCATCAAGTATATCAATACGAGCATAATCAATATTTAAGTTACTTGCTTCTATTGAAAGAATTTTAGAATTATATATATTTGTAATACCTTGCAAATTATCAGGAATAACTCTAAACAAAAAGCCCATACGATCTTTTAAGTAATATTTACTATTTTTATCTTTACATTCACTTTTGCAGGTTGGATAACAAGTATTAGACGATCCAAGTAAGCAATATTTGGTAGTCATAAGCCTTAATCTACCATAAACAACTAATTCTTTATTTACTTGTGAATGAAGATTTATTATATCATTATAATTAAGTTCATTTGACAAAGTTATAGTATTAAAACCAACTCTTGCAAGCTCATTTGCAGAATAATTATTAAATACATTAAATGTAGAATTTGCTATAAAGTCATATTTTTCATAATTTTCGCCTTTTAAATTATACATTCCATTTATATTAGAAAATACAAAACCTTTGATAGTATAAGTAGAGATAGCTTTGACAATCGCATTTCTTAGAATATTACTATAATTAGGTCGTACTATTGTAGGAATATATATGTATGTATCAAATTTTGAGTTAATATCATTAATTAGTTTAGAATATTCTTCATTCATAAAGTGCTTTAAAGGAATATAAACTCTATCTACATTTTCTAGCTTAGAATAATCAAAATTAGTATTTAATTCTCTTAAAAGCAATGATATTTTAGGACCTTCATGAATTTTTTCTTCAAATGATTTTTTGTTTACCTCAATAGGAACCCTTGTAAATTTTAAGCAGATTAAATCCTGCAATTTTTGTAAAATATTCCTTCTTAAAGCATTTATATCACTTATTTTTGGTATGTATAAATTGTCATCTAAATCAATATCAATTTTAGAAAACTCAAATGGTGTATCGTTTGTTTTAGAAAACTGAGCGATAATCTTTTCTTTAGTAATAGGATGATTAATAGCATCTATAAGATAAACTTCAGATTCCATATTAACATTTACGTTTTTGTAATTTTCATATTCTTTATCAGGTTTTATAGAAATTGTAATAGGCATATCTCTTTTTACAGAGATTTTACAGTTTAACTTTATTTTTTTAATTTCCTTTCCAGAAAAAGTAATTTTTGCCTCATCGCTAAGTGTTTTACTAGATATTTTAAATATTTTATCTCCAGGCTTAATATTTCCCTTCATTCTGCCTACTGTAACAAGCTCATTGTCACAAACAAAAGGAACATTTTTATCTTGAAACATAAGCTCTGATACTCTATATTTTGTAGGCTCATTTTCAAAAGTAATTGAATCACCTAATGCTAAAATATCATTTGAATTTAAAGTTACATATCCCTTAGAATTATTGTAACTTGCAACATTTCCAACATATATTCCCATATTATTTTGCTTTTCTTTGAAAACAAAATCTGTATTTGCTTCTTTGTCAAGATGACCATAAGAGAAGTTACCTCTATTAAACACTTGTAATAAATCTTTTCTATCTTTTAAATCCACTTCATAGGGTTTAGAAGATAGATATAAATCTATATATTTTCTATAAATTTTTGTGACAGTTGCAACATATTCAGGAGACTTTAACCTTCCTTCGATTTTAAATGAAGAAATACCTGCCTCTATTAAATATGGAATAAAATCTAATGTGCACAAATCACGAGGACTTAATAAATAACCGCTGTCAATTATTTTGTCATTTTTAAGTAATTGATATGGAAGGCGACAAACCTGGGCACATTTCCCTCTGTTTGCAGAGCGAGCGCCAGTCATACTAGAAAATAAACATTGTCCAGAATAGCTTATACAAAGAGCACCATGTATAAAAGTTTCAATTTCAATATTTGAATTTCTGCAAATATATTCGATATCTGGAAGAGAAAGCTCTCTTGCAAGAACAACTCTTTTAAAGCCTAAACGCTCGGCTGATTTTACACCTTCTAAATTGTGAATAGTCATTTGTGTACTAGCATGAATAGGAAGTTTAGGAAAAGAATTAATTAAAGTTGTAGCAAGACCTAAATCTTGAACAATAATTGCATCAATACCGAACTCATAAGCTTTTTCAGCAAGAAAAATTGCATCAGAAAATTCACTGTTTTTAACTAAGGTATTAAGAGCTAGATGTACTTTAACATTTCTGATGTGTGCATAATTAATAACTTCTTTTAATTCGTCTAAGTCAAAGTTCTTAGCACTTGCACGAGCATTAAAAGAAGAACTACCAACATATATGGCGTCTGCTCCATTTTGTACGGCAGCCTTTACCGATTCAAAATCTCCCGCTGGTGATAAAAGTTCGACAGTATCTATATCCATAACCTCCGATCTCATTTTTTTTCATAACTATTGTATCACAAATTGAAGTTTTTTCATAGTATATTGTAGAAACTTTTGAAAGAGAATTTAAAATATTCTCTATAAAAGATTAAGATAAGCTAAACCTGATATGAAAGGGAGGTAACTTAAATGCCAGAAGAACAAAGAATGGGTATGGATCAAAGAAGTTGTGGCTGTAATAATGGAGGAATACTAGGAAACTTATGTGGAGGCTGCGGAGGAAACAGCGAGATACTATTTTTCTTAATAGTATTTTTACTATTATTTACAAACTTTGGATGCTGCAATAACTAATACTTAAAAAGGGCTTAAGATTAAATTAAGCTCTTTTTTATTGGTGTTGTCTATATGTTTATTGCAAAATTATGTAAAATATGCTAAAATAATATTTAATAGAGCAAATGCTCTAAATTATTTTTTTGACAGGAGGACAACGGGCTTGAAAGACAACATTGTGTTACATATTGGTGGAAAGGAGATGACCTTTTCGGAGAAAGAACTCGCAATGGCAGTAGAATACTATTTTGCCAAAGAGTATGGAACTTCTCCTGCAAGCAATATCCCTGGGTATAGAAAACCAATGCTTATACCTGCATCTCCAATCGAAGGCAAGTGGTTTAGGGTAAATCCTATGTGTATCGATCGGAAACTCTTTGAAAAAGAAAGAGAAGATGGTCTTCAGGAGAGACTGAGGAAATTAATCCTTCAGGTATTAAAATCAGTAGACGAAAAACCCAATATTTGTGCGCATCCTTTTGAAATATTGATTCCAAGCGAGAAACAACTGCCAAGTTTAATGTGGGCAGAAACCGAGAAAAAAACTATTAGTGAGTTTAATCAGCTTCTCAAAAACTATAACAGTTCGTATAGCTGGGCAGCTACCACGGAACAGTTTCTTGTTTGGGCACAACAAATTCAAAATGGTGAAACATGGGAAGACTTATGCAATAATCCAGATACTCTGGCCCGCCATAGACTCATTACAGATAAGGACAAAGAAAAACTGTATACTATCGGAGGGGCATCAACTGGTGAAAAAGTAAACTCTGCTATTTATTCTTTTAGGAGTACGTGTATTCCAGGATTTAAGATTTCTGGAGCAGTACCCATGATTGTGAGGAGACCTACCAACAAGTAAACAAGTAGCGAAAAAGGAAGAAAGCTAATATTTTAGCTATCTTCCTTTTTATTATAAATATAAAATAGCAATAATATTTATTTTTCAAGAGGCTTGTCGTTTGCAGCCTACAAATTTTTAATTTTAATGTAGGCTGCAAAAATCGCCCTTCGCTACGCTTCGGTTGATCGCTACGCGCCTCTTTTTAATAAATATTATTGCTATTTTAGAAGAATAACTATAATGCATTTTATTCAAAAATACTTGAAAAAAATATATACTATGATATATAATAATTGCATAATATAAAGAAAGGATTTGTACTTTATGACACCTCATAATGAAGCGAATATTGGGGATATTGCAGATACTGTATTAATGTCTGGTGATCCTCTTAGAGTTAAATATATTGCAGAGAATTTTTTGGAAGATTTTAAACTTGTAAATACCATTCGTGGTATGTATTGTTATACTGGTATATATAAAAACAAAAGAATATCAGTAATGGCTCATGGCATAGGAATTCCAAGTATGGGTATATATTCTTATGAGTTATTTCATATATATGGTGTAAATACAATTATAAGAATGGGATCTTGTGGAGCTTTATCAGATAAGCTAGAACTATTTGATATAGTACTTGTAGAAAATGCATATACAGAAAGTAATTATGCTTTTAGCTTTGATAATAAGCCTTGTAATTTAGTACAAGCAGATAGAAAAATAAACAATATAATAGAAGAAACCTCAAAGCAAAAAGGTATACCTTGCAAAAAAGGAAATGTATTATGTAGTGATTGCTTTGATCCATACCTTCCTGATAAAGATGCAATAGTAAACCGTACACCAAAAGACTTAAACTTAATCGCATCTGAAATGGAATCTTTTGCATTATTTTACAATGCAAAAAGAGAAAATAAAAAAGCAGTATGTATACTTACAGTTTCAGATGTACCAAAATCTAAAAAAGCAATAAGTGCCAAAGAAAGACAAAATTCAATGGATAATATGATAAAGATAGCATTAGATACAGCGATTAAAGTAAAATAATAAATATGAAGGGAGATATAACAATGAAAGAAACATTAATTTTTGGACATAAAAGTCCTGACACAGATTCAATAACATCAAGTATAGTAATGACAAATTTAGAAAAACATTTAGGAGGAGAAAATCCAAAAGCATGTAGACTTGGAAAATTAAATAAAGAAACAGAGTTTGCATTAAATTATTTTAAAGTAGATGCACCAGAGCTTATAGAAAGCATAGAAGAAGGAACAGATGTAATATTAGTAGATCATAACAATTTTTCAGAAAGTGTTGATGGTATAGAAAAAGCTAATATTTTAAAAGTTGTAGACCATCATTGCATAGCAAATTTTGAAACTTCATCACAACTATTCTATTTATCAGAACCTGTACGGATGTACAGAAACAATTCTTTTTGAATTATATAAGATGAACAAAGTTGAAATAGAACCAAAAATAGCAGGAATTATGCTTAGTGCGATTATATCTGACACATTACTATTTAAATCACCTACTTGCACAAGTAAAGACAAAAAAGCAGCAGAAGAACTTGCTAAAATTGCAAATGTTGATATCCAAAGTTATGGTATGGAGATGCTAAAAGCAGGAACAGATCTAAGTGAATTTACACCAGAAGAATTAATAAGACTAGATTCAAAGGAAGGTCAAGCAGGAAGTGCAAAATTACAAGTTGCACAAGTAAATACAGCTAGTATAGAAGATGTATTAAAGGATAAAACTAATATCGAAAATGCAATTAGATCTTTTATAGATGAAAATTCGATAGATATATTTGTATTTGTAATTACAGATATAATTAATAGCAATTCTCAAGCTATTGTTTTAGGCAAAAGACAAGATATATTCGAGAAAGCATTTAATACTAAACTAGAAGATAACATGGCATTTTTACCAGGAGTTGTTTCAAGGAAAAAACAAATCCTTCCAGTTCTTAAAGAAAATGGATAGAAAGGAAAAAATATATGTCAAATATAAAAGTTAATTTAGATAATGCAGGTATAAGTTTAGACGAAATATTAGAATATAAAGAGGAAGTTCAGGAGATTGACAAAATTTTACGCAAGAATCCAAATGATATAAATAATTTTTTAGGATGGATTGAACTTCCAACAAATTATGACAAGGATGAATTTGAAAGAATAAAAGAAGCTGCAAGAAGAGTACAGACAAATTCAGAAGTTTTTGTTTGTATAGGAATAGGAGGCTCATATTTAGGGGCAAGAGCTGTAATTGATGCTTTAACAAATACATTTTACAATTATAAAAAAAGAGAAACTCCACAAATATTATTTGCAGGAAATAATATAAGCCCAACATATATTAATGATATGATAGAGCTTATAGGAGATAGAGATTTTTCTGTAAATGTAATTTCAAAATCAGGAACTACAACTGAACCTGCAATTGCGTTTAGAGTTTTTAGAGAGATACTTGAAAATAAATATGGAATAGAAGAGGCAAGAAAGAGAATATTAGTTACAACAGATAAGGAAAAAGGAGCATTAAAAGAGCTTGCGGATGAGGAAGGTTATGAAACTTTTATTGTTCCAGATAATATTGGTGGAAGATATTCAGTTTTAACTGCTGTTGGGCTTTTACCTATTGCAGTTGCTGGAATAAATATAGATGAACTAATGCAAGGTGCAAAATATGCTCAAGACAAATATGCAGATAGCAATTTAAAATATAACGAATGCTATCAATATGCAGTTTTAAGAAATTTATTATATAGAACAAAAAAAGATATAGAAATTTTGGTAAATTATGAACCTAAATTACATTATTTTACTGAGTGGTGGAAGCAACTTTTTGGAGAAAGTGAAGGAAAAAACGGAAAAGGAATCTTCCCAGCAGGAGTAGATTTCACAACAGATTTACATTCTATGGGACAATATATCCAAGATGGAAGAAGAAATCTTTTTGAAACAGTTATAAATATTGTAAATACTAAATCAGATGTTATGCTAAAAGAGGAAGAAGATAACTTAGATGGATTAAATTATTTAGCTGGAAAAACTATGGATTTTGTAAATAAAAAAGCTATGGAAGGAACAATTGAAGCACACGTTACAGGAAGAGTTCCAAACATTCTAATAAATATCGAAGAATTAGACGAAAAAACAATTGGGCATTTAATATATTTCTTTGAACTTGCTTGTGCAATGTCTGGAAATATACTTGGAGTTAATCCATTTAATCAGCCAGGAGTAGAGGAATATAAAAAGAATATGTTTAGACTTCTTGGAAAACCATAAAAACTTTTAACAACACTAATATTTATTTTTCAAGAGGTTTGTTGTTTGCAGCCTACAAATTTAATTCATTTTAAAGTAGGCTGCAAAAGTCGCCCTTCGTTTCACTACGGTTGGTCGCTACGCACCTCTTTTAAATAAATATTAGTGTTGCTAATCTATAAAGACATTAATAAGTATCAAAAAAGACTAGAAATTGGAGTCCTAGTCTTTTAAGTTATAAATTTGAACAACTTTTTGACGTCATAATAATTATAACATCATTTTTATTATATGTCAAATTTTTAAATATATTTTAAAGTGTTACATTTGGAAAATTATTACTTATATGTCTACTTACATTTCTTACACTTATTCCTGTATCTAATGATATAGAATCTAAGGAATAATTTGAATTTTGTTCAAAATAATTTTGCAAATTTGCAATATCTAATTTATCCTTTGGCATGCAGTTTTGACAAACATCTCCTTCAGTAACAAAGAAACATCCACATCTTTCACATTTTTTAAATTCCATAATAATTTCATCCTCCACATAATATGACATTATTTTATCATAAATGGACAAAAAATTAAATAGTTTTTTAAAAAAAGACAAAATTTTCAAAAAAAATTTTTTTATATAATATATATTTTCAAAAAAAAGGCAAATAATATAATAGATAAAAAATAGGAGGTAATAAAAATGGATAATGACAATAATCAAAAAATAAATTGTACAGTTAATAGCTGTAAATTTAATAATTGTGAAAATGATGAATGTACTTTACATCAAATAACAGTTGAGCCAATAGACGATTGCGATACTTGCACACCTGATGAGTCTATGTGTGGAAGTTATGAATATGGAGACGAGGACGAAGACGAATAGTTAATCTCATCTTTGAAAATAATCGTTACAATTTACTATTTATTCTATAAAAATTCGCCAAATCTCATCGGGGATTTTATATTTATTATAAATTGAACCCACGCGGGAAACGCCTATGAAGTTTTTCGGGGGTCTTCAATTTCTTCTAAATATAAAACCCCTGCGTTTGGCTCTTTTAAACTAGTGATTTACAGTAACTTGTAACGATTTATAATTATTATTTTAAAACAATTTCTTTTTTATTTAGATAATTTAAAATACCACTATCTGTTTTAAAATTGAAAACTAATTTATATGCGATAAGTTCCTGAGTTTTACAATTAAATTTTTTATTTATCTCATTAATTCCATATTTTCCGATCACCAATTATTGGATGACCAATATGTGCTAAATGTGCTCTTATTTGATGTGTACGACCGGTATGGAGAATAACTTCTAAAATACTATAATTTTCTTTTTTATTTTCCTCTAAAACAGTATATTCTGTTACAATAGGTCTATAACCTTTTTTAGATTCGTCACTAATATATGCCATAGATTTTTTGCTATCTTTAAAAAGATAAGCATTTAATATTTGATGTTTTTGTTTAAATATGCCAACAACTTTGCATTTATAGTATTTTGTAATTTCAGAGGTTTTAAATTTTTCTAATAAAATATTAAGTACTTTTTCAGATTTTGCAAAAAGCACAAGTCCTTCTGTATTTCTATCCAACCTATGACAAGGCTTTAGATACGTGTTAGGATATTTTTTTAAAAACATTTCAGTTAAAGAATTTTCGCCAGTAACCTCTATATTTTTTGGCTTATTTACCACCAAAATGTTTTCATCTTCATAAATAGTGTCACAAGAAATTTCTTCACCTAAAAGATATTTATCTATAATATATACTTTTATATTATCTCCAGTATGAACTGTAATATTACCAGTTATTTTTATATCGTTCATTCTAATGTCCTTTTTCCTTAAAGCTTTAAAAAAAGTATTTTGTGTAAGGTTAGGAAATTCATTAAAAAGAAATGAACTTAATTTTTTATTATCAAATTTTTCATTTATAACTAAATTTTTCATACTATTATTATACAAAAATTTACAAAAAAGAGCAATAGAGATGAAATTAAAATATTTTAAATATTTTAAAAATATTGTAGACTTTTACCAAAAAATAGGATAAAATAATTTAAGAGAAAATAGATAAAAGATAAGGAGGAAGAGTTATGCTTGTAGAAAAAATTATATTCAGTATTCTAGCATTTTATCTATTTATAGCAATGTTTTTTAAAATGATTAAAAAAATAGATTCTGCATATATAGCAATACTAGTGCTCCAAGCTTTAGGAATAACAATTAGTTTTGTAGAAATCATATTTAGATTAAATTATAATATTTTTGTAAAAATACTAGTATATATATTATCAATAGTTATTCCAATAATAATTATGTATATAGAGCATAAAGGGAAAAATTTTTCAGAATTTATATTTATAGCATTAGCAAAATTTTATGCATTTATGCGGAAATACTAAGAAGAGCAAAGATATATTATTATCACTTATAGAAAAATATCCAGATAGTTATTCAGCACACAGAATGCTTGGAGAGGTATATGAAAAAGAAGGCGGAATGAGAAAAGCTATTGACGAATATGTAAAAGCTGTTGATTTAAATAAAAAGGACTATGATTCATATTATAAAATATCATATTTGCTAAATGAACTAAATAAGCCTGATGATGCGATTGTTATGCTAAATACACTCCTTAGTAAAAAACCAGAATATAGAAATGCAACAATGTTACTTGGAGATATTTTGTGCACACAAGAAAGATATAAAGAAGCATTAAACGTATATACAAATGGGCTTAAATATGCACCAAATGATTATGATTTATATTATAATATGGGTATAGTATATACAATGTTAAATGATTTTCAAAATGCAAAGGTTTGCTATGAAAAAGCAGCGACTATAAATAGTTTGCTTTATCATGCATATTACAGTTTAGGACAAATTAATTTAATTGAAATGGATTTGGAGGAAGCAGAAAAATATTTTACAAAAGCATTAGAAGATAAGGATCAAGAACCAGATGCATATTATAAACTTGGAAAAATATATATGTTAAGAGGTGATCACGATAATGCAGTTAAGTTTGTAAATCTTGCAATTGAGCTTGATAATAACTATATAAAAATTGCAAATCAAGAGCCAATATTTATCCCAGTTAAAAGCAAATTCCAGATGCCAGTTATTGATGAAGAAGATATAAAACCAAGGAAAACGAAACATAGCAAAAAAGAGCTAAAAGCAAAAGAACATCTAGATAAAACCTATAACATTGTTGGAAAATTAAATATGCATAAATTAAAACCAAGTATGAAAGCATATGAAGATTTGCAAAACGAAAATGAAAATCAAAAGGAAAGATAGGAGAGATTAAAATGTCAATTTTACAAGCACTTATTTTAGGAATTGTACAAGGATTAACAGAATTATTACCAATTTCTAGTTCAGCACACCTTTACATAATACCATGGGTACTAGGCTGGACTAATTCTGCAACATTCAATGAAGCATTTGAGGCATTTGATGTTGCACTTCACGCAGGAACTTTACTTGCAATAGTTTTATTCTTCTTTAAAGATTGGATAAAATTAATTGTAGGAGGATACAAACAAGTTGTAAAAAAGGAAAAAACTTTTGAAGGAAAAATGTTCTGGTATTTAGTAATAGCAACTATTCCAGGAGGAGCAATAGGATTTTTATTAGATAAATTTTTAGAAGATGCATTAACAACGCCAATCATTATAGGTATTGCACTAATTGTAATGGGAATTATTTTATATGTTGTTGATAAATACTCAAAGTCAGAAGTAGAATATAAAGATATGACATTTAAACAAACATTTTTGATAGGACTATCTCAAGCATTAGCATTTATTCCTGGTGTATCACGTTCAGGAGTAACAATGACAACTGGTAGATTACTTGGAATCAAGAGAGAATCTGTCGCAAAATATTCATTTTTACTTTCAACACCAATTGTTGCTGGAGCAACTTTATATAAACTTAAAGATTTTGTTGTAAGTGTTCCATTTTTCGTAGGAATCTTAGCAAGCTTTGTTGTAGGAGTACTTGTAATTAAATTTTTAATGAATTACTTAAAGAAAGGTAGCTTTAAAGGTTTTGCAATATATAGAGTAATTGTTGGTATAGCTATTATCTTATTATGGATAATAAGGTTGTAATAAAAGAAGGGAGAAAAGATATGGAACCAATCAAATTAAATCATCCATTAATTGAACACAAATTAGCAATATTAAGGGATAAGAGAACAGGAACAAAAGAATTTAGAGAATTAATTTCAGAAATAACATTATTCTTATGTTATGAGGCAATGAAAGATGCAAAATTAAGAGAGGTAGAAATAGAAACCCCTATAACAAAAACAAAAGCAAAAATGTTAGATGAAAATGATTATGTATTTGTACCAATATTAAGAGCAGGAACAGGAATGATAGACGGAATTGTAAAAATGATACCAAATGCAAAAATTGGACATATTGGACTTTATAGAAATGAAGAAACATTAAAACCTGTTAGATATTATTATAAAATGCCAAAGGGAATAGAAAATAAACAAGTAATAATTATAGACCCAATGCTTGCAACAGGTGGATCTGGAATAGATGCTATAACTTTACTTAAAGAAGACGGAGTTAAAAACTTAAAATTTTTAAGCATTATTGCAGCACCTGAGGGATTAAAGAAAATGCAAGAAGTACATCCAGATGTTCAAATTTATTGTGCTACAATAGATGAACATTTAAATGATGTAGGTTACATAGTTCCAGGACTAGGAGATGCAGGAGACAGAATATTTGGAACAAAATAGAAGGAGGACAAAGGCTTGAAAATTACTGATGTTCAAGAGTTAAAAAATAAGGCAACTGATGTAAGAATAGGAATCATTGAAGCTGTGCACGGAGCAAAATCTGGACACCCTGGTGGTTCACTTTCTTGTACAGATATTTTAACTGTACTATATTTTAACCAAATGCATATAGATCCAGAAAAACCAAGAGATGAAGCGAGAGACAGATTTATTTTATCAAAGGGACATGCAGCACCTGCACTTTATAGTGTTCTTGCAAATCGTGGGTATTTTGATAAAAAAGAGTTATCGAATTTAAGACATATAGATAGCAATTTACAAGGGCATCCAGATATGAACAAAGTGCCAGGAGTTGATATGAATACTGGATCACTTCGGACAAGGACTTTCTATTGCAAATGGAATTGCAATGAGTTCAAAATTAAGCCGCAGCGGGATAAGAGTATATTGTCTTCTTGGAGATGGAGAATTGCAAGAAGGTCAAGTTTGGGAAGCTGCAATGACATCTTGTCATTATAAACTAGATAATTTATGTGTAATTGTTGATAATAACAATTTACAAATAGATGGAACAGTTGACAAAGTAATGAATCCTTATCCAATAGATAGTAAATTTAAAAGTTTTGGATTTAATGTAATAAATATAGATGGGCATAATATTGAAGAAATAATAAAGGCATTTAATTTAGCTAAACAAACCAAAGGCAAACCTACTGCAATTATTGCAAAAACTATAAAAGGTAAAGGTGTATCTTTTATGGAAAATCAGGTTGGCTGGCATGGTAAAGCACCAAATGATGAAGAATACAACATTGCAATAGAAGAACTTAAAAAAGAATATTGTTAATGAATTAAAAAAAGATAATATTGTTACTATTCACAGCTTATAGTATAAAGCACGCCAAATCTCGTCGGGGGTTTTATATTTATTATAAATTGAACCCACGATGGAAACGCCTACGAAGTTTTTCGGGGGTCTTCAATTTCTTCTAAATATAAACCCCCTGCGTTTGGCTATTTTAGATTTTAATGGCTGTGAATAGTAACTTTCTTTTTGATTTTATTTAAGAAAATTTAAAAAATATGTTGATTTTTTTAGAAAAAAGTGGTAACATTAAAAAGTAGATTAAAAAAAAACCCCTTTTTTAAGGTGGTAAAGATTTTAATCTATTTTTTTTGGTTATGGAGGTTAAAATGAACAAAAAATTTATATTTGTAACAGGTGGAGTTGTATCAGGTTTAGGAAAAGGAATAACAGCAGCATCACTTCGGAAGATTACTTAAAAATAGAGGATATAAGGTAGCAAACCAAAAGTTTGACCCATATATAAATGTAGATCCAGGAACAATGAGTCCTTACGAACATGGAGAAGTTTTTGTAACAGATGATGGAGCAGAAACAGACCTAGATTTAGGACATTATGAAAGATTTACTGACGAAAGTTTAACTAAAAATTCTTCTGTAACATCAGGTAAGATATATCAAAGTGTAATAGAAAAGGAAAGAAGAGGAGACTATCTAGGAAAAACTGTACAAGTAATTCCTCATATTACAAATGAGATAAAAGATAAAATTTATAGTTTTGAAAATACAGATGTAGATATAGTAATAACTGAACTTGGTGGAACAGTTGGAGATATGGAAGGAGTAGCTTTCATAGAGGCAATAAGACAAATAGGACTAGAAAAAGCAAAAGAAGATGTTATATATATACATGTAACTTTACTTCCATATATATATGGCTCAAATGAGCTAAAATCAAAACCAACTCAGCACTCTGTAAAAGAGTTACAATCATATGGAATAAAACCAGATATATTAGTTTGCAGAAGTGAAGCAGAAATGACTGACGAAATGAAAGCAAAAATAGCATTATTCTGTAATGTTAGAAAAGAATGTGTAATTCAAAACTTAACAGCAGATAATCTATATGCTGTACCACTAATGCTAGAAGAAGAAGGATTGGCAGATGCAGTTTGCAAACATTTAAATTTGGAGAAAAATAAACCACATAACGAAAAATGGCAAGAAATGATAGATCATATTAGAAGTATAGGAAATGACACAGTTAAAATTGCAATAGTTGGAAAATATGTTAGATTGGAAGATTCATATCTTTCTGTTGCAGAGAGTCTAAGACATGGTGGATATGCAAATAATGTAAATGTAGATATAAAATATGTAGATTCAGAAACAGTAACAGAAGAAAATGTAGATGAGATATTAGGAGATGTTCAAGGTATTGTAGTTCCAGGTGGTTTTGGAAACAGAGGAATAGAAGGAAAAATACATGCTATAAAATATGTAAGAGAAAATAATATTCCTTTCCTTGGAATATGTCTTGGAATGCAAATGGCAGTTGTTGAGTTTATAAGAAATGTTTGTGGACTTGATGATGTTGATTCAGAAGAGTTTAGCCCAAACTGCAAAAATCCAGTTATACATATAATGGATACACAAAAGAATGTATCAAAAAAAGGTGGAACAATGAGACTTGGAGCATATCCTTGTGTACTTAAAAATGGAAGCTTAGCTCAAAAATTATATGGCAAAAAAGAGATATCTGAAAGACATAGACATAGATATGAGTTTAATAACAATTATAGAGAAATGATAGAAGAAAAAGGCTTAATGATTTCTGGAACATCACCAGATGGCTTACTTGTTGAGATGGTAGAATATACAAAACATCCATATTTTATCGCAGGACAATTCCATCCAGAGTTTAAGTCAAGACCTGACAGACCTCAGCCTTTATTCGTAGGACTTGTAGAAGCTGCAAAAAAATGTAAAAGATAAAAATTTATTGCCCCTCATTATGGGGCTTTTTTTATATAATTTGAATATTATAATAAAAATTATGAAATTTTTGTAAATTCTATTGACAATAGTATTAAAAAGGTGTAAATTATATTAGCAGTCGGAAATAACGAGTGCTAATCAAAGGAGGTATGTAAAATGATTAAACCATTGTGTGACAAAGTTTTGATCAAAATGTGTGAAAGCGAAGATACAACTAAAAGTGGTATTATTCTTTCAGCAAACTCAAAGGAAAAACCACAAATTGCAGAAGTTGTTGCTGTAGGACCAGGTGGTAAAGTAGATGGAGAAATGGTTGAAATGTACATCAAAGAAAAAGATAAAGTAATTGTAAGCAAATATTCAGGTACTGAAATAAAATATGAAGGCGAAGAATATATCATTGTTAAACAATCAGATATTCTTGCAAAAATAGTTTAATACGCCAAATCTCATCGCAGATTTTATTTTTATAATAAATCGAACTCACGTAAGTTACACCTACGATGCTTTTCGGGAGTCTTCAATTTATTCTAAAAATAAAACTGCTGCGTTTGGCTAATTTAGAAATGAAAGGAAATGATTTAAAAATGGCAAAAACTATTCTTTATGGCGAAGATGCCAGAAAAAAATTATTAGAAGGTGTTAATAAACTAGCAGATACTGTAAAAGTTACATTAGGCCCAAAGGGAAGAAATGTTGTATTAGATAAAAGCTTTGGTGCTCCACTTATAACAAACGATGGAGTAACAATAGCAAAAGACATAGAACTAGACGATCCTTATGAAAATATGGGAGCAAGACTTGTAAAAGAAGTTTCTACAAAAACAAACGATATAGCAGGAGACGGAACAACAACAGCTACTGTTTTAGCTCAAAAAATGATAAAAGAAGGAGTTAAAAATGTTGCTGCTGGTGGAGACCCAATGGCTATTAAAAGAGGAATGGATAAAACTGTAAATGTAGCAGTTTCAGCTTTAAAGAAAATTAGTTCACCAGTTAATGGAAAGGAAGACATAGCAAGAGTTGCAAGTATTTCTGCAAATAATACTGAAATCGGAGAACTTATTGCAGATGCAATGGAAAAAGTTTCAAAAGATGGAGTTATAACTCTAGAAGAAAGCAAAACTTCAGAAACTAAAGTTGATGTGGTAGAAGGAATGCAATTTGATAAAGGATATGTTTCTCCATATATGGTAACAGATACAGAAAAAATGGAAGCAGTATTTGACACACCATATATATTAATCACAGACAAAAAAATAAGCAATATCCAAGAAATTTTACCATTACTAGAAACATTAATGCAAAACTCTGGAAAACTTTTAATAATTGCTGACGATATCGAAAATGAAGCATTATCTACATTGATATTAAACAAATTAAGAGGAGTATTAAATGTAGTAGCAGTAAAAGCTCCTGGATATGGAGATAGAAGAAAAGAAATGCTAGAAGATATAGCAATTTTAACAGGAGGAGAAGTTATTACATCTGATTTAGGATTAGAATTAAAAGATGTAACAATAGATCAATTAGGTAGAGCAAGACAAGTAAAAGTTCAAAAAGAAAATACTGTAATAGTAGATGGAGCAGGAGATAAAGATAAATTAAAAGCCAGAATAAATCAAATTAAGAAACAATTAGAAGACACTTTGAGCCAATTTGATAAAGAAAAATTACAAGAAAGACTTGCAAAACTTGCAGGTGGTGTTGCTGTAATCGAAGTTGGTGCTGCAACAGAAATAGAAATGAAAGAAAAGAAACTAAGAATAGAAGATGCATTAGCTGCAACAAAAGCTGCAGTTGAAGAAGGAATAGTTGCAGGTGGAGGAACAGCATATATAAATATTATTCCTAAGGTAGAAGAAGTAGTAAAAGGCTTAAAAGAAGACGAAAAATTAGGTGGAAAAATAGTTCTTGCAGCACTAGAAGAACCAATGAGACAAATAGTTTTAAATGCAGGACTAGAACCATCTGTTGTTGTAGAAAAAGTTAAAACAAGTGCAGAAGGATTTGGATTTGATGCAAGCGAAGAAGACTATGTAGATATGAAAAAAGTAGGAATTGTAGATCCAACCAAGGTTACAAGAAGTGCTTTACAAAATGCTTCAAGCATTGCATCTATGGTACTTACAACAGAAAGCATCGTAACAGATAAGAAAGAAGAAAACTGTGGATGCGGACATGGACATAATGAACAAGCAGGAGCAGGAATGGAAGGAATGTACTAATGTCGTATTTTGCCTAAAAATAATCCTTGACAAAAAAATTATATTGTTATATAAAATAGATAGAAGTTTTGAGAATTTTGTAATCGAAACTTTCTATCTATTTTATTTTTTTAATTACATCTTAAGTCAAAACAAAAATAAATTCTATTGGAAAATCATCCAAAGAAAATCAAAAGTATAAAATTAAAAAAACAATTGCATAAATTGTATTTTATATGCTAAAATAAAGGAGGAAAATATTGAACGAAGAATTGTTAAACATTGAAAATATAAGAAAATGTATTTTAAAAAGAAATATAGTATGGACTAAGCATTGCCTAAATAGATTAAGCCAAAGAGATATATCAATATCTGATGTAAAAATGGCTATAAATAATGGAATGATATTAGAATATTATTATGATGATTATCCATATCCTAGTTGTTTAATAATAGGATATAGTAAAAATAAAAAAATATTACATGTAGTTTGTGGAATTAAAGATTATACACTTTATATTATAACAGCGTATTATCCTGATACAAACAAATGGGAAGATGATATGAAAACAAGGAGGAGAAAGTAATGAATTGTTTTAAATGTGATGGAGAATTAAAAGATAAAAAAATAAATTATGTGGTTGATATGGATGATACAATTATTATTATAAAAAAAGTACCAGCAAAAGTTTGTACAAAATGCGGTGTGCAATATTTTGATGATCAGACTTCGCAAAATATTGAAAAAATTGTAAATAAGTTGAAACAAATAAGTGCAGAAGTAACGATTGTTAATTATCAAGATAAAGTAGCATAATAGTTATGCTATCTGCTAAAAGATGATAATGGTAAATTAAAAGAAGAGACACTGGAAATTATTCCAGTGTCTCTTTGGCATAAAAATTAACAAAAAGTATTGACATTACTGTAAATACAGTATATAATAATTATGCTAAATATGAGACTAGAAGAGTGGAAGCAAATTCCACTCTTTATTTATCTAATAGAAATTCGAAATTTCTATTAGATAAATATGGCTGAACGCGTTGCCCTTTAAGATTTCTCGCGGATTCCGCTCGAAACTTAAATCGGGCACGAACAAAGAGCGCCTAGGCGCTTTGTTCTGGAAAGAGGTGATAAACGCTTGGCAAATATCGAAACAAAGGTAGAAGAGTTAATAACTCCATATATAAAAGAGTTAGGATATGAGTTATATGATGTAGAATATGTAAAAGAACGGAAAAGATTATTTTTTAAGAATATATATAGATAAAGAAACTGGAATAAATTTAAATGATTGTGAAAAAGTATCAAATGCAATAAATGATGTTCTAGATGAAGCAGACTATATAAAAGAACAATATTTTTTAGAAGTTTCTTCACCTGGAATAGAAAGAGTTATAAGGAAAAATAAACATTTAGAACAAAATATAGGAAAAGAAATAGAAGTAAAGTTATTTAAAACATTAGATAATTCAAAAATTTTACAAGGCAAACTTATAAAATTTGATGAAAATAAAATTTATATACAAAATGAAAAAGAAGAAAAAGAAATAGAGAGGAATCAAATAGCACAAATAAAAACAAAATATAATTGGTAAAGAAAGGATTGATTAAAAAAATGAAAGCCATTGATAATAATGAATTACAAATTGCACTAGAAACATTAGAAAAAGAGAGAGGAATAAAAAAGGAATATTTAATTGAGCAGATAGAATCAGCTTTAATGGTAGCATACAAAAATAACTACAAAGATAGTGAAAATGCAAAGATTGCTATAGATAAACAAACAGGAGAGACACATATTTATTCTGTAAAAGAAGTAGTAACAACAGTTGAGAATCCAGTTTTGCAAATAAGCAAAACAGAGGCTGTTAAGATAAATAAAAAACTTAAGGTAGGAGATACTGTTGATGTTGAAATAAATCCTAGAAACTTTGGAAGAATAGCAGCTCAAACAGCAAAACAAGTCATTATACAAAAATTAAGAGAGGCTGAAAGAGACATAGTATTTGGAGAGTTTAACGAGAGAAAAGGCGAGATTGTTTCTGGAATAGTTCAAAAAGCAGATACAGGTGTTGTAATCTTAGATTTAGGAAAACTGGAAGGAATAATGCCTGCAAAAGAACAAATACCAACAGAAAAGTACAAAGTAAATGATAAAGTAAAAGCTTATGTTCTTGATGTAGTAAGAGGAAATAAAGGTGCACCTCAAGTTATAGTTTCAAGAACAGCAGGAGATTTTGTAAAAAAATTATTTGAATTTGAAATACCAGAGATATATGAAGGATTAATAGAAGTAAAGAGTGTATCAAGAGATCCAGGAAATAGATGTAAAGTTGCAGTTCATGCTTCTAATGAGAACATAGATCCAGTAGGTTCTTGTGTAGGACAAAAAGGTGTAAGAATCCAAAATATAATTAATGAACTTAATGGAGAAAAAATAGATGTTATTGAGTGGGATGAAGATCCAGCAATATTTATATCTTCAGCTTTACTTCCTGCAAGAGTAATGGCAGTAGATATAGAAGATGAAAAATCTGCAAGAGTAATAGTCCCAGATGATCAATTATCACTTGCAATCGGAAAAGCAGGACAAAATGCAAGACTTGCAGCTAGACTTACAGGATGGAAGATTGATATAAAATCAGAATCTCAATTTAGAGAAATGTTAGCAAAAATGCAAGAAGAACAAGAAGAACCAGAGACAGAAGAAGTAGTAGAGGAAGAGAATGAAGAATAGTAAAGAAACAAGAACATGTATAGGATGCAGGAATAAATTTCACAAAGATAACTTTATTAGGATTGTAAAAACAAATAATTCTGATATCGTTGTTGATTTTGACAAAAAATTAGAAGGAAGAGGAGCATATATTTGTAAAAATATAGAATGCTTCGAAAATGTTGTTAAGACTAAAAGGCTAGGAAGAGCCTTAAAAACAAATGTTAGTTATGAAAAATATAACGAATTAAGAGGTGTAATTTTTGACAGATAAAGAAAATATTTTAGGAATGTTAGGACTTCGGAGCAAAAGCTCGGAAAAATAATATCAGGTAATGATGCAGTAATAGAAGGAATAAATAAACATAAAATAAAATTAGTAATATTAGCACAAGATGCATCAGATAAAACGAAGAAAAATATGAGATATGTTTGTACTACTAATATGATAGAAGTAATAGAATTTAGTACAATAGAAAATTTAAGTAATGCTATTGGAAAGAAGAATAGAGCAATAATAGGAATAACAGATAATAATTTTTCAGAGGGGATAATAAAAAAATTAAACGGGGGTGATTTGCTATGGAAAAAATAAAAATACACGAATTAGCAAAGAAATTAAATAAATCAAGTAAGGAAATTCTAGATTTAGCAACTAAATTAGGAATAGAAGTAAAAAGCCATCTAAGCATAATAGAAGATAAAGATGTAAAAAGAATTGAAAAAGAAATGGCAAATAAAAAATCAGAAAAAAATAATAATGTACAGACCCAAAAACAAGAAGAACCTAAAAAGGAAAAGGCAAATAGCACACCTGTAATAATTAGAAGAGAGGTTATTATTTCTGATGAAGAAATAGCAAGAAGAGAGCAAGAAAAGAAGGAAAGAGAACAAAAAGCTAGAAAAGATATTGGATTTGTTGAGAGAAATAAAAACAAAGAATACAATATCGTTTATAGAAATAAACCAACAAAACCAATGACAGCAAGTGAATTATTTGGATTTCCTTCTAAGGCTAAAAAGGAAGAGCCTAAAAAGAAAGAAGAAGTTCATGAAGAACCTAACAAAGAAGTAGAAGTACAAGAAAATAAAGAAGAATTAAAACAAGACAAGAAAACTAATGCAGAACAAGTGCAAAATAAAAATTATTCAAATAAACCAAAATTTGAAAATAATAAGAGAAATTTTGGTGATAATAATCATAGACATAATAATGGAGAATATAGCAATAATCGCAATGGCTTTGACAAAAATAATAGATATCAAAATAGAAACAACTTCGGAAACAGACAAAATAACAATGATAGAAACAACAATAGAAGAACTCTTGATGAAAAAGGAATAGAAAAAAATATCAAAAATATTATGGCCCAAGATTTAGGAGAAAAAGAAAATACAAGAGAATACAATAGAGGTATGGGCAAACAAAGAAATAATAAAAATATGCAAGATGAAAATAGACAAAGAAGAAATACAAAATCAAGAAGAGACGAAAATTTCGATTCTGGCAAATTAAAGAATCTAAAACAAGAAAATAGATTATCAAATATGTTCTCTGACCCGGAAGGTGGAATGTTAGATTACTATGATTTAACAACTGTAAGAGGAAAAAGAGGCAAGAAAAAGAATAGTCCAGAAGAAGAAAGAACAAAGCAAAAAATATTTAAATTAACAGAAATAACTATTCCTGAGTCAATAACTGTAAAAGATTTAGCACAGGAAATGAAGAAGACAACAGGGGATATTATTAAAAAATTATTAGATTACGGAATAATGGCAACAGTAAATAATGAAGTTGACTTTGATACTGCTTTCCTTATAGCACAAGAATTTGGAATAACTGCAAATAAAAAGGAAGTTATCACAGAAGAAGATATACTATTTGATGATTCTGAAGATAGACCAGAAGATTTAAAACCAAGACCACCAGTAGTAGTAGTTATGGGACACGTAGACCATGGAAAAACATCTTTACTTGATGCTGTTAGGTCAACAAATGTTATTGAAGGAGAAGCTGGAGGAATAACACAGCACATAGGTGCATACAAAGTTGAAGTAAATGGAAGAGAAATAACATTCTTAGATACACCAGGACACGAAGCATTTACAGCAATGAGAGCCAGAGGAGCACAAGTAACAGACGTAGCAATACTTGTAGTTGCAGCAAATGATGGTGTGATGCCTCAAACAATAGAAGCCATAAATCATGCAAAAAATGCAAATATACCTATTATTGTTGCAATAAACAAAATAGATGTAGAAGGTGCAAACCCTGAAAAAGTAAAACAAGAATTAATGAAATATGATTTAGTTCCAGAAGAATGGGGTGGAAATACTGTATTTGTTGAAATATCTGCTAAAAAGAGAATAAATATTGATGAACTTTTAGAGATGGTGTTATTAGTTGCAGATGTACAAGAGTTAAAAGCAAACCCTAATAAACAAGCAAAAGGTGTTGTAATTGAGGCAAGACTTGATAAAACAAGAGGACCAATTGCTACAATGCTTGTACAAAGAGGAACTTTGGATGTAGGAGATACTATAGTTGTAGGTTCTGTTATAGGTAGAATTAGAGCAATGGTAAATGATAAGAGAAAGAAAGTTAAAAAAGCAGGACCATCTACTCCAGTTGAAATAATAGGCTTGACAGAAGTACCAGAAGCTGGAGAAACTTTCTATGAAGTAGAAGACGAAAAAACAGCAAAACATTTAATTGAAAAGAGAAAACGTCAAGAAAGAGAAAAATCAATAAATGCAACATCAAAAGTTACATTAAATGACTTATTCTCACAAATTGAAAAGAACAAATTAAAGCAATTAAACTTGATTGTAAAAGCAGACGTACAAGGATCTGTAGAAGCTGTAACAAGTAGTTTGGAAAAAATTTCAAATGATGAAGTTCAAGTAAAAGTAATTCACTCAAATGTTGGTGGAGTTACTGAATCAGATGTTACACTTGCAAAAGTTGCAAATGCAATAATTATAGCATTCAATGTAAGACCTGAATCAATAGCAAAAGATATGGCTCAAAAAGAAGGAATTGAAATTAAGCAATATTCTGTAATATATAAAGCTATAGAAGATGTTGAAGCAGCTATGAAAGGAATGCTAGATCCTACATTTGAAGAAAAAGTAATAGGAAATGCAGAGATAAGACAAACATTTAAAGTTAGTAGTTTAGGTACAATTGCAGGATGCTATGTTTTAGATGGTAAAATTACAAGAAATGCAGATGTAAGAGTAATAAGAGATAATGTAGTAATACATGAAGGAAAACTTGCATCACTTAAGAGATTTAAGGATGATGTAAAAGAAGTTGCAGCAGGTTATGAATGCGGACTTCAAATCGAAGACTATAATGATATACAAGAAGGAGATACACTTGAAATATTTGTAATGGAAGAAATAAAAAAATAAGGAGTAGTTAAAAATGGCAGATCATAAAGCAATGAAAGAATTTTATAAAAGAATGCAATCAGGAGCACCAACACCAGAAGAACAAGCAAGAAAAACTAGAGAATGCTTGATGAGACATAAATATAGACCAAATACAGGAAAGGAAAATCTAAATGGCAGGGAAAAATAATAATCGTTTAGGAAGAATAGACGAGGAATTAAAAAAAGAAATTAGTTATATCATAAATTATGAACTAAAAAATCCTAATATAACAGGATTAATAAGTGTAACTAAAACTAAAATTACACCAGATTTAAAATATGCAAAAGTATATGTAAGTATTTTAAATTCTAAGAATATAAAAACAACTTTTACAAATTTAAAAAAAGCATCAGGATTTATTAGAAGTGAAATTGCAAAAAGGATAAATTTAAGAATAACACCTGAATTAATATTTGTATTAGATGATTCAATGGAATATGGAGAAAAAATTGATAAAATACTTAAAAGAATAATTCCATCAAATGACAATAAAGATGAAAACTAATTATAACTTAAGAAAGATTAGTTTATTAAAAAATAAAAGGAGTGCATTTAATGACATTAGATAATATAAAAGAAGAAATAGAAAAAGCAGAGAATATAGTAATACTAACACATGAATCACCAGATGGAGACGCTATAGGAAGTTCTCTTGCTATGTATCAAGCTTTAAAACAATTAGGAAAAAATCCTGATTTAGTAATACCAGAGCATCCAAGAACTTTTGATTTTTTACCTTGTGCAAATGAAATAAAAAAGGCAGGAAGAGATATAAATTACGATTTAGCAATAGCATTAGACTGTGCAGATACAAAGAGACTAGATGGATTTGAAAACTGGTATCATGAAGCAAAGGTAAAAATATCAATAGATCACCATGGATCTAATACAATGTATGCAGATTACAATTATGTAGATCCAGTAGCTCCTGCTTGTTCACAAATATTGATAATAGTATTAACAAGTATGGGTATAGAAATAAACAAAGATATTGGAGAATGTTTACTTGCTGGTATTATAACTGATACTGGTGGATTTAAATATGAAGGTGTTACAACTGAAACTTTTGAATTTGTAGCAAGTCTACTTAGAATTGGAGTAAATGTTTCTGAAATATATAAAAAAGTTTTACAAGTAAAAACAAGAGCTCATTTTGAACTTACCAAAATTGCAATTGACAGAATGGAATTTTTCGAAGATGGAAAAATAGCATTTACATACATAACTTTGAAAGATATAGAGGATACAAAAGCAGAGTCAGGTGATCATGAAGGTTTAGTAGAAATTGGAAGAGATTTAGAGGGAGTAGAAGTCTCAATTTTACTTCGCGAGACTGAAAAAGGATATAAGGCTTCGCTTCGCTCAAAAGAATATGTAAATGTTTCAGAAATTTGCTCGATATTTAGTGGTGGAGGTCATCAAAGAGCAGCAGGATGTACAATACCTTATGCACTAGATCAAGCAAAAGAAAAGATAATTGACAGAACAAAAACATTTTTAAAATAAGAAGTAAATAATATGGATGGAATTTTAATTATTAATAAAGAAGAAGGATATACATCACACGATATAGTAAATAAAGTGAAGAAAGTATTAAATGAAAAAATAGGACATACAGGAACGCTCGACCCTTTGGCGACAGGCGTTCTTCCTTTACTTGTACGGAAAAGGAACAAAAGTATCAAAGTATCTTGTAAACCATGAAAAAACATATGAAGCAAGAATAAAACTTGGAATTGGAACTGATACATTAGATATAGATGGACAAATCATTAAAGAAATAAATGTAGATAAAGCTATATTAACAGTAGAAAATATAAAAAACACTTTAAAAAGTTTTATTGGCAAACAAGAACAAGAGCCACCAATTTATTCTGCAATTAAAGTTAATGGAAAAAAATTATATGAATATGCAAGACAAGGACAAGAAATAGAAATAAAACCAAGACAAATAGAAATATATGATATAAAGCTTTTAAAAATAGATACAGAGCAAAATACATTTGATATAAGTATAAGTTGCTCAAAAGGAACATATATAAGGTCACTTGCAAGAGATATAGCAAAATCACTTGGAACTGTTGGATGTATAAGTAAATTAAACAGAGTAAAGGTTCGGAAATTTTGATATAAAACAGGCTATAACATTACAAGAAATAGAAAAATATAAAGATAATTTAGAATTTTTTAGACAACATTTAATTTCAATAGAAGATATATTTAACGATAAACAAAATATAGTGATGGATAATAAAAAAATGGAGCTATTTTTAAATGGAGTAAAATTAAAAACTGACTTAAAAGATGGAATATATAAAATATATAACAAAGATAATATGTTTATAGGAACTGGAGAGATAAAGAGTAAAGGATTAAAAAGAGATGTCATTATGTAGACATCTTTTTTTGTCAAATTTTTACAAAATTTTCTTGATTTAAATTTTACATTGTGGTAAAATTTTAATACATAAAAACAAAAAAGGAGGTGTTAAAATGACTAATGAACAATTCAATATTATAGTTGGTGAATTGCAGAAGATTAATACGAGATTAGATAATCTTGATACAAGACTAGGAAATGTAGAGACGAGATTAGACAATATCGAAACAAGACTAGAAAATGTAGAGACGAGATTAGATAATCTTGAAAAAAGAGTTGCTAATTTAGAAGAAACTGTGCAAATGCTAAGAGATTATTTATATAAACATGAAAGAGAACAAATTATTTGGCAACAAAAAATCGAAAAAGAGTTAAGACATTGGAATAGAATTTTAATAAGATACGAAGCTACACTTAATTCTAGATTTGAAGAACAAGATGATATGATTGAAGAAATAGCGACAGGTTTAAAAGCTGCAATAGATTTAGCAACAAAAAATCAAAAAAACATAATAAAATTGCAAAATCTTAATGCTTAATTCACAAACTATTTTATTTCAAAAAATGCAAATATTCTTTTGCAAAAAACAAATGGGGGAAAAGCAGATGCTTTATAAATGAACATATAAAAAATGTTTATTTACAAGGCATCTGCTTTTATATAAATAAAAATAGTCCCTAAAAATTAGAGACTATTTTTGTATATGGAATAGCTAAAACTACATTTCCTGATCGCCAGGAATGAAATAATCAATTATACCATATATTAAGGCACCTATTATTGCAGCTATCCAGGAAATTGAATATCCTGCGACAAAATATTGTGTTACATATAGAGTTATAGCAGCTAAAACAAAACCAACGAAGCCTTTACCAAAAGGAGTAGCTTGTAGCCCTGTAAATTTAACTATTAAATAATCTATAACTGTTAAAACTATAGCAGCAAGACCTAAAGACCAAATATTATTTATAGAAAATCCGGGTGTAAAGAAAGCTGTTATACCTAAAACTATCGCAGCTACAACAAGTCTACCTACTATTTGCCATACAGTACTAGCCGTATTTGTATTGCTTCTAGAACTTGTTTGATTATTGTCCATTTTTACAAAACCCCCTTAAATTTAATCTGCAATTAAATGAAAGAAAAAATTTTCTTCAGATATATTATAAACAAAAAAATTTTTTTTATTCAAAAGTAGAATATTTTAAAATAAAATGAAAAGAATATATATGTATGCAAAATTTTGGATTTTAAATGGAGGTTTTATGCTAATTACATTTTTAAGATCAATTGTACTATATATAATCATTTTGATAGTAATGAGACTAATGGGAAAAAGAGAAATTGGGCAACTACA
Source organism: uncultured Clostridia bacterium (assembly GCA_947629765.1). Lineage (GTDB taxonomy): Bacteria > Bacillota > Clostridia > TANB77 > CAG-508 > JAAWPK01. The sequence continues at coordinate 54,674 of CANREW010000001.1, forward strand.
ACCATTTGAACTTGTAATTGCTATACTTATTGCAGACTTAGCTTCAATTCCAATGGCAGAAATTGGAATACCGTTAGAAAATGGAATTATTCCAATACTTGGACTTTTGGTTATGCACTTAGTTATTTCTGTAATAAATATGAAAAGCATACGAGCAAGAGAAATAATTTGTGGAAAACCAAGGATTCTAATATATAGAGGAAAAATAAATGAAGAAGCTTTAAGAAGAGAAAGATTTACACTAAGTGAATTAGAAGAAAGATTAAGAGGAAACAATATAATTTCATTAGGAGATGTAGAATATGCAATACTTGAAACGAGTCGGTGGTCTTACAGTAATACCAAAACCAAGTAAAAGAAATACAATTCCAGAAGATTTTGGCATAGAACCTGAATACGAAGGAATTCCTTATGATTTAGTAATAGATGGAACGGTTATGGAAGATAATCTAAAGAACATAGGCAAAGACTATAATTGGCTAAAAAAACAAGTGGAAAAATTTGGTATAAAACCTGAAGAAGCGCTAATTGTGACTTTTGATGGTAAAGAGCAGATTTTTTGCCAAAAGAAAGGGAAGATTGATAAATGAAAAGAGAAATACTTATAGCATTTATAATTATTATTTTAATAGTTATTTTAAATATTATCACAGCAAATTATACCAATAAATCAATGGAAGACATAACATCAGATTTAGATAAAATTAGAATTCAGCTAGTTTCAAAAAATAAGGAAAATTTAAATGATAGTATAGATAATGTTATTAAAAAATGGGAAGAAAAAAAGAATATACTTGCTTTTTATATTGAACACACAGAACTTGAAAAAATGGAACTGTATCTTCACGAGCTCGATAGTAATGTTGAAACAGATGAATTTAATATTGCTATTCAATCATTAGATAGTTGCAATTTTATGGCATCACATATTAGGGATAAATACGAAGTAGCACTTAAAAATATATTCTAGAAAAATGCAATAATATTTATTTTAAAGATACTTGTTTTTTTAAATCTTTTAATAAATATTATTGTATTTTTAGTTATAAAAACAAATCCTTTTTCCTTGCTTTTTCTAGTCTTTTGATATATAATATTACATATTATAATTGGAGGTAAATTTTATTTATGAACGAAAACGAAAACAATGAAATGGAACAAGATGTAAATCACTTAATACAGATAAGAAGGGATAAATTACAAGAACTTACTGATAATGGAAAAAATCCATTTGAAATAACTAAATATAATAGAACACATACAAGCAAAGAAGTTAAAGATAATTATGATGAATTAGAAGGAAAAGATGTATCTGTTGCTGGAAGAATAATGTCAAAAAGAATAATGGGAAAAGCATCTTTTTGTACAATACAAGATAGTCAAGGAAATATCCAAAGCTATGTTAGTACAAATGATTTAGGAGAAGAAAGTTACAAAGAATTTAAAACTTATGATGTAGGAGATATAGTAGGAATAACTGGTTTTGTATTTAAAACAAGAACAGAAGAAATCTCAGTACACGCAAAAGAAATAATACTTCTTTCTAAATCTTTAAGACCACTTCCAGAAAAATTCCATGGGCTAAAAGATACAGATTTAAGATATAGACAAAGATATGTAGATTTAATAGTAAATCCAGAAGTAAAAGATACCTTTATAAAAAGAAGTCAAATAATAAGTGAGATAAGAAAAGTTTTAGACGAAAAAGGATACTTAGAAGTTGAAACACCTATACTTAATACAATATCAGGAGGAGCAACAGCAAGACCATTTATAACACACCATAACACATTAGACTTAGATATGTATTTAAGAATTGCAACAGAATTAAACTTAAAAAGGCTTATAGTAGGTGGATATGATAAAGTTTATGAAATAGGTAGGATATTTAGAAATGAAGGGATGGATATAAGACATAATCCTGAATTTACATCTATTGAGTTATATTCTGCTTTTGAAGACTACAACGATATGATGGATATAACAGAAGAACTATTTAAAAGATGTGCTGAAAGGGTTTGCAATACAACAAAAATAACTTATCAAGGAACTGAAATAGATCTTGGTACAAAATGGAAAAGAGTTACAATGATAGATAGCATAAAAGAAGCTTGTGGAGTAGATTTTAATAAAATAGAGACTGACGAAGAAGCTGTAGCTTTAGCAAAAGAAAGAAATATTGAGATTCCAAAAGGCAAAGAAACAAGAGGACATATAATAAGCTTATTCTTTGACGAATATGTAGAAAAAACATTGGTACAGCCAACATTTGTATATGATTATCCAATAGAAATATCTCCACTTGCTAAAAAGAAAAAGGATGACCCAAGACTTGTAGAGAGATTTGAAGCATTTATTTGCGGCAGAGAATATGGAAATGCCTTCTCAGAATTAAATGACCCAATTGATCAATATGAGAGATTTAAAGAAGAAATTGCAGCAAGAGAAAATGGAGATGAAGAAGCAGGTATGATGGATGAGGACTATGTAAATGCCCTAGAAATAGGACTTCCACCAACTGGAGGACTTGGAATTGGAATAGATAGATTAGTAATGCTTCTTACAGATTCAGTATCTATAAGAGATGTGCTATTATTCCCAACTATGAAGCCACTTTCAGACCATTAATACAGAGAACCACATTTTAACTATTGAAAACTAATAGAAAAAATATGTAAAGGAGATTTTAATGAAAGAAGAATTAAGCGATTTCTTAAAAACTGCATATAAATATGGCAAAGTTAAAGATGTAAAAGAGGCATTTGAAGAGTATCCTGTGGAAGAAGAATGGCATAAAGGAAATGCAAAAAATTGGATAAAAGAACAGGAAGAAAAATATAATACAGAATGTAAAATTGGTGATATTGTTTTTGTAAAAGAATATGTATATACTGATGGAAAAATAGGAAAAGATCATCTTTTTGTAATAATAGACCAAGATAATATAGCAGTTCCAATCGAGAATTTTGGAATGCTTATATCTTCTAATTTAGAAAAACTAAAATTCAAATCAAATAAATTATTAAGGAAAGATAATATAAATAATTTGCATAAAGACAGTATAGTAAAAACAGATGTTGTATATAAAATATCAAACGAGCAAATATTATTCAAAATTGGAAAAGTTGATAATGAAAAAATAGAAGAATATAAGAAAAGCTTTTATAATAATTTAAAAAGTAATAATGATTAATAAGTCTTAATAAATTCAATCGCGTAGCCGTAAAAATATGAATTTTTAAAGATAAAAAATAGATTAAACAATAAAAAATTACTAAATTTTTGAATATTAGAAAATTATATTGACAAAATGCATAAATAAATATAAACTTTAAATATTAAAGGAGGAATTTTATATGATGGAAAAAGTAGTAGATACTGAAAAGAAAACTAATCGTTTAGTTCAAATTTTATCAACTAGGAAAGCAAAATATATTGTTGGTACATTAATATTTAGTGGACTTGGAATAGCTTTACCTAGAATATTCCACATAATTGGAGGAGCAAATGCAGGAGCAACATTATTGCCAATGCATTTAGCAGTGCTAATATCAGCACTTATATTTGGATCAATGAGTAGCTGCATTGTTGCTGGAACATCTGTGATTTTTAGCTACTTACTAACAGGAATGCCAACTCTTGCAAGATTACCATATATGTTAATAGAGCTTGTTATATATGCATTACTACTTAGTATTTTAAACAAAAAGTTTAATTCGTATGTTTCTCTAATCGGAACTATAATTTTAGGAAGAATTATATATGCAGGAGTATTATTTGCAGCAATAAATATATTTGGTATGCAAACATATGGAATATCAGTAATGCAAAGTATTATAACAGGATTACCAGGAATTGCATTAGAACTAATATGTGTACCATTTATAGCTAGAATTATAAAGAAGGGAATCCATTTAGATGACTAAGTTAGATGAAGTAAAAGATATATTACATAAAACTAATGCATCGCTAGTAGTATGTTATGCAAATGGAGAAATCAAAGAATATTATCAAAATAGAATAAAGGATATAAAAGCTATACTGCAAGAAAATAAGGATGCATTAAAAGGAGCAATAATAGCTGATAAAGTAATTGGTAAGGTTGCAGGCTCAATTTTAGCTATATCTGGGATAAAAGAAATTTATACAGATGTTATAAGTAAACTCGCTATTCCAGTACTTGAAAAATATGGAATAAGATATGAATTTTTAGAAGAAGTAGAATATATTGAAAATAATGAAAAAACAGGAATGTGTCCAATGGAAAATAAATATAAAGATGAACAAAACGAAGAAGTAATATATAAAGAAATGATAGGATAAGAAAAGACATATCTCAAGAAAATGAGATATGTTTTTTCTTTTACCCTAATATTACAGTTTCTTTACAATTGTGTGAAAAGAATTGACTAAGAATAATTAAAAATGTTATACTATATATGTCGAAAATTACGATAAAACTTGATAAAAATAGGAAAAAAATCATAATTTGTAAAGAAGGGCTATAGATGAGTAAAAAAAGGTATTTTATGAAAAAAATAATATCAATGCAATTACTTTTAATAGTAATTTTAGCAATGATTTTTAATATAATTATTGGTGTAAGTACAAGTTATGCAGCAACTACATATAAACAAGAGAAAAAACAAGGAATTGATGCTTTCCCTGAAAGCTATAAGAGTTATTTAAAAGAATTACAAAATCTACATCCAGATTGGTCATTTACAGCATTTAATACAGGAATGACTTGGAAAGATTTTATATCAAAAGAAACAAATTCACATTTAAAAAATACAGTACATAATTCTTCTGATGCTTTATGGAAGGATAGCTGCAATAAAGTAGCAAGTGGATATGCTTGTGCCTCACAAGCAATTCTTGAATATTATGCAGATCCAAGAAACTTTTTAACAGAATCTAGTATATTTCAATTTTTAGAGATGACATACAATTCATCAGTACATACAAAAGCAGGAGTTGATAGTATTCTAAAGGGCTCTTTTATGGATAAGACAGTTACTATATCTGGAAGTAAGACTGACACTTCTATTAAAGCAAAAATTAGTGGAGAATATATATTGGCAACACCAAATAATAAAATTCAAGATATAGCTAATAATTTAAATATATCTCAATACAAGATAAAAGATTCATCAAATAAAGAAATCTCAAATTCAACAAATGTTGCAACAGATTATATTTTTATAGATAGTTCAAATAATAAAACATATACAATAGTAACAATAGGAGACATAAATAGCGATGGTAATATAGATGCTGTTGATTATATAAGGCTAAAAAATAGAATTGCAGGAAGAACTAAATTATCAAAGACACAAGAATTATCTGCTGATACATTAATAGATAATACAATTGAAGCAACTGACTATATTAGACTTAAAAATTTTATTGCAGGAAGATCTAAAATAGAATTATCATCAACGAAGGTAGAAACAATGTCATATGCAGAAATAATAATGAAAGCAGCGGAAGAAAGTGGAATAAGCCCATATAGCATTGCAATAAAAATATTCCAAGAAGTTGGAAGACAAGGAAGTAGTTCAGTTACAGGAACATATCAAGGATATGAAGGGTATTATAACTTCTTTAATTACGGAGCATATGATTCAGGAAACGCTATTGCAAATGGATTAAAATATGCAAAGGATAAAGGATGGAATAATCAATACATATCAATTGTAGAAGGCGCAAAACTTATGGCAAATTCATATGTAAGCGTAGGACAAAATACAGCATATTTTTATAAATTTGATGTGGTGGATGAAGGCAAAAATGGAGTTTGTTCACATCAATATATGACAAATATACAAGACCCAGCAAGTCAAGCAACAACTTTATATAATACATATGCTAAAAACAATATGTTAAATGTTGCATTAAATTTTGTAATACCAGTATTTAATGATATGCCAAGCAGATGTGGATTACCAGGTCAGATAGATTCAAATCTTGATACATCATATTATATAAATGGTACAGGAGTTAATTTAAGAAACAATCCAACTACATCTGCAAATTCAATCGGAACTCTTACTTTAAATGAGGTTGTTACAGTAGAAAACTTTAATGTTGGAAGTTCAGACGGATATAATTGGGCCAAAATAAAAAGAGGAAATGGAACAACAGGTTATGTTGCAAATAAATATTTAACAAAATGTAAGTAAAATTTAAAATGAAAGGAAAGAAGATTAATGAATAAAAAGATATTGTATAAGGCAATTTTAATACTATTTTTAATACTCATATTTACAACTACTGCTCAAATGAAAATATATGCAGCTAAAGGTAGTGCATCTGCAAGCATAGGAACAACTAAGCTAGAAGTAGGGAAGACTACGAAATTAACAGTTACGGCAACAAATTGTTTTATTGGGTATGAAATAACATCTTCAAATCCAAATATAGTAAGTGTTAGTTCATCAAAAGATGAGTTCGATACTGAATATGAGAAAACAGATAGTAGGAGTTATACAGTAACTGCAAAACAAGCTGGAAGTGCAACAATTACTGTTAAATCATATACAGCTTCTGGATATGATGAAGGAAAATTCTCATTATCAAAAACTTTCACAATAACAGTTACAGCACCAAGTTCTGGTGGCACAACAACTGAAAAACCAAATAATAATAATAATACATCTTCAAAATCATCTGATGCTACATTAAAATCTATTACAGTTGGTGGAAAAACTTATTCAAAACCAAGCACAAGTATTACTGCACCTAATGCTAGTTCAGATACTTCATCAATAAAAATAAGTGCTGCAGTAAATAATTCAAAAGCAAAAGTAAGTGGAACAGGAACAAAAGATTTAAAGACAGGAACAAATAAATTTACTTTAAAAGTTACAGCGGAAAATGGAAATACTAAAACATATACAATTACAGTAGTTAGACTTGCAGAAGAAAGTGAAGAACCAAATTTACCTGATGAAGAAAAACCAGATGTTAATCAATTAAAACTTACTTCACTTCAAATAGAAGGAGCAGAGTTATCACCAGACTTTAAAGATGACGTATTTGAATATTCTACATATATATTTGATTCAACTGAGGTAAAAATAAATGCAGTAGCAAATGATCCAGAGGCTAAAGTAGAAATCACAGGTAATACAAATTTAGTAGATGGTGAAAACATTGTAGTTATAAAATTAACTAAAGGAGAGACTTCTGTAGAATATAAAGTAAAAGTAAATAAAATGCAGCTTGAGCCATTAGAGGAAACGCAAGATAGTAATATAGAGGAAGAACCAAAAACATCTAAAATTGCAGAACTATGGAATAGATATGGACTTATTATGATAGTATATTCTACAATTTTAATAAGTACAGGAGTTGCTATTGGATTTGGAATAACTAATTATAAAAATAGTGATAAAACAAAGAAAGAAAAACCAATTTCTAAACATAGTAAAGTAGATTTTAAGAAAGAAGATAAATAAAATACAAAAAATGATAAAAATTTCTAAAAAAACACAAAAAAACTTAAAAAAGGGTTGCAAAATTTTTAAATTTGTAGTATAAATATATTTAGATAATTTATAATAATATTATTAAAGGAGAGTCATATGAAAAAAATTATTTTAAGTAAAACATTAGTGATGTTAGTAATAGTTGCTATAATATGTTGTATATCAACAATAAATTTCGCAGGAACAGTTGATTTAAATCAATTACCTAATGGTAATAATATATCTACCAACGATATACCTAAAATAGATCAAATAAATGGTACATCTAATAACGCAACAGCTAACAATGCAACAACAAATAATACAACAAACAATACAACTAATATAATAGGAACTACAAATAGAACAGGAAATACCACTGGAACATTACCAAAAACAGGTGTTGATGATACAATAATGTGGGTTCTTATTGGAGCAAGTGTTATAGCTGCAATATATACTTATAAAAAAGTTAGAGATTATAATGTATAATTGATATAAATTAAAGAGATTAGAAAAGAACAATTTTATAGATTGTTCTTTTTTGCGTTACTGAATTGCCTCTGCTTTAATGATAGTTCTATAATGATTGTCAAATCTATTGCAGGTAACCAATGTAACAATTTTTTTATTATTTGTATTTTGATTTATACAATCTAAATTTGTTGAATCTGATTTATAGGTATCATATACCATATAATCTAAAAAATTTCCAGTTGCATCGCCGATAGTTATTAAGTCACCATTTGATAATATATGAAGATTACTGAAAAAAGAATTATTTTTGTAATTGTGTGCTGCAATACAAAGATTACCAATTTCATTAGGATTAGGGCCATAAAATCTACAAGTTGCGACCTTTAATAAATCATTACTTATTTCTGATGATATTGGATATACTATATTAAGCTTAGGAATTTTTATTATTCCTATTACTGAAAAATTATTTCCTTCATAAAAGTAGATATCTTTATTTACGAAGTCAGTAGTATAATTAGAATCTTCTGAATAAAGCGTAGCTATATTAAAATTATCTATAAGTTTTGTAGAAATTTTTTCAGATTTATATAAGCTATATCTAAAAAATATATAGTATGTGACAAGAACAGCAGTTACTAAAATTAAAATATAAAATTGCAATCTATAAAAATACTTTTTATTTAATTTGTTATTTGGAAATTTTATATTTGAGCTATTAGTACATATAATTTGATTCATAACAAATACTCCTATAAAAATTTACTATAATATTCTTTGCTTTTGTTGATAAAAAAATTCGTTTATGATAAAATTAAAAAACAAGGAGGAAAAACAGATGAAAAATTTAACCACATATTTATTTGTAATGTTTATGATAATGTTTTGGGTATTTAGAATCATAGTAGCAGTTTGCTTTAATTTAGGAATTAATTTTATTGTAACACCAATGGATTTAAATTTTGAGGTAATACTATTATTTTTAACATTTATATCATTGATATTGGTAGTAAAGAGAAGTGTATTAGGTGGAATTATATATTTGATAGGAAATGGCTTATATTTTGGAGCAAGCATATTTAATGCTATATCACAAACACAAGGTACATCAGACTATATGAATATATTTATTTCATTTATTGGAATAGTACTACCATTACTTGTTTTATTTGATTTATTATTAGATAAAAATAGAAAGGCACACCCAGTAGATAAAAAGACAGATTGGTTTTATAAAAATAAAGATTATGATAGAAAATTTGATGAAAGAGCAGATAGAAATGAATATAAATTCTAAAAAATATACAAAAAAAAGAGGGTTCCTATTCTAGGACACCCTCTTTTAGTTATTCTATGATTTGGAATTTGCTAATGTATTGGCTAATGTATTGGTTGTTCTTTCTCTTGCAATACTCTGCAAGCCGCATATAAGCGCCCTCGGTTCGACCTTGAATGTGTTCGTATACTGCGCGATACACATTAGGATGACGCTCAGCAACACGATCCAAAGTACTAACAAAAGAGCAATATGGATTATGATCCCCACACATTTCAGTAGCGGGCTTATCTTCTGGGCAGGAGCTTATTGTTCCTGCAAACTCCCACGCTGTATGTCGTACCTTGCCATCGCTTAGCAACTCAATTGAATAACCACTATTCCACCCAGTATGTACCTCGAATTTCATAAGCGTTACCTCCACAAAATATTTTTGTTGCTGCTAGGATACACACAAATGTTGTTGGAATAAATCAACACTAATGAATATATTCATTATACCACCATACTTTAAAAATGTAAATGATTTTCTGACCATCGTATTTTTAATTGTTAAAGAAAAAGAAAATGTCCTAAAAATGTCTCTTTTTATTCCAATTTTCTTTTTCTTTAAACTGACCACCCAGTACAATAATTATTATAAAATTATGTGATATAATTAGTAAAATTAAAATAAAAGTAGATGAAAAGAAAGGAATTTTAAATGCAATTACAAAACTTAAATACTAAGTTTCTTGGAAAGAATAGCATTTATTATAAAGAAATAGATTCTACACAAGATGAAATATGGAGAAAAATAAAAAATAAAACTATTAAAAACGGAACATTAATTATTGCAGATATCCAGACCAATGGCAAAGGAACTCATGGTAGAATATGGCATACAGATGAAAATAATAATATAGCTTTTTCTTTGTTTGCAGAAATGAACTGTGATGTAAAAGCGTTGACTGGAATAACGCTAAAAATTGCAAAAATTATAGTGGATATTTTTTATACTATCTATGGAATAAAATTAGAGATTAAGGAACCAAACGATATTGTAATAAATAACAAAAAACTAGGAGGAATACTTACTCAAACCGCATTAGAAGGAGAAAAAGTCAAATATTTAGTAGTAGGTATAGGAATAAATACAAACAAAGAAAATTTCTCAGAAGATATAAAAGATATCGCTACTTCTATAAAAAAAGAATTTAATGTAGAGGTTGACAGAGAAGTCTTTATAGCAGAATTTTGCAATGTATTTGAAAAAGAATTAATAAAAAGAATAGGTGGTAATTAGAATGAAGATAGGTTATTTGTTTCCTGGGCAAGGCTCACAAAAAGTAGGAATGGGAAAAGATATATATTGTGAATTTAAAGAAGCAAGAGAAATATATGATAAGGTAAGAAAAATAACAGATATAGACATAGCAAAAATATCTTTTGAAGGACCAGAAGATACTTTAAATGAAACTAAATATACACAACTTGCAATACTAACAATGAGTTTAGCAATATTAAGTGTACTAAAACAAAATGGTATAAAGGAAGATATATCAGCAGGATTAAGTTTAGGTGAATATACAGCACTAATCAATAGTAATGCAATTTCTTTTGAAGAAGGAGTTAGAATTGTTAAAAAAAGAGGAGAATACATGCAAAATCTTTTGCTAGAAGGAGATTGGCTTATGGCAGCAATTATTGGGCTGACTGATAAGCAAGTTGAAGAAGCATGTAAAAAAGTAAATACAGGTTTTGTTGTACCTGCAAACTATAATTGCACGGGGCAAGTTGCAATTTCAGGTGAAAAAGATGCAGTATTAGAAGTTTCAGAGATTGCAAAAAATATGGGAGCAAAAAAAGCTATGATCTTAAATACTGCTGGTCCATTTCATACAAATAAATTGATAGAAAGCTCAAAGAAACTTAAGAAAGAACTTGAAAAAATAACTATAAATAAATTTGAAACAAGAGTAATAAAAAATTTAGATGGAGAATTTTATAAAGATACTGATGATATTAGAGACATCTTATCAAAACATATTATCAATCCTGTAAGATTTTCAAAAACATTAGAAACTATGATAAACGAAGGAGTAGATACATTTATAGAAATAGGACCAGGAAAAACTTTATCAGGATTTGTAAAAAGAATGGAGAGTAATAATGTAAGAATATTAAATATAAACAATGTAGAAACTCTAAAAAATACAATAAATTCAGTAAAAGGTATTTAATTTTAAAAAATATAAAAAGGAGAAGATGAAATATGAATAAAGTTGCTTGTATAACAGGAGCTACTAGAGGAATAGGAAAACAAATTGCAATTACACTTGCAAAAAATGGATATGATATAGTAGTTAATTACAAAACAGAAAATGATGATTTAATTGCAACAAAAAAAGAGATAGAATCAAAAAATGTAAAATGCTTGGCACTTCAAGGTGATGTATCTAAATTTGAAGATTGCGAAAGTATCGCAAAAGAAATTATAGATAAATTTGGAAAGATTGATGTATTAGTAAATAATGCAGGAATTACTAAAGATATGCTATTAATGAGAATGAAAGAAGAGGACTTTAAACAAGTAATTGATGTAAACCTAATGGGAACTTTTAATATGACTAAAAGTGTTATTGGATATATGATGAAAGCAAGAACAGGACGAATAATAAATTTGTCATCAGTAGTTGGAATAGTAGGAAATGCAGGACAAACGAATTATTCTGCTTCAAAAGCTGGAATAATCGGATTTACAAAAAGTTTAGCAAAAGAAGTAGCGTCAAGAAATATTTTAGTAAATGCTATTGCACCAGGATTTATAGAGACAAATATGACAGAAGTACTAAAAGAAGAAGTTAAAGAAGAAATTGCAAAATCAATACCTTTAAAGAGAATGGGAAAAGTAGAAGATGTTGCAAATTTAGTAAAATTTTTATCTTCGGAAGAAAGTTCCTATATTACTGGTCAAGTAATTCATGTAGATGGCGGAATGGTAATGTAAAATATAATAAAAATAATAGGAGAGAAAATTCGTATGGAAAAAAGAGTTGTAATTACAGGTTTAGGAGCAATAACTCCAATAGGAAAAAATGTAGAAGAAACTTGGAAAGGAATAGAAAATGGAATTTGCGGTATAGATAAAATTTCTTTATTTGATACTACAAATTTCAAAACAAGTTTAGCAGCAGAAATCAAAGATTATCAGCCATTAGATTATTTTGAGCCAAAGCAAGCAAAAAGATTTGACAGATCATCTCAATTTACAATAATTTCTGCAAGAGAAGCAGTTAAAGATAGTGGTATAACAGCTGAAAATACTAACTTTGAACGAGTTGGAGTTTTTGTAAGTTCAGGAATCGGGGGATTAAGAACTATTCAGGAACAATGTGAAATAAATTGTTTAAAAGGTAATAATAGGGTATCTCCTATGTTTATCCCAATGTCGATAGCAAATATGCCAGCAGGAAATATTGCAATAGAATTTGGATTTAAAGGAGAATCAATATCAATAGTAACAGCTTGTGCATCTTCTACTCATGCAATAGGAGAGGCATATAAAACTATAAAACAAGGATATGAGGACGTCATAATAGCAGGTGGAACAGAAGCATCAATATGCTCAGTAGGAATAGCAGGTTTTGAAAATATGAAAGCATTATATACGGGAGAGGATAAATCAAGAGCAAGTATACCATTTGATAAGGAAAGAAGTGGATTTGTAATGGGTGAAGGAGCAGGAATGGTCATACTTGAAGAATTAGAACATGCGAAAAAAAGAGGAGCTAAAATTTATGCAGAACTTATAGGATTTGGCTCTACATCAGATGCATATCATATAACTTCTCCAGATCCAGAAGGAAATTCAAGTGCAAGAGCAATGACTAGGGCAATGGAAGATGCAAAAATTAAACCAGAAGATATAGATTATATAAATGCACACGGAACTTCTACTCATTTAAATGATTCAACAGAAACACTAGCAATAAAAAAAGCTTTAGGAGATGCAAGTAAAAAAGTAATGGTAAGTTCAACCAAGGGAAATACAGGACATCTATTAGGAGCAGCAGGTGGAGTTGAAGCAATTATTAGCGTTAAAGCTATTGAAAACCAATTAGTGCCTGCTACAATAAATTACAGAGAAAAAGATGAAGAATGTGATTTGGATATTGTACCAAATAATCCAAAGAAAGCTGGCATAAATATTGTAATGTCAAATTCTTTGGGATTTGGCGGACACAATGCATGTATCATATTAAAAAAGTATAAAGACTAGGAGGAATATAAGATGGAATATGAAAAAATAAAACAATTAATGGAAGATATGGGAAATTCTAAATTAACAGCTATTGATATAGATTTTCCAGATGGTACTAAAATCAGTATGAAAAAAGAATCAGACCATGAGAATACTTACATAGAAAAAGAAATCAAAAAAGATAAACAAGAAGAACAAATAAAAGATCAGGTGCAAACCGAAGAACAAGTAGGTAACATTGTAAAATCTCCTATGGTTGGAACATTTTATATAAAACCTTCTCCAACTTCGGAGCCTTATGTTGAAATTGGAAAAACTGTAAAAAAAGGTGATATACTTTGTATAATAGAAGCAATGAAACTTATGAATGAAATTGAATCAGAATTTTCAGGTGAAGTAACCGAAATTTTAGTTAAAGATGGGGATTCAGTAGAATATGGAACTCCTTTATTTAAAATTAAATAAAGAAAGGAAATTTAAAATGTTAGATAAAGAACAAATAAAAGATATTATTCCTCAAAGAGAACCTTTTTTAATGATTGACGAAGTAGAAGAATATATACCAGGAGAAAGTGCAATAGCATATAAAAATGTGAGAAATGAAGAATGGTATTTTAAAGGACATTTTCCAGGAAATCCTATAATGCCAGGAGTTTTAATAACAGAGGCTCTTGCACAAACGGGAGCTGTTGCAATTTTATCGATGCAAGAAAACAAAGGTAAAAATGCTTTGTTTGGAGGAATTGATAAAATGAAATTTAAAAAAATGGTATTGCCAGGAGACAGATTAAAATTAGAAGTTAAAATTATAAAAAGAAAAGGACCAATAGGAGTTGGTGAAGCAATAGCAACAGTTGATGGAGTTATTGCAGCAAAAGGTGAATTAACTTTCGCAGTTGTTTAAAAAATCAATATCACAACTTAAAGCCTTTTAAGAAGGGAAATGATAAAAAAATATGAATAAAATATTAATTGCAAACCGTGGAGAAATTGCAGTTCGTATTATTAGAGCTTGCAAAGAAATGAATATTAAAACTGTGGCAGTATATTCTGACATAGATAAAGATGCATTACATACTCGTTTAGCAGATGAGGCAATTTGTATTGGCCCAGCAGCTGCAAATAAAAGTTATTTAAATATTAAAAACATTATTGAAGCTGCATATATAACTGGAAGTGATAGTATTCATCCTGGTTTTGGATTTCTATCTGAAAATGCAGAATTTGCTAAAATATGTGAAGAATCTAATATTAAATTTATAGGACCTAGTTCAAAAGCGATAAACCTATTAGGTAATAAATCAAATAGTAAAGAAATAATGAAACAAGCAGGAATTCCAGTTATTCCAGGATCAGAAGGAAGTGTAAAAGGATTAAATGATGCAATAATTATTGCAGAACAGATAGGTTATCCAGTTATGTTAAAAGCAGCCGCAGGTGGTGGAGGAAAAGGAATAAGAATAGCAAATAATAGTCATGAACTAGAAACGAATTATAACATAGTAAAGCAAGAAGCAAAGAATTCTTTTAATGATGATGAAATTTATATAGAAAAATTTATAAAAAATCCTAGACACGTTGAAATACAAATATTAGCTGACGAATATGGAAATGTAGTTCATTTAGGTGAAAGAGATTGTTCAATTCAAAGAAGACATCAAAAAATAATTGAAGAAACGCCATCTACAATTGTAGACGAAAAATTAAGAAATAAAATGGGAAATGTAGCAATAAAGGTAGATAAAACTGCGGGATATACTAGTTGCGGAACAGTAGAATTTTTAGTCGATGATGATAAAAATTTCTATTTTATGGAAATGAACACGAGAATTCAGGTTGAACATCCTATAACTGAAATGAGAACAGGAATAGACATTGTAAAAGAACAAATAAGAATTGCAGGAGGAGAAAAATTAAAATTCAAGCAAAAAGAAATAAAATTTAATGGACACTCAATAGAATGTAGAATTAATGCGGAAAACCCTATGAAAAATTTTATGCCTTGTCCAGGGAAAATAAATGAAATAAATCTTCCAGGTGGTAATGGCATAAGGGTAGATACAGCTATATATAATGGATATACAATACCTCCTAATTATGATTCAATGATTGCAAAAGTTATAACACATGGAGTAACAAGAAATGAAACAATAGCAAAAATGAAAAGAGCATTACAAGAGTTAGTAATAGATGGAGTAGAAACTAATATAGATTTTATATTTGATATAATTAGGAATCCAGATTTTATTAGAGGTAATTTTAACACTTCGTTTATTGAAGATAAAATATTAAATAGGCAAACTATTAAGAGAGAGGATCAAAGATGATTGTTGATAAAATAAAAAAACAAGAAGTGAAGAATGTAAAAAATAAGAAACCAAATATAGATATACCAGTAGGCAAATGGATTAAATGTGATAATTGTAAAGAAATTCTATATAAAGAAGCAGTTAGAGATAATTTAAGTATTTGTCCTAATTGTGGTCATTATTTTAGAATGCATATAGGGAAAAGATTAAATCTCATAATAGATGATGGAACCTATAAAAGATTTGATATAAATATTGATACTCCAAATCCTTTGCAATTGGAAGACTATCCTAAAAAACTTAAAAGTTTAAGAGAAAAGACAGGCCTTGAAGAAGCTGTAAGTTGTGGAACAGGAAATATAAATGGAGAAAAGGTTGTAATTTGTATAATGGATAGCGCTTTTTTAATGGGAAGTATGGGCATTGTTGTAGGAGAAAAAATTACATATAGTATAGAACAAGCAGTCCAAAACAAATTACCACTTATCATATTTTCTACTTCTGGTGGAGCAAGAATGCAAGAAGGTATAATATCTTTAATGCAAATGGCAAAGACAACAGCAGCACTTACTAAACTACATGAGGCAGGATTATTATATATATCAGTATTGACAGACCCAACTTACGGAGGAGTTACAGCATCATTTGCAAGTTTAGGAGATATCATTTTAGCAGAACCAAAAGCTATGATAGGATTTGCAGGGCAAAGGGTAATAGAACAAACAATAGGTGAATCATTACCAGAAGGTTTTCAAACTGCTGAATTTTTATTAGAACATGGATTTATAGATAAAATAGTAGAAAGAAAAGATTTAAAAGAGACTATTTATAAACTAATAAAATTCCATAAAGGAGGTTTAACATATAGTGAATAGAAAAGTTACTGCTTGGGAAAAAGTTGAGATAGCAAGAAATCCTAAGAGAAAGACAGCTCTTGATTACATAGAAAATATATTTGATGATTTTATAGAACTACATGGGGACAGAAATTTCAAAGATGATAAGGCAATGGTTTGTGGTTTAGCAAGGATAGAAGAACAAAATTTTACGATAATTGCTGAACAAAAAGGAAGGACAACAAAGGAAAATATAGAAAGAAATTTTGGAATGCCAAATCCAGAAAGTTATAGAAAAGCAATAAGATTTATGAAACAAGCCGAAAAATTTGGAAGACCAGTAATTACTTTTATAGATACAAAAGGAGCATATCCTGGTATTGGAGCAGAAGAAAGAGGCCAAGGTGAAGCAATAGCAAAATCTATGTTTGAAATGGCAAAATTAAGAGTACCTATAATTGCAATAGTCATAGGAGAAGGATCAAGTGGAGGAGCGTTAGCAATAGGAGTAGCAAATAAAGTTTTTATGCTAGAAAATGCAATTTATTCAATACTTTCACCAGAAGGTTATAGTAGTATTTTATGGAAAGATGCAAATAGATTTAAAGAAGCAGCAGAAAAGATGAAATTAACAGCAAAGGATCTATATGATTTAAAAGTAATAGATAAAGTAATTAAAGAGCCAAATGGAGATAGTGAAGAAAGCTTTAACAAAGTAGTTTGCAGTTTAAAAAAAGAAATAAAAAAAGTTATAAATGAGAGTAATTTAACAACAAATGAAATTGTCCAAGAAAGATATAACAAGTTTAGAAATATGGGTGAATTTATAAATTTACAGGAGGAATGAAAAATGTTATTAAAAGATAAAAAAATATTAATAATGGGAATAAGAAATAAATGGAGTATAGCATATGGAATTGCAAAATCTGCCTATGATAATGGAGCAAAATTAATCTTTACGTATATGGGAGAAGAAAATAAAGAAAAGATTGAAGACCTCATAAGCGACTTTAAAGGCAGTAAAGCATATCCGCTAGATGATGCATCAGAAGATAACTTAGTTAAAGAAGTTTTCTCACAAATAAAAAAAGAAAATGGAAAAATAAATGGATTAGTTCATGCAATAGCACATGCTAACACAGAAGATTTGCACAATGATTTTATATTCACAAGTAAAGAAGGATATGCCCATGCGGTAGATGTTAGTGCTTATTCTTTTGTACTCTCTGCAAGAATTTTAGAAGAATTAGATATGTTAAATGAAAATGCTAGTATGGTTACTTTAACATATTATGGGTCTGAAAAAGTTTTAAAAGGTTACAATGTTATGGGAGTAGCAAAAGCAGCATTAGAAGCAAGTGTTAGATATCTAGCAGAAAATTTAGGAAGACAAAATATAAGAGTAAACGCTATCTCAGCTGGACCCATAAAAACATTATCAGCAAAAGGAATAAAAGATTTTTCATCAATAATGACTGTTGTAGAAGAAAAATCGCCTCTACATAGAAATGTAACTACTACACAAATAGGCAATGTTTCTACATTTTTACTAAGTAATATGTCAGATGCTATAACAGGTCAGATAATATATGCTGACAGTGGATATAGTATAATGGGAGTATAAATCAATAAGAACATTCAAATAGTTGAAGATTGTTTGCTTTTAATAAATTATAAAAAATTTAATTTTATACTTATAGTAATTTGTGTAGCATATAGCTTTGACAAAATAAAAATATTTTGTTAAAATAATAAAAATAAAAAATTAAAAAGATGACACATGTAGTGCTTAAAAGCACATAAATCTGATTACAGAGCTTTTTATAAAGTGATATAGTTTAGATTTTGTTGCAAATAGTAACTATGTGTGTTTTGCTTTTAATAGAAAGGAGAAAAAATGCCACAGAACAAATTTCAAAAGTTAATGTTTGCATTAATTACAGTTATAATAACAGTACATGCTTATGTTTTCTTTAGTTTATATGTCGTTAATGGAAATACTTTAATGGCCATAAATGGAGAAACAAGTGTAATAGCTGCAATAAATAAACAAGGTGGAGTTATGATGCTTGGTCAAATGCTACCAATTTGGGCTATAATTTTAGTTGAATTTTGCTTGGCTTATAGTTTAGAAATATTTGTAGGACAACCACTATCATTTAAATTTGCTTCAAAAGTATTTGATATGAAAACAACGCATCCAGTTTTGTTTGAAACTACAATTATATGTGCAACAGTTGGAATAATGTGTCCTGCAATGAGTTTTATAGCAGCATTTTTATATTATCCTTATTATATGGGATTTAATATATTTACATTACTTGCAAATTGGTTAAAATTAATATGTTTTAATTTCCCATTTGCATATTTTACACAATTATTCTTTATTCAACCAACAGTTAGAAGAATATTTAAGATGATATTTGTTAGAAATAAAAATAACAAGAATACTCTAAAAAATGAAAAAGAATTAGTAAGTGCAATATAGAATGTTAGAGTAAAAACTTATTTACATAACTTACAATTTACCTTAAAGCAAGCAATTAGTTGAAAATTGCTTGCTTTTATGTTAAAATAATAAAGTAATAAACAGATAACAGTAATACTACATAAATTAATAATTTATATTGTGGAGGTGGATTATGAAAAAAAGTGTAAAAATATTTTTAATAATTTTATCCATTTTAATAGTTGTTATATTAGTTGACACAATTCAAGCAAAAGTATTAAACAATGTACCTTTAATAAAAATACGATATAATTTAGATGGTGGAAATGTAGATTTTGTTGATAAAGGAATTTTTGTATATACTTATGTTTTTACTGACGAAGAAAGAAAAACAGTTTTTAGATGGGAAAAATATTCTCCACCATTAGAAACATCTGCTATTGGTATATATTCAAAACGTGGAAAATATGGCGGAACATATACACATTAGATATACTTAACAATGCTGAAAAGATAAAATTATTGTGAGATAAAAACGAAGTTAATTAAAAAGAAAATATAATAAAAATAAAAAAATCGGATTGAAGAGTTTATTTAGGTACTTCAAAGAATAAAGAAAAATTTTATGAAAAATTTGGATTTGTAAAAAGAATAGATGCAAATTTGAAGTATGGAATGATTTTGAAAAGGTAGAAAAGGAGATTTATGGATAATAATAAATTAGAAACAATTTCAAATCTTTTTGAAGATAAAGAAATAAGAAGTATTTGGGATAGTGACAAAGAAGAATATTACTTTAGTGTTGTTGATGTTATTGGAGCATTGACAGACAGCAATATTCCAAAAAGATATTGGACAGATTTAAAAAGAAAATTAGAAAAAGAAGGAAGTGAACTGTACGAAAATATCGTACAGTTGAAAATTAAAGCTCAAGATGGGAAAATGAGGGAAACAGATACCTTAGATACAAAAGGAATTTTAAGATTAATTGAATCTGTTCCAAGTCCTAAAGCAGAGCCATTTAAACTTTGGTTGGCAAAATTAGGAAGTGAAAGAATTGATGAAGTGTTCGATCCTGAAATTGCAGTTAATAGAGCTGTTGAATATTATAGAAATAAAGGATATACGAACGAATGGATAAAAGCTAGATTAAGTGGAATAGTTGATAGATTTAAACTTACTGATGTTTGGAAAGAAGGCGGAATTACTAAACCAATGGAATTTGCACTTCTAACAAACGAAATATATAAAGGCTGGTCTGGAATGAAAGCTAGTGAATATAAGGAACTAAAAGGGCTTAGAAAAGAATCTTTAAGAGATAATATGACTGACATTGAAGTTGCTCTAACAAATATTGGTGAAATAGCAACAAGGGATATTGCAAGAGAAGAACATCCAAAAGGATTAAAAGAAAATTTAAATGTAGCAAAGCGTGGTGGAGGAGTTGCAAGGGGAGCAAAAGACTTATATGAAAAAGAAACTAAAAAATCAGCTATATCAAAAAACAATAGCTTAAATTATAAATACATAGATGAAAAATTAATAGAAGATAAAAAATAAATAGTTTCAATTTCGTCGAATTCGACTGGTTTAAAAAAGTGTTCAAAAATGAACACTTAAGATTTGAATTTTTTAGTTTTAAAAGAAGGAAGTGAGAAGATGAACGATAATAAAATGAATATCAACTGGTATCCAGGCCATATGGCAAAGGCTAAAAGAGAAATAATTGAAGATTTAAAACTAATTAATGTAGTAATAGAGATACTTGATGCTCGTATTCCAATATCTAGTCAAAATCCAGATATAAAGAATATTATCAATAAGAAAAAAAGAATTATACTTTTGAATAAATATGATTTAGCAAATGAATCTGAGACAAAGAAATGGCAAGAATATTTTAAAAAGCAGGGAATAGAAACCGTTTTAGTAAACTCAAATTCAGGAGATGGAGTAAGAGAGACTATAAATAAAATAGAAAAAATAATGCAAGACATAAGAGAAGAAAATGCAAAAAAAGGACGTATAAATAAAACTATAAGAGTATTAGTCTTAGGAATACCAAATGTACGGAAAATCATCTTTCATAAATAGAATATCAAAAAGGGTAACTGCAAAAGTTGGAAATAAGCCAGGAGTTACAGTAAAGAAACAATGGATTAGAATTGCAAACAATATAGAATTATTAGATACACCAGGAATTTTATGGCCTAAGTTTGAAAGTGAACAAGTTGGACTTAATTTAGCATTTACTGGTACAATAAAAGATGAGATTATAGATAAAGAAGAAATCGCATTTTATCTACTTAAATATTTAGTAAATAATCATTTAGATTTACTAGTAGAAAAATACAAATTAGATAAAGATAATATAAAAGAAAATCTTCAGCAATTTGAAGAAAATCAAGTAATTCTTGAAATAATGGAGCAAATAGGAAAAAATAGAGGAGCATTAATTTCAGGGGGCAGAGTAGATAACAAAAAAGTTGCTAATATATTATTACAAGATTTTAGAGAAGGAAAAATAGGAAGAATCACATTAGAAAAATGTGAATAATGAAAGGAAGAATAAATTGGACGAATTAGAAGAAAGAATAAATGAATTATCTCCACTAACTTGGGCATATGTAGGAGATGCTGTATATGAGTTATATATAAGAGAAAGACTAGCAGAGACAACAAAATATAAACCACATAAATTACATATTGAAGCAATAAAATATGTTAAGGCACAAGCTCAAGCAAATATTCTAAAAAGTTTAGCAGAAGAACTAACAGAAGATGAAAAAGAAATAGTAAAAAGGGCAAGAAATACAAAAAATCATCATCTGCCAAAAAATGCAGAAGTAAATGAATATATGTATTCTACGGCTTTTGAAGGATTAATTGGATATCTTTATTTAACTAAAAAAGAAGATAGATTGAAAGAAATCTTAGATAAATGTATAAATATTTAGATTAATTGTAGATAAATATATAAAAAATAGTTTCCATCATTAATTGAAGGAAACTTTTTTTACTATGGTGACCCCTACGGGAATCGAACCCATGATTCCACCTTGAGAGGGTGGCGTCTTAACCGCTTGACCAAGGGGCCATAAATTATATTTATTGTAGCATAATATATATCTAAATGTCAAGAGAAAAATGTAGATAGAAAGAGAATAAAAGGTAAGAGCAAAACCGAAATAATAAAAATAAATATTTTTAGCAAAAAGTATTGACAAGTGCTAAAAAAATATATATAATGTTAGCAGTCGAGAATATTGAGTGCTAAACGGAGGTGCAAGATATGTTAGATGAGCGTAAGAGAAACATACTTAAAGAAATAGTAGATGAATATATAGCTACTGCAGAGCCAGTTAGTTCAGCAGTAATTGTTGAAAAATATGAAAGCAACATAAGTTCAGCAACAGTAAGAAATGATATGGCAGAGCTTGAAAAACTTGGGTATTTGGAAAAAACACATGCATCAAGTGGACGTGTTCCATCTGCAAAAGGCTATAGAATGTATGTAGACGAATTACTAAAAGATGACAATATAAGTTTAGAAGAAATCAAATATATACAAGAAAAATTAGAGAATAAAGCAGACAGTATTGAAGAACTTACCAAAATTGCAACAACAACATTATCTGAGATTACACATTACACAACAGTTAGTGTGGGACCTAAAACTTCCGGTCAAATTATTGAAGAAATAAAATTTGTACTTTTAGGAAATAGAATGTTAATGGGAATAATTGTGACAGATACAGGCTTAGTAAAAGAAACAATTATAAAGTTTGATGAAGATATTACAGCAGAACAAGTTGATACATTGAATTATTATTTCAATAACAAGCTTCAAGGAGAACCAATTGAAAAAATAGACGCATCTCTTGAAGAATATATTTTCAGAGAATTAAAATATAGTGTAAAAATAATAAGACCAATAATAGAGCAAATGAAAAAGCTAATTCAAGAGGAAGAAAATATATATTTAGAAGGTGCAAATAAATCATTTGAATTACCAGAATTTAAGAGCTTAGAACTTGCTAAAAATTTCGTAAATATATTAGACACAAAGGAACTTATGCTAGATATTTTAAATACAGGTTTTGCAGAAGATATACAAATATATATTGGAGATGAAAATGACAATAAAGAATTAAAAGATTTTAGCGTAGTTACATTTAAACATTCAGTTGGAGACAAAGACTTAGGAACAATAGGAATTATAGGACCAAAGAGAATGAATTATTCGAAGGTTATTTCAGTTATGAAATATATAAGCAAAAAGCTTAATGAAAATGATAATTTTAACAAAAAAGATTAATAATAAAACAAAGGGAGGAAATGATATAGATGGAAGAACAAGAAGAAAAAAACGTAAATGAAGAGACAAAAAAAGATGAAAACATAAGTGAAGAGACAAAAAAAGATGAAAACATAAGTGAAGAGATGGATCAAGCTACAGTAAAAGAAGAAATTGAAAAAGAACTTTCAGATATTAAGCAAGATCCAGAAGTTCAAAAAATGCAAGAAGACTTAGAGAACACAACTGACAGGCTAAAAAGACTTATGGCAGAATTTGATAACTTCAAAAAAAGAAATGCAAAAGAAAGAGAAGTTCTATATTCTTCAATACTTATAGATGTAGTGAGCAAATTGTTGCCAGTTTTAGATAATCTTGAAAAAGCAGCAAGTGCAGAAACACAAGACATAAACTATAAGCAAGGAATAGAGTTAATACTTAAACAATATACAGATGTACTTACTTCTTTTGGAGTTACACAAATTGAAAGCATAGGTAAAACTTTTGATCCAGAATTGCATGAAGCAGTAAGTATGGTGCAAGATGAAAACTTAGGCGAAAAAGAAATAAAAGAAGAATTTAGAAAAGGTTACAAACTTGGAGACAAAGTAATAAGACACGCAATGGTAGTTGTAAACCAATAATTTAGTTATTAATTTTTAAATATAAATTTTACAAAAGATTAAAGAAATAAAAAAAGATATTTTAAAAAATTATAAAATAAAGACAAAATTTATATTGTCTTTGAAGGAGGAAAAAATTATGGGAAAAATAATAGGAATAGACCTAGGAACAACAAACTCATGTGTAGCAGTTATGGAAGGAGGAGAACCAGTAGTAATTACAAATGCTGAAGGAAATAGAACAACTCCATCAGTAGTTGCATTTTCAAAAAATGGTGAAAGACTAGTTGGACAAATAGCAAAACGTCAAGCTGTTACAAACCCAGACAATACTATAATGTCAATAAAAAGAGATATGGGTTCAGATAAAAAAGTTAAAATCGAAGGAGACGAATTTACTCCACAAGAGATATCAGCAATGATACTTCAAAAATTAAAATCAGATGCAGAAAATTATTTAGGACAAAAAGTAACAGAAGCAGTTATAACAGTTCCAGCATATTTTAGCGACAGCCAAAGACAAGCAACAAAGGATGCAGGAAAGATTGCGGGATTAGAGGTTAAAAGAATTATAAATGAACCTACAGCTGCAGCACTTGCTTATGGAATGGATAAAGAAGATACAGACAAGAAAATAATGGTATATGACTTAGGTGGAGGTACATTCGATGTATCTATACTAGATATTGGTGATGGAGTAGTTGAAGTTTTAGCAACAAGTGGAAATAACAGACTAGGTGGAGATGACTTTGATGAAAGAATAATAAATTACTTAGTAGACGAATTTAAGAAAGATCAAGGAATTGATTTAAAACAAGATAAAATGGCAATGCAAAGACTAAAAGAAGCAGCAGAAAAAGCAAAAATAGAATTATCAGGAGTAGGTCAAACAGAAATTAACCTACCATACATTTCTGCTGACAGCACAGGACCTAAACATTTAAATATTACATTAACAAGAGCAAAATTTGAAGAATTAATAAGAGACTTAGTTGATTCAACAATAGGACCTGTTAACCAAGCTCTTAAAGATGCTGGAATTTCTGCATCAGACTTACACAAGATTTTACTAGTAGGTGGTTCTTCAAGAGTTCCTTGTGTACAAGAAGCAGTTAAGAAAATTACAGGAAAAGAGCCAGACAAAGGTATAAACCCAGACGAATGTGTTGCAATTGGTGCTGCAATTCAAGGTGGAGTATTATCAGGAGATGTTCAAGACATATTACTTCTAGATGTAACACCACTTTCACTTGGAATTGAGACATATGGTGGAGTATTTACAAAATTAATAGAGAGAAATACTACTATACCAACAAAGAAATCACAGATATTCTCAACAGCAGCAGATGGTCAAACAAGTGTAGAAGTACATGTTTTACAAGGTGAACGTGAAATGGCTGCATATAATAAAACATTAGGAAGATTCCAATTATCAGGAATTCCTGCAGCTCCTCGTGGAGTACCACAAATTGAAGTGACATTTGATATTGATGCAAACGGTATAGTTCATGTTTCTGCAAAAGATATGGCTACAGGAAATGAACAAAATGTTTCAATAACTGCAAGCACAAATCTTTCTGATGAAGATATTGAAAAGGCTGTAAAAGATGCAGAAGCTCACGCTAGTGAAGATAAGAAGAAAAAAGAGGAAATCGAAGTTAGAAATAATGCAGAAAGTTTAGTATATAATAGTGAAAAGACAATGAATGAGCTTGGAGACAAGATAAGCGGAGAAGAAAAAGCAAAAGTTGAAACAGAGATAGACAATGTAAAGAAAGCATTAGAAGGAACTGATACTGAAAGTATTAAACAAGCAACAGAAAAATTAACACAAGTATTCTATGAATTATCTGAAAAATTATATAAACAAGCAAATCCAAATGCAGGTGCAGGAGCAAATCCAAACCCAGAAGGACCAACAGAAGATGCTAATGGAAATGTATATAATGCTGACTATGATGTAGAAGATAATGATAAAAAAGACTAATAAGAAGGGAATAAGCAAATAAATATGGATGAAGAAGTTTGTTTTATAGATGGTGATGGAAATAAAATTTCTTGTGAAGGTATATGTTCACATATTGGTTTGGCAAGAGCAATTTTGGAAAAGGACAAAAAACTTGACGAAGAATTCAAAAAAAGTGGTGTGCAAGATCCAGTAGATTTCTTTATATATAATAAAGGTTGGGCAAAAGTAACTTGCCAAAGCTATTATAAAAAATGTGTTTATTCATCATCTAGACTTAGTGAAAAACAAAGACAAATTCTATTATACTATAAACGTGCAGCAGGATATGAGATGGACGATTTAGATATGTTAGAATTACAACGAAAATACAAAAATGATGGAAAATGGAATACTGATAGATAAAAAGTAGAGGTTGGAAATTTTACTAGTCCAACCTCGAAATTTGATAAATATAAAGAAAAGGAGAAATATATTAGTAAAGATATACTAATATATACAGTGAAAAATGGCTGAAAAAAGAGATTACTATGAAGTGCTTGGAGTAGAAAAGACAGCAACTGACGAAGAAATAAAAAAAGCATATAGAAGACTTGCAAAAAAATATCATCCAGATGCAAATCCTGACAATAAAAAAGAAGCAGAAGCTAAATTTAAGGAAATAAATGAAGCCTATGAGACTTTATCAGATAAACAAAAAAGATCTATGTATGATCAATTTGGAGCAAATGGTCCACAAGGCTTTGGTGGAGGAGCAGGAAATGGATATTATTCATATTCTACATCTGGTTTTGATGGATTTGATATAGATTTAGACGATATTGTATCTTCAATTTTTGGTGGAGGCAGAAGAAGAAACTCTAGGACACAAAACGGACCAAGCAAAGGTGCTGATTTAAGGCACGATATAGAAATTACATTTGAAGAATCTTATTTAGGTGTAAGAAAACAAATAAATATTTCTAGAGAAGATGTATGTGATGTCTGCCATGGTAGCGGTGCAAAACCAGGAAGTAAAGTAGATACATGTTCAGTTTGTAACGGAACTGGACAGATAAGACAAGTGCAGACTACTTTATTTGGACAAATGCAAACATCTAGAACTTGTACAAATTGTGGTGGAACTGGAAAAGTAATTCGTGAAGTTTGTGAAAAATGTAGAGGAAAAGGAAGAATAAAAAAACAGTCAAGAATCACAGTAAGTATACCAGCAGGAATTGACGATGGACAGACAGTAGTTTTAAGAGGTGAAGGTGCACCAGGACAAAACGGTGGCCCAAAAGGTGATTTATATATAGTGGTACATATTAAACATCACCCTATATATATAAGAAAAGATGATCATATACTTTGTGATATTCCAGTAACTGTAACACAGGCAACCTTAGGTGCTGAACTAGAAATACCAATGGTAGATGGGACAAAAGAAAAATTTAAAATACCAGAAGGAACTCAAACAGGTACAAAGTTTAGAATAAAACAAAAAGGATTTAGTAGCATAAATAGAAATTATAGAGGCGACTTTATATTTACAGTTATTGTTCAAACTCCAAAAAGGCTTTCAAAAGAACAAAGAGATTTGTTTGAACAATTAGCAAAAACTATGAATGAACAACCACCTGTAAGAAGAAAAGGAATATTTGGATAAAATATTACATTTATATTACAAATTAATTACTTCTATTGACTGAAGTAAAAAAATAGATTACAATAAATTTAAATTAACTTTTATGTTAAACAAAAGAACGGAAAACAAAGGAGAAAATGAATGACAATAAACGCTAGAAGCCTAGAGACTGTACACACACACACACACACACACAAATAGTATATTAAAAGAAAGAGATAATATAAGGACACACAGGACTTATACTTTTTAGGGTATGAGTTTTGTGTGTTTTTTTGTTATATAAAAATATAAAGGAAAAGGAGAGAAAAACTTATGAAGAAAAATAAAGGTATTACATTAATAGCATTGATTATAACAATAATAATCTTAATAATACTAACAGCAGTAACAATAAATAATGTAATAAGAACAGACCTAATAGGATTTGCAACAAAGGCAGTGGAAAATTATACAGATGTAGCAAAAGATGAGGCAGACAAAGTAGATGAGTTAGTAGGAATAACTGATAATTTAGGAGTAGGAAAAGATAGTATAGTAAAAGCAGGAGAGATAGTAACAGAGACTAAAAAAGATAATTATACAGATGTAACAGGAAGAGCAGCAACAATACCAGCAGGCTTTAAAGTATCAACAAAATCGTCAGAACAATATATAAAAGATGGACTAGTAATACAAGACAACGATGGCAACGAATTTGTTTGGGTACCATGTTATTATGCAGATACTGAAAATACAAAACCAGATGGAACAGCTGAGGATGTACAACAATACAAAAAGCATACTTATGAGGATCAGACTGATACAGAATGTGTGACAGTAGAAAAAGGTGGTAAAGGATGGAAAACATTCTATTATACTTCTTTTAAAGATTGGTTAGATATAGCTACGCAGAAACTAAATAATGGTGTAATAGAACCAGATAAGGACGCATATGGAAATAAAAGTGTAAGAGACTATGGAGGATTCTATATAGCAAGATATGAAGCTGGATGGGACGAAACGACAGTAGAAAACTTACAAGGAGGATCAACAGACTATATTAAAACGGGTTATGAAGAGGAAAAAACCAAAAGAAATATAACAACAAAAACTCCAGTAAGCAAACCGAATGTATTTAGTTGGAATTTTATAAGTCAACAAAATGCAAAAACAGTATCAGAGAATATGTATAAAGACAGTAGTTCAGTAGATAGTAAATTAGTAGATGGAACAGCATGGGATACAATAACAAACTGGATAGCAACTGATGGAGAGAAAATAGTAACAGAAAGTACATCATATGGAAACTATAATGATACAAATAAATCCTATACAGGATGGTATGCAGAACATGTATGGTCTAGTCAAATTAAAGCTGCTGGTGGTGTAACGGGATGGCTATATGCGAGTAAGTTTAACAGTGGCTCAATCGACCTTCAATGGAAGAAATTAACAGTTGACCAATGGAATACAAAGAAGGCAGATATAGCTAATGCTAATGAAAGCACTGATACAACTAATTATAACCTAGACACAAGAATAGAAATACCAACAGGAAGCTATGATGAATTCAAATTAAAGAATATATATGACTTAGCAGGAAATATGTGGGAATGGACAACAGAAGTAGGCGATCATAAGGATAAAGTAGAAACCACGAACAGCGGTTCAATCGCTGTTTTCCGTGGCGGTTGCTTTAATTACTCTGGTACTGATGGTCCACTTTGCTCTCGCCATGGTTACCATAGTTCTTCAACTATGGCTGTCGACATCGGGTTCCGTGTCGTGCTTTATGTAAAGTAGATGGCAAGAAGTAAAGAATTCGCATATATTTTGATAATTACAAAAAAGAGACACTGGGAATTATTCCAGTGCCTCTTTTAGCATTAAAATAAAATTTCAATAAAAATCAATAAAAAAACTTGTAATTATTTTATTTATTGATATAATATTAAGGGTTAAGAAAATTTTAAAAGAAAAGAGGAAGATATAATGAAAAAAGTTGCAATACTTGCAAATGGTGGAGATGTTTCAGGATTTAATGCTGTTATCAGAGGAATTGTAAAAATGGCAGAACTCAATGGTATTAAATGTTATGGATATATAGAAGGATATAAGGGATTACTTGAAAATAATTATATAAAACTTGATTCTTATACAAATGCATCAGGAATTTTATACAAAGGTGGCTCAATAATAGGTTCTTCAACTAATGCAAATGTATTTAATTATAAAGTAGAAGAAAATGGAAAAACAGTATATAAAGATTTATCAGATGTATGTATAAAAAATGCTAAAAAGGATGGATTTGATTGCATATTTACATTGGGAGGAGATGGAACTCAAAAATCAGCAAGAGATTTATATTTAAAAGGATTAAATGTAATAGGAGTTCCAAAAACAATAGATAATGACGTTGCTTGTACTGATGTAACATTTGGATATAATACAGCTGTATCTGTTGCAATGGAAGCATTAGATAGACTTCACTCAACAGGAGAAACACATCACAGAATAATGGTACTAGAAGTTATGGGAAGGTATGCAGGCTGGATAGCATTAGAATCTGCAATTGCAGGAGGAGGAGATGTAGCACTAATTCCAGAAATACCATTTGATTTGAAAAAGGTAGCAAAGAAAATTAAAGAAAGAATAAAGAAAGGTAAAAGATTTAGCTTAGTTGTTGTTGCAGAAGGTGCAGTTCCAAAAGACGGAACAGTAACTGTAAAAGATGTAAGAGATAATGGCTCGGGAGTAGATAATACTAAACTTGGTGGAATTGGAGAAAAAGTTGCACAAGAACTTCAAAAACTTACAGGATTAGAAGCAAGAAACACAACACTTGGATATATGCAAAGAGGTGGAACTCCAACAGCTTATGACAGAGTATTATCAACAGAATATGGAACAAAGGCAATGGAATTAGCGCTAGAAGGAAAATTTGGAGTTTTAGCAGTTATGAAAAACGGAAAATTAAGTTCAGTTCCACTAGAAAAAGTAGTAGGCAAAAATAAAGAAATAGGTGCTGTTTCTGGAAATACAAAAGAGAGCAATTTAAGAAGAGTTACAATGGATGATGACTTAGTTAAAACTGCTAGAAATATAGGAATATCATTAGGAGATTAATATTAATTACAAAGAGATAGGGGTTAAATTTTATGATTAGCTTTAAAGAAGGTATAGCACAAGAAATAGCAAAAGCTACAGAATTGAATTATGAAGAAATAATAATTGGAATAGAAACTCCAAAAGAAAAAGAACAAGGGGATTATGCTTTCCCTTGTTTTAGGCTTGCCAAAAGCTTAAAAAAGTCTCCACAAATTATTGCAGAAGAGATAAAACAAAAAATTGAGTTAGATAATGATTTAATTCAAAAGATGGAAGTTGTTGGCGGATATTTAAACTTTTTTGTAAAAAAAGAAACATTAGTAAAAACAGTTATAGACGAATTTCAAGAAAAAGATGATGACTATGGAAAATCTAATTTAGGTTCTGGAAAAAATATAATAGTTGAATATTCGTCACCGAACATTGCAAAACCATTCCATATAGGACATTTAAGGACAACCTTAATAGGAAATGCGTTATACAATACATATAAATATTTAGGATATAACACTATACGGAATTAACCATCTAGGAGATTATGGAACACAATTTGGAAAAATGATAGAAGGGTACAAGCTTTGGAGTAGTGAATATAAATTTGAAAATCCTATTGAAGATTTGACAGATATATATGTAAGAATAAATGAACTTTGCAAACAAGATGAAAATGTACTTGAAAAATGTAGAGATAACTTTAAAAGACTAGAAGATAGAGAAGAGTATGAAGTAAACCTTTGGAATAAGTTAAAAGAACTTAGTTTGAAGGAATTTAACAAGATTTATGATTTACTAGATGTAAAATTTGATTCATTAAATGGTGAAGCTTTTTATGCTGATAAATTACAAGAAGTTATAGATATATTGGAAAAAACTGGAAAACTTGTAGAATCAGATGGAGCAAAAATAATTGACTTAGAAGATAAAGGTATGACACCATGTATAATTTGCAAATCAAATGGTTCTAGCATATATGCAACTCGTGACCTAGCTGCAATACTTTATAGAGCAAGAACTTACGACTTTGATAAATGTTTATACGTAGTTGCTTATGAACAAAATTTACATTTTAAGCAGATATTTGAAGTTGCAAAATTACTTGGATTAGACCAAAAGTATATAGATGGACTAGAACATGTTTCTTATGGTATGGTGCATTTAAAATCTGGTAAAATGTCAACTCGTGAGGGTAATGTAATAAAAGTTGAAGACTTACTAAAAGAAGCAATTGAAAGAGCAGGAAAAATATTAGAAGAAAAAAATCCAAATATTGAAAACAAAGAAGATATTGCACAAAAAGTAGGCATTGGAGCTATTATATTTAATGATTTATCAAATAGTAGAATAAAGGATGAGACATTTGACTGGGATACTATTTTAAATTTCCAAGGAGAGACAGGACCATATATACAATATATGTATGTGAGAACAAAAAGCGTTCTTGATGGAGCAAATAATGAAATAGATAGTAACGAAATTGATATAAATAATTTACTAGACGAAGAGGCAATAGATGTTATAAAAAATATATATAATTTCGAAGATGTTCTTATAAGTGTTACAGAAAAGAATGAACCATATTTACTTAGTAAATATTTAATAGATCTTTCAAAAAATTATAGTGCTTTTTATAACAATCATAAGATCTTAGTAGAAGATAAAAAAATAGCAAATAGTAGATTATATTTAACATACATGACAAATAAAATATTGGAGAAAGGTGCTAGAATACTAGGCATTAAGATGCCAGATAAAATGTAATTGTAAAATATATGTGTATTTTGTTGATTTTTAATTAAATATAATATATAATAAAAAAATAGAAAATAAAATAAAAAATGAAGTATACAAAGGAGTTATTATGAAAGCGAAAAGAATGAAAGAAAAAGAAGATGAAGAATATGAGAAACCTAGAAAGAAAACTACAAAGAAAAAGAAAAAAAGACATTTGTTCTTAAAAACAGTAATTGTATTACTTATAATTATTGTGATTTTAGCAGGTGTTCTTGTAGGTTATGTATATAGTAAATTTGCAAGATTAAATCATGATGAAATAGATGTAAATGATATAGGAATAAATGTAGATGCCCCAGAATATAAAGGATATCTAAATATCCTTTTACTTGGAGTTGATTCAAGAAACAATACTTATGAAGGAACTTTAAGCGACTCTATAATGATAGTAAGTATAAATCAAGATACAAATGATGTAAAGATTGCGTCAGTTTATAGAGACTCATATCTAAAAGTTGGAAATAAGTTAGACAAAATAACTCATGCATTTGGACAAGGTGGAGCAAAAGCATCTTTGACAGCAATTAATACTAACCTAGACTTAGATATTACTAAATATGTAGCAGTAAACTTCGAGGTTGTAGTTGATGTGGTTGATGCTGTTGGCGGAATAGATATGGAGATAAGTGATGAAGAATCAAAATATATAAATACTTATATTAAAGAAATCAATAGAGTAACAAAGCATTCTTCTAAACAAATAACAAAGGGTGGAAGTTACCACTTAGATGGTGTACAAGCATTAGCATATTCTAGAATAAGGTATACATCAGGAGGAGACTACAAGAGAACAGAGAGACAAAGAACTGTATTAAATAAAGTATTTGAAAAAGTAAAAACAATGAATCTAGTACAATTAAATAATATAGCAGACAGAATATTAGATGAAATATCAACTAATATACCAACTAACGAAATATTGTATTTACTTAGCAAAGCTGCATCATATAATATAGCAGGTACAAGAGGATGGCCTGATACAGAAACTGGAATAAAGGGATATCAACCAGCAGGCGTATGGTATGGAGCACCTGTTAATCTAGCAAATCAAGTAAAAGAATTGCATAGCTACTTATTTGAAGGAGAAGAATACGAAACATCTGCGACTGTTCAATCTATAAGTGATTTAATTACAAAAACAACTGGATACAAGTAAAATAAAACATAATAAAATCTCACAAATTAAATGTGAGATTTTATTTTATTTCTATTGACTTTTTTTGAAATTTAATAGATAATAAATGTATTAACCAAAGAATTTTTAAAAAGAACAGAGGAGGAAAATTTTTATGTATTTGTTCAATAAAATAACAGTAAATCCACAATTACCAAAAAGAATAGAAAAACTTTCAGTTGTAGCAAATAATCTTTGGTGGTCTTGGAATTCTGATTTTCTAAAATTATTAAAAACGATTGATGTAGACTTATGGGAAAATATCGGAAAAAATCCAGTTAAATTCTTAAAGATGGTATCACAAGAAAAATTAGAAGAATATGCTAAAAATTCTGATTTTCTAAAAGAATATGATAGAGTTATCGGAAATTTTGAAGCATATATGGATAGCAAAAATACTTTATTTTCAAAAAAATTTCCTGAGAATAAAAATGATTTAATTGCATATTTTTCAGCTGAATATGGACTTGACGAAACAGTTCCTATTTATTCAGGAGGTCTTGGAATACTTTCAGGTGACCATTTAAAATCAGCAAGTGATTTAGGAATTCCACTAGTTGGAGTTGGACTTTTATATAGAAAAGGATTCTTCCATCAAGTAATAAATAGAGAAGGAAGACAAGAAAATGTATATAAAGATATAGAATTAGAAAATCTTCCAATTACTCCAGTAAAAGATGAAAAAGGTAATGATTTAATAATAGATTCTAGAATACAAAGAAAGAGACTATACTTAAAAGTTTGGCAAATAAATGTAGGAAGAGTAAAGCTATATCTTTTAGATTCAGATATAGATGAAAATACTGACCCAGAATTTAGAGAGATAACCCAAGTTTTATATGGTGGAGACCAAGAAACCAGAATAAGACAAGAGATAGTTCTTGGAATGGCTGGAACAAATTTATTAGATAGGTTAGGTTTAAAGCCAACAGTATATCATATGAACGAAGGACATTCTGCATTTATGCTTCTTGAGCTTGCAAGAAAGCTAGTAGAAGAAAAAGAAATTTCTTTTAGAAATGCAATGACAATAGTTTCTTCTAAGACTGTATTTACAACACATACACCAGTTCCAGCAGGAAATGATATATTCCCAGTAGATTTAATGGAAAAATATTTTAAAAACTTCTGGCCAAGACTTGGAATAGAAAGAGAAGAATTTTTAAGGCTTGGAATGAATCCAAGAGAAGAAATGGAACCAGGATTTAATATGGGAATATTTGCCCTAAAAATTGCAGGAAAGAAAAATGGCGTTAGTAAACTTCATGGCGGAGTTTCGAGAGAATTATTTGGAGATGTTTGGCCAGAAATTGCAGCAAATGAATCTCCAATCACATATGTAACAAACGGTGTACATACATGTTCTTGGCTTGCACCTTCAATGAAAGAGTTATACAATAAATACTTAATGCCATATTGGCAAGATAATATTCACTTAGAAAGCACTTGGAAAAGAATAAATAATATACCTGATAAAGAATTATGGGATGCACATTATCAAAGAAAAGTTAAATTAATGAAACTAGTTAGAGAAAATACGATAGAAAGACTTAGAAGAAATGGTGTAAGATATGAAGAAATAATGGAGATAGTTTCTAAGTTAAATCCAGATATATTAACTATAGGATTTGCTAGAAGATTTGCAACTTACAAAAGAGCTACATTAATATTTAGGGACTTAGAGAGAATAACTGAAATATTAAACAATACAAGCACACCAGTTCAAATAATATTTGCAGGAAAAGCACATCCACATGACATAGAAGGACAAGAATTAATAAGACAAATACACGAAATCTCTATGAAACCACAATTTAAAGGAAAGATTTTCCTATTAGAAGATTACGATATAGCTATGTCAAGACATCTAGTAAGTGGTGTTGATGTTTGGCTAAATAACCCAAGGAGACCAATGGAAGCATCAGGAACTAGTGGACAAAAAGCTGCTATCAATGGAGTAATTAATTTTTCTATATTAGATGGATGGTGGGTAGAAGGATATAACAAAGAAAACGGATGGATAATTGGTAAAAACCAAGATTATGATTCATATAGTTTGCAAGATGATGAGGATTGCCAAAGCATTTATAACACTATTGAAAATAAGATTATACCTACTTATTATAATAAAGAACAAGGAGAAAATTTCTCTAGAGAATGGGTAAAGATAATGAAAAATTCTATCACATCTAATGGTTGGCAATATAGCACAGCAAGAATGTTATTAGAATACACGGAAAAGTTATATTTACCTTTATGTAATCTTTATAATAAATATTATTCAGATTTAGAAAATGTTGCAAAATTAAATGCTTGGATAGATGAAATAAAAAATAGATGGGATAAAATTAAAATTACTCAATTAAATAATCTTAACAATGTTACAATAGATGCAGGAAATAATATTGAAGTAAGATGCAAAGTAGATATGCAAAATATTAATCCAGAAAATATTTCTGTACAAGTTTATTCCGGAAAAGTTTTAGATAATGGAATATTAGAAGATATAAAAATTACAGAAATGGAAAGAATAGATAAAGATTCAGACGAGTACAAGGCAAAAATCGAATTAACAACCGGCGGAAATTACGGATATACATTTAGAGTAATGCCAAAACATGAGATGGTTCTTGATGTACAAAATCTAAATTTAGTAAAATGGATAACTTCAAACATGGAAGAAAATTAAAAAAAATTTGTAAAACTATTGCAAATTATATGAGAAAACATATATAATAATGTCATAAAACAAATGAAAATATAAGGAGTGATAAATATGCTAATAATTGATCTAACTCAACCATTAAACACATTTTTATGTATAGCAGTTATGATTGGCCTAGTATTTTTAGGCCATGAATTAAAAAATTCAATACCACCAGCTATTGCACTAGGATTATCAGTTTTATTAATTGTAATACATGCAGTTCAATTATACGTATTTACAGATACATATATAGCTTATGTTTCTGCGTTATCATCATCTTTAATATATGATTTCGCAATGATTTTAGTAAGCTATTTAGCTTACCTTTGGATAGATGATATAGAAGCAAAATATAAAAATAAAAAAAGTCTAGATGATAGTCTAGAATGGTTCTGGAAGAAGGTATAAGCTTTATAAGAAAGGACATTTTAAATGAGTGATAAAACATTTTATATTACAACGCCAATTTATTATCCAAGTGGAAAATTTCATTTAGGTACAGCATATACAACTGTACTTGCAGATACAATAAAGAGATATAAGAAGTTTAGAGGCTATGATTCTAGACTTCTTACTGGGCTTGACGAACATGGACAAAAGATACAAGAAGTAGCAAAAAAACAAGGAAAAACTCCACAAGAATATGTTGACGAGATGGCAGATTATGCAAAAAAAATATGGGCTACTATGGAGATAAATTATGATGATTTTATCCGTACAACAGAAAGTAGACATACAAAAATCGTAGAAGAAATATTTGATAGATTAATGGATCAAGGAGATATCTACAAAGGAGAATACGAAGGTTGGTATTGTACTCCTTGTGAGACTTTCTTTACAGAAACGCAATTAGTAGATGGAAAATGTCCAGACTGTGGCAGAGAAGTTCATAAAATGAAGGAAGAAGCCTACTTTTTTAATATGAAAAAATATACAGACAGACTTATAAAATTTTATGAAGAACATCCTCATTTTATAGAACCAGAATCTAGAAGAAATGAATTATTCAACAATTTTATAAAACCAGGACTTGAAGATTTATGTGTTACAAGAACAAGTTTTGACTGGGGCGTAAAGGTAAGAAAAGATCCAAAACACGTTGTATATGTTTGGCTAGATGCATTAGTTAACTATATAACAGCATTAGGATACTTATCTAATGATGATCAATTATTTAAAAAATATTGGCCAGCTAATCTTCAATTAGTTGGAAAAGACATAATAAGATTCCACGGAATATATTGGCCAATTTTCTTAATGGCATTAGATTTACCACTACCTGAGAAAATATACGCTCATGGATTCTTAATGATGAAAGATGGAAAAATGTCTAAATCAAAAGGAAATGTTGTATATCCAGAAATGCTATTAAATAGATATGGATTAGATGCAACAAGATATTTCTTGCTTAGAGAATTTGCGTTTGGACAAGATGCAGTATTTTCACCAGAAGGATTTGTAGAAAGATTTAATTTTGATTTATGTAATGACTTAGGAAATCTTTTGAATAGAACAATAGGTATGGTTAATAAATATTTTAGTGGTATTGTTCCAAAATATAATGGATGTAAAAACGAGGCAGATAAAAAACTAGAAGAAGAAACTTTAAAATATATAAAAAAATATGAAGAATATATGGATAGCTATCATTTAAATAATGCATTAGAGGAGGCTTGGAAAGCAATTTCTATAACTAATAAATACATTGACGAAACAATGCCTTGGGTACTTGCAAAGGAAGAAAAAACAGAAGAACTTAGCTCTGTAATGTATCATTTAGTTGAAAATTTAAGAAAGGCAGCAATAATGATAAGACCAGCTATGGAAACTACATCAAACAAAATACTAAGTCAATTAGGAATAGAAAATGAAACCTTGATTTCTTATGATAGCATATATAAATATGATTTATTACAAGATGATATTAAAGTTATTGAAAAAGGTGAACCTCTTTTTGTAAGATTAGATGCAGATGTAGAGACAGAATATATTAGAAATGAAATGAAAAAGACAGGTGTTTAAATATTGCCAAAATACTATTGTAAGTAACAGGGCAATAATATTTATTTAATTGAAAAATAAATATTATTGCCCTTTTTAAATAAAATATATGAAATAAAGGATGGAACTATATATGGGAAAATTAGTAGTAATAGATGGAACTGATGGAAGCGGAAAACAAACTCAGCTTGAAATATTAGAAAAGAATTTGCAAAGAGAAAATATAGATTATAGGAAAGTGAGTTTTCCAAACTATGATTCACCTTCATCTAGTTTAGTAAAAATGTATTTATCAGGTGAATTCGGAAAAGATGCAAAAGCAATTAGCCCATATATTGCATCAACTTTTTATGCAGCTGACAGATATGCTACATACAAAAAAGATTTAGAGGAATATTACGAAAATGGAGGATTAATATTAGCAGACAGATATACAACGGCTAATATGGTACATCAAGCTGGAAAAATAAAAGATAAAGAAGAAAGAAAGAAATTCTTAGACTGGCTTTGGGATTTAGAGTTTAATCTATACAAAATTCCAGTTCCAACAAAAGTTTTCTTCTTAAATATGCCAGTAGAATATTCATTGAAGTTAACTAAAGATAGAAAAAATAAATTTAACAAAAATGCAAAAAAAGATATACATGAAAGTGATGTAAATCATTTAAAGGATAGTTATAGTGCTGCATGTGAACTTGCTAAAATATATAATTGGTCAGAAATAAAATGTGTGGAAGATGGAGTTATAAGAACAAGAGAAGATATAGGAAAAGAGATATTTAATATAGTAAAGGAAATATTGTAAAATATGAAAATAGGTTTCTTTGGAGGATGTTTTAATCCTCCAACAAATGCTCATATAAATTTAGTAAAATTAGCAATAAAAAAATGTAAACTTGACAAGGTAATCTTTGTACCAGTCGGAGATTCTTATTACAAAAAAGATTTAGCAAAAGCAAAAGACAGATATAATATGCTTGAAATTTTATGCAAAAATGAAGAAAATATAGAAGTATCAGACATAGAGTTAAAAGAAAGAAGAAAACTTTTTGCTATTGATGCTTTTAAGCTAATTGAAGAAAAATATATAGATGATGATATATATTTTATAATGGGTGCGGATAATTTTATCAATATATTAAAATGGAAAAATTTTGATGAGCTAATAACAAAATATAAATATATAGTTTTTGATAGAGCATATATTAATTTAAAAGAGTATATTAATGAAAATGAAATTTTAAAAAAGAATAAGGCAAAAATACAAATAATTGAAAATAGTGATTACACTAATTGCAGTTCAAGTGATATTAGAGACAATTTAAAAAATAAAAATGTAAAGAATGATGAACTAATTTCAAAAGAAATTTTGGACTATATAATGCAAAATAATTTGTATAAATAAGGATCTATTAATAAAGAAATAGATTAAAATAAATATTTTAATAAAAATTTCAAAAAAATTGACAAAAGTATGCAATTTTATGGTACAATAAAAAAGAAATTAAACCAAGAAAGGAAGATTATAATATGAGCGAAGCAAAATACAAACGAATCTTGTTGAAACTAAGTGGTGAAGCACTAGCTGGAGAAAATAAAACAGGAGTATATGCAGATGTAATTGGTAGTATCTGTGATCAAGTAAAAAAAGTAGTTGATTTAGGAGTACAAGTAGGAATAGTTGTAGGTGGAGGAAACTTCTGGAGAGGGAAATATGGACATCAAATGGAAAGAACAACTTCTGATTATATGGGAATGCTTGCAACTGCAATGAATGGTTTAGCACTTCAAGATACACTAGAAGCAAGAGGTGTTAAAACAAGATTACAAACAGCTATTGAAATGAGACAAATAGCAGAGCCATACATAAAGAGAAAGGCAATAAAACACCTAGAAAATGGCAGAGTAGTGATATTTGCTTGTGGAACAGGAAACCCATATTTCACAACAGATACAGCAGCAGCTTTAAGAGCAGCTGAAATAGATGCAGAAGTTATATTACTTGCAAAAACAATAGATGCTGTATATTCAGCAGATCCTAAGGTAGATCCAAACGCTGTAAGATATGACAAAATATCATATTTAGACATATTAAATCAAGATTTAAAAGTTATGGATTCAACTGCAACATCATTATGCAGAGATAATAATATTCCACTTAGAGTATTTGCAATAGCTGAGCCAGAAAATATTGTAAAAGTAGTCAAAGGAGAAAATATTGGTACAATAGTTGAATAATCTTGTACTAATTTAAAATAGATTAAAGATAATTAAATGAAAGGAAAAATTTTTATGGATTTTAGTAAAATTGAAGAAAAAATGAATAAGACAATAAGTGTCTTAAATGAAAACTTCTCAGAAGTTAGAGCAGGAAGAGCAAATCCAGCAATATTAAATAAAGTAAAGGTTGATTATTATGGAACTCCAACTCCAATAAATCAAGTTGCAGGAGTATCTGTTCCTGAGGCAAGATTAATAGTTATACAACCTTGGGATATGAGTATTTTAAAAGAAATTGAAAAAGCAATTCTTGCATCTGATATAGGAATCACACCAAACAATGATGGAAAAGTTATAAGACTTGCTTTCCCAGAGCTTAATGAGGAAAGAAGAAAAGAAATAGTTAAAGAAATAAGAAAAACAGCAGAAGATGCAAAAGTATCTATTCGTTCTATAAGAAGAGATGGAATAGACGAAGCTAAGAAAGCTCAAAAAGACGGAGAAATGACAGAAGATGATTTAAGAAATGCAGAAAATCAAATACAAAAAATAACAGATAAAAAAATAGAAGAAATTGATAAACTACTTGAAAATAAAGAACAAGAAATAATGAAGATTTAATCTTTTAAAAAGTAGGAGAAAAACGAAAAATGGACTTTAAGAAAGAACTAAATGAATATGTAGATATCGTAAACTCAGAGCTAGAAAAATATCTAATAAAGGAAGACTGCCCTGAAAAAAAGCTAAACGAATCAATGGAATATAGCTTGATTAGTTCAGCTAAAAGGTTAAGACCAATACTTATGATATCTTCATATAAACTATTTAAGGAAGATTACAGTAAAGTATTTCCATTTGCAATAGCTTTGGAAATGATACATAATTTTTCGCTTATTCATGACGATTTACCATCAATAGATAATGATAATTTAAGACATCGGAAAACCTACAAATCACATAGCATTTGGAGAATCAACTGCACTTCTTGCAGGAGATGCACTCTTAAACAATGCATATTTAGTTATAAGTAAAGAATTAAAAAATACCGAAGATAGTATAGAATTAAAAAATAAAATTCTTGCTTTTAATGAATTAAGTTTTGGAACTAGCAGAATGATAGCAGGTGAGTATGTAGATACAGAATTTGAAGGACAGGAAATTTCAAATGAGTATCTAGAATATATGCATAATAATAAAACAGGAGCTCTTATAAAAGCTTCTGTTAGAATTGGTGCAATACTTGCAGATGCAGAAGAAGATGATATAAGTGTTTTAACAAGATATGCTGACAAGATAGGTTTAGCTTTTCAAATAAAGGATGATATATTATCTGAAATCGGAGATGAAAAAATACTTGGAAAACCTGTTGGAAATGACAGAGAGAAACATAAAGTAACTTTTGTTACAAAATATGGACTAGATAAAGCAGAGAAAATATTAGAAAAAATTACAAATGAAGCAATAGATGAAATTGATTGTTACGGAGAAAAAAGCGAATTTTTGAAAGAATTAGCTTTATATATAAAAAACAGACAAAAGTAAGATTAAGGAGGAAATTTAAAGCTATGAATGAAATTCCACAGCATATAGCAATTATAATGGATGGAAACAGAAGATGGGCAAGAGAAAATGGAATTAGCACTAGTATGGGACATAAAGAAGGCGCAGAAACTTTAAAGAAAATAACAAGATATGCAAACAAAATAGGACTAAAATATCTTACAGTCTATGCATTTTCGACTGAGAACTGGAAGAGAAGTGAAGACGAGGTATCGTCACTGATGCTACTTTTTAAAAACTATTTAGACGATTTAGTATCAACTGTGGATGTAGAAAATATTAGAGTGAAAATATTTGGACATATTGAAAGCCTTTCAAAAAGTTTACAACTTTCTGTACAAAAGGCTATGAAAAAAACAGAAAATAATACAGGGACAACTCTTTGCATAGCTTTCAATTATGGAGGAAGAGACGAAATTACAAAGGCAGTAAAAGATATTACTCAAGATGTAAAAGAAAATAAAATTGAAATTTCAGATATTAATGAAAAATTGGTATCTAGTTATCTTTATACAAAAGATGAGCCAGAT
The DNA here is from genome assembly GCA_947629765.1 of uncultured Clostridia bacterium. Lineage (GTDB taxonomy): Bacteria > Bacillota > Clostridia > TANB77 > CAG-508 > JAAWPK01. The sequence continues at coordinate 97,319 of CANREW010000001.1, forward strand.
CCTGATTTATTAATTAGAACTAGTGGAGAAATGAGATTAAGCAACTTTTTGCCATGGCAGTTAGTTTATTCAGAATTTGTATTTGTTAATAAATATTGGCCAGATTTTTCCGAAAAGGATTTAGATGAGGCAATAGAAATCTTTGAAAAAAGAAATAGAAATTTTGGAGGTAAATAATTCGTGGATATTAAAAGAGTTTTAACATCTGTATTAGGATTACCATTAGTTATATGTATATTAGTATTTGGGAATAATACTATTATAGATATAGTTTGTGCATTAGTTGCAATAATCCGGAATGCAAGAATATTTTGGAGCTTTTGAGAAAAGTAAAAAAGCAAAACCAATTAAATGGATCGGAAACTTAGTAGCATTAAGTATAGCAGTGCTTAGGTTATTTCACGTTGAATCTTCACTTATAAGTGTTGATATGGATATGATAAATATGATGTTTTGCTTAGTAATATTTGCAGTATTTGTTGTATTTTTTACAATTCTAAATTCTGGAATGAAATCAAGTATAGTAGATGGTGCTGTGACAATTTTTGGAATCTTATATATACCAGTACTTATAATGTTTCTTCCAATAATATATGCACAAAAAAATGGTCAAATTCTAATTTGGTATGTCTTTATATGTGGATGGGCTACAGATATATTTGCATATTTAGCAGGAAAACTCTTCAATACAAAAAAACACAAATTTAGTAAAATAAGTCCAAATAAATCTATTGAAGGTTGCATTGCAGGAGCAATAGGAGCAGTAGTTGTTTCACTTATATATACAATAGTATGCAATACATATTTCTATACTAATATATCATATATATATATTATACTTATTTCTCTAGTATTAAGTATAGTACGGACAAATAGGAGATTTTTCAGCATCTAGTATAAAAAGATATAATGGAATAAAAGACTATAGCAATTTAATTCCAGGACATGGAGGAATCCTAGATAGAATAGATAGCATAATATTTATAGCACCACTTGCTTATGTTTTACTAATGAATATTTAAACTCAAAATATTTTAAGGAGGAAATTCTGCATAATTATGAGCATTATAATTACAATCATAAAAACCTTAGTATTACTAGGAGTATTAGTAATTATTCACGAAGGAGGACATTTCCTTGTTGCTAAACTTTGTAAAATAAAAGTAAACGAATTTAGTATAGGCTTTGGAAAAATACTTTGGAGTAAACAAACGAAAGATACAAAATATTCTATACGACTAGTTCCACTTGGGGGATTTGTAAGTATGGAAGGAGAAGAAGAACCTTCAGATGAGAAAGGTTCTTTTAGTAATGCAGGATTTTTGAAAAAACTTGCCATCGTTTCAGCAGGACCTATTGTTAATATAGTTTTTGGATTGTTGATTTATTTTCTATTAATAACTTTTCTTTATGATATACAAACAGGATTTACTGCTACTACAAACTTTTTCGGAGCATTTATAGAAAGTATTAAGATATTATTTACTGGTGGAACAAGTATTGATAATCTAACAGGACCTGTCGGAATAGCAAGTATTGTAGCACAAACTTCTGGCTTAACAGATTTTATATATTTATTTGCTGTTATATCATTATCACTTGGTTTAACAAATCTTTTACCAATTCCACCATTAGATGGAGGAAAACTTTTAATTTATATCATAGAGGCAATTAAAAGAAAACCATTAAAAGAAGAAACATCATATAAGATACAAATGTTAGGGTTTATGTTTATTTTAGGACTTTCAATACTTGTTATGTACAAGGATGTTACAAAAATATTTTAAACTCCTGCGTTTGGCTACTTTAGTTGTTAATTAAAAATAAAGCATAAAAGGAAGGAAATTTTAAATGAAACAAAAAGTTGGAGTATTTTTATCTAGGATGCAACCACTTCACATAGGACATTTAGGAATAATAGATACAATTTTAGAAGAAAATGATAAACTTATAATTTTAATTGGAAGTAAAAATAAGTCGAGTACATTAAGAAATCCATTAGATATAAATTTACGAAAAGAAATTTTAGAAGAAACATTAAAAGAAAAATATGGACAAGACTATGAGAAAAGAATAATAATTGCTGAACTTCCTGATTGGAGTATGGAAACAGACTTTTCTTCAAATAAAGAATGGGGAAGGTATTTATATTATAATATTGTATCAAGAGCAGAGCAAAAGAATTTTTCTATTTATTTTTCAGATGAACCACAGATAATAAAAAATTGGTTTGACGAGGAATTAATGTCAAGGATAAATTTTAGATTATTTGAAAGAAAGGATATGTTTGAAGGGGTATCATCAACAAAGATAAGAGAGGCATTTTTAAATAATGATAAAGAATATATAGAAAAAAGTTGCCCAGATGCTGTATTAAGAAGATATGATAAAATAGAAGGAATAATTGAAGAAGTAAATGAAAATCCAAGAGAAGATTATATGATAGAATAAGTGTTATGCAATTAATAGTTTATGATATAAAGTCCGCCAAACTCGAAAGGAGATTTTATATTTTTGTTTTCAAGAAAATTTCGAAAGGTCAAGGAGTAATCCGTAAGCAGAAGGCTGTTCGAACATTTTCTTTCAAAAAAAATATAAAACTCCTGCGTTTGGCTCGTTTTAGCTTAATAAATTCTAACTAAGAAAGGGAAAAAAATGAAAGTTACAGATTTTGATTATGATTTACCAGAAGAATTAATAGCACAAGTACCGATAGATAAAAGAGATGCATCTAGGCTTATGGTTTTAGACCGAAAAAAACAAACAATAGAACACAAGGTATTTACAGATGTTATAGATTATTTAGATGAAGGAGACTGCCTTGTAATAAATAATACAAAAGTAATACCAGCTAGGCTATATGGCAAAAAATCTACAGGTGCAAATGTTGAATTTCTTTTACTAAAAAGGCTAGAAGGAGACATTTGGGAAAGTATTGTAAGACCAGGAAACAAATTAAAACCAGGAACTAAGGTTACATTTGGAGATGGAATATTAAATGCAGAAGTTTTAGACATTTTGAATGATGGAACTAGAAAAGTAAAATTTACTTATGATGGTATTTTTAACGAAATATTAGATAAGATAGGACTTATGCCACTTCCACCATATATACATACAGAATTAAAAGAAAGAGATAGATATCAAACTATATATGCAAAATATGAAGGCTCAGCTGCAGCTCCAACTGCTGGTTTACATTTTACAGAAGAGCTTTTAGATAAAATAGAGAAAAAGGGAATAAATGTTGCAAAAGTAACACTTCACGTAGGTATAGGAACATTTAGACCAGTCAAGGAAGAAAATGTAGAAGAACACCAAATGCATTCAGAGCATTTTTATATAACCAAAGACGAGGCAGATAAAATAAATGAAGCAAAACAAAATAATAAAAGAGTAATATCAGTTGGGACAACTTCTTGCAGGGTATTGGAAAGTATATCTGATGAAAATGGCTTAGTACATCCTTGTGAAGATGATACTAGCATATACATATATCCAGGATATAAATTTAAATGTATAGATGGATTAATAACAAATTTCCATCTACCAAAATCAACATTACTAATGCTGGTTTCAGCACTAGCAGGAAGAGAATATATATTAAAAGCATACAAAGAAGCAGTAAAAGAAAAATATAGATTTTTTAGTTTTGGAGATGCAATGTTTATAAAGTAATAACAAATGGAGGAATAAACAGCAATGACAAATGAAATAAAATTAGTAAAAGACGTATTTAAAGATTATGATGAAAAAGGACACATGTTGGAATGCCAAGTTATAAATGTGAGCCTTTTAAAAAAGTCAAACAAATTAATTATAGATTTAAAGTCAATAAATAAAATACAAATCGGAGAAAAACTAGCATTTGAGTTTTATCTAAAAAATAAATTTAGAGTACAAGATGTAGAAATAAATATTGATGTAGAAGAACAAAAAGTTCAAAAAGGCACAAAGGACAAAAAAGAAAATGAAGATACTTTATCAAATGTAATTATAGGAAACAGAAATGCAAGAATAACAGATAAAATAATAAAAGTAAAAGATGTAGGAGCTGATACTGGAAAAGTTACAATTACTGGAAAAGTTATAAAAAAGGATATAAGAGAACTAAAGACAGGAAAGTTTCTATTTATGCTTAATGTATATGATGGAACTTCAACAATAACTTGCAAGGCATTTGTTGAGGCAAAAGATAAAGACAAAGTATTAGAAAGATTAAGTTCTGTTCAAAGAATAACAGTTATTGGAAATGCACAATTTGACCCATATTCAAAAGAAATTACTATAATTGCAAGAAACATTTTAAAAGCAGAAAGCCAAGTAGAAAACATCAGAATGGATAAAAGTGAAGAAAAAAGAGTAGAATTACATATGCATACTCAGATGAGCCAAATGGACGGAGTAAGTGATGTAGTAGATTTAATAAATAGGGCAAGGGAATGGGGAATGAAGTCAATCGCAATAACAGACCACGGAGTTGTCCAATCATTCCCAGCAGCAAATCACGTTGTAGAAGATAATAATAATGATATAAAGGTTATATATGGCGTTGAAGCATATCTAGTTCCTGATGGACAAACTAGTGTATATAACTCTAAAAATCAATCACTTGATACAGAATATTGTGTATTAGATATAGAAACAACAGGACTTTCATATAGAACAGAAAAAATAACAGAATTTGGTGCTATAAAAATAAAAAATGGAGAAATTATAGATACATTTGAATGTTTCGTTAATCCAGAAAAGCCAATACCTTATGATGTTATGAAAGTTACGCATATTACTGATGATATGGTAAGAGATGCAGAAACAATAGATAAAGTATTACCAAAATTTATAGAATTTGCAGGAGATAGTGTATTAGTTGCTCATAATGCAAATTTTGATATTGGATTTATTAGACATTTTGCAGAACTTCAAGGTTTAACACTTAATAATACATATATTGACACTTTAGCTATTGCAAGAGAAATGTTCCCTGACTATAAAAGACATAAGTTAGGAATAATTGCTGAAAATTTAGGAATAAGAGTAGATGTTGCTCATAGAGCATTAGATGATGTAAAAACATTAGTTAAAGTTTTTGAAGTGATGCTTAAAAATCTAAAAGAAAAAGGTGTAGAAAAAGTAAGCGATATAGATAATGTTTATAAAGATGAAATTAATGTAAAACAACTTCCTACATATCACGCAGTTATATTAACTAAAAATTATGTAGGCCTTAAAAATTTATATAAACTTATATCTTTTTCACATCTAGATTATTTCTATAAAAAGCCTAAAATACCTAGAAGTGTATACAAAAAATATAGCGAAGGATTAATGATAGGTAGTGCTTGTGATAGAGGAGAACTATACCAAGCAATTTTAGAAGGATTACCAGAAGAAAAAATAGAAGAAATAGCGTCTTTTTATGATTATTTAGAAATTCAGCCTCTAGGAAATAATGAATATTTAATTAGAAATGGCAGTATTGAAAATAAAGATGGCTTAATTGAGATAAATAAAAAAATAGTGAACTTAGGTAAAAAATTAAATAAACCTGTAGTTGCAACTTGTGATGTCCATTTTCTAGATCCAGAAGATGAAATATATAGAAGAATATTAATGGCAGGGCAAAAGTATGACGATGCTGACTTTCAAGCACCACTTTATTTGCGTACAACTGAGGAGATGTTAGACGAATTTTCATACCTTGGCAAAGAAAAAGCATATGAAGTGGTTGTTACAAATACAAACTTAATATCAGATATGTGCGAACCTATTAGCCCTATATCTAAAGAAAAATGTCCACCATATATTGAAGGCTGCGAAAAAACAATAGAAGATATTGCAATGAATAGAGCAAGAGAGCTATATGGCAATCCACTTCCAGAAATTGTTGAAACAAGATTAAGAAAAGAATTGGATTCAATTATAAAAAATGGTTTTTCTGTTATGTATATAATAGCACAAAAACTTGTTGCAAAATCTAATGCAGATGGATATCTAGTAGGATCAAGAGGATCTGTTGGTTCTTCACTTGCAGCGTATATGACTGGAATCACAGAAGTAAATGCATTAAAACCACATTATAGATGTCCAAATTGTAAATATTCAGATTTTTCTGACTATGGAGTTAAAAATGGATTTGACCTTCCAGATAAATTATGCCCTAAATGTGGTACAAAACTTATAAAAGATGGGGTTGATATTCCATTTGAAACATTCTTAGGATTCAATGGAGATAAAGAACCTGATATAGACCTAAACTTTTCAGGAGAATATCAATTAAAAGCACATAAATATGCAGAAGAAATTTTAGGCAAAGGAACTACATTTAAAGCAGGAACAATAGGAACAATTGCAGAAAAAACAGCTTTTGGATATGTAAAGAATTATTTTGAAGAAAGAAATATAAGAGTAAATTCAGCGGAAATTGATAGATTAGCAGAAGGATGTACAGGAGTTAAGAGAACAACACGGACAACATCCTGGTGGAGTTGTAGTTGTACCAAAAGGACACGAAATATATGAATTTTGTCCTGTACAACATCCGGCAGACGATCCTGATTCAGATATAATAACGACTCATTTTGATTATCACTCTATAGATAAAAACTTACTTAAATTTGATATGTTAGGACATGATGATCCAACAGTTATTAGGATGCTACAAGATATAACTGGAATAGATCCAAAAAGTATTCCGCTTGACGATAAAGAAACAATGTCTATATTTTCTTCAACTGATAGCTTAGGAGTAACACCTGAACAAATAGATTCAAAAGTAGGAACTTTTGGAGTACCTGAATTTGGAACAAAATTTGTTAGAGATATGCTTGTTGAAACTTTACCAAAAACATTTGAAGAATTAATTAGAATATCTGGACTTTCACACGGCACTGATGTTTGGAACAATAATGCGCAAGATTTAATAAAAGAAGGAAAAGCAACCCTAGCAGAAGCAATATGTACAAGAGACGATATTATGACTTACCTTATAAGTATGGGACTTCCTGCTCAAAATTCATTTAAAATAATGGAATGTGTTCGTAAGGGTAAAGGCTTAACTGAAGAACAAGAAACTCTTATGAGAGAAAATAACGTGCCTGAATGGTATATAGAATCTTGCAAAAAAATAAAATATATGTTCCCTAAGGCTCATGCAGTTGCGTATGTAACTATGGCATTTCGTATTGCATGGTTTAAAGTACATAAACCACTTGCATATTATTCAACATTTTTCTCAATAAGAGCAGATGAATTTGATAGTGAAGTTATGATTTTTGGAAAAAGCAAAGTAAGAGAAAAAATGGCAGATATTAAAAGACTAGGAAATGATGCAACAGCAAAAGACAAGAATATGTATTCTATTTTAGAGTCTGTTCTTGAAATGTATGAGAGAGGCTTTAATTTCCTTCCAATTGATTTATATAAATCTGATGCAACTAAATTTAAAATAGAGGATCGGAAGTATTCGCCCTCCACTAAACAGTATTGCTGGAATGGGAGAAGTTGCATCAATTGGAATTGCAGAGGCTAGAAAAAATGGAGAGTTTATATCTAAACAGGATATAAAAAAACGTGCAAAAGTAGGAGATGCAACAATAGCACTTCTTGAAAAGTTTGGATGTCTTGAAGGAATGAGTGAAACCAATCAAATGAGCCTTTTTGACAGCATATTTTAGGCGAACAAATTTGCAATTTTACATAAAAAGTGATATAATTATATTATACTAAGCCAAGCGCTTATTATAATATAATTAATTCCGTTTTACCACTGACTAGTGGAGGAATACTCCTCTTACTTTTTGGTGTTTACTATATAAATTATGCAGCGATAAATTTAATTGGAGGACTTTGAAATGAAGAAAACTATCGCAATCGTGCTCGTTCTCGTGATGACGTTTGTGGCTATGGCTGCAACTACCCGGCAGGAAGACAGCATTGTAGAAGCAGAAGAGGTCGAACCGTACTACAACATCGCCACTTTTGGAGATTATTACAAGACAGGAATCAGTGACGAGATGTATCTTTTTAGCATCGAAGGACTGGAACCAATAACAGATACACTTTGCACATATGATCAAAGCAAGCTCGTGGCAAACGTTCAGTTTGCCTACACCAACGGTAAAGCCGAATCCTGGGATGTCTATCTGTACGTTACCGATGGGATCATCGGTACACAGATTGTCAATCAGCAGGGCAACTACATCAGTTGCTATGGCGATACGTTAACCAAGATTAACAGCAATTACAATGTCTGTGTGGGCAAGAGGCTATATGTCTACCCCGCAGGTGATGATTTGTCATCTTTCACCGTGGTATTGGAGCACGGGTGAGGATGAGGTTCTTCGTTTCGCACAAGGGTTCAGCTTAACTGCTGAACCCTTTGCTATTGAAAAATATATAAATTTATGATATATATAAATAAAATAGGAGAAGAAGATATGAGTGTAGAAACATTTTTACAAATATTTCCATTAAAGTATGTAATAATATATTTAGTAGCAATAAATATAGTTGGCTTTTTAGCTATGTTTATTGACAAGCAAAAAGCTAAAAGAGGATCTTGGAGAATACCAGAAAAAACATTATTCCTTTTAACTTTTTTAGGTGGAGGAGTAGGAACTATTGCTGGAATGTATTTATTTAGACATAAAACTAAAAAGATGCGATTTACAGTTGGATTTCCAGTTATTTTAATTACTGAAATTGCATTAGTTATATATTGGGTAATGCAATAATAAGACAATAATATTTATTTAAAAGAGATGCGTCCCAGCGACCAACCGGAGCGTAGCGAAGGGCGACTTTTGCAGCCTACATTATAAAAATTTATTTGTAGGCTGCAAACGACAAATCTCTTGAAAAATAAATATTATTGTCTTTATTTAAAATAATGAATAAATGCTAGAGGAGAGAGGGTCTCCTTATTTTTTTGCGAACAAAAGAACAATGCACATAATGAATTGAAAAATAAAATAAAAAATTCACATAATGAAAAAATTATTGCAAACCAAAAATAAGTTCATTCAAAAAAGTCGAATAAATACTTATTCACAAAGTTATCCACATTTTTAAAATTTTAGTGGATAACTAGTAATTGTAAACTAAATTTTACAAAAATGTTTTACATAAGATATAAAACAGTAATAATTTTGAAAAATAATTGTAACAGCATTGTAACAAAACTGCAACAATTGTCCTTTGGTATCAAGAACAAATTAAAAAATATGTCATATATTGTATTATAGTAGTTAAGAAAGGACAGACCAGAAATGAAGACAAAAAACGTATTAAATAAAATAGTTAAAAAACTTAAAAAAGCTAGAACAAGAGATATAGAAGAAGCAAGAGAAATAAATTATGATACTTTGAAGGAAATGATAAAATCTGATCCAATGATTAAATTAGTAGATGTAAGAAGCACTCAGGAATTTAATGAAGGAAGGCTAAATAATGCTATAAATATTCCATTATTTGAGTTAAATAAAAAAGCTGAAAAAATTTTAAAGGACAAGAACGATCCGATTATACTTTATTGCCAAGCAGGCATAAGAAGCAAAAAAGCTTATGAAATTTTAAAACAAAAAGGATACGCAGATTTATATATGCTTGAAGGTGGATTAGATAATATATAATTTTTTATTTTTATTCTAATTTCTATGGACATTTATCTAAAATTATTATACAATTATCAATGATAAATGGAGGAATAAATGAAGAAAAAAAAGAAGATTAATAAGAAGAAGTTTATAAAAAGAATTATACAATTAGTTCTAATTATAGCAATAATAATATTAGTCATAAAAATTCTAACACCAAAAAATGAAGAAAAAATAAAAACTAGTAAGTTAATTGTAAACAATGTAGATATCACTAAAACTCTTGAATCAGATATGTATATTGATGCTGAAAATGATGTATATCTTTCAACCAATGATATAAAAAATATATTTGATAAAGATTTATATTATGAAGAAAGTAGCAACAAAATAATTTCGACTTGTAGAGCGAAGGTAGGAGCAATTGATTTAAATAGCAACATATTAGAAATAAATTCAGCATCCATTGTGTTATCTAAGGGTTTATTGACTTATGAATCAAAACAGTATATTCCTTTATCTGAGCTTACAAGTCTATATAATATAGAAATATCAGTTAAAGATAATGTGGCAATAATAAATTCATTATATAATGAGCTTACAACTGCAAAACTTGCAAAAAATGTTTCATTAAAAGAAGGTACAAGCATTTTCTCTAATACGGTTGAAAAAATAAAAAAAGATGATACCATTATATTTATAGAAAATGCAGAAAAAAGTGGATGGATAAAGGTTTTAACATATAATGGAAATTTTGGATACATCAAAGAAAATGCTATAACTGAAAAAAATCAAATAAGACTTAATATGGAAGATGATAATTCTAATTCAAATCCAATCGATTTAGAAAATTCTATAGAGATAAACAAAAAAGACCTTACGACAGCAAAACTTGAAAATTTTGACAAAAGAAGAACGTTAGCAAGTGATTTAGTTAATAAAATGATTTCGAAGGAAACATTTACAGTAAAAATGAATCTAAAAGATGTAAATGTAGAAAATGAGAAACTAGAAAGATTTATTATAGAATTGCTACCTAGAATTAAAGAAATTGGAGGAACATTAGTTGTAACAAATAATAGTATTTTAGGACAAGATTTTTTAACATATAATAAAATTCAAATAAATTAGAGTAGGAGATGTAAAAATATGGAAGAAGAAAGAGAAGTAGAATCAATGGAACAAGAATTTAGAACTGGACCTAGAAGAAGTAGACGAGAAAGAAGAGAGGAAAAGAAACACCCAGTTTTAAAAGTATTATTAATTATATTAGTATTAATAATTGCCCTAGCAATTTCAGCAGTTTTGTGGTATAATACATCTTTATCAGGTACTGGTGAAGAAAATGAATATGTTTCTATTGAAATTCAAATGGGCTCAGGAGCAAATACAATCGCTAATGTTTTAAAAGAAAATGATTTAATTAAAAATGTTTTAGCTTTCAAAATATATGTAAAATTAAATGATGTAAGTTCTTTCCAAGCAGGAAAATATGAACTTACCAAAAATATGAGTGTACCTGAAATAGTAGAGACCTTGCAAACTGGAAAAGTATTTAAAGAAGGAAAGAATATAACATTTGTTGAAGGAAAAACTTTCGCAAATGTGGCAAAGACTATTGCAGACAATACCAATAACACAGAAGAAGATGTATACAGTCTTTTAGAAAATGAAGAGTATATAAATAGTCTAATAGAAAAATATTGGTTTTTGACAGATGAAATTAAAGATGAAAATATATATTACCCATTAGAAGGATACCTATTCCCAAATACTTATTCATTTGAGGACGAAAATGTTACAGTAGAAGAAATATTTGAAACTCTTTTGGATCAAACAGAAAAAGTTCTTGACGAATACAAAGAAGATATAGAAAATAGTAGATACACAGTACATCAACTACTAACCATTGCATCTATAATAGAAAATGAGGCAATATTTGATAAAGATAGGAAAGATATATCAAGTGTAATATATAATAGATTAAATGCAAATATGAGCATAGGAAGTGATGTTACAACATATTATGCATTTAAAATAGATTTAGGTTCAAGAGACCTTTATAAATCAGAAATTAACAAATATAATCCATACAATACAAGAGGACCAAATATGAACGGAAAATTACCAGTAGGACCAATATCAAATGTAAGCAAGACATCTATTGAGGCAGCAATTTTCCCAAATGAAACAGATTATTTATTTTTCGTTGCAGATGCATCAGGAAATGTATATTTTACAAAAACAGTACAGGAGCATGATCAGAAAGTAAATGAATTAAAAGCAAACAATGCTTGGGCTCAGTTTGAAAATTAAGCATTGCAAAATTATTTGTTTAATATAGAAAGGGGACAACTATGAACGAATACAGAACACATAATTGTGGAGAAATTAGAAAGGAAAATGTAGGACAAAGAGTAAAAATCGCAGGATGGGTACACGCTATAAGAGATCTTGGAGGACTTGTATTTATGCATGTTAGAGACCAATATGGTATTACTCAGTGTGTAATTTCAGGGGAGAGCAACCTTGTTGAAACTGTTTCTCGTATTCCTACTGAATCTACGGTTTCTGTTGAAGGAATTGTAAGATCAAGAGATGAACACGATATTAATAAAGATATGCCAACAGGTGAGGTAGAAGTTGTAATTGATAAAGTAGAAATTTTAGGAAAAAGATTAAAGCCTTTACCATTTGAAGTTAATTCAGATATAGAGGCAAGGGAAGATTTAAGATTACAATATAGGTTCTTAGATTTGAGAAATGAAAAATTGAGAAATAACATTTTACTTAGATCAAAGATTATTCAATTTTTAAGAGCTCAAATGATTGAAAGAGGATTTACAGAAGTTCAAACACCAATTCTTACAAGCTCATCACCAGAAGGAGCAAGAGATTATTTAGTACCAAGTAGAGTTCATCCAGGAAGATTCTATGCACTTCCACAGGCTCCACAACAATTTAAACAATTATTAATGGTCTCTGGAATTGATAAATATTTTCAAATAGCTCCTTGTTTTAGAGACGAAGATGCAAGAGCAGATAGAGCACCAGGAGAATTTTATCAATTAGATATGGAAATGGCATTTGCAACGCAAGAAGATGTATTTGCTGTTATGGAAAAAGTTATGTATGATACTTTTGTAAAATTTTCTAATAAAAAAGTATCAGAATATCCTTTCCCAAGAATTACATACAGAGATGCAATGTTAAAATATGGATCTGATAAACCAGATTTAAGAAATCCTTTAATTATACAAGATGTTACAGATATATTTAAAGATACCGAATTTAATGCATTTAAAGATAAAACTATAAGAGTTATTGTAACTCCAAATGCAGCAAATAGCTCAAGAAAATTCTTTGATAAAATGGTTGAATTTGCAACAGAAGAATGTAATGCAAAGGGCTTAGCTTGGGTTAAAGTAAATGAAGATGGAAGTTACCAAGGTTCTATTGCAAAATTTATAACTGAAAAGCAAGCAAAATTATTAAATGAAAAAACAGGCTTAAAGCCAGGAGATGCTATATTCTTTATAGCTGACGAAGAAGATAAGGTTTCAGGTATTGCAGGAGAAATAAGAAAAGAGTTAGGAAACAGATTAGATTTATTAGAAAAAGATGTATTCAAATTCTGCTGGATTATAGATTTTCCTATGTATGAAATATCAGACGAAGGAAATCTAGAATTTAGCCATAATCCATTTTCTATGCCACAAGGTGGTATGGAAGCCTTAGAAAATAAAAAACCATTAGATATACTTGCATATCAATATGATATTGTATGTAATGGAATTGAATTATCTTCTGGAGCAGTAAGAAATCACGACCCAGAACTTATGATTAAGGCATTTGAAATAGCAGGATATTCAAAAGAAGTAATAGAAGAAAAATTTTCAGCATTATTCAACGCTTTTCATTATGGAGCACCTCCACACGCAGGAATTGCACCAGGTGTTGATAGAATGATTATGCTTATAACTGATGAACCAAATATAAGGTCAGTAATTGCATTCCCTATGAACAGCAAAGCACAAGATTTACTTATGGGTTCACCTGGAAGAGTAACTGAGGAACAGCTTAAAGAAGTTCATATAAAATTAGATTTAAAAGATAATAAATAACATATTACCCGAATATAAATAATATTCGGGTGATTTTTTTGAAATCTGTATATATTGATGAAGAAAAAGATATAAGTTTAAGAAAAACTAAGAAAATTGCAAAAAAGTTATACAAAGCAAATAAAAAAGAAGAACTAGCAATAGCTCTTTCAAATAAGATGCAAGAAAATACGGTTTTGTTAGAACAACTTAATAATTATAAATTGTATATTTTAAATGGTAGATGGATATTAAAGTTTTTGATTTATGATATATTAGAAACTGTTATTAAAAGTAAAAATGAAAAAATAGAAATGCAAAATGTTGCAATATTAATAGATAAAGCAGACGATATATTATTATCACAGTTATTACGAATCGCAGAGAAAGTAAAAAGTTTTAAAATTATAACTAGCGAGCCCCAAAGGTATTCATATTTAGAAGATTTATGCGAAGATTATGGAATAGCTCTGCAGATTACAAATAATAAATCTAAGAGTTTAAGTAAAACAGATATAATCATAAATTTCGATTTTGACGAGGAAAAAATTATTAGATATAAAATTAATTCTTCTGCAATTATAATTAACATACAAACGAAAATAGAAGCAAATAAGATTGATTTTGATGGCAAGACTATAAATGATTATTACATAGAGTATAATAAAGAAAATTACCAAGAATTTTTTAACAAAGAAAACTTTGATTCAAATATACTTTATGAAAGCTATATATACAGAAAAGATACTTATGCAAATATTTATAATCAAATGAAAAAAGATGGGGTAAAGGTAATGATTGCTTAGAATATATTCTTAACTAAAAACGATTAATATAAAAATAGAGCCCAAATATTTAAATTGGACTCTATTTTAGTTATACTCTATTTTTAATTTTCTTTTTGTATATAAGTGTAACTACCATTAAACTTGAAAGGAAAAATACTATTATTATTTTATTAGGTAAATATATTCCAGTAGGTGGTATTATAAATACATCATTTGTTGTCGCACCAGAGAAGTCAATTTCCATACTATCTCCGGGATATACACTTCTTAAATTTCTTATTGTATAGTTATTTATAGTATAAGTACCATATTGTTCCAAATTTCTTCTATGCTCATTATTCGAATATTTCATAACCTCTGCATAAGCTCTTGGACTTGGCTCTAAATAATCTAATCCTCCTATTACTTGACTTACTACAAATTTTACTGAATAAGATTGATTTTGACCTAATCTTCCCTCATTATCTAGTCTAAGTAGAATAGATGGAGAAGATTGAAATCTTGCAAGAGTATTGTAATCTACATATCCTGTTGCATAAAGCTGTATAAGAGAAGTTTCTACCCATCCTTTATCATTGTTTGTTTTATCTTTTTCAGTCAAAAGAGTCTGATTAGGAGAATACATATATCCAGCAGGTATGTGAGCAAGTATTTCTAAATAACCATTTGGTATAGAAGATGTGTTGTAAACGGTAATAGTATATTCAAGCTCTATTGTTGAACCATGTACTAACTCATCGTCTACTGATGCTACAATATCTTCTGCTCTTTTTGTAAAATCATTTGAATCTCTTGCAGTATCTGGAACATCATATATAGTTTGTCCATCAATTAAAGTTATTCGTAAGCCACTGATAGTTACTTTTGTTTGAAGTGTTGATTCAGGTATTCTTCCTAAAATAAAGTTTTGACCTGAATATCCAGTATTAACATGTTGATATATTTTCGTAACATTTCCATCTTCGTCATATTCATATTCAATTGAAGGTCCATAATATCGTTGTATACTATAATTACTTCCACCTATTACATGCATCTTTGTTTTATCACTTAACAATTTAGCTAATTCTTGTGATTCACTACTTGCATTATATTCGTCAATCATTTTAAATGGACTTGTATTTCCATAATAAAATGATTCAAAATTGTTGTAAACGGCTTTTCTACGTTCTGCATCTTCATATCCTGCATAAATATATGAACCTGAGCTATATTCTTGTACTTCTGTGGTTTCAAATATATATTGTTTTAAATCTTCAGTAATTCCTTTTGCTAATTCTGCACCATCTTGTTTAGTTAAATGACGGGTAGAAGTGTCACCATATATACTTTCTACATAATCATATTCTTCTTGATCATTAGATTGTACTAGTAAAGAAAATATATTAACTCCATCATTTTTTAAAGATAGTACTTTATCTCTTGTCGCTGTTTTTAAAGGACCATACAATTTATTTAAAGTTTCTTCTTCTGTTTCGTCGCAATATACTTTTACATCGCCAGCAGCTGTTGGAATACCATCTGATAGTAATATTATATATCTATTTGAAGACCCTTGTGCATTGTTAGCAAACGAATTGTAAGCTTTATCTAATGCAGCAACAATATCTGTGTTAGGTGTATACCAATTGTTATTTAAAATATCAGTTAAAGCGCTATTTAATAATGTTTCATTTTTACAAAGATATACTGACCTATAACTTGTTCCTGAAAAGAATACAAGTCCTACATAAATATTTTGACCACTATTTAATAATGAATTAATAAGTCTACTGGCTGCTTCTACTTCAACTCTTAATCTAGACTTTTCAATACCATTAACATCAACCATTGTGGTACGACTACTAGCTGAGCAGTCAAGTGCTATATATATTTGAGCAGCTCCTTTTCCACTATTTGTTATTTCTATTTGTTCAATATTTAAATAGTCTTGCTCAGTAGGGGTTCCAACTGTCATATAATCTTGTCCATTATATTTTAAAACATTTTTAACAGTATTAACATTATCAAAAGAAATTCCATTTGTATCTCCATACCAAATCTCAATTGAATATGTTCCATCTGCTGGTTCAAAACGATAATTACCATTTTCATCCGTTCTAGTTGATGCTACAATAGTATCTCCTTGCTTTAAGTTAACTAAAACATCAGAAATCGGAAAATCAAGAGTTAATTTATCGTCTTCACCTGCATTAATGCCTCTTCTACTATATCCTAAATCTTCATATACATTTCCTTGAATATATGTATAGTGATATATAGTTACTGTTGGTGGGCCAGATGGAGTTGATGGGCCAGATGGTCCCGGAGAGCTAGGAGTAGGATTAGCATCAGATGGAGTTGGTGGTGGTGGAGAATATCCAGACTCCGATTGAGCACTACTAGCAAGTCCAGCAAAAACTGAAGTGCTTTGTAGACATACAATCACTAAAATAAATATTGAAATTATAATACAAATTTTTCTTTTCATAGGATCACCTCCTACTTACAATATAATTATACCATTTTTTTCAAGAAAATGCAAATTTTAAGCGTGTTTCAGGCACTTTATAAAAATATATTCTTAAAAATTCTATAGAACATCTTGACAAATAAAAAATATTAGCGTAATATATTAGATAATTAATTACATTTGGAGGTAATCGATATGGATAATAAAGAAATAATTATGTCTCAAGAGGGATACGATAAAATTGAACAAGAACTAGAATATCTAAAAACAGAAAAGAGATCTGAGATTGCAGAAAGAATAAAAATAGCGTTAGGATTTGGAGACTTATCAGAAAATTCTGAATACGACGAAGCAAAGAATGCACAAGCTCAAAATGAAATAAAAATAGCAGACCTTGAAAACAAACTAAGATATGCTAAAATAATCGATGAGTCTGAAATAGATACTAAGGTAGTTCAAATCGGAAATACAGTTAAAGTAAGAGATTTAGAATTTGACGAAGATGTTGAATATACTATTGTTGGATCTACTGAAGTAGATTTATCACAAAATAAAATATCGAATGAATCACCAATAGGATTAGCACTTTTAGGTGCAAAAAAGAATCAAATTGTAGAAGTTCAAATACCAGATGGTGTTGCAAAATATAAAGTACTTGGTATATCAATTGCAAAATAGGAAAAAATGTATATATGAAAGTTCTCTAGGTTATACCTTAGAGAACTTTTAAGTTTTTCACTAAAATTTCAAATAAATATTGAATTTTTTACAAATTTATTATAAAATCTATAAAGTATATGGAGGTTTTTATGATAACTCTTGAAGATGTAAAGAATAATGAAGATGTACAAGCTTTGATTCAAGCAGCACAAAAACAACTAAATAGTTTAGGATATACAGAACATTCTGTAAGACATGTTGGAATAGTATCTCAAAGAGCTGGACATATATTAGAAACATTAGGTTACCCAGAAGATCGTGTAGAACTTGCAAAAATTGCAGGATATCTTCACGATATTGGTAATTGCATAAATAGAAAGGACCATGCTCATTCTGGAGCAATACTTGCATATAACATTTTAAAAGATATGGGTATGAATGTTAACGATAGAACTGAAATTATGATGGCAATAGGTAATCACGACGAAGAAACAGGAACAGCAGTAAGTGATATTTCAGCAGCTTTAATTCTTGCAGATAAATCTGATGTTCATAGAGATAGGGTTGTTAATACTAATCTAGGAACATTTGATAAACATGACAGAGTAAATTATGCGGTTACAAATGCTAAACTTTTAATAAACAACGAAGAAAGAAAAATAACTTTAAATTTACAAATAGATACAGAACTTTGCCCTGTACTTGATTATTTTGAAATATTTATTGATAGAATGATAATGAGTAAATATGCGGCTAAGTTTTTAAAAGTTTGGTTTGAGTTAATAATTAATAATACAAAATTATTATAATTTAAGAAAGGATTGTGAATAACGTGAAAAACAAACTAAAATTACTATTTTATATACTAATAATTGTATTAATTTCAATAATTGCATTTGTTGGTGTATATACAAGTAAAACTCAATTTAGAGATAACGCTTTACCAAAATATTCGTTATCTTCAGAATTTACTGGAAAGAGGATTACATATCTTCAAGTAGATGACAGTACATCAGATGTAATAAAGGATAAAGATGGAAAAATAGTCGATAGCATCCCAGAAGATGCAAATAAAGATGACTACACAACAGAAAAAGTACCTGTAAATAGTGAGGAAGTTTTAAATTCTGATAATTATAAAAAAATGAAGGAAATATTAGATAATAGACTTGAGCAATTTGGTACAGAATATTATCTAGTAAAAGTAGATGACCAAACAGGAGATATAGTTGTTGAATTAGAAGATAATAACAGTACAGATACTTTAATTCAAAATTCAGTTCAAAAGGGAGATTTCTCTATTATAGATTCTGAAACAAAAGAAGTTTTGTTAGATAGAAGCCATATTGTAAAAGCATCTGTTGTTTATGGAAATAACGAAAGCGGTGCAGTAGTTGTATATTTACAAATAACCTTTGATGAAGAAGGAAAAGAAAAATTAGCTGAAATTACTAGAAATTATGTTGAAACAGAAGAAACAGAAGATTCAGAGAGCGAAGAGAATCACAAACATGTTTCTATTATATTCAGTGGAACTACTATGCTCACGACAGGTTTCAAAAGTGAGATAACTAATGGAGAGCTAACTCTTTCAATGGGAACTGCTACATCTAATAGCGCTTTATATCAATATATTTCAAATGCAAGCATATATAGTGTATTATTAAATAACCCTGAATTTCCAATAACATATAAAGTAACAACTAGTGAATATATAAATAGCAATATTAACCAAAACATAATATATTTTGCAGTAGGTGCAATTGTATTAGTTTGTGCAATAGTAGTTATATATTTAATAGCTAAATACAAAACTAATGGATTAATTTGCTCATTAGGAATAGTATTAGAAATAGCAATGTTATTAATACTTATTAGATATACATCAACAGTTATATCATTAGGAACTTTAGCAGCTTTATTAGTACTTGTCCTATTAGAAGCATACTGTCTAATGAAAGTATTAAATAAAATAAAAGAAAATGAATCTTATGAAAGCGTAGCAAATGCAACAATTAAGACTTATCTTGATATGATAGATTTAATTGTAATATTCTTAATTATTGCAATAGTATTTACATTTATGAAGGAAGTTGCAGTATATTCAATAGGTATGACATTATTCTATGGAATAATAAGTATTGCAATAGCAAACCTAGTATTTGTAAGAGGCATGTTACTTGCTAAATATAATACGAAAAATGATTAATATTTTGCACTGAGAATGAGAAAGGATTGATTTAAGAAATGAAAAAAAGATTAATAGTTTTAGTAATCGCACTAGTCATTATCATTGCTGGATTAGTTATGATATTCACAAAAGGATTTAATCTTGGAGACGAGTATGGTAAATACACAATGGTAAATATATATATGACAGATCCATCAAATATTGAAGATGTTAGACAAATAGCAGATGAAGTTATAGATGGAGACTTTACTGTTTCATATACTGATGAATTTAATGATACAGCTTCTATAAAAGTAAAATCAATAACTGATGAGCAAGTATCAAGTTTAAAAGAAAAATTAAAAGCAAAGTATTCTTTTGAAGATGTTGAGAACAATGTAATAGCAATAAATGTACCTAGTGCAAATTTATATGACTTAGTAAAAGTTTATATAGCACCAATTATTATAGCATTAGCATTATCATTAATATATTTTGTTATTGCATTTAGAAAATTAGGAATAGTAAAGGCTTTATTTACGCCAATAATCACAGTAGTTGGAATAGTAGCATTATATATTAGTATTATAGCAATATTTAGAATAGCTATAACTGAGTATTTAATTCCAATCGGAATACTTCTATTTATATTAACTTTACTTGGAAATGCTATATATTTAAAATCACAAAAATAACTTTTAGGAGGGAACGTTTTACTTATGTTAAAAGATATGGACACAATTGTAAATTTATGCAAGGCCAGAGGATACATATATGCAGGCTCTGAAATATATGGAGGACTTGCAAATACTTGGGACTATGGACCACTTGGTGTAGAATTAAAGAATAATATCAAAAATGCTTGGAGAAAGAAGTTTATACAAGAAAGCAAATATAATGTTGGACTAGATGCTGCAATTTTAATGAATCCAGAAACTTGGGTTGCATCTGGTCACGTTGGAGGTTTTACAGATCCTCTTATAGATTGTAAGGAATGTAAAACAAGACATAGAGTAGATAAATTAATTGAAGAATGGATGCATGAACATCACTGTGAAGAAATAGTTGATGGTTGGCCTGATGAAAAAATGATAAGTTATATGAAAGAACATCATATAGCTTGTCCAAATTGTGGAAAAGAAAATTTTACAGATATTCGTAAATTCAATTTGATGTTTAAGACATTTCAAGGTGTAACAGAAGATTCTACAACACAAATATATTTAAGACCAGAAACTGCACAAGGTATATTCGTTAATTTCAAGAACGTAATGAGAACTACTAGAAGAAAGATACCTATGGGAATTGCACAAATTGGTAAAGCTTTTAGAAATGAAATAACACCTGGAAACTTCACATTTAGAACAAGAGAGTTTGAGCAGATGGAACTTGAATTTTTCTGCAAACCAGGAACAGACTTAGAATGGCATAAATACTGGAAAGATTTTTGCAAAAATTGGCTTATATCTCTTGGTATGGACGAAGAAAAAATACGTTTAAGAGATCATTCGAAAGAAGAACTTGTATTTTATAGTGCTGCAACAACTGATATAGAATTTGCTTTCCCATTTGGATGGGGAGAACTTTGGGGAATTGCAGACAGAACTGATTATGATTTAAAACAACATTCAAATCATTCAAAACAAGATTTAGACTACTTAGATCCAGAAACTAATGAAAGATATACACCATATTGCATAGAGCCTTCACTTGGAGCAGACAGAGTAGCTCTTGCTTTCCTTTGCAATGGTTATGCAGAAGAAGAAATAGCAGAGGGTGATACAAGAACTGTTTTGAAACTACATCCAGCATTAGCACCATATAAAGCAGCTATACTTCCATTATCTAAGAAATTAAGTCCTAAGGCAGAGGAAGTATATGAAATGCTTTCTAAGAAATTTATGTGTGACTATGATGAAGCTGGAAGCATAGGAAAGAGATATAGAAGAGAAGATGAAATTGGAACTCCATATTGTATAACAATTGATTTTGACACAGAACAAGATGATACTGTAACAATAAGAGATAGAGATACAATGGAGCAAGTAAGAGTTAAAATTTCAGACTTAACTAATTGGATTGAAGAAAAAGTTGAATTTTAATAATTTTGTAAAAAAGGAATAGTAATTAACTATTCTTTTTTTATGTATTTTTTCAAATATTTTCATAAAATACTGTAAATAATCATACATTTGTGGTAAAATATACCAGAAGGAGCATTTTATGGAAATATTGGAAATGTTAAGTAAAAAGATAGATAAAAAAGATATATTTCTAAATGAAGATATGTCAAAGCATACTACCTTTAAAACAGGTGGTAAAGCTGATATTTTTGTTAAGGTAGATAGTATAGAAAATTTAAAATATGTTTTACAAATATCCAAAGAAAATAATATACCATTATTTATATTAGGCAACGGAAGTAACATTTTAGTAACAGATAAAGGGATAAGAGGCATTGTTTGTCAAATTGATATTAAAAAATTTGAAATAGAAGAAAAGAATAAGTATATTTTTGTAACTTGCGGTAGTGGAGAAAAAAATGGAGGCTTAGCTCAAAAATTATTACAAGAAGAAATAGAAGGTTTTGAATTTGCATCAGGTATTCCTGGAACAATTGGTGGAGCAGTTAAAATGAACGCAGGAGCCTTCGGAAAAGAAATGAAAGATATTGTATATTCAACAAAATATATGGATTATGAAGGAAATATACATGAAATAGATTTAGCTGGCCACAAGTTTGAATATAGAAAAAGCATATTCGATTCCAAAAAATACATAATACTAGAAACAACCTTAAAGTTAAAAAAAGGAAATAAAACAGAGATAGAAAATAAAATGAAAGAATTTTTAAAGCAAAGAAAAGAAAAACAACCTTATGATAAACATTCAGCAGGAAGTACTTTTAAAAGAGGCAAAGACTTTATAACTGCTAAACTTATAGACGAATGTGGGCTAAGAGGAAAACAAATAGGAGGAGCAAAGGTATCAGAAAAACACGCAGGATTTATTGTAAATGAAGGAAATGCTACTTCTCAGAATATTTTAGATTTAATCAAGTTTGTACAAGAAGAAGTATATAGACAAACTGGAAAGAACATTGAATTAGAAATAGAAGTTGTAGGGGAAGAATAAAAGTTACTATCTATAGTTCGCCAAACTCGAAAGGGGATTTTATATTTATTATAAATTGAACCCACGAGGGAGACGCCTACGAAGTTTTTCGGGGGACTTCAATTTCTTCTAAATATAAAACCCCTGCGTTTGGCTACTTTAAACTAATAATTTAATTGATAAATAAACGAAAAACACTTGCAATTATTTACCAAATGTAGTAGAATATAGTAGTACCTACTTCTTGGCTTAAGGAGAATCACACCACTTAGGCTAGGAAATTGGCAAATTAAAATAAAAACGGAGGTGTAAATTATGACAAAGGAAAGAAAACAAGAAATTATTTCAACTTTTAAAAGAGATGAAAAAGATACTGGTTCTCCAGAAGTACAAGTAGCTCTTTTAACAGAAAGAATTAATGAACTTACTGAACATTTAAAAGTTCATACTAAGGACAATCATTCAAGACGTGGACTTTTAAAAATGGTTGGTAAAAGAAGAAATCTTTTAAACTATTTAGCTAAAAAAGATGAAACAAGATATAAAGAAATAGTTGAAAAATTAAATTTAAGAAAATAATTTTAAACTTTGGGGCGTTTGATTTTATATTAAACGCCTTGAAATATGTATATTAGCAATTCGTATATACATTTTAGTTTCAGTAGCTTGAATAATGTATTGTTTTATAAGAATAATATATTATTGAAGTTACCAAATTAAGATTTATATACGAATGTATAATATAAATCAAATTAGAAAAGAGGTAAAAATATGTTTAGAACATTTGAAACAGAACTTGCAGGAAGAAAATTAGTTATCGAAAACGGAAAAATTGCAGAACTTGCAAACGGAAGCGTAATGGTTAGATATGGAGAAACAGTTGTAATGGTAAATGTTACCGCTTCCAAAGAACCAAAGGAAGGAATAGACTTTTTCCCATTATCAGTAGATTATGAGGAAAAGCTATATTCAGTAGGAAAAATACCAGGAGGATTTACAAAAAGAGAAGGAAAGCCAGCAGATAAAGCAATCCTTACTTCAAGAGCAATAGATAGACCAATAAGACCACTATTTCCAAAAGATTTTAGAAATGATGTATGTGTAATCGCAACAGTTTTATCAGTAGATCCAGATTGCTCTCCAGAAGTTGCAGCAATGATAGGAACATCTTGTGCTCTTGCTATATCTGATATTCCATTTGGTGGACCAACAGCAGCAGTAAATGTAGGATATGTAGATGGACAAATTGTTATTAATCCAACATTAAAACAAAGAGAAAAAACAGACTTAGTTTTAACTGTTGCAGGAACATTAGAAAAAATAACAATGATAGAAGCTGGTGCAAATGAAATACCAGAAGATGTTATGTTAGACGCAATAAAAGAAGGACACAAAGAAATTATTAAAGTTTGTGAATTTATTTCAAATATACAAAAGGAAATCGGAAAACCAAAATTTGAATATAAATCTTTTGCAGTTTCTGAAGATCTATATCAAGAAGTAGAAGATAATTATAAGGGCAGAATGTATCAAGATGTACAAGCTCAGGATAAAGAAGTCAGAGATGCAAATATTGAAAAATTAACAGAAGATATAACAAACTATCTATTAGAAAAATATGGAGAAGAATTTGTTGAAGAAAGAAATCAAGAGATTGGTGAAATAATATACAAACTAGAAAAGAAATGTGTCAGAAAAATGATTTATGAAGAACATAAACGTCCTGACGGAAGAGCAATAGACGAAATAAGACCATTATCTTGTGAAGTTGGAATTTTACCAAGAGTTCACGGAAGTGCAATTTTCACAAGAGGACAAACTCAGGTAATGTCTATTGCAACACTTGGTATGCTTTCAGAAGCTCAAGAATTAGATGGAATAGATGAAGACACAGAAAAAAGATACATGCATCAATATAACTTCCCAGCATATAGTGTTGGAGAAGCAAGAACTTCAAGAGGACCAGGAAGACGTGAAATAGGTCACGGCGCTCTTGCTGAAAAAGCATTAGTTCCTGTACTTCCTTCAAAAGAAGAATTCCCTTATGCAATTCGTGTTGTATCAGAAGTATTAAGCTCTAATGGATCTACTTCACAAGGAAGTATATGTGGAAGTACACTTGCTTTAATGGATGCAGGTGTTCCAATAAAAGCACCTGTTGCTGGTATTTCAACTGGTCTTGTAACTGATCCAGAAGATCCTTCAAAATATATAATGCTTACAGATATACAAGGAATAGAAGATTTCTTTGGAGATATGGACTTTAAAGTTGGAGGAACTCATAAAGGTATAACTGCAATACAAGTAGATATAAAAATTGATGGACTAACATATAATATTATAGAAGAGGCTTTTGCTAGAACAAAGAAAGCAAGAGAATATATATTAGACGAAATAATGTTAAAACAAATTGCAGAGCCTAGAAAAGAATTATCAAAATATGCTCCAAAAATAACTAATATTAAAATTAGTGTAGACAAGATAAAAGATGTAATCGGACCTGGTGGAAAAGTAATTAATAAGATTATTGATGAAACAGGCGTAAAGATTGATATACAAGAAGATGGAAATGTATTTATCTATTCACAAGATTACGAAAGTGGTAAGAAAGCTCTTGATATGGTTGAAGAAATTACAAGAGAAATAGAAAAAGGCGGAATATATACAGGAAAAGTTACAAGAATAATGAACTTTGGAGCTTTTGTAGATGTAGGTGGAGGAAAAGAAGGACTTCTTCATATTTCAAAGATTTCTGATGAAAGAATAAATAAAGTTGAAGATGTATTAAAAGTAGGAGATACTATAAGAGTTAAAGTTTATGAAATAGATGACCAAGGAAGAATTAATCTTACTGCAAAAAATATAGATTAAAATTATTTCCGCCAAACTCGAAAGAAGTTTTATATTTATTATAAATTGAACCCACGTGGGAAACGCCTACGAAGTTTTTCGGGGGTCTTCAATTTCTTCTAAATATAAAACTCCTGCGTTTGGCTCTTTTAAATTAATTTATCACATTATATAGGCAATATACTTGTAAAATTTGCATTTTTTGGAAATTTATAGTATAATATAATTTAGTGCAAATTTAAGAATAAATTAGAACATACTAAAATATAATTTCAAAAATAGGAGGTTAATTGTGGAATACTTATATATCTTACAACAGGCAATAGTATGGATTATAACTATATTTTGGCTTTACCAATTATTAATAAGTATTTGTTCATTAGTAAAACTAAAAGACAAACCATTATTGACAAATAAAGAACATAAATTTATGGCAATTATACCAGCTCATAATGAAGAGTCTGTTATAGGAAACTTAATAGAAAGTTTGAATAAACAAGATTATCCAAAGGAATTATATGATATTTATGTAATCGCAGACAATTGTACAGATAGAACATCAGAAATTGCAAAAAATGCTGGTGCGATTGTTTATACTAGAAATAGTGAAGAGGAACATACAAAAGGTCAGGCATTACAATGGTTTTTATCTAAAAAAATAGAAGAAAATGCAGATTATGATGCTTTTTGTGTGTTTGATGCAGATAATATAGTAGATAAAGATTTTATTAAAAATATGAATAAAAAATTGTGTCAAGGTGAAGAGGTAGTCCAAGGTTACAGAGATATAAAGAACCCAACTGATAGCTGGATATCTTCTGGATATGCAATATTTTATTGGATGATGAATAGATTTTATCATTTAGCAAGATATAATCTAGGATTATCACCATTAATAAATGGAACAGGCTTCATGGTTAAATTTGATGTTATAAAACCTAATGGATGGCAAACATCTACTTTAACTGAGGATATTGAGTTTTCACTTCAAAGGATAATTGCTGGAAGAAAACTTGGCTGGGCAACAGATGCAATAGTTTATGATGAACAACCAGTAGGATTTAAACAAAGTTGGTCACAACGTTCTAGATGGACAGTTGGTCACATGCAATGTATGAGCAAATATACAAAGGAGCTTATAAATTCTGTAAAAGATCATAAAACATTGGTTACATTTGATGGTTTATTATATATCGTTGGAAGTATTCCAATGTTTGTTATAACTTTGGTATTACTACTTATAAATGCAGTTATGTATATAGGAAAAGGAATGACAAGATTAGCACTTATTGAAAATTATCTAAGATATTTAATTCCAACTTTCCTTCTACCAATAATTACAGCAGTTATTATAATGAAGCTTGATAAAAAACCTATAAAGCCAATGATTAAAGGACTTATCTGTTATCCAATATTTTTAGGAAGCTGGTTAGTAATTAACTTTAAATGCTTGTTTAAGAGAGATACTAATTGGGAAAAGATTGAGCACGTTAGAGATATAAAAATAAATGAAATATAAAGCAAGAAAAAAGCGTGTATGAAAATGCACGCTTAAATTTATCTTAAATAGGAGGAAATTTTATGTGGTCTTTTAATAGTATAAAAGTATATGCATTTGTTGGACCATCAGGTACAGGGAAAAGTTATAGAGCCCAATATGTAGCTGGAGAAAATAATATAAGCTACATTATTGATGATGGCCTTTTTATAAAAGACAATGAAGTTATTGCAGGCAATTCTGCAAAAAAGGCTGTAACTAAAATAGAAACTGTTAAACATGCACTTTTTCAAACTCCTGAGGAAAAGAAAGAGATAAAGACTGCAATTAGAAAATATAAACCTGATTCAATAATGATACTTGGCACATCTGATAATATGGTATATAAAATAGCAGAGAATTTGGGATTACCTAAAATTTCAAAAATTATATACATAGATGAAATTGCAACAGAGGAAGAAATGGAAACAGCAAAGAGAATAAGAATAACAGAAGGTAAGCATGTTATACCTGTACCAACATTTGAAATTAAAAAAGATTTTTCAGGATATATATTAGATCCGCTTCAAATTTTTAAATCAAAAGGATTAGGAAAAGCTCCATATGTTTCAGAAAAATCAATAATTAGACCAACTTTTAGTTATATGGGTAATTTTACAATATCAGATCAAGTTTTTAGGCAAATAGCTGAGTATTTAGCAGAAAAAACTCCTGCAATACATAAAATAGCAAAAATGAGGATAACTAAAAATGAAGAAGGCCCAGATATATATATGGAAGTTATAGTTATGTATGGATATAACATATTTGATAGCTTAACTGAATTTAAGGATAAATGTAAAAAGGAAATAGAGCAATTAACTGCTATGAATGTAAATCACATTGAAATTGTTGCTCGTGCGTTAGAATTTGAACAATAATATAAGCCAAAAAAGGAAGGATAAATTATGTCATTTGTTGTTGCAATAGATGGACCAGCAGGTACTGGAAAAGGAACTGTAACTAAACTTTTAGCAGAGAAAACACATCTTATAAATATAGACACTGGAGCTATGTATAGGTGTGTTACACTTGAATGTATAAATAAAGGTATTTCTACTAGTGATGAAAAAGCTATTTTAGAAGTATTAAAAGAAATAAATATAAAATTAGAACATAATGATGGAAAGCAAATAGTTTTATTAAACGGAAAAGATGTTTCAGAAGATATAAGAAGCCCAAAGGTAGATAGTGAGGTTGCAAAATTTGCTGCTCTTAAAATTGTAAGAGATAAAATGACACCTCTTCAAAGAAAGATGGGAGAAGAAGAAAATGTCATAATGGAAGGCAGAGACATTGGAACAGTTGTATTTCCAAATGCAGATGTAAAGATATTCTTAGATTGCTCTTTGGAAGAAAGAGCAAATAGAAGATATAAACAAAATCTAGAAAAAGGAATAGAAACGAGTTATGACGAAGTCTTAAATAGCATTATTCAAAGACATAAATTAGAGACAGAAAGAGAAATTGCACCACTTGTTAAAGCAGAAGATGCAATAGTAGTTGATAGTACAAATATGACAATTGATGAAGTTGTAACTAAAATAGAAAGCATAATAAATTTAAAACTAAAGGAGAAAAATAATGATTAGAGCAATAATTAAGTTTGCACTTAGATTCACAACGCTATTTTTATTTAGAGTAAAAGTTGTAGGTAAAGAAAATATAGAAAATGGAAAGCCTTTTATACTATGTCCAAACCACATAAGTAATTGGGATCCACCAACAATGGTAGCTTCCTTAAAAAGAAATGATATATATGTTCTTGCAAAACAAGAATTATTTGTAAATGCTTTTGTCAAATGGCTTGCAGTAAAGGTACATGCAATTCCTGTAAAGAGAGGCTCACATGATACGACATTACTTAAAACAAGCATAAAAGTATTAAAAGAGAATCATTTATTAATGATATTCCCAGAAGGAACAAGAAATGGAATAGCTAAAAAAGGGAAAATACAAAATGGTGCTGTATTAATTAGTTTAATGTCAGGCGTTCCAATTATTCCTATTGGAATACAAGCAAAATATAAACCTTTTACTAAGGTTAAAATAAATGTTGGAAAGCCAATGGATTTTAGTGAATATAAAGACAAGAAAAATGATAAAGAAACTTTGGAAAACCTAAGTAATACCTTAATGAAAGAGATAATTAGATTGACAAATGAGAAAATTTGATATATAATATTCGTTTGTGAATATAGGCAAAATTAGAAAGGATTGAAATTTAGCAATGAATAATAAAAATATAAGAAACATAGCAATAATCGCACACGTAGACCATGGAAAAACAACTCTTGTGGACGAGCTTTTAAAACAAAGCCACGTATTTAGAGATAATGAGCAAGTGGCAGAAAGAATAATGGATTCAAACGATTTGGAAAAGGAGAGAGGTATCACTATTCTTTCTAAGAATACATCTGTTATGTATAATGGAGTTAAAATAAATATAGTAGATACACCTGGACATGCTGACTTCGGAGGAGAAGTAGAAAGGGTTTTAAAAACAGTTGATGGAGTACTATTATTAGTTGATGCTTTTGAAGGAACTATGCCACAAACAAGAGAGGTTTTAAAGAAATCTCTAGCTTTAAATTTAAAACCTATTGTTGTAATAAACAAAATAGATAGACCAGGTTCAAATCCTGCAAAAGTTGTAGACGAAGTAATAGAGTTATTTATAGAATTAAATGCAAATGATGATCAATTAGATTTCCCAGTAGTTTATGCATCTGCAAAATTAGGAATTGCTAAACTTAATATGAATGATAAAGATGGGGGAATGGATTGCTTATTCCAAACTATAATAGATACAATAAATCCACCAGACTGTGATGAAGATGGACCTATGCAAATGCTAGTTTCTAATATTGATTATGATGAATATGTTGGAAGAATCGCAGTAGGAAGAGTCGAAAGAGGTAGTGTAAAGACAGGAATGCAAGTTGCTGTATGCAAAAAAGATGGTAAGACAGCAAATGGTAAAATTGCAAAGGTATACACTCATATAGGTCTTGAGAAAAAAGAAGTTGAAGAAGCAAAAGCAGGAGACATTATTGAGTTTTCAGGTATTACTGATATAAATATTGGAGAAACAATTTGTGATCCAGAACATATAGAAAAAATTGATTTTGTAGATATAGATGAACCTACTGTTACTATGACATTTAGTGTAAACAATGGACCATTTGCAGGAAGAGAAGGAGAATTTGTTACATCAAGACATATTAGAGACAGATTATTTAAAGAGCTTGAAAGAAATGTAAGCCTTAGAGTATCAGAAACTGCAACACCTGATTCATTTGAAGTCGCAGGTCGCCGGAGAATTGCACTTATCTGTACTTATTGAAACAATGAGAAGAGAAGGATTTGAGCTTTTAGTATCTCGTCCAAAAGTTATTATAAAAGAAATAAATGGAGTAAAATGTGAGCCTATTGAAAGACTTGTTGTAAATGTACCAGACGAGTTTGTAGGAAATGTTATTGAAAAGTTAGGAAAAAGAAAAGCTGAAATGGTTAATATGGAGCCAGCAGAAGAAGGACATACAAAAATAGAATTTAAGATTCCAGCAAGAGGTTTAATTGGATATCGCTCAGAATTTATGACTGATACTAAGGGAAATGGTACTATGAACCATATATTTGACTGTTATGAGGAATATAAAGGAGATATTACTGCAAGAACGAGAGGAACTATTGTTGCATTTGAAGCAGGAAAGGCTGTAACTTATGGATTGTTTAATGCACAAGATAAAGGAGAATTATTTATAGGACCAGGAACTGAAGTTTATGAAGGAATGATAGTTGGTCTAAATTCAAGAGGAGAAGATCTAGCAATTAATGTATGCAAAGAAAAACACTTAACAAATACTAGAGCATCTGGTTCAGATGATGCACTTCATCTTGTTCCACCAATTCAAATGTCTTTGGAAAAAGCAATCGAATTTATACAAGATGACGAGTTAGTAGAAGTAACTCCACAAAATATACGTTTAAGAAAGAAAATATTAGACACTAAGGAACGTGAAAGAACTGCAAGGAGAAATATGCAAAGTAATGAATAATATAAAACTTAATCAAATAAAGCAAAAGGCATTAGAAGAGAAAATTCCAATTATTATGGATGATACGCTGCAATATCTAGATAGCCTGTTTCTTGGAAAAAATATCGATAAAATTTTGGAGATAGGAACAGCTACTCGGATATTCTTCTATATGTTTTTCGAGATATTTATCAGATAATGGAAAAATAGATACTATTGAAAGAGACGAGGCTAGGGCAAAAGAGGCAATAGAAAATATTAAAGATATGGGTTTAGATAAAAAAATAAATATTATTTTTGGAGATGCAGTAGAGATTTTGCCTAGCTTAAATCAAACTTATGATATGTTTTTTATCGATGCTGCAAAAGGTAAATATCCAATATTTTTAAATGAGGCACTAAGAATGTCAAAAAAGGGTAGTATTATCGTTGCAGATAATATTTTATATAAAGGATATGTAATGAGCGATTATAATAAACATAAACAAAGAACAGCAGTTAGAAACCTAAGAGAATATATACAAAAAGCTTTGGATAATCCAAAGCTAGAATCTCAAATTTTAGAAATAGGAGACCGGAATCTGCATAAGTAGGGTTATTTAGAATATACCTAAATAAAAGATGGTAGATGCTAATGTATCTAACATATGCAATGCTAATAATATATTTATAGAGATACTCTGTACTTTTACAGGTATCTTTTTTAATATTTTTCCTACAATTTTTGTTACAAATGGATGCAAGTATTTTATAAATAGAATACTACCAATACCCCATATAGCACTAAAAGATAGAGTTATTCGTGAATTTAAATTTAAGAAATATCCGAGTATAATCCCACCATCTTGTGGCAAACAATGCTTGCAAAAAGAAGTCTGTTACATATTCAAAAAAGCTAAATACTATTGCTGATAAAAAGAATAATTTTATTGGTTTATTTTTATAATTTCTAAAAAATATGGTCAAAATAATTGCTCCATAACCATAGATAGGGCAAATAGGACCAAATAAGAAACCTCTTTTTACAAATGTATGTGTAGATATTACACAAAATATTTCTTCTGCAATCCAACCCAAAAAAGCGTATATTAGAAAATATACAAATGTTTTTTGAAATTTAGTTATATTTGTTTTAGAAATATTTTTCTTAGTCTTATCTTGCATTAATATTCTTTCCTTTATTTTAACTTTTGTTTTATATAAACATATATAGATTATACTATAAAAATTTATTAAATGCTACAAAAAATAAAAAAATATAAAGAATCAGGCAATGAATTTCTTCACTGCCTGACCTTCGATAAAGTAAGAAGCATAGTCTAAATATGAGTTAACAACGGCCATAAATCACACTAGAGAAAGGCCTGAACTCTTCTTACGCAATTAAAGAAGTTTACCCCTTTCGGACATCCTTTCCGTCTCCCACATTGCACGAAGAGTTTTGAATATAGAGAGTAATATTAGACTTGCTTTCTTACCTCCCACGACGCACGTGGGCTGCGACTACATCGTGGATGCATTAAGAAACTCATCCACTGAGGGCGAAAACGGCAGGCATTTTTTTGTGGAATTACCACCGAAATCAGCTCAAATATCCGAGCAAAGAGGATTTCCATCCATTCAATGCGGATTTCGATATACTGCATTTTCATAAGCCTTAGCCGCTCTAACCCACATAAAGTGGTGAACATTTCGTTCCCCCTTTCTTAAAAAATAGGTGTGTGCAGGAGGTCCGGTAGTACGGCTCCCTAATTACGGCCAGTGTAAAAACGAAGCCGTAAAACCTATTGCTCTGGGCAATACCCGGAGGTAATAATTATTATATATCATTTAACATAAAATGTCAATAGTTTTCATAAAATGAGCTATTGAATTTTATAATAATATATAATATAATAAATATGAAAAAATAAAATATGGAGGTTTCTATGAATAAACCAGAATTACTAGCGCCAGCAGGTTCATTTGAAAAAGCTAAGACTGCTTTCCTTTATGGAGCAGATGCAATATATTGTGGAACTGCTTCTTTATCTTTAAGAAGTAGGGCAGATGTAGATAATACGGATCTAGAAAATATTATACTATATGCACATGATATTGGAAAAAAAGTATATGTGACAATAAATATATATGCATTAGATGAACATTATGAAGAAATAAAAAAACAAGCTAGAATGCTAAATAAACTTAAAGTAGACGGTATAATTTTGTCAGATGGGGGAGTACTTGATATTGCAAAAGAAGAAGCGCCAGATGTTGACATACATATAAGTACACAAGCAAACACAGTAAGTGCACATTCAGCTATGTTTTGGTATAAAAATGGAGCAAAAAGAGTAATTCTTGGTAGGGAGTTAAATAAAGAACAAATTAAAGATATAATTAACAATACTCCAATGGGTCTTGAAACAGAAATATTTGTACATGGAGCATTATGTTTTGGATATTCTGGTAGATGTTTCTTAAGTGATTTTTTGGCATCTAGAAGTGCAAATTTAGGTGATTGTGCTCAAAGTTGTAGATGGGCATATAATCTTTATGCAGAAGAAGCAAACAACCCAGGAAATTTAATGCCTATTGAATATGATGATAAAGGAACATATATATTTTCTTCAAAAGATTTATGCCTTATAAAAGAATTACCTGAAATTATAGAAATGGGTGTAGATAGTTTAAAAATAGAGGGAAGACTAAAAACAGAATATTATTTAGCAAGTATTATAAATGCATATAGAACAGCAATAGACGATTATTTTAAAGAGCCAGAAAAGTATGACTATACAAAATATCTTGCAGAAATTGATAAGGTTAAAACAAGAAGTTTAACTACATTTTATTTTAATGATAGAAATAATAAAGATTTCCAAGAATTTGAAGGAAAGCAATATAATCCTGATTATGAATTTGGTGGAAAAATTTTAGAATATGATAGTGATAAATCTATAATAGAAATAAAAAATAAATTATATGTAGGAGATACTTTAGAAATTATAATACCGGGAACAATAGATGTATTTAAGTTCAAAATAGACAGATTATGGGATGCAGAAACAGATGAAGAAATAGAAAGTGTTAGCCCAGGTAAAAAAGGGCAATTAGTTAAGATGCATTTACCAATAAAATGCGAAGATAATTGGATTATAAGAAGGAAAAAATAATATGGAATATAAAATAAGATTAATTGAAGAAAAAGATAATAAAGTTATAGAAAAGATAATTAGAGAATGTTTAATAGAATTTGGAGGAAATAGGGAAGGTTTAGCGTGGGCAGATCCAGATTTAGGAAGATTCTCTGAAATTTATAATAAAGAAGGATATAGGTATTGGGTTGTAGAAGACGAAGAAGGAAAGGTCGTTGGCGGAGTTGGTATTGGAAAACTTACAGATGATGTATGCGAACTACAAAAAATGTATCTATTAAAAGAAACAAGGGGAACTGGAGTCGCTCACAAACTTATGAAAATTGCATTAGATTATGCAAAACTTTATTATAAAAAATGCTATATAGAAACATTAAGCAATATGATAGCTGCAAATAAGTTTTATAAAAAATATGGTTTTATCTCATTAGATAAGCCTTATATACAAACAGCTCATTATGCTTGTGATGTTTGGTATATAAAAGAGCTATAAATATTATTCTTGAAATTCTTTACTTAATTTATTTATAGCTTTTGTTTCAATGCGTGAAACATAGCTACGACTGATTCCAAGTATTTTTGCAATTTCATTTTGTGTCTTTGGAATATATCCATTTAACCCGAAACGCATTTCTAGGATAAGCTTTTCTCTATCCTTTAATACTTCTTTCATTTTCTGAAACAACTTTTTAGTTTTAAGTTTTAAGTCAATTTCGTCTTCAATACTTCTTTCGTCATTTTCCAAAATCTCCAAAAGAGTTATTTCGTTGTCATCTTTATCCTTTCCGAATTGGCTCATTTAGATAAACTTCTGCTTTTGTCTTCTTAGAGCTTCTTAAAAACATTAATATTTCATTTTCTATACATCTAGCAACATAAGTAGCAAGTCTTATATTTTTATTCATATCAAAGCTATTTATTCCTTTTATAAGTCCAATAGTTCCAATAGAAATTAAATCATCTTGATCAATATTAGTAGAAGCATATTTTTTAGAGACGTGAGCAACTAATCTTAAATTTCTTTCAATCAAAATATTTCTTGCGTCTTCGTCTCCTTCTTTTAATTTTATTAAAAATTCTCTTTCTTCTTCAGGGCTCAATGGCTCTGGGAATAGATTAGAACTTTGTATATATCCTACCATAAAGGTTGCACTCTTTAAAAAAGCAAAAAATCCTGCTATACTAAGAGTTCCTAACATAATTTAGTCAAGCACCTCCAATTTTTCACATAGTTAAGTATATGTTAGAAAATACATTACTGTGCCTGACCTTAGTAAAAAATACTTATCCTACTTGAAATAAATATAAAATTCAAGTATAATAAATATTTGTAAGGAGGTTATCAATGATAGACCTTGATGAGAATAAGAGAATCTTGCAAGATATGAAAATCAGATTAGATAGTTTAGAAAAATCAATAGGAAAAATAGAAACATTAGAATCAAAGTTAAAAGAATTAGAATCTCAAACTTTATCAGATGGATTTTGGAATAATACCAAAAAATCTAATACTATTTTACAAGAAATGAAAGAAATAAAAACAAAATATAATGGGTTAAAAAATATCAAGCAAAGCTTAGATAGCCTAATAGAAATGAATGACTTTTTATTACTTGAAAATGATGAAGATTTAGCAAATGAACTTTCTGAAAAGACAAAATCATTAAATAAAGATTTAGACAAATTAGAAATTAAAATGTATCTTTCTGGAAAATTTGATAAAAATAATGCAATTATAACTTTACATCCAGGAGCAGGTGGGACAGAGTCACAAGACTGGGTACAAATGCTTTACAGGATGTATTGTAGATGGGCTGCAAATAATGGATATACAGTAAAAGAGACAGAGTATCTTGAAGGTGAAGAGGCAGGAATAAAAAGTGTAACTGCTATGATTATTGGAGAATATGCTTATGGATATTTAAAAGGAGAAATGGGAGTTCATAGACTTGTTAGAATTTCACCATTTGATGCAGAAGGAAGAAGGCATACATCTTTTGCATCTGTTGAGGTATTACCAGAAATATCTGATGACATTGAACTTGAAATAAATCCTGACGATTTAAGGATAGATACTTACCGCTCATCTGGTGCAGGAGGACAGCATATAAATAAAACCTCATCAGCAGTTAGAATAACTCATATACCTACAAATATAGTTACAACTTGTCAGTCTGAGCGTTCACAGCTTCAAAATAAAGAAACTGCAATGAAGATGCTTAAATCTAAATTATTAGATTTGAAAGAAAAAGAGAATAAGGATAAAATCGAAGATTTGAAAGGAATTCAAAAAGATATTGCTTGGGGAAGTCAGATAAGATCTTACGTGTTTTGCCCATATACGCTTGTGAAAGACCATAGGACTAATTATGAAGTGGGGAATGTGGAAACCGTTATGAACCGGAGAAATTGATGATTTCATTGAAGCTTATTTAAAAAATAATATTAAATAAATAACAAAGGTGCATTGCTAAAATGCATCTTTTATTGTTCTAAATGAGACAAGAAGTGAATATATATAATTATATACTTAAAAATGAAGGGAGAAAAGACTTATGACAATAGAAGAAAGAAAAAACTTGTCTCAAACAGCTATTCAAAATTTGATATTAGAAAATAGGGAAAAGCTTAGTATATCTGGTGTTTTAGACGTATTAAGTTTTGATGATCAAGTAGTTATGGTTGAAACAGAACTTGGACTTCTTACCATAAAGGGAGAGAATCTTAAAATTAATAAATTAAGTATAGATACATCAGAAGTTATTGTAGAAGGGGATATAAGCTCATTAAGTTACAGTGAAAAGGATTTAAATAAAGATAAGGCAGGAAGTTTCATAAGCAAAATTTTTAAATAAATTGTAGGTGAAAAATTTGAATGTAGATGCTATAAATCAGGCTTACTTATTTTTAATTTTCATAATAAATGGCATTTTAATTGGAATAATATTTGATATATTTAGAATATTAAGACGCAGCTTTAAAACATCTAATCTTGTAACATCCTTAGAAGATGTTTTATTTTGGATAATATCAGCATTACTTATAATGTATTCTATATTTAAATTTAATAATGGACAATTTAGATTATACATTTTTATTGGAATATTTTTGGGTATTGCAATTTATATGTTGTTTTTTAGTAAATATATTATTAAAATTTCTGTTAAAATAATAGCCATTTTTAAAAGGATTCTATCTTTCTTATTTAAAATTTTCTATTATCCTATAAACAAAATTTATACAGTTATAAAATTGCTTTTAATAAAGCCAATTATATTTTTCATAAAGCAAATAAAGAATACTTTTTCAAAGCTCAAAATTTTAAGAAAAAGCTCTAAAAATAGTGAAATTTTGAATAATAAAGAAGGATTTTGAATTATTATGTAGAATTATATATGTATAATAAAGATAATTGGGCATAAGATAAATCTAAGAAAAGAGTGTACAGATGAAAATCGATATTAAAAAATTGTTTAAAAAAATATTAATAATTATTTTGATTATATATGCGATAATTATATTAATAAATCAACAAAAACAATTAAATAATTACAGCGAAAGTATCGCTGCAACTGAAAAGAAAATTGAAGAGGCTAATGAACATAAAGACTCTTTAATTTCGTTGAAACAAAGTACAAGCTCTTTAGAATACATAGAGAAGATAGCTAGAGAAAAGTTAAATATGTACAAGCCAAATGAAAAAGTTTATATAGATGTAGGTAGTTAATAGACTTATCTAATTTATATAACTTATTTGGTATTCTAGGTTTTGTTAAAATAGAACTTGAATCATTTTATAATATTTTTATTCTTAACTTTTTCCAATAAATTTAAAAATTAATATATTATATAAATAAAATAGGGGGCAAATTATATGGATAGTAGTATGCAATTAACTGAATTGCGTAAAATTGCGAAAGAAAGAGGCTTAAAAAACATAAGTAAGTTAAAAAAGAACGAATTACTTGAATTATTAAATGAAACAGAGGGAAATACTAATTTAGAAAAAGTAGAACTTAAAGAAGATAAAAAAAATTCTGAAGAAGTTACACCCGCTAATGGAGATGGTTACAAAGTAACTAATGAAGATGATGCAATTGTTGAGGGTATTTTAGAGGTTCTTCCTGATGGATATGGATTTTTAAGAGGAGAAAATTATTTATCTAGCAATAAAGATGTATATATATCACCTATTCAAATTAAAAGGTTTAGATTAAATACAGGAGATAAAATAAAAGGTATTGCAAGATTTCCTAAAGATGGCGAAAAATTCCCAGCTTTAATATTCGTAGGTGATGTCAATGGGGATTCTCCAGATGTAGCTATGAAACGTAAAAGTTTTGATGAATTAATTCCAATATATCCAGAAGAAAGATTAAAACTTGAAACTACTCAAAATGAAATAGCTATGAGAATAATAGATATAATCTCTCCAATTGGAAAAGGGCAGAGGGGAATGATAGTTGCTCCTCCAAAAGTAGGAAAGACTACTCTTTTGAAGAAAATTGCAAATAGTATTACAACTAATAACCCAGAGGTAGAATTAATAGTACTTTTGATTGACGAAAGACCAGAAGAAGTTACGGATATGAAGCGTTCAATTAAAGGAGATGTTATATATTCTACATTTGATGAACTTCCAGAACATCATATAAAAGTTGCTGAAATGGTTTTAGAAAGAGCAAAAAGACTAATTGAACAAAATAGAGATGTTGTAATTTTACTTGATAGTATAACAAGACTTGCAAGAGCATATAACATAGTTGTTCCTGCATCTGGTAAGACATTATCAGGAGGATTAGATCCAACAGCTCTTCATAAGCCAAAAAGATTCTTTGGTGCAGCAAGAAATATAGAAAATGGGGGCAGCCTAACTATACTTGCAACAGCATTAATTGAAACTGGTAGTAAGATGGATGATATCATTTTTGAAGAGTTTAAAGGTACAGGAAATATGGAAGTACATCTTGATAGAAAGTTATCAGAAAAACGTATTTTCCCAGCAATCGATATAAATAAATCTGGAACAAGAAGAGAAGAAAAACTTTTAACTCAAAAAGAGTTAGATACTGTATATGCTCTTAGAAAAGCATTATCAAGCTTACCTGTTGCAGATGTTACTGAACAATTATTAAGTCAAATGGTAATTAGCAAGAATAATGAAGAGTTTTTAGATAAAATGGATTATTTTTTAAGAAACTATAAATAGAATTTAATAACCACTATTCTTTTTGCAATAGTGGTTATTTTTAACTTTTTTTGAAAATAATATAGTAGGTAGGAGGAAGTTGAATTTGAATATTATTCAAAGCATAAATAAATTTTTTCAAAGAATAAATGAAGATCATGTAGGGGAATATGCTGCTAAATGTGCATATTTTACTTTTCTTTCTTTTATTCCTTTTGTCCTATTATTACTTAGTTTAATAAAATATATGAATATAGATAGAAGTACACTTGAATATATTTTAGAGGCCTTTCTTCCGACAGTAACTAAAAATGGGGTAGTTGATATCATCCAGGAAATGTATTCAAAATCTTTTCAAACAATCTCAATATCTGCAATATTTACACTTTGGTCTGCTGCAAATAGTTTTTATGCATTAACCTTAGGGCTTTCATCAGTTTATAGAAGTGAAAATAAGAACAATTTTATATTACTTAGAATAAAGGGGGTAGTAGGCACTATAATAATTATAATTACGATTATTATGGTGTTGATTTTACTAGTTTTTGGAAATAGAATTAGTTTAACTGTTGAAGAAAATTTTCCAAATTTTAGCGAAATAATCAATTTTATACTAAGTATAAGAAGTTTATTAGTAATTATTTCATTATTTATAATTTTTGTTTTGATGTATAGATTTGTTCCTGACCATCAGAAGGGGAGCAGTCTGAAATCACAGATTCCTGGTGCAATCTTTGCATCTGTTGGTTGGTTTGTGCTTTCATATTTTTTCTCTATATATATTGATATTTTTACTAATTTTTCTGTAATTTATGGCAGTCTTACAACAATTATATTAATCATGATGTGGTTATACGCAATTATATATATGATTTTAATAGGTGCTGAAATTAATGTGATGGTTGCTAAAAGAAAAACCAAATTGATTGATTCTGCAAAAATTAAAACATTGACAAAATAAAATAAGAAAACTCCTTTTAATGGGTTTTTATTTTTAGAAATTTTAAAAGAGAGAGGAGGAGAAAATAAAAATATAACATTGCACAAAATCAAAGTTTTGCGCAATTAGGAATATGGCTTTTATGAAAAAGGTCCTATCTCGCTATTTTTATAGTTTTTTCCTGCTTTCTTATACAACAAGTTATATGTCCTTTTCCTAAAAACGCCTTAAAATCGATTCTGATGCGTCGTTTTTTAGGCTATTTTTCAGTATTTTTCAGAAATTGTTGATTTTATAATATTTTAGTAAATTTACATTATATAATCTATAATTCTTAAATATTTAAATTAAATCTCAGATGATTAACTTTATTATTTAAATATAAGAATGTCTTAAAATCGATTTTAAAGTTTTATAAAATTAAATTATTTTTATAATATTATAATTAGAAAGTTATTTTAAAAATTTATAAAAATCACATTTTAATTTATAAAAATTTTAATTTAACAAATGTTCGCAAAATAAATTTTAGTTTAAACGTAGCCCCTCTCTCCTACTTTGTCAATTTTAATGAAATCATACTTGAAAAATTCGTCAACGCATGGGCACCACTTTTTTAGAAACTTATTATTTTATTATACATATCTATTGCATAATTATCAGTCATACCAGATATATAATATATAATTGCTTGGCAAAATTCCTTTTCATTCTCAATGCTAAAAACAACTTCGTTTTTACAAACTCCATACCTTTCGTAATCCCAGTACATTTTTAACCATTTTTCAAAATCTTTTACAATTTCTGGATACATTTTATAAAAACGTTCCTTGTCTGTATAATATTTTTTTAAGGTGTCATATATAGTTGTAATTACAATTTTAAAATATTCTGTAGAAGGTTTTATCCTTTCATCCAAATAAATATATTTATAATTAAATTCTTTTAATTTTTTCATAAATTCAAAATATTCATCAGAAAATTTTAAGCCTACTTTTTCGTTACTATTTTCGCATAAATCATATATTAAATTGTTAATTATAATAGTATTGTTTATAGCATCATTTTCACTTAGGTTCATTATATCTTTAAGCTCTTTTAAATGTCTATCTAGAATTCCCACAGTGATAGCATCTTGTATATCTCTACCTAAATATGCTATTTTATCTGCAATTTTTACTACGCATCCTTCCCAAGTATATGGATTATATTGGTTTGGAAAATTATAGTCGTATAAATCTATATATTCA
The DNA here is from genome assembly GCA_947629765.1 of uncultured Clostridia bacterium. GTDB lineage: Bacteria > Bacillota > Clostridia > TANB77 > CAG-508 > JAAWPK01. The sequence continues at coordinate 139,147 of CANREW010000001.1, forward strand.
TCCCTAGGTTTTAAGCCATTTTCATCGATTTCGCCACAATGTGAAATAATTCCATCTCTTACACCGTAGGTTAGATTAAGATTTTGTAGATTTTGATTATTATCTTCTAATAAAACTAATTTATCAACCATTTCTAATCCATTTTTTTCATGCCAAAATGTCTTTCCTATATCTTTTTTTGAAATTTCAGATAATATTTTTTCTCCTTGATGTCCAAATGGACTATGTCCAATATCATGAGCTATAGCAATAGCTTTTGTAAGTTTTGTATTTAGACCTAAATATTCTGCTATTGTATTACTTATAGATTCAACTAAAATTATATGTTCCATTCTAGTACAAATATGGTCATTGGTTGGAGAAAAGAATACTTGTGTTTTATGTTTCATTCTTCTAAATGCTAGACTATGTATTATTCTTGTGTAATCTCTCTCAAATTCAGAACGAATATCATTGCCTCTTGAATATAATTCATTTTCTCGTCTAATAACATTATTCCATTTTATATTTTCCTGCGTTGTTGCTTGTTTTTTAAAACTATCTCTCATATTATACCTCTTTTCTTTGTGTAATTCTTTTTACAATTTTATCAATACAATAAGAATATATTATTAAAATAATGATATACATTGCAATACATAATAGAGTATTGTTTTGCAAATAATTTATTCTTTTATAGATATGTTCAAATATCAATATAATAGATGCATGATTAACATACATAGAATATGATAAATCTCCATTATATCTAAATATTTTGTTATTAAACAATTTATAACAAATACTATTTTCTATATTTGCAAACGCAATTAAAATTGTAAATGCTATAACAGAATAAATTTGATATGGTGTATTTTTTATAATCAGATAGAATAATATTATATAATTAATTATTTCTATGATTCCATAAAAGAACTTATGAGAAGTAAGAGAATTCTTTATTTTTTCAGAATATTCTTCCATTATATAAGATAATATACAACCTATCGTCATATCAACAAATGTTCTTACTAAAGGCAAATAAATTCCATTTATATTATCCCATACCTCTAAAGTTCCATAGTTTTTGTTTATAAATGCGAAATAAATTATAATACTTAATGGTCCCAATAACTTTAAATATAAATTTTTATCTCGTTTCAATAATTCAAATATAAAGAATCCTGAAACTATTAAAGTAGATAAATACCACATTGGATAATTAATTCCACCATTAAATATACCTATATTTTGCAATAATAGTATTTCGGATATAGAGGTGAATATACTTTTTTGTACATTTAAATTTCCTCTAGAACATGATTCTATTGTAGTCAGTATAAGTATTACTATAAATGCAAATATATATAGTGGATATAATTTTTTTATTCTTCCTATTGTATATTTTAGACCATTAGAATTAGAATTCTTTTTAAAACTCTTATATAAGAAAAATCCTGATACAATAAAGAAGAATTCTACACAAAGGAATCCAGTATTAATAAATTTAGCATTTATAATAGGTTGAAAATGATGTATACATATAATCAATATAAATATAATTCTAAAAAAATCAATTGTATAATTTCTTTCTTTCATTAATAGGTTTATTCTCCTTTTAAAGTTCATTTATAATATTGAATCTATTATTATTTTAATTCAATAAAGACATAAAGTCAATATGTAACCAAAAGTCCTTAAATCCAATATATTACTATTGAATATATACTTTAAATAGTGTATAATATATATGTATGGGGATGTATTTGGTTTCGACATTAACATAGAAATATAAATAGCGAGTGGTGGAGCCTTGGCCACCTTAAAAAAGGCAAATTTAAAATAAACGCTGATAATAGAGAATTAGCATTAGCTGCCTAAGTTGCGGCTACACTCTCCTAAATAGCCTACAGATTTAGATAGAGTGTCAACATTGTAGGAAACAAAGCTATTTTATGTTTCGAAAATAGTGGGTATTTATGAAACTACTGAATTTTTGAAGTTTGTTTATTAACTTGAATTTTCGGGAATTTTCATTAATAAACTGCACTCGGAGAAGTTTATATGGAAATGTTATTGGACAGGGGTTCAACTCCCCTCATCTCCACCAAAATACAAAAGTACTCTTCAATTTGAAAAGTACTTTTTACTTTTTATATCCTATTTTCCTATAAACATTTGAACATATATTTTTCCATATTTTGGACTACTTACTACCCCTATTCCAGTATAATTAAAACTACTATTTAAAATATTTGCTCTATGTCCAGATGAATTCATCCAAGCATTTACTGCACCACTATTACTTGAATTGCCTGCAATATTTTCTCCTGCTGATCTATATGATATCTTAAAACTTTTTAACATATCAAATGGAGAACCATAAGTTGGCGAATTATGTGAAAAATAATTATTATCTACCATATCTTGTGCTTTTATTCTAGCTACTCTTTGTACCTCATTATCTATCTTTAGTACTGATAATCCATTATTAATCCTTTGCTGATTAATTAAATCAAATACTTCTTTTTCATTTGTATTCAAAGTCGAAGAAGTTTGACCAGTATTTTGATTAGTATTACCGGAGTTATTTTGTGTTGTATTATTTGAAGAATTTGGATATATAGCTCTTACATATTGTTTGCTCACTGCTCCAATATAATCTCCTTCTACTTGAACAATATACCAATCTCCCACACCTGCAAATACTCTTATGTATTCATTTTTCTTAACAGTTGCTATGACTTTAAAAACAGTTCCAGGTCCACTTCGTACATTTAGTGTACTTGCTGTAACTATACCAGTAGAAAAGTCTACCTTATAGTAATGCTGCATTGCAAAAGATCTAGAAACACTAAAAATAATTAATGTAATCATCATAACAATTGTAATCTTTACCACTTTATTTCTTTTAATTGCTATTACTTTCATAAAAATCACCTTATTTAATGCTATGCCTATAATTTGTCTAAAATACATCAAAATTTTGAACTTTTCTTTAAAAAATGTTGACAAAATCTAATAAAAAGGGTAAAATAATATGTGCACTGTTAAAAAATATTTTTAATATGGTGGATGTGGCGTAGTTGGTTAACGCGCCAGTTTGTGGCACTGGAGACCGTGGGTTCGAGTCCCATCTTCCACCCCACTTATATATTTGATTATATTGGGCTGTAGCCAAGCGGTAAGGCACCAGACTTTGACTCTGGCATGCGCTAGTTCGAATCTAGCCAGCCCAGCCATTTTTATTTTAGGGGGAAATATGGAAAACATAAGAGCATTAATTAAAAAAGTATGTAATAAAGAAGTTATTCTATACATTGTATTTGGTGTTCTTACAACCCTTGTTAATCTTGTTTCTTTCTACATATTAACCCATTTTATTAATTTAAATGAAAATTTATCTAATATCATAGCAATTATACTTTCAGTTCTATTTGCATATTTTACAAATAGAAAATTAGTTTTTAATTCTACTGCTGTTACCTTTAAAGAAAATTTAAAAGAATTTTACAAATTTATTCTTGGTCGTTTATTTACTATGATTTTAGAAATTGTCGGATTCTATTTATTATTCAATATTATGCATATTCACGAATTAATAAGCAAATTATTTATCACAGTGATTGTTATAATCTTAAACTTTTTTATCAGTAAATTTTTCGCATTTAAAAAATAGATATATACCTTTTTGGAGGCTACTTTATAATATTTAGGAGGTAGCCAAATATGAATCATTTATTTTCATACTCTTTTTTAGGAATTATCATTTTTTCAATTATTATAATCATATTATTCCGGTTCCACAATGTCAGATTATTCATCTTACAATATAAATGAAGAAGATATTTATATAAGTGAAAGTGGGTTTGCTTGGCCAATACCTAATTTTTATCGTATTTCTTCATATTTTGGTCATAGAAACTCCCCTACTTCTTTTGCATCTTCATATCATTCTGGGCTTGATATACCAGCTCCTGAAAATACATATTTTTTAGCAAGTATTTCTGGAACTGTGATACATACTGGATTTAATGGATCAGGTGGACACACTATTATTTTGCAAAATGAAGATACTCTAGTTACATATTGTCATGTTTCTCCAAATTACTTAGTAAACATTCGGAGACAAAATAGAAAGAGGACAAGTCTTAGGACAAGTTGGACCTTTTCATATTTATGATGTACTAAATAATCCATATAAAGATTCAAAAGGAAAACCAACAAACGGAGCAACTACTGGCTGTCATCTTCATTTTGCCATAAAAATAAAAGGAGTTTATCAAAACCCCTTATCTTTAATTCCTATTAAATAAATACTACATATCGTCTTCATCGTCGTTGTAGTCATTATCATTTTTTCTTGATTCATTATTCAAACTGCTATCATCATCTTCTAATTCTTCTTCATTCCAATCTAGCTCTATTATATTGTCGCATTCTGGACATCTTACTTCATATTTTATACCATTGCTGAAATCTTCAATAAATTCCGTATTGCAATATGGACATACTATTTCAAAATCAGAATCATCATCTGATGAATAAACTTCTTTTTCGAGCTTATTTATAATCTTTTCCATATTTTCTATTTTTGTTTCTAATTCTTTTTCTCTATCTATCATAGTGTTTAATCTGTTTAGATTTATTTCTGCAAGTTTATCTAGTTCATCCAAAAATAATAGTGAAATATTATATACTTGTGTTTTTATATAGTTCACATCTTCTTTATTAGTTACATTTTTTTCAATATCTTGCAAAATTTTATTAAATCTCTTCTTTAAATCTGTCATTACAAAAACTCCTTAAACTCTTTCCATATACTCGCCAGTTCTTGTATCAATTCTTATAACATCACCTATTTCAACAAATAGTGGTACACTAATTTCTAGACCATTCTCTAGTTTTGCTGGCTTTCCAGATGTTGTAGTTGTATTTCCACTAAATCCTGGTTCTGTATATGTAACTTCTAGTTCAACGAACATAGGTGGTTCTACTGCAAATACTTTACCTTTAAAAGATAATGTCTTCACAGTCATATTTTCTTTTATGTACTTTAAGCTATCTCCTAATTGTTCTTCATTCAATGGTAATTGTTCATATGTTTCGTTATCCATAAAGTAATATATATCACCATCTTTATACAAATATTGCATTTCTCTTTTTTCTATCTCTGCACCTTGTAATTTTTCAGATGGGTTAAATGTTCTTTCAATAACTGCTCCTGTTATTACATTTTTTATTTTTGTTCTAACAAATGCTGCTCCTTTTCCCGGTTTTACGTGTTGAAATTCAACTACTCTAAATACTTGGCCATCTAATTCAAATGTTGTTCCATTTCTTAAATCTCCTGCCATATATACTTCTGCCATAAATTATTCCTCCAATACTTATTATATTTAATTCTTAAATATTTTATACTATTTTTTCTATAAAATCAATACTTATGCGATATTTTCATTAATTTATTATATGTTTTTTTGAAAAAACTATGTATTTATTAAATTTTTTATGATAAAATATATATAAATTTTGCCAATATAGCTCAGTTGGTAGAGCAACAGATTCGTAACCTGTAGGTCGGGAGTTCGATTCTCCCTATTGGCTCCATTAAGTAAAATACTGCAAAAAACATATTATATGTTAAAATATATTTAACTTAACCCTCTACTACTTTTGTAGTAAGACGGGAGCCTAAATGATTTTGGAGAGTTCTAGCAACTCTCCTTTATTTGGTAAAAAACTTAATTAAGTATTAAAATCAATATATTTTCCATTTTCACAATGATTATAAAATTCTTGTACTGAAATATGATACTTTGGCTTTTCATATTCGTATAATGCCAAGTTTTCAACGTTATATTGATTATTTAATTCATGTTTAATAAATTTATCTTTAATATCTAATAATAAATCACCTTCAGCATTATATTCATGAATTCCTTTAAATCTTTCCCATGAATGTTCAAACCAATAAAATTTATTATTCTTTTCATAAGTTAAGAAGGTATGAGTCGGGCATTTATCACCATCATAATGTACTATAAAATAAGTTTTTATAGTACAAGCATTTTCTTTGAAATAATGTCTTTCAAGTTCCACTTGATCCCAACATACACCAATTTTATTAGTTATTGTTTCATTTGGAGATTGCAGTATATAATTATTTGAAAAGGATTCATCCACAATACTGTGTTTATTCTTATCTTTATCTAACCAACCATATTCAATATTGTTCATTAAATCCATAATCTCTAACTCATTAATCATATTAATTATCCTTTACTAACTAAACTATCTAATTTATTATTCTCTAAATACTTATCAGTAATAACAGTTGAAGATATTAATTGATAAGTAACTGAAGATGCTAGTCCTATTGATAAGCAAAATGGAGATGGAATAAAAGAACAGGCAATTCTGAATATATTTGCAATTTGTTTATGTATAGTTGCTTTATATGCTGAAATTTCTAACTGTATATATGTTAATTTAGTTAAATAAATAGGATAAACATATATACATATAAGTTCCATTCCTGTTATAATTAAAAGAAAACTCAAATCAACTTTATATATTGGATATAAAATAAATCCCATTATAATACTTGATGTTATTAGCATATAAACTAATTTCCTACTATTTTTTATATGGTCTTTGTATGAAAATACTTTTTTCGCTATATCAATTTGAGCTACTATTTTTATTGAATCTGCAATATCCCACTGAGTATCTGTTATTAATGTTAAAAATGATATTGCTAAAATATATTTTTCTCCAAAATCAAATGAATTTTTTAAGCCAAATAAATATATAATAAACATACTTATTTCTCCAAACAAATATGCTGAATCATATTTAATACACTTAATTATGTTTATTTTAAATTTAGTTCTATGAACTGTTTTTACCATCATAATCAAAACAAATATAGCTGTTATTAAAAATGATATACTTGTTATTTGTATTTGGTTTTTAGTAACAATACTCATTACAATTAAAGATATGAAATTTAGTAAATTAAAGTATATGCTATATTTATTTGCTATTTTATTTTTATTCTCATAATATAACTTGCATAAAGATAGGCGTAATAATAATTGTAGAAACATTTGAGCAACTGCATATATTGCAAATATTCTATATGTATTGATATCCATATTCATAAAGCTTATATAATCATCTATATTTATTATTACTCCAAAAAGTATTATAAATCCCAATATAGAACCACATATTATGCCTGAAAAGGCACTATTAGGGTTATTATCTTTTATTGCACTAATATTTGCTCCTGTTCCAAAAATGCTCTGTATAGTAGTTATTACAAATTGCATTGGATATATTAATGTAAATATATTGATTAAATTTTTATCAACTAATATTCCAAGTAAAAACCATCCTAAAATTGGTGTTATTGATGTTAAAAGTATATCAAATCCTATTCTTAATAATCTATTCATTGTTTTTTCCATTTCTAAATTTTATTAATTACGATTATTCTATCATAACGCCTATTTTTTTGCAATAAAGTACAATTTGTTTTATCTAGATTTCTGCTTTTTATATTTCTTTTTCAAAATGTTGATAATCTTTTTTTGTTTTCCAGTTTCCTCCCCATGTCCAGCCTCGTTTTATAAATGCATTGTATAAAGCATCTCCCTTTTTTATGAGCCCTTTTACATTAATGTTTCTATCTTTATATATACCTGCATTGGCTGGTTCTATTCGTTTTCCATCTATATATGGATTATACAAAGGATTTACATCTATTGCTATACCAAGTGAATGATTAGATAATTTTTTAGAATTTTTAACTACTCTATAACAAAATGCTGATGTATTATTATCTTGCATTGATTCTTCGTCATTTGCACCATATTCATCAATTAATCTTATCTTTTCAATAGGATATTTATTTTCATATACCTCTTTAAAAATATCTAAAATTTCTTGTGCAACTTTTTTATTTACAATCATTTCTCCAATATGTGATTTTTCATCAAATCCCCAATATGTTATTTGCAGGTATGATAAATCTTTTATATCTATTTCCTCTATATTAGATATAGGTATAGAATTTCCTATCATCTTAGTTACAATATAATCTGGTATCTCATAACTTTCAAATATTATTTCTGATACGTTTGTTTCTACTTCTTTTTCTACTTCTAATACTGGTAACAACGTTTATTTCCCCTATTTCTTTATTATAATAGCCCACCTTTTTGTGAGCCATTAATTTATATTTTAATTATACCATTCAAATTGCCAATCTAATATTTTTACTGTATCTCCTTCTTTTATTCCAAGCCTTTTTAATTCAGCATCGACTCCCATATTTAATAAATTCTTTTGCATATAATACATTGACTCTCTATCTTGTATATTTACTCTTCTCATTAATCTTTCTATTCCAGGGCCTGTTACTATATATACATTTCCTTTTTTCTCTATTTCAAATTCTTTCTTGTCCTCTAAAGTATATACTATCTTTTGCTCTGATTCTATTAAATCTTCCTTAGGTAAATCTTTTAGAATTTTAGCAACATAAGTCATGAGTTCATTGATGCCTTCTTTTGATGCAGCAGATATCTTAAATATCTTCATATTTTCTTTTTGAGCTACTTTTTCAAGCTCGTTATATAATTTCTCATCTTGCATAATATCTATCTTATTTGCGACAATTATTTGTTTTCTTTTGCTTAATTTTTCGTTATACTTTTTCAATTCATTTTGTATAACATAAAAATCTTTTACTGGATTTCTACCTTCTTGTCCTGACACATCTACAAAATGTAAAAGAAGTCTTGTTCTTTCTATATGTCTTAAAAATTGAAGTCCAAGTCCTACTCCTTCACTTGCTCCCTCTATAATTCCTGGGATATCTGCTATAACAAAACTATCTCCATACTCAGTTTTTACAACTCCTAAATTTGGTATTATAGTTGTAAAATGATAATCTGCAATTTTAGGTGTTGCAGAAGTTACAATAGAAAGGAAAGTTGATTTTCCAACATTTGGAAATCCAATTAAGCCAACATCTGCTAAAAGTTTTAGCTCTAAGAGTACTTCTAGTTCTATTCCTTTTTCTCCATCTTGTGCAAATCTTGGAACTTGCCTTGTAGAAGTTGCAAAATGTGAATTGCCTTTTCCTCCTCTTCCTCCTGGAAGTATCAATTCTTTTTGTCCCTTTTCTGATAAATCAGCAAGTATTTTACCTGTTTCTAAATCTTTTACAACTGTTCCTAATGGAACCTTTACATATAAATCTTGTCCGAGATTTACCATAAGAATGATTTCCGGCTTCCATTTTGACCATTTTCTGCTTTAAACTTTTTCTTATATCTAAAATCAACTAGCGTATTTGCATCTGGATCTACGACAAAATAGATGCTACCACCGTTTCCTCCGTCTCCTCCGTCAGGGCCTCCTGCAGCAACATATTTTTCACGTCTGAAACTGATAGCACCATTTCCGCCATCTCCTGATTTAATTATTATTTTTGCATAGTCTGTAAACATTTACATTCCTTTCTATTACCAAACTAAACCAACTTTTTCATAAACATCTTTAAGTGTAGATTTTGCAATCTTTTTAGCTCTTTCAGCACCATTTATATATAATTTCTCTAGGTAGTCTGGATTGTTCTTTAATTCATTATATTTATTTTGTAATGGTTTTAACTCTTCTATTACACACTCTGCAACAGCTACCTTAAAGTCTCCATAACCTTTACTTTCAAATTTATTTTCTATTTCTTCTTTTGATTCACCAGTTATTGCACTATATATAGATATTAAATTGCTTATTCCCGGCTTTTTCTCTTTATCATATCTTACAATATTTTCAGAATCTGTAACTGCTTTTTTGAATTTTTTAAGTATTACATCTGGTTCATCATTTAAGAAAATTGAATCATTTGGTATCGTAGAACTCTTACTCATTTTACTCGTTGGATCTTGAAGACCCATTACACGAGCTCCTACACCGTGTATATAAGGCTCTGGTATTTTAAAAGTATCTCCATATATTTTATTAAATCTTTCTGCTATATTTCTAGTTAATTCTACGTGTTGCTTTTGATCTTCTCCAACTGGAACTAAATCTGCTTGATATAGTAAAATATCTGCAGCCATAAGTACAGGATATGTGAATAAACCACTATTTATATTATCTGCATGTTTTGTAGATTTATCCTTAAATTGTGTCATTCTTGAAAGTTCACCCATATATGTATAACAATTTAAAATCCATGCAAGTTCTGCATGTGCTGCAACTTGTGATTGAATAAATATATTACTTTTCTCAGGGTCAATACCTGCTGCTATATATAATGCTAATAAATCTAATGTATTATTCCTCAATTTTTCTGGATCATTTCTAATAGTTAATGTATGTAAATCTGCTATCATATAGTTGCACTCATATTCTTCTTGCATTTTTTTCCAATTATTAATAGCTCCTAAATAATTTCCAAGTGTCAAATTTCCTGTTGCTTGTATACCACTTAATATAGTTTTTTTGCTCATAGTATGAATCTCGTATAATTGTATTATTATACGAATTTCTCCTTTCAATAATAATTTTATCTATTTCATATTTTCTCTTTCAATTTCGTTTATAAGCTCAACTCTGGCTGTATGTCTTCCTCCCTCAAATTCTGTAGCTAGGAATTGTCTTACTATGCAAATTGCATCATTTGTTGAAATATAATCTGCACCTAATGCTAAAATATTTACGTTATTGTGCATTCTTGCAAACTTTGCTGTTTGTTCTTCGTAGCAAGGTGCACATCTAACTCCTTTAAATTTATTAGCACATATTGACATACCTATTCCAGATCTGCAAATAAGTATTCCTGTATCAGCTCTTTTTTCTGATACCTCTTTTGCGACGGCTTTTGCAATTTCTGGATAATCTACACTTTCTTCTGAAAAAGTTCCTTTGTCAATATATTTTATTTCCTTTTCATCAAAATACCTTTTTATTTCTTCCTTTAATTTATATCCACCATGATCTGAACCAATTACTATCATATATATTCCTCCTTATTAAATTTTATATAATATTTAATTTATTTCAAAGTTTTCTATTTCTTTTTTTATCTTGTTTTTGAAATCTTCTAGACTCATTTGTCCAATATCTCCTAGACTTCTTGAACGAACACTAGCGAGATTTGATGTTTGCTCTTTTTCTCCTAATACTAACATATAAGGTATTTTTTGTAATTGAGCTTCCCTTATTTTGTATCCTATTTTTTCATTTCTATCGTCTACTTCTACTCTAACACCTAAATTATCTAATTCACTCTTTATTTTAAATGCATATTCTAGTTGATTATCAGTAATAGGTAATATTTTTACTTGTATTGGAGCAAGCCACATTGGGAATGCACCTTTTGTTTCTTCTATCAAAAATGCTAAAAATCTATCAAATGTTCCAAGTATAGCTCTATGGATAACAACTGGTCTATGAGCTACTCCGTCTTCTCCAATATATTCTAGTTCAAATCTTTCTGGTAATAAGAAGTCTAATTGGCAAGTTGATACAGTTACATCATGTCCAAGGGCTGTCTTAATTTGAACATCTAATTTTGGTCCATAAAATGCTGCTTCTCCTTCTGCTTCATAAAATTCTAGTCCTGATTCTGTAAGTATCTCTCTTAATTCGCTCTCTGCTCTTTCCCACATTTCATCATCATCAAAATATTTTGCTTTGTTGTTTTTATCTCTTAAAGATAATCTAAATGAATAATTTTTAAATCCAAAATCTTTATATACAGAAAGTATTAAATCAACAACCTTTTTAAATTCTTCTTTGATTTGATCTGGTCTAACAAAAAGATGGGCATCATTTTGACACATTTCACGAACTCTTTCTAGTCCGCAAACACTTCCACTGTCCTCAAATCTAAAATCATGTGCAAGCTCTCCAATTCTAATTGGTAAATCTCTATATGAATGCATTTTATTTTTGTATACTAGCATGTGGTGTGGACAATTCATTGGTCTTAGAACTAATTCTTCTGTATCTATTTTCATTACTGGGAACATATCTTCTTTATAGTGATCCCAGTGTCCACTTGTTTTATATAAATCTACATTTGCCATTGATGGTGTATATACGTGGTTATATCCTAGTTTTATTTCTTTATCCTGAATATATCTTTCAAGTAATCTTCTTACAGTTGCACCATTTGGTAAATACATTGGAAGTCCAGAACCTACTAATGGATGAGTCATAAATAACTCTAAATCTTTTCCTATTTTTCTGTGATCTCTTAACTTTGCTTCTTCTAGTTCATTTAAATATTCATCTAATTGGCTCTGTTTTGGGAAAGATATTGCATATATTCTTTGAAGCATTTTGTTTTTCTCGCTACCTCTCCAATATGCTCCTGAAGAAGATAATATCTTTATTGTCTTTACTTTTCCCGTGCTTTCCAAATGAGGTCCTGCACAAAGGTCTGTAAAGTCTCCTTGTTTATAGAAAGAAATTTCTTCTCCTTCTGCTAAGTCTTCTATTAATTCTACTTTATATGGCTCATTTTTCATTAACTCAATAGCTTCTTTTTTTGGAAGTGAGAATCTCTCTATCTTAAGATCTTCTTTTATAATTTTTTTCATTTCTTCTTCGATTTTTTGTTTATCTTCCTCTGAAAATGGGGTATCGGTATCAAAATCATAATAGAAACCATTATCTATAGCTGGTCCTATTGCAAGTTTTACATTTGGAAATAGTCTTTTTACTGCTTGTGCCATTATATGTGAAGTTGTATGCCAATATGCTTTTTTACCTTCTAAACTGTTATCAAAAGTTAATATTTCAACACTACAGTCTTTTTCTAATTTATATCTTAAATCCTTAACTTCTCCATCTACTAATCCTGCAGTCATATTCCTTGCTAGTCCTTCACTTATACCTTTTGCAAGTTCAAGTAAAGATATTCCCTCTTCTACTTGTTTTTTGCTTCCATCTTTTAATATTACATTTATCATTTCTGATTACCCCTCTCTTTTTGTATGTTATGTGCATAATTATATCAATTTATCTCAATTTATTCAAGTTATTTTAATCAATTTATGTGACTTTTTTATTATATTTTACTATTTAGTAAAAGTTAAGCATAAGAATGCTTTTTGACATTTTATGTAAATTATGCTAAAATATACTTAACTAGGCAATAAGCCTTTTTATATATATGGAAGTTTTAACCTTATGGTACTTTGAAAATAAAATAATTTACGATAGGAGAATTATTATGAGCAATTTTGACTATGAGCATATGACTATGGATGAGAAATTAAATCTTCTCTGGGATGATTCTCAGCCTACCCCATTAAAGGACGTAAAGTTCAAAATCAATGCACATTTTTTAAAACGAAATGTGCAAGATGAATGCTACCGGGAATTAATGGTTTCTTATATTCCTATGCTGCCTCTGCTCGAGAAGACTGTTCCGTTTCCTGATGCTGACTACATTCTATATGCACATTCTTTTGCAAGATGTAGTGATGCATCTGACCTCGTTCTAAGGGAGCTTAGAATAATTGCCGAATACCGCAAAAAGGGCGCCGAAATCATTGTAGTAGGTAAAGCTGCTAATGCAGAGGCTTTACTCAATGGTTCTATCGACAATATAACTTTTTGGGGAGATCATTTTACCGAAAAACTCGGTAAAAAATTCGGCTTTGATATTCGTGAGCAGTACTTTGTATACGATGACTGGAATAAGTTCTTAGCAATCTGGCCTGTGGATGGATGTCTGCAGCAATGTGCTTTTTGTAGGAGAACATATATGCACATTCGGTTTGAGAGTTTACCTTTGGAAACTATCAAGCGGGCTCTTGACCATTATAGAGACGTTTCTCCTGAAAAGATGGAAACCATTAGTCTTCGGGCAGAAAACCTGACTGAGTATGGCATGGACTTGTACGGCTATCAAAGGCTGCCTGAACTCATTGATTTGATCGCAAGTTACGATGAAGTGAAGCACATTGAGTTTCCAATAGGCCTATCTATTGGAGAAACCACGCCTGAGATACTTGACTCTTTATGCAAATGTGCAAAAAAGATTAAATCTTTGGCCATGAACATAGAAGTTGGCACTGACAGGCTTCTTAAATTAATAAACAAAAAACATACTGTCGAAAGTGCCGCACATATACTTAAGACTCTAAGAGAGGCTAATCCTTCTATAGAGCTCATTTCTACTGTTATGATAGGTTTGCCTACCGAAACATTAGGAGATATATGTGAACTTGCAAGACTCATTGGTGAATTCGAATTTGACAAGGTACTGTGCAATTATTATCTGTCTGCACCAAGGCAGCCCCTTGCTAAGTTTCCTCCGGTAAGTCAAGGTATGCGTGAATATCATCTAAAAGTTCTTCTGGATGAATTATGCTATACACTCAGAAGGCCGCTTGAAATCACAGCTCCTGTAGTTTATAAAAAGAGAGATTCCAGGAAAGTCCTTCGCTACAAAAGAGGGATGAAAGAGGATAACGAATGGAGATGCTGTGGCTACCAAGATTTTTGGTGTCAAAGTCATGTAATCCTATATCGGCAAAACTTCCAGAATAAGTAAATTTATTTTACTTAAAATAGGTTCCAAGTAAACTACTTGGAACCTATTGTTATATATTAACTATATCGTATATGATATGTATAACAGTCATTTAATATTTTAAATTATTTTGCAAATTATTTATAGCTTTTTATTAAATCAATTATCTTATTAAACTCTATTTTGCTATAACTATCTCCGTTAAGAATAATATCAGCATTTTTCTTAGATGGCTCGACATATTTATCATGCATTGGTTTTAAAGTATTTTTATATTTTGACATGATATATTCTATGTCTAACCCTCTTTCTTTTGTATCTCTTTTAATTAATCTTTCAAGCCTTACATTTGCATCTGTATCTACAAAAATTTTAAGATTCATTAATTTTGTAAGCTCTTGATTTTCTAATACTAATATTCCCTCAATTATAATTATTTTGGTTGGTTTTACAGTAACAGTTTCATTTTCTCTAAGTCTTTCAGTATATGAATAAATAGGTCTTTCTATTGTTTTTCCCGATTTTAATTCTTTAATTTGTTTTATTAATAAATCTGTTTCATATGCTTCAGGGCAGTCATAATTTCTTTGCATTCTTTCCTCTTTTGTTATATTTGATAAACTTTTATAATAGCAATCATGTGCTATTATATTAGCATCATCGCCAAAAGTCTCTTTTATTTTTGATGCTAATGTAGACTTTCCTGACGCTGTTCCTCCTGCAATTCCTATTATAATTGGTTCTTCCATAATTTTTTACCTCTTTACTACAATTCTATTTCATCATCTGGAATTGTTGTTTTAATTACTGGTTTTATAGTTGTTTGTCCATTTATTTTATGATTTATTCTTGCTCTTGATTGTAATTGCCTATGTAAGCTATCTAAGGTTAAACCTACTCCTCCTTTGTTATTATCTCTTAAAGTAACAACATCTGCCATTTCCTTTAATGGCTCTACTCCGTTTTTCATTGCTATTTTTAAGCCTGCAACTTCAAACATTTCTACATCATTTCCGCCATCACCAATGGCTATTATTTCTTCTTTTTTTATTCCTAAGTACTCTGCTAAAGTAGTAATAGCACTTGCTTTAGTGACTCCTTCTTGCATGATATCATAATATGCTAAGGTTTTTATTTTTCCTTCTGAATCCTTTTCAGGAGTTGTTCTTATGCATGGCTTTGATATTTGCAAGCCTGGTATCATTTTAAGCTCTTTATAGCATTCTCCTAATTCTTCTACTGTTCCATTAACTGCAAATAATGGTATTGGTTCATTTATTTTTGAAATATATTCTTCCAAATCATTTTGATAATTAAATGCTATGCCCATATTATCATACATTGGATCAACAACTCGTCTATATGAATATTTTGCATCTGCTACTTCACATTTTATTGTCATAAATTCATATTCTAAACCTTTTTCTTTGCACAAACCTATTAATCTTTCTATTTGCTTATGTTCTAAAGAGCGATTCATTAAATACTGTTCACTAGTTAAATCTAATACAATAGCACCATTTGTCGCGATAATATAAGTCTGAAAAGCCCTGCCTCCTTTATTTGCAATATATCTTGCAACTTCAAGAGGCCTCGCAGTTGCAATTACTGGTATTATTCCAAAATCATCATATAGTCTTTCTATTGCCTCTACATTTTTTGCTGGTATTTCTTTATAATCATCAAGTAAAGTTCCGTCTAAATCAAGTACTAACATCTTATACATAATTTTATACATCCTTTCTGTTACATTATGTTAATATTATATAATGTTTTATATAGAATTGCAAGCGATTAATATTTAAAATAATATGTATCACAAGCATTTAATCTTTTTAAATACTCTGAGCTTTTAAAATTCATAGCTTTTTTTACTGTATCTAGTATATAATCATTATCCTGTCCTTCGTTTATAAATACAATAATTCCATTTTCTATGTCTTTATCTTTCAAGATATTTTGTATGTTTTCTTCTGTTATTTCAGCATCTTTTGCGATATATGATTCGTTTACAGTTGCGAATAATAATATATCATCTAAAAATCTGTTGTTTTCTGATTTAAAGAAATATATTGTAGGTACATTTAAATCATTTCCCATTCTATATACAATTTCTTTTTTATCACTATACATAGATTCTGGCTCTATTTTAATTATAAAAGGTGAAACAATAATTGCAATTAATATTATACTTATAATTATATTAGTATTTTTTTCTGTATAAATTGAATTTAACAATCTGTATAAATAATATATAACTAATACAAATATTAAACTAGAAATTGGCATTACATATCTAAGTTCTATCCAAGGAGACGCTATTGAAACTATTAAAAAGTAAAACAATGTTGGAAGTACTATCATTTTTGCAAATTCATTTCTCTTATATTTTTTTCTTTTATTTTTACTTAAATTCACTTTATATATAGTAAATCCTACAAATATAACGGCTATGAAGAATAGCAAGCTGTTAAATCCGAAATGATCTATTTTTTGTATGTACAATAATATATTCATAAGAAATTGAGATATATTTGTAAGATTATCCATTACCCCTTGCCCTCTATATCCGAAGAACATATGCTTAATTGAGTAAGGGAATATTACTAATGAGATAGCTCCACTAATTAGCATAGTCAATGTATAAAATGCAAATTCTTTATATCTTTTCTCTCTAATATATTTTATAGCAAATATTACGTATAGCATGAACAAGAAAAATAGATAGTAATAATGCGTCAAAACTCCTGCTAAAACTGATATTCCAATTAATATTAATAATTTTACATCTAATTTTTTTGTTTCTAGCAATTTCATATGTAAAAATGTTATTATCAAAATATTTAATGTTGATAATGCATACATTCTAATGTATAAAACATTTGTGAGTGATGCCATTGTTATTGAAGATATAAATGCAAGAATTATAGATTTCTCTTTTACTCTTGATTCATTTTTAAGCAATTTCTGTAAGATAAAATACATAAATAATGTTATAAATATGTATATAATAATATTTATGATTACACCAGGCCATTTTGAAAAATGTCCTACATTAAATCCCATTGCAAATCTTAGAATCAAATAATATAACGGAGGATGTACATCATTCTTTTGATTTTCATAAACTTGACTATATTCTCCTATTTCGTCTTCTTGTACAGCTAAATAATCGTCATAATAATCTTTTGTATGCCAAGTATCATAAAAATCTTCGTTATCTTGTATTTCTACTTTATCATAACTTGCAAGACCTAGAGAATATGCCTCGTCCATATGAATATATGACTTTTCTACTCCTCCTACAATATATATAATTGTTTGAGCTATTAAAAAAAGTATAACAATTAATATTTCCTTTACTTTTGTATTCATTTTTCTTCCCTTCTAATAATTCTAATATGCGTTTATATTATATCATAACATATATTTATTCGCAATCTAAAACAAAAAAGAGATAGCAATTAAAAAACTATCTCTTTTACTCAAATTGTATCTTGGCTATTTGCCTGATTTATATATTATATTCTTTTTATATATTTTAGTTACTAAATATGTACAAATTAAACTTCTCTTGCTTTAACTATTAATCTTTGCTTTCCATAGCTCTTACACGTAATTAATGTAACTTCTTTTCTGCCATCGGTTAATTGAGAAGTACAACTTACATCAGTTGGGTCAACTATGTATTTATCATATACTTCATATGTAATAGTTCTATTCGATAAATCAGTAAGTGTAAATGTATCTCCCTTTGAAATAAGTGAAAGCTTTCCAAACATTTTTCCACTTTTATAATTATGACCAACTATTACATAATTTCCAACTTCATTTGGCTTAGGTCCCCATAATCTATTTAGAGATACTTTCAAAAGCTCATCTGATGTGTTAGAAAGTACAGGATACTCTATATCTAGACTTGGTATTTTTAATACTGCTTCTGAATAATAACTAACTCCGTCTGCTGAAACAGATTCTTTTATTTCGGATGTAGTTTCATTTTCGTGGGATAGTAAATTTGAAACTTCTACTACATTTTCACTTGCACCTTCGTCGTCTTCCTCTTTTAATTGTACAACTAAAACATTATCTTTTACAGAAATTGTTGTATTATCTTCCTGAACTTCAGTATCATCCGTTTCTTGAAGGCTAAGTAATATTTCTTGTGATATCTGTTCGCTTTTATTTCTGTCATACTCTGCATAAATACAGTATGAAAATAATGTGCAAGCCATAAAAACACAAAGAAAGAAATTAAATTTATATATTCTTTTCTTTCTTCTAATTTCTGGTGTGACTATTAACTTTTCTGATACAAGTATTTGATTCATTACACTCTCCCTCATATTATATTATACACTATTTATACTACCTTTTTCAAGAGTATTTAATGAATTTTATTAATATTTTATTGAATTATTGGCTTTTTTAAACTATGCTTTGTCTAAAACTTGTAATAGTAACGCCATACGAATATATAATCCATTATGTGCTTGTTCAAAATAGCAAGCTCTTGGATCATCGTCAACATCTGTTGATATTTCAATAACTCTTGGTAATGGGTGCATTAAAATTGTATGTTCTGAAAAGGTATCTAATACCTCTTTATTTACTATAAACTCCTCTTTTCCAAAATCTCCTTCAAATCTTTCTGCTTGTATTCTTGTATGATAAATGACGTCTAAATCTCTTGGCAATTCGTCAAAGTTAGTACATTTAACATATTCTATTCCTTTTTTATTTAGCATATCTATATATTCCTGAGGAAGTGAAAAAGTTTCTTTGCTTAAACCATATATTTTAATATTATCATATAATGATAAAAGTTTTAATAGTGAATGTACAGTTCTTCCATATAATAAATCGCCAAGTATTGCAACCTTTAAGTTATCTAGTCTTCCTATCTTTTGCTTAATTGTATACATATCTAGCAAACTTTGAGTTGGATGCTCTTTTTTACCTGCTCCTGCATTTATTATAGGTATTTTATCAACACTTGCAGCTTGAATTGCTGATGTATCTGATTTATGTCTTATTACCATTGCATCTGCATATCCTGCAATTATTTTTACCGTGTCTTCAATAGTTTCACCTTTTGCTGCTGACGAAAATTCTGCTGCATTTTCTGTTGTAATTATTTTAGCTCCTAACTTTAAAGCTGCTGACGAAAATGATAATCTAGTTCTTGTACTTGGTTCATAAAACATTATTGCTATAATTTTGTCGTCCAATTTATGTGCATATTTTTTTGGATTATTTCTAATTTTATCTGCTAAATCAAATAATTCCTGTAAGCTTTCTTTTGTATACTGTTCACTACTTAATATATGTTTCATATATTCCCTCCTTAAATACGTTTTTTATCATTATATTATATTGTTTTCTCTATTTCAACTTTTTTAAAATATTTATTTTAAATTTTTATATTTTATGTCAATTTGTACCATTTTTTCATAATATATATTAAGCTTTTTTGGCTTAGGAAAGGAATGAAAATATTTATGGAATACAATAATAATGAAAAATGCCCAGTAGTAGAAGTTGATGGTTTTATTGAAGCAGGTAAACAATTTGATATAGAAATCAATCTTCCAGAAGACAATCGTAATGTTATTTACGGTGTTATAAAAGATTGCTATGGAGATCCAATTAAAGATGCTGTTGTAAAACTTATCGAAATAGATTATGAAAAAGGCGAAGAAGTTAGAAAACCTGTATCTCATACTTTTACAGATGAATATGGAGAATTCGTATTTGGTCCTCTTTGCCCAGATAGAAAATATGCAATTGATGTTTGGGTTAACAGAGTTAAAACTTTCAAAGTTTGTGCTCAATGTTCAAGAAAAGGTAAATGTCTAAAAGGCGTTGAATTAGATGCTTGTGACAAATGCTTTGACAAAAATCCTTGCGACAAAAGATGCGCTGAATCAGATACAGAAACTGTTACTGAATAAAATACCTTTAACTTAAAAATATAGCTCCGAATATTAGATGTTTCTAATATTTGGAGCACATTTAAATTAAAACATTTTTGGGTTTCCATATGTAAATACAGGTGGTATAGGTCCTCCTCCAAAATTTGGTCTTGGTGGCTGGTTTTGATTTCTATCACCAAATAATTCTCTAAGTATTAAAATCCTTATTAAATCTCTAAGTAGACGATTATCCTGTCTTGGAGGTCTTCTTGTTTCTCTTGCTCTTGGGTTTCTTACATCTCCGTTTCGCATATTTACAGCTGTATCTTGCGTCTCATCTTCTATATCTACCATTTCATATATTTGATTAACCATTTGTGAGATTATATCTTCATTTATTGGAACATTTACTGCTTTTGAGCACATTTTTTGTACTAATGGATATACTTTTGCATAAATTTCTGGATATAGTCTATTTATTTCTTGTATATTTGTATTCATCCTCATTCCTGCACTATAATTATCATTTCCAATATATGTATTTTCTTGATTATTGTTATATCCTAAAACACTTCTCATATATTCTTCATACTCATTATACATATAAATTATCAATCCTTTCTAGAAAAAATATAAACTTTTCTCAAACTATATATATGCATAATAAGTGTAATTTGTTAAATATTATTTACTATTTCTTTAAACTTATCTCCTCTTTCTGCAAAATTTTTGAACATATCAAAACTTGCACTTGCTGGTGAAAATAAGACTATGTCTCCTTTTGTTGCACTTTTTTTAGCAAGTTTTACTGTATCTTCTAAAGTTTCACACATATAGATATCTAATTTTTTGCCTTGCTTTTCTTCCTCTTCTTTTACTGCTAAAAATATCTTTTCTGCTGTTTGACCAATTAATATCAATGTCTTTACCTTTTCTAATATTGGCTTAGCAATTGGTGTATAATCTAAATGTTTATCATATCCTCCTGCAATTAATACTATTGGTTCTTCAAATGAATATAGCCCTGCTATTGTTCTCGTTGGAGAAGTTCCTATTGAATCATTATACCATTTTACTCCATCAATTTCTCTTACAAATTCTGTTCTATGTTCTACCCCACTAAACTTCTTTATAACTGCAATTTGTGTATCTAAGTCGACAAGTGATTTTGTTGCAGCTATTGCAGTGCAAATATTTTGATAATTATGTTTTCCTCTAAGAAGTATATCTTTTGTATTTATTATATGTCTTCTTATCTTGTCACTGCATAATTTTATAACATTACCATCTAAAATAACGCCATCATCTAATTTTGTTTCACTGCTAAAGAATACCACCTTTGAGTTGGCATCTTTCGCACAGTTTCTAGTTAATTCATTATCATAATTTAATACTACAATATCATTTTCTGATTGAAATTTAAAAATATTTTTCTTTGCATCTATATATTCTTCATAAGAACTATGTATATCTAAATGGTTTGGCGTAATGTTTGTTATTACTGATATGTTTGGACTTACTGTCATATTCATTAATTGAAAACTACTTAGTTCTAATATAACAAAGTCTTCTTCTTTCATTTCACTTAATTTTGTAAATAGAGGTATGCCTATATTTCCACCTAAATAACAGTTATATCCTTTCTCTTTTAGCATTTCATATATAAGAGTTGTAGTTGTAGTTTTTCCATCACTTCCAGTTACTCCAATAACTTTTCCTGGGCACATTTTTATTAATAATTCTATCTCAGTTGTAACTATTGCGCCCTCTTCTTTTGCCTTAACTAATTCTTTTTTTGTTGGCATACAGCTTGGTGCTCTAAAAACTATATCAAAGTTTTTTAGATTACTCAAACATTCGCTACCAAAGAAATGTTCCATACCATAGTTACTTATTTTTTCTAGATATTCTTTAGGTATTTTTTCTTCTTCCCTATTATCAAATACAGTAACTTTTGCTCCTAATTTATTCATATATTCTAGAAGCGGAATATTACTTACTCCAAGCCCTATTATTGCAACTTTTTTTCCTTTTATATAACTTTCAAATTCTTCTAATTTTTTATTCATATGCGATTCACTCATCCTTTTTATATAATAGTCTTTTTTTGTGTATATGTGAATTATATAACAAAATATCAACTTTAACAATAGTTAATTTTCTAGTTACAATTGACAGTATCTAAAGCAGCCAAACGCAGGAGTTTTATATTTTTTTTGAAAGAAAATGTTCGAACAGCCTGCTGCTTACGGATTACTCCTTGACCTTTCGAAATTTTCTTGAAAACAAAAAATATAAAATCCCCGACGAGATTTGGCGGACCTTATAGCATAAACTGTGAATTGTAACTTTTTTTGTTCTATTTTAGACTAGTCTTTCATACTATTTTGTAAAAGGAGTTTTTTAAATGTTTGTATGTAATTTTAAGATTAATTATAAAAAGATATTCAAGATTATTTTAATTTTGTTATTTATTGCTGGCTTTATTATGATAGGTGTTGCAATATATAGAACATTTATAAGAAATGCTGATATTGCAACTAATACTAATGATGTCTATACAATAGATTCAAATAATTATACAAATATCCTAAAAGCTGTTCATGACGATTTAGATACATATATTGGGCAAAAGATACATTTCATAGGGTATGTATATAGAGTGTATGACTTACAAAGTACGGAATTCGTTCTTGCTCGTGATATGCTTATAAGCTCTGATTATCAGTCACTAGTAGTAGGATTTCTATGTCACTATGATAAAGCAAATAACTTAAAAGATGGTACTTGGGTTGATATAGTTGGAGAAATAAAAAAAGGGTATTATCACGGAGATATACCCATTATAGATATTACTGCAATTAAAGAAACTACAAAGCCTGCCGATTCTTACGTCTATCCACCTGATGATTACTATATTCCAACATCTAGTTTAATATACAATAGTTCTTGCTAGACTTTGTTAAGACTTCTGCATCATTTTCGTGAACAAGAATAGTGTCTTCTATTCTTATTCCATATTCGCCTGGTATATATATACCAGGTTCATTTGTTATAACCATCTTTGCTTTTAATAATTTTTCATTTTTTGAAGAAAGTATTGGGCCTTCGTGTACTTCAAGACCAACTCCATGTCCCAAAGCATGTACTAAATCATAATCATTCATTTTGAAGTTTCCTTCAACTATTTTCGATAAAGTCTTAGTATTCGCACCTTCTCTGATTTCTGATGTAACAATCATTTGATTCTTTAAAACTAAATTATACACTTTTTTCATATATTCCTGAGCAAAATCAACAAATATTGTTCTAGTCATATCTGAACAATATCCATTATATACACATCCCATATCTATTGTAATTACATCACCTGACTGAATTTTTCTATCTGTTGGTACTGCGTGAGGCATAGAAGAATTTTCTCCTGATGCCACAATTGTTGGAAAACTTGTGCCAGATGCACCATGTTCTTTGAAAAAGTTTTCTATCTCATTTGCTATTTGTTTTTCTGTCATACCCTTTTTTATGTATTTTAAAAGATAAGAAAAACAATCATCTGTAATTTCACAGGCTTTTCTTATATATGATATTTCTTCTTCGTCTTTAATCTGTCTTTGTTTTTCAATTATTCCTTCTGTTTCAACTAAATTATTTATTTTATATCTGTGCATAATTTCTTTATATGTAGCATAAGTTACATAGTTTTCTTCAAATCCTACATTTTCGCAGAATAAGAAGTAATTCTCATAATCTTCATAAGATAAATCTCTAAAACTTGTCACTATTATTTCATCATCTATTGTCAATACTCTTTTTACACTCTCTATATATCTATCGTCTGTTATAAATATATTTTCTTTTAAAGTTAATAAAAGGATTCCTTCTGCATCTATATTTATTAAATATTTTATATTTACTGGATTTGATATAATCATTCCCTGTATGTTTTGAGATTTTAAATTATTTCTTATCCATACTATTCTTTCATTCATAATTAAAATATTCCTCCAAAAAATTAATACATTCCTAATGTAAATATTTTAGCAAGTACAATAAATATAATATTAAAAGGTACAAGCATACTTACAAATGATGCAATTACTATAAAAGGTCCAAATGGTATATACTCGCTTTTCTTTTTTATTTTAGTTACAAGTAGGAATATACTTATAATAGCTGCAAGTAAAAATGCCATTAAAGATATTACAATGATATTTATAATACCAAAATATAGTCCTAAGGCTGCCATAAATTTAACATCTCCAAATCCCATTGCTTCTTTTCCTGCAATAAGTCCGCCTATTAATGTTATTATAAGGAATACCCCTCCTCCAAATAACATTCCAAGTAATGCATTTGTTACAAGGTTCATATTAAATAGTCCTGATATAAAAGTTGATGCTAATCCTACTTCAAATATAGTCATATTAAGTCTGTTTGGTATTATTTGATATTTATAATCGATTACAAATGCTGAGATAAGCATAGGAGTTAATATAGTATATTTTATTAATTGGATATTACTTAAAAATTGTTCTTTAATTCCATTTATAGTAAGTAATATTAAATAAATTATTACTGTTAAGATCATTAATATATAGTTTGGTTTAAATTCTTTAAAAAAGTCTTTTGATATAACTTTTTTGTGCTCTGGCATTCTTTTTATGCACCAAGCTGATATTTGTCCAGATATAATTCCTAATATGCAAAATAGCACATAGTAAAGTATATGTACATTATTAAGATACATCTTATTCTCTTCCCCCTTGTTTTTTCTTTAGATATCTTTTTATTATAATTTCTTCAAAAGGTCTTTTTATTCTAGTTACAAATATGTCTCTTTTATCAATAGGTTTTGTAAGTATTGAAAACATATTTGCTCTTCTTGCTCCCAAAACATCCGTAAATATCTGATCTCCGTACTACTGCAATTTGTTTGCTGTCTTCTATATTTAATGCTTTTTGAGCTTTTAAAAATCCTTTTTTAAATGGTTTTTTTGCAAAATTTATATATGGAATATCTAACTCTTTTGAAACATTTTCTACTTTTTCTTTTTTATTCGTGTTAGATAATATATAAAATTTAATGCCATGTTTTTTTAAATCTTCGCACCATTCTTTTGCTCCGGCCGAAGTAATTTTTTATCAAAATCTATTAATGTATTGTCTATGTCTAAGATAAGTGCTTCTATATTATTTCTTTGCAAAAATTCTATTGTTATTTCCTTTACATTTTCTAAATATTCATCAGGATATATAAGCATAGTTTTCTCCTTTTAATTTATTCTATCAAATATGTAATATTTTTGTCAATTTATATTTACAAATTGTTAATTTTTATTATATAATGATTGTATTAAATTTTGAAAGGAAAATATATAATGGAATTAACTAATGAAAAAATTGCTGAGGCAAAAAAATATAACGTAAAGATTTTTCCAATCTACAAGCTATTTGCTTGGGATTTGTTGTTTTATTATTCAATAAGTTTCTTGTTCTTAACGCAAAATAAAGGTTTAACTGCTTCACAAGTGCTTTTTGCGGAAGCATTTTATCCAATATTTAAATTAGTCTTTCAAATACCTTGTGTTAATATTATAGAAATACTTGGAAAACGTAAAAGTTTGATTTTAGGTAATCTATGTGTTGCTTTTGGTATAGTTGTTTTAATCTTAGGCCCAGGGATCTATTCTGCAATACTTTTTAGTATAATCACTGCATTTGGTTATTCAATCAAGGGTATTGGCGAAGCAACCATACTTACAGACTTTGTTGAAGGACAAGAACATTCAAGAACTGTATATGCTAATATAGACGGAAAAGGTTCTTCTTATTGGTATTGTTTTGATGGTATAACTGCTTTCTTTTGTGGATTTTTGTATGTATTTAATAACTATTTACCAATTATATTATCATTAATATCAGCAGTCATTGGAACATTGCTTTCTTTTAAGTTTTTACCTTATGAAGATAAAAATTCAAAACCTACTCTTGAAGAAACAAGAAGTTTTAAAGCATATTTCAAGGATTTAAAAGTTGCTTTTAAACATATATTTAAATCAGATAGATTAAAAGCATTACTTCTATTTTCAGGTATGTTCTATGCACTTCTTACTGTTCGTTCAACTATTGCAAGTAGTTTATTTGATGAAATCGGAGTAAAAGAAGAATATTTCGGAGTTATTTTTGCTATTCTTACAATTATTTCTGGAATTTCTTCGAGATATCAAGATTATTTTCATAGAAAATATAGAAATAAATTATTGACTTATTTTTCACTTACATTCTCTATATCAATGGTTGTTATAGGATTAACTGCAATTATCTCTCATAGTTTTATATTTACTATAATTATTGTACTTATATCATATGCTTTGCAATATATTATAAAAGGTCCTTATTATACTTTACAAAAGAGATACTTAAATAGTTTCACAACCCCATCTATGGCTACTAAAATATTTTCTGCTGATATTTTAATAGAAGGAATATTTGGAACTCTTATGTATTGGGTATGTTCTTTCTTACTTTCATTTACTAGTACATCAATCGCAATTGTAATGCTTGGTTGTGTATTTACAATAGGATTTATCTTTGTATTAGATTATATGAGGACAAGGATTGGTTTAAAACCAGAAGAATATAAAAAGTCGGATATTTATTTTACAGAAGTACATTAAAAAAGCCTTCCTAAATGGAAGGTCTTTTTTATAGGTTATTTTATATATAGTACAACACGGAAGCCAACATCCACATTTGCAAAATTAACACTCCATGTTCCAACGCGTGTACCTAGTCCACTCAAAATACCACTATCTGTAAATCCACCACCACGAATAACAGAGAACTGGCCATCGGAAGCAATGGAAGACCCGTCAGAAGAGGCTGTTTTATGATTTCCAATTTCCGTCGTCCATTCCCACATATTTCCTGCTAAGTCATATATATTCTTCAATTTGAATCTATCACAGCTTCCCGTTGGTATTTCTATTTGCGTATTTAAGGCTACTTCACTTGCATCAAATTGATCAGGACTAGTATAGTTACTTTTCTTTTCATTCCATAATGTTCCATTATCATTATTTAAATTAATACATTGAAGTTTTATAGATCCATTTGTGAAATATCTAGCATACAACCATTTCGTACTTTCATTCGACGCCGCGTTTGAAGGAAGTACATGTTCTGCATACCATCCCGTATAATCACTAGCATTATCTATATAATTTCCATATGTGTTACTGACACTTACATCGACATGATCTACTGCTATCCATCTAGTTATTGTATCCCATGCCGCTCCGTCAACCAAATAACTATTTGCATGTCCTTCTTCTTCATTCTTTTTATACATACTCTCTGATACTGTTTTTGCATTAGTTTGACTTATAAAGTTCCATGCAAAAACATTTGGTTTACTTATTGGTATTTTACCACTTGATATTGCTGTTTCATTCTTTTTAGTCATTTCTGCATCATAGCTGGCAATATATTCTTGATTAGCACCTAATTTTGATGTTTCTGTATCTTCCCATCCTGCTTCATATCTTGATATATAGAATCCTCCATATTTTGCTACGCTTGCATTTCCATAACTAACTGCATCTTTTGACGCCTCATCAGTCCAATCATTAAAGTTAGTATAATTGTGTGCCCTCCATTCACCTCCGAACACCCGGAACTTCTGTTGCTTCTGTTTGATAAGTATGACTTTTATATTGTTGTACATCATCAGCTGTTCCAACTGGCTTCGTATCTCCATAATAACATGGTACCCAGACAAATTCATTTCCGTCGTTGTCTTGTATTACTAGTCCATCTTTTATATATTGCTCTGATGATTTTGTTGATACCTTAAAGCCTTCTGGGATTGTTGCTGTTCTTCCATTTGCATCTGTATAGTTATCTTTTTCTGTCTTTTCTACTATCTGTCCTGCTCTTACGGCACTATCTTCTCCTACTCCTTGATTGTCAAGTGCCGTTGCTAGCTTATCTACTTTATCTGCCTCATCTCTTGTTGCATCTGCATAATTCTCTACTGCCTTTGTTGCAAATCCTACTAAATCTGTTCCTATTACATTATTTATTGTTACTGCTGTTAATATTATTAAAATTATTATTGTTATAATCAGCGCTATTAATGTAATACCTTCGTTTCTTTTCATCAATTCTTTCATTTGTTACCTCCTTAAAATAATATATATATATTATACTGGTTATATAGCCAATAGTCAAGTAGCCTATAAAATTTATATAATTTTTATGAGGTGAATTAATATGGAAAAAATTATAAAAGTAAAAATAGAAAATGGATATTATCTATTTAAACTAGGTAAACTTCTTCAAGAAAGAAATATAAGTATTAATAAATTAATGAGAGATACAAATACAGATTTTAAGGTTTTAAAAAGGTTGATTTCCGGAGATTTGATTAGAATTGATATATTTGTTATAGCTAGATTATGTGATTATTTAAAATGCAACATAGAAGATATGCTTGAATATTTTCCAAATGCAAAATAAATATAAAAAATAACCTTCAAGTTTTGCTTAAAGGTTATTTTCTTATATATATTTGTCTATATATAAATTTTATTTATTAACTAATTCTTTTAAAGCTTTTCCAGCTTTGAATACTGGAGCTTTTGATGCTGGTATTTTGATTTCTTCTTTAGTTTGTGGGTTTCTTCCTTTTCTAGCTGCTCTTTTTCTAACTTCGAAAGAACCGAATCCAACTAATTGAACTTTATCTCCTTTTTTTAATGCTTCACTTATAACTTCAGTAACAGCATTTAAAGAAGCCTCAGCACATTTTTTAGTTGCTCCTGTTTTAGCAGCTACAGCTGCGATTAAATCAGATTTGTTCATTTACATTACCTCCTATAAAGATTCATTTATGTAGATTTTAACCGTCTACAATATAAATTATTCGTCAAAATTATTTAAAATCCTTCTTTTTTTGTATTATTTTTTTAATTTACCTTAGAGTTAAGTTGATTTTGGGTCATTTTTATTTAAAATTAAATTTCTTAAATTTCCTCTTTCCCGTATATACCAAGCCTTTCAAGTAACGCACAAAGTTTTGATCCATAAGGTATCATTTTTAATTCTTCTTTTGTAAATATTTTTAATGCAATTACAGAAAGTGCAAATATTATTACTGCAAATAAAATTGCTATAACTGTTGCAATTTTTGCAGACATTATTCCAATTAACATTATATATAGCCAATAAGAACATACACTCATTATAAGCGTTGCAATTACAGGCTTTAATATGAATTTAGAAAATTTCATGTCTAATTTAATAGTTTTATTTAACACATAGTAACTAATCAAGAATACTAACACATTGTTTACAATAGATCCTATTGCTGCTCCATTTACTCCTATACCCGGTATTTTTATAAGTATAACATTTACAATAAGTTTTGCAATTAATCCTATAAAAGACGATACAGCTGGAATGATTATACGTCCTATTCCTTGAAGTGCACCATTTGCAGTTTGAGCAAGTACTGAGAATACAACTGTTGCTGCACTTATTTGTAATAGTAAAGCTCCATCCGGTGCATTTGGGAATATTAGATTTATTATAGGTTGTGCAAATACTATAAGTCCAAATGTGCAAGGTAATCCTATTATATTAGAAAGTAATAACGAAAAAGATATTCTGTTTTTAGCTGTTTTTATATCTTTTCTTGCAATAGCAGCAGAAAGTGTTGGCACCAATGCCGTTGAAAATGCTATATTAAATGAAAGTGGTAATGTTATAAGTGTATCTACCTTTCCACTTAATATACCGTATTGAAGTTTTGCCTGTGTCTCTGTTAAAAATGTTTTTAATCCTCTTACAACTGTTACTGAATCTATGTTTTTATTTAATGTTGACATTATTGCGCTTAATGTTATTGGAAGTGCAACAATTAATAATCTCTTTAATATAATGCTTAATCTTTCTGGCTTGTAATTAGGTATTGTTTTGTTCTCTACTGTACTGTTTTTAGTATATATCTTGTAATACAAGGCTGCATATCCACAACTTAAAATTATTGACAATGTTGTTGCAAAATTTGCACCTGCTGCCATAATTGTTACATTTTTGCCATAGAAAAGTACAACTACTTCAACAAGAAGAATTGTTAGTGAAGTTTTAAATATTTGCTCTAGTGCTTGAGCTTTTGCAGTCATAGATATTTTACCTCTACCATTAAAATATCCTCTTAAAACTGATGAAATAGTTACAAAGAATATTGCAGGTGATAAAGCAACAAGTGTTAATTCAGATTCTGGTATTTGTAAAATTACATTGGCAATATACCTTGCTCCAAAAAACAATATAAGTGTCCCAATTAATCCTACAAATCCAAATGCTATTAAAGCAATCTTTAATATCCTATTAGCCCCTTTATTATCTCCAAGAGCTACTCTTTCAGAAACTAATTTTGATATAGCATTAGGTACACCTATAGACGATAGCATAAGTAAAAGTGCATATATTTGATATCCACCGCTATAAATTGCATTTCCTTCGTCTCCAAAGCCTTCCCTATTTGTTAGATATACTCTATATACAAACCCTAAAAGCTTTGTGAATACTTGTGATAGCATAAGCACAAGTACACTTTTCATAAAGCCTTCTGCTTTATTTATTTTCTTTTCTGCCCTAATTTGCATTTCTTCCTTCTTTCTTTATTAATAATATTCTTAATTATATTATTATATTTATTAAATTTCAATATAAAAAAAGAATTATTAGAAAAATTTCCAATAATTCTTTTTATTCTTTATAAAATTTTATGCTTCTCTATAAAATGCTTTATATGCACTATATGCACTATATATGTCAAACTTACTTGTAACTTCATAAGGAGAATGCATAGAAAATACCGGAACTCCACAGTCGATTACTTCTACGCCTTTGTCTGCGAGGATATATGCAATAGTTCCTCCTCCTCCGACATCAACACGTCCTAATTCAGTTATTTGATATCTTACATTGTTTCTTTCTAATATTCCTCTTATCTTTGCAATAAATTCTGCATTAGCATCTGATCCACCAGATTTTCCTTTTCCTCCTGTGTATTTGTCAAAAGATACACCGTATGCTGATAATGCAGCATTCGTTTTATCTGAAACTGAGGCATAAATCGGATCATAAACTGCTCCAACATCTGCTGACAACATACTTGATGAGCAAAATACTTTATTTAATAGATTAGGTCTATTTTCTCCAGATTTATTTAATAACTCTGCTATAAAGTTATCAAATGTTTCTGACATCATTCCTGTATTTCCCATACTTCCTATTTCTTCTTTGTCTGCAAGTATACATACAGCTGTCTTATCTGGTGCATTTGTTTCTAATATAGCTCTTAAAGCAGAATATGCACATACCTTATCATCCTGTCCATAACCTGCTACCATACTATAATCAAAACCTAAACTTCTTGCATTAAATGCAGGTACTATTTCTAATTCTGAGCTTAAAAAGTCTGCTTCATTTATTCCATATTTATCATTTAATAGCTTTAATATATTTAATTTAACCTTTTCACTAACATTTTCGTCCTTATATGGTACATTACCAATAAGCAGATTTAAGTCCTCTCCATCTATTGCATCAGATAGATTCTTTTTCATTTGATCTTTTGCTAAATGTGGTAAAAGGTCTGTGATTGTAAATATTGGATCATCATCATTTTCTCCTATATTTACATGTATTTTTTCTCCATTAGTTTTAACAATTACACCGTGAATGCTAAGTGGAATTGCTGTCCATTGATATTTTTTTATTCCACCATAATATTGAGTATTAAAATATGCAAGCTCTGTATCTTCATATAAAGCATTTGGTTTTATATCTAATCTTGGAGAATCAATATGTGCTCCAACTAGATTTAAACCTTCTTCTAGCTTTTTATTTCCCATAACTGCAATGTACATACTTTTATCTCTATTTATTGAATAAACCTTGTCTCCAGCAGATAAATTTTCAACATCTTTTATATCTCTATATCCGTTTTTATCTAAAATCTCTTTTGCAGATGTAACAAATTCTCTTTCTGTTTTTGATCTATTTAAGAAATCCATATATTCATCTGAAAATTTGAATATCAATCCTTTTTCTTCGTCAGTTGCAGTCTCCCATCCTGATTTTTTATTATTAAATAACTCCTCTACTAATTTTTGTCCTTCTGTTTTTTCAGTATTTTCCATACTTTTTTCCTCCTTATACATTAAATCTAAATAAAACAATATCTCCGTCTTGCATAATATAGTCTTTTCCTTCTACTCTTAATAGTCCTTTTTCTTTTACAGCATTCATAGAGCCTTCTCTTATTAAATCATCGTATGAAACAATTTCAGCTTTTATGAAACCTCTTTGTATATCTGAGTGAATTTTTCCTGCTGCCTCTGGTGCCTTTGTTCCTTTTTTAATTGTCCAAGCTCTTACCTCAGGTTTTCCAGCAGTTAAAAATGACATAAGGCCTAATAAATCATAACTTGCTTTTATAACCTTATCCAAGCCAGATTCTTCTAATCCTAATGCTTCTAGCATTTCCTTTTTGTCATCTTTGTCAAGGCTAGATAATTCTTCTTCTATTTTTACGCATAATGGTATAACTTTTGCATTTTCCTGTTTTGCATATTCTTTTACTTCATTTACAAATTTATCTGTATCAGAATTTGCAATTTGTTCTTCGCTTATATTTGCTATATATATTATTGGCTTTGTTGTAAGTAAATATGTATCTTTTATAATTTCTTTTTCTTCGTCAGTAAAATTTATTGTTCTTGCAGATTTGCCTTCTTCTAATACTTTTTTAGTTTTTTCCAATACTTGTATTTCGAATTCATATTTTTTATCTGCTTTTAACATTTTTTTAGCTTTTTCTAGACGTTTATCGATTGTTTCAATATCTGCAAATATGAGTTCTAAGTTTATTGTTTCTATATCTCTTTTAGGAGAAATATTTCCATCAACGTGAACTACATTAGAATCTTCGAAACATCTTACAACTTCACAAATACTATCAACTTCACGAATATGTGATAAAAATTTATTTCCTAAACCTTCACCTTTGCTTGCACCTTTAACAAGTCCTGCAATATCTACAAATTCTATAACTGCATAAGTTGTTTTATCTGGCTCATAAATTTTTGCAAGTTTATCTAATCTTTCATCTGGAACTGTAACCATACCAACATTTGGCTCTATTGTACAAAATGGATAATTTGCACACTCAGCCCCTGCATTTGTTATAGCATTAAACATTGTACTTTTTCCAACATTTGGAAGTCCTACTATACCTATTTTCATTTTGTTATCATTCCTTTATATTTGATTTATATACATATTATATTTTATTGTTTAAATTATTGCAAGAGTTTTTGTATAGGTTTTATACTTCTATCTAAAATTCCTTTCATATATGCTATTGTAATTCCATAGTTTGTAAAAGGTATCCCTTGCGTCTTTGCAGAATTCATTCTAAAAATCATTTCATTTGCATTTAGCATACATCCTCCACAATGGATAACTAATTTATATTTGCTTAAATCTTCTGGAAAATTAGTTCCACTACTCCATTCTAAATCTAATTCTTTTCCTATATAGCTTTTTAACCATTTTGGCAATTTTACAGTTCCTATATCATCACATTGTCTATGATGGGTGCATCCCTCGCTAATTAAAACTTTGTCTCCATCTTCTAATTTATCGATTTGCTTTGCTCCTTTAATTGCTGTATCAAGGAAGCCTTTATACCTTGCCATTAAAATAGAAAATGACGTAAGTGGTATTTCTTCTGGAACGATTTTGCTTACTTTCTCAAATACTTGTGAATCAGTTATAACAAGTGCTGGTGCTTTTCCAATAAATTTAAGAGTTTCTTCAAGCTCTGTTTCTTTTGTAACTATTGCTACGGCATTTCTATCAATTATATCTCTTATTGCAAGTTGCTGTGGCATAATCATTCTGCCTTTTGGTGCAGCACTATCAATAGGTGTTACAAGAACTACAAAATCATTAGGTTTTATTAGGTCAGAAACAAAATGTAAATCATTACTTTTAGTTTTTCCGCTAATATTACCAATAGCATTTTTTAATTCTTCTATACCTTTTTTTAAAGTAGCACTTGTATAAATAACCTTTTCGTTATTACTTGGCACATTATTTAAAATATCCATTTTATTTTTTGCAATAATATATGGAATCTTTCTTTCTTCAAAAATTGAAATTAACTCTTTCTCTGCTAGATTTAATTCTCTATCTGATGTAGTTACAAGTATAGCAATATCACAACTTCTTAATGCCATTTTAGTTTTTTCCACTCTTTTTTCTCCAAGACTTCCTTCATCATCAATTCCAGGTGTATCAATTATTATGACAGGGCCGAAGTGGTAATAGCTCCATAGATTTTTTTACAAGGTCAGTTGTTGTACCTTTAATTTCACTTACAACAGATAAGTCTTGGTTAGTAACAGCATTTACTAAACTGCTCTTTCCAACATTTCTGCATCCAAAAAAACCTATATGTAATCTTTCTCCAACAGGAGTATCATTTAATCCCATAAATTTCTCCTTTTTAAAATCTAAAATCTCTTTCTCCCTGCTCTATTTTTGTAAGACGCTCTCTTACAATATCTTTTACACTCTCTTTTCCTATATTATCAATTTCCTTTTCGATTAATTCTTCTCCTATTTTTTTAGTATCAGGAGATGCATAATCCATTAAAAATTCCTTTAATGTCATAAGAGCATTTGGGTGACAACAATTTTGTATTTGGCCTGATTTGCATAAACTCATAAATCTATCGCCAGTTCTTCCTTCTCTGTAACAAGCTGTGCAAAAAGAAGGAATATATCCTGCTCTCATAAGCCAATTTACGACTTCATCAAGAGTTCTATTATCTGAAACGTCAAATTGTTCTGTATCGTGTGGTCTTTCTTCTTCACAATATCCACCAACTGATGTACGAGAGCCCCCACTTATTTGACTTACACCTAAACGTATAATTTTTTCTCTAATTTCTGGTGTCTCACGAGTTGATATAATCATACCTGTATATGGTACTGCAATTCTTATGCAAGCTGCAATCTTGCAGAACATTTCGTCACTTAATGAATTATCAAAGTCAGTTGGGTCTATGTCATCTGCTCTTTTTACACGAGGTAAACTTATAGTATGAGGTCCAACTCCGTGAACTGCCTCTAAATGTTCAGCGTGCATTAAAAGTCCAGCAAATTCATAACGATATTTGTCTAATCCAAAAAGCACTCCTATACCAACATCATCTATTCCGCCTTCCATTGCTCTATCCATAGCTTCTGTATGATATGCATAATTGTGTTTTGGTCCAGTTGGGTGAAGATATTCATAGCTTTCTTTATGATATGTTTCTTGGAATAATATATATGTTCCGATTCCTGCTTCTTTAAGTTTTCTATAATTTTCTACTGTTGTTGCAGCAATATTTACATTTACCCTACGAATAGCACCATTTTTATGTTTTATAGAATATATTGTCTTAATGCAGTCAAGTATGTATTCGATTGGATTATTTATAGGATCCTCACCAGCTTCAATTGCTAAACGCTTATGTCCCATATCTTGAAGTGCTATAACCTCGTTTTTTACTTCTTCTTGGGTAAGTTTTTTACGAGGTATAGTCTTGTTTTTTGAGTGATATGGACAATATAAACATCCATTAACACAATAATTTGAAAGATATAGAGGTGCAAACATAACTATTCTATTTCCATAAAAGTCCTTCTTTATTTGTTCTGCTAAATCATATATCTCCTCTATTTTTTCTTTGTCTTCACATGCAAGTAATACACTTGCTTCTCTATGACTTAATCCTTTACGCTCTTTTGCTTTTTCTATAATCTTGTCCACAAGTTCTAAATTATCCTTATTTTCGTCTGCGTATTTAAGTGTCTCCTTTATTTCTTCATCATTAATAAATTCCTCTGCTTTTAAAGATTTTGGGTCATATTTAATCATTATAAATCATCCTTTCCTATTTTATATAATCTCCTCTGGATATAACTATTTTATATCCGGATTTTACCAATCTTTTTCTTTAAACATTCAATACATTGTGCTGCTTCGTCTCCTGTGCAAATTTTATTATCATAAAGCATATATTTTTTTCTAACATTTCGTGGTGAAAGATTTGGCATAAGTACATTTGCACCGAGCAAGTATTCCCTTTTCTCTTCCTAATGGGTCTATCGTTCCAAGTGCTGTTGTTGCAGGAAGTAACACATTTGGCAATGTTAGCCTTATAAGTCCTAACATAAATAAAGTCAGCTCAGCTGTCCCAGACTTTTGGTCTTTAAATGGTGTATCTTTGTGTGAAATAAATGGACCTATTCCACACATTTGTGGGTTTATCTTTTTTAGAAATAACAACTCATTTGCTAAATCTTCTTCTGTCTGATATGGGGAGCCTACCATAAATCCTGCTCCTACTTGATAGCCAAGCTCTTTTAAATTTTCTAAGCATTTTATTCTATTATCAAAGCTCATTTCTTTTGGATGTAATTTTTCATAATGAGATTTGCTTGCAGTTTCATGACGTAAAAGATATCTATCTGCTCCTGCATTTTTAAGTTTTTTGTAGCTCTCAAATGTTCTTTCTCCAAGTGAAAGTGTTATAGCACAGTCCGGATAACTTGATTTTATACTTTGCACAATATCTGTAAGTATTTCATCTGTAAAATATCCGATCTTCCCCACTTTGCAAAACAAAAGTACGAAATCCAAGGTTATATCCTTGCTTAGCACAGTCTAATATTTCTTCTTTGTTTAACCTATATCTTTCTAGATTTCTATTGCTTCTTCGTATTCCACAATATAGGCAATCATTTTTGCAATAATTAGAAAATTCAATTAAACCTCTTATATATACATCTTTTCCATAGATTTCTTCTCGAACTTCATTTGCATTTTTAAATAGATATTCACTACATTTATCTCTATTTTGTATTAGCATCAAGTATTCTTCAAATGTAAGTTCATGATTTTTTCTTAATTTATCTATTAATTCTATATATTTTGATATATGTTGTTTTTGCATAAACACCACCTGATCTTTATCTATTAAATGATAGCACCTTTTTTATATATTTTCAATAGTTTTTATTGGCAAAATTATATGTTTTTTCCTTATAGCATAAAGGAAGAGACGGCTGCATTGCAGTCGCCTCTTGGAGTTTGGTGGATAATCATCTTACCGGTCCGATTTCTCCTTGCTGGCCCCATAAAGGGACTCATGAACGTTGAAGAGAGGTGCATCATCGATGTACATCTCGCTCATGGGTGAATCCTCGACACCGAAGAGGTCCTTAATGAACCT
Organism: uncultured Clostridia bacterium; assembly: GCA_947629765.1. Lineage (GTDB taxonomy): Bacteria > Bacillota > Clostridia > TANB77 > CAG-508 > JAAWPK01. Next base: position 176,982 of record CANREW010000001.1, read on the forward strand.
TTCGATGGAGTTAGTGAACCATCCAAGTTCACTGTCCAGAACCTTGACCGCCTCCTTGGAAACGGTGTACTTCACCGTCCCATTCACCGTGAAGGTGAGGAAGAGCGGCTCGATGTTTCCATCGACCAAAAAGTATGTGGTTGCAGAGATGGAGTCGATGACCTCTCCATGCCCTGATGGGACAATATCAATACTTGCAGCATCAATCCTGTGTCCCTTCATGGCAAACTGGAAGTCATATGCGTCCAGTTCGGCTGTGAGTCCGTCACAGCCGCTGTAGGTCTTCAGATACCGATAAGCATTTTCCCTGGTCTCGTTCATAGTTGTAACCTCCATAAAAGTATTTGTACTATTATTATACCACAAAATCAACATAAAATCAAATTTATGTACTCTCCTCTTTTCTTTTTTCTATAAATATATAAATTATAAATAATATAATTGAAATTCCTGATATAACATAAGAAAGTTTAGTTATCAAAGTACCTACATATTTTACATTTATTGTGCCTTCTTCTATTCCTACTAATTTAGTGCTTAAAAATCCATTTTCTGATTCTTCTGTTTCTAAATTTATTATTTCTCCTGCACTATTTTCAATAGTAATTTTATATCCTGGATAATAAATATATGGTAATTCTAATATTGTACCTTCCTCTATATTTTCCATTTTTGCAGTTAACATTGTCTTATCTTTCTGTTCATCATATATAGTAGCATTGCCAGATAAAATGTAAATCCTATCTTCTCTCTCCTTCAGATAAGTTTTTCTTAACAACACAGCTTTATATGGAAGATAGTCTCCACCTATATTCATATTTCCTGTCTTTTTATTGTCCATCGAATACAAAATAAGATATTCATAAATTTCGTCTATAATTGCATCGTTTGTATAATTTGCTTCTTTATTAAATAATTTTTCATATACTTCTTTGGCATTTTTCTTATCTCTTTGTATAAATTGATTTACTGACTGGATTCCACATATTATCATTATCATTATTAATATAAATACTAATATTTTTTGTAGTATCTCTTTCTTTAAAAGTTTTTTTATTATAAATTCTAAATTTACTCCTCCTAAAAATGAAGCAAAAAATATAAAAAAACCTAACATCCTCCATGGAAATTGTAGTTTGCAAAATATCTCTGGTACATATTTCCATGGAAATAATTTTGTGCACATTATTATTGAAAGTATTGAAAATATCATAAATATTATATATGTTTTTTTGTATTTCTTATTTATTACAAATACTACAAATATACTTAATATTGTTAATAAAAGCATTGGTATTCCTATAACAAATGTAAGTCCTCTATCATTATCAATATATTTTATGAGTTGTAAAAATTGTATTGTATTTTCATAAACAAATTCGTTGTTAGTTGCCATACAGTCATTGTTCATAATTGCATATTCAGCAGAATTCAATGCTTCTATTATTGGAAATACAATCATTGCTGATATAAGAATTATGAATAATATATTTATTAAAAGTTTTTTAAAAATTTCTTTTTCTTTTAATTTTTTTATAAAAAATAATACATATATTAAGCAAAATATTGCAACATAAAAAGTGGAAATTGTATGTGAAAATATTAATCCTATTGCTCCAATTGCTATATAATAATGTTTTTTTCCATCTTTATTAAATAAATCATACATACCTAAGAATACCAGAGGTGTAAAAATAGCTGCCATAAATTCTCCAAGTGCATACCTCACATAAACATTTGCTAATTTGTATGGTGCAATCATGTATAATATTGCAGAAAATAATGCTATTAGTCTGTTTTTAGTTACTTCTTCTGAAAATTTATACATTGTAAATCCAGACAAAATAATACATATAATTCCAAATATTTTTAATGCTAAAGCAAATGTAGGTGTAAATAATTTTATAATTAATGGTAAATAACATGTAATTGCTGAATAAAATAGATTTATCCCATATCCCATTTCATTATAAAGGGTTGGAGATATAATTGGTGGTATTATTTCAAATTTTAGTGCATCAAATGTGCCTATCAATCTTACAAGATGTATAAATCCATCATGTGTATATGCAACATTAATTGATATTACTGGTAATCCAACAATTAACCCAGCGACTAAAATGATTACAAAGTACATCCATCTGCTATTTTTTAATTTTTCAATTAATTTCTTCATATGTTCTCCTTTATAAATCTACTCTTATTCAGTCCTTAAAGCAATAACAGGATCTTTTTTAGAGGCTGCTCTTGCAGGAATTAGTCCACCTATTAAAGTAAGTATTATGCTTAATACAATTAATACAGCAGCATTTCCAAAGTAAAGTGTAACATTTAGAGGTATATTTCCTGTGAAATGGTGAAGTAGTGAATTGATTGGTGGTATTAATGCATAAGTTATACCTATTCCAAATAATCCAGATAAAAGCCCTATTATAAATGTTTCTGCATTAAATATTGAAGAAATATTTCTTTTTGAAGCACCAATAGCTCTTAATATTCCTATTTCTTTCGTCCTCTCATATACAGAAATATATGTTATTATTCCTATCATAATTGATGATACAATAAGTGAAATTGAAATAAATGCTATTAATACATAAGTTACAGCATTTACTATCGTTTTTACTGAACTCATAAGTATTCCTGTTGTATCTGTATATTTAATTACTTTATCTTCTTGACCGCTCTTTTTCCATTTTGTCATTATATGAATCTATAAAATCAATGAAATGTTCTTTTCCATCAAAACTATTGAAGTAAAAAGAAATATATGTTGGCTCTTCTTTATCTTGATATCCAAGAGATATAAGATTAGTGTTAGCATTTGTCTCTGTATCTGACATCATAGCAGTAACTATTCTAGATATTTCTTCTTCTGACATTTTTAACTTAAAAGCACTTGAAATTTTTTCTTGGTCTACATTAAATCCAGCTGCAAAGCTACTTGTCAAAGTATTTGTTAGCTCTCCAACTTTCGTCAAAATAGTTTTTTGCATAACTGCTTCTGTCATTGCCTTAGCCATTTGATTTGCTGTTTCTTCAATTTCAATATTTCCTAAATAATTTGAAATTACAACAGGCACAATATCTTTATTAACAGTTATATTTTCAGTTTCTATTCCTTGCATACTTAAAGCAGCACTATATGCTTTTACATATACTTGCATTAAAGCTTTTAAAAGCCCAGTATAAGCTGTTTTTAATTGCTCTTTTGGAATCACATAATTTTGTTCAAGATTTGTTAGTTTATCTGATATCTCTTTTTTATCTAGGTAACTACTTACAATTTTATCTATATCATTTTCTGTAAATTCTCCTTCTATACTTTCAAATATACCACTTGCAAACGTATTTAAATTGTCTTGAAATGCTTTTTTAGCAGGAGAGGTATCAGTAGTTACCGCTTTAGATATTTCTGTCATATATCCCTTTGTTTCTCTTTCTAGGTCCTCTTGATCTATCTTTATATTAAATGCACTTTCTAGCTTTTTACTGTCTATGCTAACTAAATCAGCAAAATCAAAATCTAAACTATTATTTTTACTGTCAAATTTTGAGCCTGAAAATACATCAATATCTTCATTTGCTAATTGTTTTTTTACAGAATCTGCATTGCTTGAATATTCAATAATATGGTCAACCAAATCACTTGTATAGTATACTCCTGTACTAAGTAGGAATGAAGATACTCCCTCTTTTGGAGCAACTATTCCAACAATTTTTAAATCCTCTGCATTGTCATATAGATTTTTTAAGTAATCTTCATCATCTGACATATCTTCATAAATATCATATTTTTTATTATATTTATATAAATCTGATGGCATAATTAATTTTAATTTTATATTCATTAAGTCTTCATAAGAAAGTGTTAAAGGCTCATTATCAATATCAGTTGTTTCTCCATTCATTATATTTGTTACAATTTTTGTTAATTCGTCAGTATCACGAAGTCCTAATGAATAAACTAATAAATCTGGTATAACATTTGGATCTGATAAAACAATCATCATCTCGTTATATTTTTCTGGTAAATGACCTGCTAAAACATCGTAAGATTCTTTTATTGAATCTGTATCATTAACCATCTGAGAATAAATTGAAGAATAACTACTCATCATAGTACTAGAAGAAAATGGACCATTAAATAAATTGCTTGGGTTTAGTTTTGCAATTTTGTTAGCCCCATCCACTGCATAAATTGTTGGATTTATGCTATATCTATATTCAATTGACGATATATCATTTTCAACTTCGTTATAGTTATCTTTTACGTAATCTTTAAAGCTCTTTAAATCATTTGTGCTTACATTAGATAGCATTGTAGAAATATATTGTTCCTCTTTTACTTCGCCTGTGCTATTGTTTTCATCACTTTCAGAAGTCATAGCTAGTAATAGCCCAGTTATATCTGCTGACTCTTGAGTTATAGATAGTGGATACGAAGTCAAAGTATCTTCTTGTATACTATCAACATACCCTTGAAAACCATTAGATACTGATTGAACTAATGCAATTCCTATTATTCCTATTGAACCTGCAAAGGCAACTAATATTGTTCTACCTTTTTTTGTTAATAAATTATTTAAACTTAGTCTAAATGCTGTCCAGATTTTCATAGAAGTTCTACCTATTGGATTAGTTTCTTTTCTTTCCTGAACTTCATCTTCTGAAATTGGATTTGAATCCTCAGTAATTTTACCATCTAGAATTTTAATAATTCTTGACGAATACTTTTCAGCTAAATCTGGGTTATGTGTTACCATTATAATTAGCTTATCTTTTGAGATTTTCTTTAATATCTCCATTACTTGTACACTTGTTTTTGTATCTAGTGCTCCGAGTAGGCTCATCTGCTAAGATTATATCTGGATTATTTACCAAAGCCCTTGCTATTGCAACTCTTTGCATTTGTCCACCTGATAATTGATTTGGTTTTTTATGAATTTGTTCTTTTAATCCTACTTCTTCTAATGCTTTTATTGCTCTTTGTTTTCTTTCTTTTTTAGAAATTCCACCTATAGTTAAAGCAAGTTCAACATTTGATAAAATAGTTTGATGTCCAATTAAGTTATAGCTTTGAAATACAAAACCAACTTTGTAGTTTCTATATGCATCCCAATCTCTATCTTTAAATTTTTTTGTTGATTTTCCATTTATAATTAAATCACCTGTTGTATATCTATCTAATCCCCCTATAATATTAAGAAGTGTTGTCTTTCCACAACCACTTTGCCCTAAGATAGAGACAAATTCTGATTCTCTAAAATTTAAAGTTATTCCTTTTAGAGCCTCTACTTTTTCATCTCCACTTATATATGTTTTTGTTATTTTCTTTAATTGTAACATCTTTCAGTCTCCTTTATAAATTATAATATTCCCCTTATATAATTTATTGTCAATAATTATATCATATTTTATAGAAATAATACAATAGATTTTCATCATTGATATAAAAAAATGAATTTAATATAGCACAAAAAAAGTCAGCCTGTTATAACAAGCTGACTTCGCCCCATAGCTTGGTTTACGGAAGGAAATCAAAGAATATGACATCTTCGACTTCAGCCGAGTCCTTATACTCGTAGAGTACGTCTCCAGACTTGCCATAGACGCCAAGGACAAGATAGCCCAGCCTGGTCTTTTCAAGGACCAGATTTTCTTCCTCATCGTCTTCCCGATTGGTCAAATACTCGACCACTGCCTTGCTCAGCAGCTGAGGGAGTTTCGTCTCTTTGACAATGAGATCTACGACCTCATGCTCCTTCAGATGCGGTGATACCAAAACCTTTGCCATGATACATGTCCTCCTTGTAGTGTTATAGATTTTGGGGCTAAAAATATGAGTTTTCCTCATATATTATAATAATACCACATTTTTACATAATTTTCAAGTTATGTAATCTTTATTCCTTGTATTTATTAAATGCTTAAAATTTCTACTATAAACTTGATACTTTTAGTTTAAAATATAAATAGCTAAGTTTAGATATCCTGCAAATATTAGCCATAGTAAATATGGAATCTGCAAAAGTCCTGCTACTTTGTTTCTACACTCAAATCTCATTATCATTGCAATAACACATAAAATTAAAAGTAAAATCCAGAAAAATGAAAATAATCTCCATTTAAATGCAAAAAAGAATATGCTCCATAAAGCATTTATTCCAAGTTGCAAGTAATATATTAGATTTACATTCTCATCTGCTAAACCATTTACCTTTAGTATTGCATAAGATACACCCATTAATATATAAAGAATTGTCCATACGATTGGAAAAGTAATTGCAGGTGGTGCTAAAAATGGTTTTATTAAGTCTTGATAATCTATAAATCTAGATATAATAATTCCAACGATTCCTCCGACAACTACTGGAATTAATATAGATTTTATATATATCTTTAATTTATTCATAAATACATTCCCCCTTCCTATAAGCTAATTTTATTAAATTATTTCATAAATATTATTTAAATTTTAATATTTTTCTGTTTTTGGTACATAATACTAACAAATTAAATTTGGTAAATTTTTACCAAGAATTGGAGGAAATTTATGGAAGAAAACAAAAATTTAAATATTTTAGATGAGGTAAACAAAGGTGCTACTATGGGTATGGATGCTATTTCTTTTGTCTCTGAAAAAGCAACTGACAGTGACTTTAAGAATGTGCTTGATACAGAATATAACAAGTATAAAAAGATATCTCAAAGAGTAAATGATTTATATTCACAATATAGCGATAAGGAGCCTCATGAAACAAATGCAATGAATAAAATGATGACTTGGTATGGTGTTCAAATGAAAACTATGACAGATGACACTACATCAAAATTATCAGAATTATTAATGCAAGGAACAAATATGGGAATTATTGAAGGAAGAAGACTTTTAAATGAGCATCATCATATAGATTCTGATGTTGAAAATATTTTAAATGATTTCGTTGTAATGCAAGAAGATAGCGTTGAAACCTTAAAGAAATATCTATAATCTTAATAAAATTTTAATTTTTTCTTAAAAGTATATTAAGATATTTGTTGTACAATAAAATTAAATCTTTAAGGGGGATTTCAAATGAGAAGGAAAAAGAAAAAGAAAGTAAATAAGAAAAAATTATTATTATCAATATCAATTCTTGCGATTTTGCCATTTGCATCTATAAACCTAAGTAAGTTAGCAATAGAAGCATATTCTTCTGGAACAAACTCTACAGGGGGTCCAATTTCGATATCAGAAAATGATGCTAAGTATGGAATAATTAAAGAGGATACCAATAAAAATTATTCTGGAAAAGGACAAGAAGATGTAAAAGATAAAGATGGGTATTTTACTACATTTACAACTACTAATAACAAAAAATATATAGAATACAAACAAAATCTAGAATCTTCTTGGAATAATAATCTTTATTGGGATGATACAATGGCAACAAGTCGGATGTGGAATTACAGCCATTTCTATTATTTTAAGTGGATATGGCAAAAATTACACACCAGAAGATTTAAGGCAAAAATATTATCCTGTATTAAACGGCGAAAATATATCAAAAGAACTAAAAAGTACATTTGGAATATCAAATACAGATTTTTTCTATGACAGTATGCATCTTTCAAATTACTATATTGAAGATTATTTAGAAACTAACAGACCTATTCTTATTTGTGTATGGAATAAATATGAAGAAAATCGTTGGACAACCTCCTCACATTACCTTGTATTGCTTGCATCAGATGGAAATGGGAAAGTATATATTTCTAATCCAAATGGTTTAGAAAATAATAGTAAAAGTTCTGGCTGGTACGATATAAATGAAATTACCCCTTATATTGCAAAAGCATTATTCATAGAAAGCTACTAGATATTACCACTTTATTAAATCCCAAATTGTTAATAACAATTTGGGATTTATTTTTATTTTAATAAAATCTATCAAATGTTTCTCTTGTTGAACAAAACTTATCTGCCACACAAACTATTTTTGCCTCCAATGATTTTGGAAATTTTGTAATTGTAAGTGGCCACATATGAGACTCTATAACTTGTTTTGCTTCATCAGATATATCATAATATTTTTGAGCATTCATACTTGCAATTTGTGGATGATGGAAACCATGTAATCTAACATGTTCATTTTTATCATGCCAATCATATAAAAAGAAATCATGAAATATTGCGCCCACAACTAAAACATCATAGTTTATCTTACTGCCAAATCTTCTTTCACAAAATCTAGCCATCATATAACTTACATAAGCTACGTTTCTTGAATGTATGTATACGTTCGTTTTTCCGTGTTGTATGTATTGGCTTAATAGCTTTTTCAATTTTACATATTTTTTTATTTGCATTACATACAGCATAAAGTTTTTCTTTTCGTTAATCATAATATTTTCCTTTTATTTTTTATAATTTAATTATAATGCTAAAAAATTAAAAAGTAAATGTAAATATTATATTTTTTTACATTATTTTTCTAGTATTATAGTAACAGGACCATCATTTAAAAGTTCTACTTTCATATCAGCTCCAAATATACCGCTTTCAACTTTTAAGTCATATCCCATGCACTTTTCTTTAAAATATTCGTAAAGTTCATCTGCAAAATCAGGTTTTGCTGCATTTGTAAAACTTGGTCTATTACCTTGTGATGTATCTGCATATAAAGTAAATTGTGATATAATCAACAATTCCCCATTTATATCTCTTACAGATAAATTCATTTTATGATTCTCATCTTTGAATATTCTTAAATTTACTAATTTTTTAGCCAAATAATCTGCTGCTTCTTTATTATCTTCATGAGTAACTCCTAGTAATACTAAAAGTCCTTCATTTATTTTCCCTGCAACCTTTCCATCTACCTTTACACTAGCATTTTTTACTCTTTGTATAACAAGCCTCATTTATTGCTCCTTTACTACTTCTTCTTTTTTAGTTTTCTTTCTGCTTTTAGGTTTAACTTTATCTCTTATAAATAAATTAATACTACTTTTTAATTTTTTAGTACGCTTAAGTTGTGTGTTTTTATATGCCTTAAGTTGTTCTTCAATATCTTTTACGTTATTTTTAATTGTAAATATAAAAGAATACTTTTGCTTTGTTTTTGCTGCTTGATCAAATATACTAGCTTTCAATTCTTCATATTTTACTATAAGATTCTTATCTTTAGTGAATTTTCTTATCTTAACTATTAATTGTGTGCTATATACAGTATCTATTACAATTACTCCGAAGAAAAATCCTATTACAAATGAAAAAGCTAAATTATTCTCTAACCAATGTAATGAATCTACAATATATGGATTAATTAGATAATAGTATATTGCTGCTAATACACCCCAAAGAAGTGTATATAGCGGGCATATAAGTCCATCAATGTTTCCCCATTCATTTGAGTAATCCCAAAGTTTTACTCCCATACCTTTTATAAATATCAAACCTGCTATGTATTCAATTAGAGTCACTGTAAGCATCATAATTATAACTAATAATATTCCATTTATTGGTATTTGTGAAAATAAATAAAATACACATAATCCAAAACCATATAATGGCAAATATGGTCCTACTAAAAAGCCTGGATTTATCCATTTCCCTTTTGATATGATTCTTCTATAAAATAATTCTAGTACCCATCCTCCTACACTTCCTATAAAAAATAGAAAAGCTAGTATAAGAAATACATTCATTGTTATCTCCTCTTTTATTTTAAATTTTAGCACATATTATTTTAACATATTATAAAAAAAAATAAAAGTATTTATTGAAATATTTTACATAACGTAGTATAATATATTTACTGCAAAGGGATTCCCTTAGCAGTTGCAGAGTAAGAAAATGCAGCATTATATAAAAACAGGAGGATTTTATGGCAAACAAAATTACTCTGAAGATCAACTTTAGCAAACGGCAAGAGGAAAGGGGCAGTAACATCACACGCAAAGAGCATGTGCTTTACTACCTTTCCAAGGCTAAAACGCTTGTCCTTTCTGATGAGCATTGTGAATGCCTTATCGAAGGGTTTTTCTATCCTGGTGATATCAGAGCAATAAATCACTTTGTACAGGAGAACCCTGAAATTGCTATCGAGCACTCGTCTCCGATAGCAAAAGGTGGTCATTGTACCATCTCGATCGTAAAATCAAACAAGTGATTAAGCCCTAATTTCCAAGAAAGGCTTATCACTAGCTGCATTTTCTGCTCATTTAGGTTTCTGTGAAACCTAAAACAAAAGGCCATACAGTCAAGATGAATTTTTCAAATTGACTGTATGGTTCTTTTTATATTTATATATTTATTTAATTTCTTTCAAATTTATAAATATATGGTAAAATGTCTGGAAAATAATATTTAGCAAGTAAATTTTCTCCACTTGTTGTTCTTACAGTTACATTAGGATAAGTCTTTACCATCACTTCATTTCCCCACAGTGTATATATAATATTTGATAAAGTCTCATTTTTATTATACAAATAATCATATTTTTCTATTACTTGCTCTTTATTCTTTACATCTAAATTATTTTCTACTATTACCCTAGTTAAATAAGCATCTAACGCAAATGTTGATAAAAGAAAATCTATAAATAGTCCTACAATACAAATTATAAGTAAGGTTTTTAATGTTTTTATATTAAATTTTCCTTTTATCCAATTTATAAATCTATCTATTTGAGGATTTGCAACTTTTATTAAATATAGTGCAAGTAATCCCCAAATAAGTGAATATATAAGTGATATTCTTCCATTTAAGTTTAGAAACTCTCCTGAATAATCCCACCAACTTGTATTAAATACTTTGTCCCCTATTAGGCTTACCATATATTCGGTGGCACTTCCGCACCAATACTCCACCTAAAAATAATCTATGTCCCTTATCTTTAAATCTATTTAAAGCACATATCATAAAGGCTGCACCAAGTCCATATATTGCAGAAAATGGTCCATAAAGGAAACTTTGTCTTGATTCTATTACACCATATAAAATAAGTGCGTAAAAAAATTCTATAATAAATCCTATAACACTATATATTATAAAATATGAAAATATTCTCCATATACTTATTCCTGATATCTTCATAGTTTAAACACTCCCCTATGGCATATTATAACCTAATACGACAGAATTTGCAAATATTAAGAATAGATTAAAAATAGTAATAATATTTATTTAAAAGAGATGCGTAGCGACCAACCGAAGCCTATTTTAATAGGCGAAGGGCGACTTTTGCAGCCTACATTAAAAATAATCTAATTTGTAGGCTGCAAACGACAAATCTCTTGAAAAATAAATATTATTACTATTTTACTTCTATGTTCATCTTCTTTAATTCTTCAAATCTCTTAATCTTGTTTGTTGTAGTTTTTGCAAATTCATCATTTGTTAGAATTAACTTTTTAACATATTTGTATTTTGGAAATAGCTTGTTAGTTTCTTTTATTTTATACCATATTAAATCTCTTAGCTGATCTTCATTTAAATCTGGATATTGTTCTTCTGCAACTTGTTTATTTATTTTGGCTTTAACTGATAAAACAACATCATCTTTCTTTGGAAGTCCAAATACAAAACAGTCTTCTATTAAATCTATTTTATTGATATGTTCCTCCATTTCCTCTGGGAATATTTTCTTACCATTTTTTAAAACAATTATATTCTTTTTCCTTCCAGTAATATATACAAAACCTGCATCGTCAATATATCCATAATCTCCTGTATATAGCCATCCGTGTTTTAAGACCTTATTTGTAGCCTTCTCGTTTTCATAGTAACTCATCATGATATTTGGTCCTTTTGCAACTATTTCTCCAATATCGTCTTTATCTTTTCCTTCTATTCTGATTTGAACATTTTTCATTGGGAAACCTATTGAGCCATATCTTCTATATTTATAATTCTCAGCGCAAAGAACAGGTGCTGCCTCTGTCAATCCATATCCTTGAACAGTCAAAATTCCTAAATCATTAAGTCCTTTTTCTACCTTTTTGTCTAAACTTGCAGCTCCACTAATTACAAATCTGAGTCCTCCTAGCTCGTCTATTATTTCTTTAAATACTTTTCTTCTGATGTCTATTCCAAGTTTCAAAAGTATCTTTGTAAATATCTTAGCTATTTTAACTAATGTAGTTTTTCCTTTTTTTTCTATGCCTTCTTCTATCTTTTTATATATAGTCTCAATTAATATTGGAACTCCTACAAAAAATGTTATATGATATTCTTTTAAATTTTGAGCAATATATCTTAATCCATCAGGAAATGTGGTAGTTATTCCAGAGCTTAACATTATTAGTTGTCCTGTTGAACCAAACGTATGGTGAAATGGTAAAACTGCAAGGTTTACATCTGTACTTCTAAAATCTTCTACTAATTGCATATCTGATATATTTCTTGCAATATTATATTGTGAAAGCATTACAATTTTTGAGGTACTTGTAGTTCCCGAAGTAAATACAAGAGTAGCTAGTGCCTTATCATCAATCTTATAATTTAAAAAAATGTTATTACCTGATTCTATTTCTTTTTTTCCAATTTCAACTATATCTCTTAAATATCTTGCATTTTTTATTTTATCAATGCATATAAGCTCAGTTAAATTAGATTTTTCGTCATTTTTTACTTTATCTACAACTTCTGAATATTTTGATTCATATATTACAGCATCTACTTTACTTCTAACTAATGAATTTATAATTTCTATATCTGTTAATGCTTTATCTAGTGGAACTGCAACTATACCGCCAAATAACATTGAACAATATGATAAAACCCATTCATATCTATTACTTGAAAGTATGGCAATTCTTTTATTCTTTAATCCTATTGAAAAAAGACCAGCTCCAAAATTGTTTATTTCTTCTAAAAATTTTGTATATGTAATGTCTATATATTTTATTTTATCGTCTTTTTTCTCCTTTATCTTAAATGCAATATTGTTTGGATATTTCTTTACAGAATACTCAATAACCTGTTTTACATTATTAAAAACTGGATATTCAAAAAAGGTTTCATCTTTCATATCTGTTTTTTTCTCCTTTTAATCTAGTATTTGATACTAGATTATCATATATAAAAAATCTTGTCAAGGAATTATAAAGATATTTCAAAAAAATAGTATAATTCTCAAATTTTAGGAAATCACTATATTAGATTAAAGTAAAAAGTTAGTTACTTTTTAGAATGGAGGTTTTACTATGACAGGTAAAGAATTATTATATGTTGAAGATGCATTAGGACATGAGTGCTTTATGAAAACTTGCACTAAGCATACAGCTTCACAACTTCAAGATGCAGCATTATCTCAATATATGACAGAACTTGAACAAAAACATACAGAATTGTTTAACAAATTTTTAGGATTACTTTAAATAAGAAATGGAGGTTTTGTAAATGGAAGATAAAGATTTAATGGAATCAGAATTATTAGTTATTAAAGGAGTTTGTGATTTGTATCTTCACGGCTCTATTGAGTCAACAACAGCAGAAGTTCATACAGCTTTTAAAGATGCCTTAAATACATCATTAGATATTCAAAACAAAATATACAATTTAATGGCTGAAAAAGGTTGGTATAAAACAGATACAGTAGAACAGCAAAAAATTGATACAGTAAAGCAAAAATTTGCAAACAAATAGACAAATAGAGTGCCCATATTTTAGGGCACTCTATTTTGTCACCTATGCTAAAAAAGTTTCCTGTGTTTAAGTTCATATTCCTCCCAAGGATGTGTAACAGCGGATTTAAAGGTGTTTCTTTCTCCGCAGAAACTTGTCTCGTTGGGTGGATATGGTGTACTTAACACTTCGTACACAGAAGGCGACTTAGGGGTTGACTTTTTTGTTTTTCTTTTTGCTTTACTTCTTTTTGCCATTGGTTAACCCTCCTATATATTTTGCCATTGGCAATTTACATATAATTATACCTTGTTTTTTATAATAATGCAAATTATAAATTTTTATTCTAATTCAAACGCACCAGTATATAATTGATAATATGTTCCTTTTTGTGCAATTAATTCGTCATGATCTCCTCTTTCAATAATCTTACCATGGTCTAATACAATTATTGCTTTTGAATTTCTAACTGTTGAAAGTCTATGTGCTATTACAAATACAGTCCTTCCATCCATTAATTTATCCATTCCGTCTTGTACTATTTTTTCTGTTCTAGTGTCTATGCTTGATGTTGCCTCATCTAGTATCATAACAGGTGGGTTATCTAATGCTGCCCTTGCTATTGAAAGTAATTGTCTCTGTCCTTGTGAAAGATTTGCTCCATCTCCTGATAAAAATGTATCATACCCATTTGGAAGTCTCATAATAAAATCATGTGCATTTGCAAGTTTTGCAGCCTCTATAACTTCTTCATCAGTTGCTTTATCGTTTCCGTATTTTATATTATCCTTTATAGTACCTGTGAAAAGATTTGTATCTTGAAGTACCATTCCAAGTGAACGTCTTAAATCATCTTTTCTAATCTTATTTATATTTATTCCATCATACCTTATTTTTCCATCTTCAATGTCATAAAAACGATTCAAAAGATTTGTTATAGTAGTTTTTCCAGCACCTGTTGCTCCAACAAATGCTATCTTTTGACCAGGTTTTGCATATAGGCTTATATCGTGAAGTACTAATTTATCTGGCTCATATCCAAAATCTACATTAGTTAATTCTATGTGTCCTTTTAGTTCTACATATTCTAATCTTCCATCATGATGTGGATGTTTCCAAGCCCAGATACCTGTTCTCTTATCTGTTTCAGTCAATACTCCATTTTCATATTTTGCATTTACCAAAGTTACATATCCATTATCTTGTTCTGGTTCTTCATCCATAAGTTCAAAAATTCTCTTTCCTCCAGCTAATGCCATAATTACAGAGTTTATCTGTTGAGAAATTTGTCCTATTGGTCTTGTAAATGTTTTACTTAGTTGTAAGAAGGAAACTATTAATCCTATTGAAATATTTCCAATTCCATTTACAGCAAGTATTCCTCCAACTATTGCAACTAAAGAATATTGCAAATTTCCTAATGCAACTAATGTTGGCATCAATATATTTGCAAACTTATTTGCGTTATATGCTTGTTCAAAAAGGTCTTCATTAATTTTATCAAAATTTGCCTTTGCCCTATCTTCATAGCAAAAAACTTTTACAACTTTTTGACCATTAATCATTTCCTCGATATATCCATTAACTTTACCAACTGCTTGTTGTTGTCTTATGAAATATTTAGAGCTTTTTCCTACTATTTTTTTGGTTATAAATAGCATTATAAACAATGAAACAACTACAGTCATTGTCAAATAAATATTTGAAACAGCCATAGCAATAAATACTACAACTATTGTCATTATAGATGCTAATAATTGTGGAAAGCTCTGTGAAATCATTTGATTTAACGTATCTGCATCGTTTGTATAATGACTCATAATATCTCCATGAGTGTGTGTATCAAAATATTTTATAGGTAATCTTTGCATCTTTTCAAACATATCATCACGAATCTTTTTTAAAGTTCCTTGCGATATTCTAACCATTACTCTGGTATAAATAAAAATTGTAAGTACCCCAAGAATATATAATAGAGCCATTACTCCTACTGCCTTAAAGAAAGGTGCTAATACTGGGTTTTCTTGCCCTATTAATGGAGTTATATAATTATCTATTAAATTTTCTAGATATAAAGATGCTGCTGTGTTTGCAATAGTGTTCACAATGATACATATTACAACTATTACAAGAAAAACTTTATTGCTTTTTGTCATATATCCAAAAACTCTTTTTGCAGTTTTTAAATCTAATTTTGGTCTAGGAGTACCTTGTTTGTTATTCTCCATCAGTATTTCCTCCTTTCGTTTGTGACTCATATACATCTTTGTAAATTTCATTGCTCTCTAATAATTCTTTATGTGTTCCAAATCCATTTATTTCTCCATTATCCATTATGATAATTTTATCTGCATCCTCTACTGATGAAACTCTTTGGGCAATTATAATCTTAGTTGTATTAGGTAATTCTTCTTTAAATGCTTTTCTTATTAAGCTATCTGTTTTTGTATCAACAGCACTTGTAGAATCGTCTAGAATTAGTATTTTTGGCTTTTTAAGTAATGCCCTTGCTATACAAAGTCTTTGTTTTTGTCCTCCTGATACATTAGTTCCACCTTGTTCTATATATGTATCATATTTGTCTGGAAATTGCATTATGAACTCGTCAGCTTGTGCTCTCTTACAAGCCTCTACTAATTCTTCATCTGTTGCATTTTCATTTCCCCAACGCAAATTTTCCTTTATAGTTCCTGAAAATAATACATTTTTTTGTAATACCATTGCAACTTGATTTCTTAATGCTTTTATATCATAATCTCTTACATCTATTCCTCCAACTTTGACGCATCCTTCTGTTACATCATATAACCTTGGAATTAGTTGTACAAGTGTTGTTTTGGCACTTCCTGTTCCACCTATTATTCCTATTGTTTCTCCCGTCTTTATACTTAAATTTACATCTTTTAAACATAGCCTATTTTTATCATTTACATAGCTAAAGCTTACATTCTCAAATGAAATATCTCCGTTTTTTACTTCATATACAGGGTTATCATTGTCTTTTAAATCACTTTCTTCATCTAGAATCTCTACTATTCTTTCTGCTGATGCTCTTGATATCATAATCATAACAAGTACCATTGAAAGCATCATAAGAGACATAAGCATTTGCATAGCATAAGAAATCATACTTGTTAATTCTCCTGTTGTTAATGATGTATTTATTATTAATTGTCCTCCGATTAAAGAGATTAAAACTATAACTACATCAACAGTAAATTGCATTAATGGGCTATTTAAAGCTACCAATTTTTCTGCTTTTGAAAAATTAACAAAAATTCTATTAGAAGTTTCATTGAATTTCTTTATTTCTTTATCCTCTGTAACATAAGATTTTACAACTCTTATTCCTCTTACATTTTCCTCTACTCTCTCATTTAAGTCATCATATATCTTGAAAGTTTTTTCAAATAGTGGATGCGCCTTTGTTGCAATTAAATATAGACCAACTGCTAGAAATGGCGTCATTACTAAAAATATTAAAGATATTTTTGCACTTACACTAAATGACATTATTAATGAAAATATTAAAAGTAATGGGCTTTTTATTGCAGTTCTTATAATCATTTGAAAAGCCATTTGTACATTCATTACATCAGTTGTATGTCTTGTAACAATACTTGCTGTTGAAAATTTATCTATGTTTGAAAAAGAGAAATCTTGAACATTATAATAAATGCTCTTTCTTAAATTTTTTCCAAATCCTGCTGATGCTTTTGATGCAATTCTTCCTGAGATAATTCCAAATACTAATGATGCAACTGATGCTATTGCCAAATATGCTCCTATCCTATAAATTTCGGACATATTGCCCTTGTCTATACCATTATCAATTAAGTATGCCATTAAAAATGGAATTAATACTTCCATAATTGTCTCTAGTGCTACAAAAATTGGTGCTAATATTGCATCTTTTTTATATTCTTTTAATGGTTTTAACAATTTTTTTATCACTTTTTAACCTCCTTAGATATCCCCTTAAAAACAATAATTTATTTTGTTATTTTTTCAAATATTGCCTTTGCCTTTGGTAAAAGATAATGGCTACCACCTTTATTTTCTACTCCATCCACCATACTAATTAATAAAGCTTGTTTACTTGAATTTTCATCTGCTATAAAGCAGTTAAACCATCCTATCTCTGTTCCCTTTTCGTCCTTAGAATTTTTTAGCTCAGCTGTTCCTGTTTTTCCTGCAAGTTTTAGTCCATCTATTTTGGCTGAGTGAGCTGTTCCATTTGCATTTTCTACAACTTGTATTAAATCTTCTTTTATAGTATTTGCTGCTCCCTTAGAAAAAGCTCCTTCTATATAATATTCAGGTTTAGCGTCTCCTTTATATTCTATGTATGGCTTAATCATATTTCCTTCATTTGCAAAAGCTGAATAAATAGACGCTACATGCATTGGATTTACCAAAACTTGTCCTTGTCCATATCCAGTATCTGCAAGTCCAATCTCGCTATCAAAGGTATTATTATTTGCATATTGTGATGCACTCATTGCTTGTGCAAATTCTATAGACTTATTAAAACCAAGTCTATTTAACTCGCTTGAAAGTGTTTTTGCTCCTATCTTTAAAGCTGTTTTAGCAAAATATATATTGTCAGAATATATTAATGCATTTTGTAAATTTGCTCTTCCTGAATAAGTCGTAAGTGTCGTTATATAATATGTTCCCCAACTTGAATCTTTTTGCCAACTTGTTCCACTTTTTCCAAAGTCCTCATCAGCAGTGATAGATCCGGTTAGTAAGAGCTATTGCACCTATAATCGGTTTAAAAGATGAACCTGGCGCAAAAGTTGCTTGGTATCTATTATATAAAGGTTTATCTTCTCTTTCAGATAATGTATTCCATTTATTTGTAGTCATACCTAAAATATAATCATTCGTATCATAAGAAGGAGTACTGCATAATGCTAAGACTTCTCCTGTCTTTGGATTTATCAAAGCTGCACATCCTTTATCGTTTTTAAATTGTTCATATATATAACTTTGAAGATCTATATCAATAGTAAGCTTTATATCTTCTCCATTTTGTACATCTTGCTGTGCTATTGTTTTTCTTTTGTTTCCATTACTATCTACTATGTAGATTTCTACACCGTCCTGTCCTTTTAGCCTGTCTTCAAATACTTTTTCAAGCCCTGATTTTCCGATAATGCTACTTTCTGTATAGCCTTTTCCTGCATTTTCTTTAAGCTCATCAGCACTTATATTTTGCACATATCCTATCAAATGTGCTGCTTGCTCTCCATAATCATAAACTCTTGCTTTTGCATCTGTAATCATTACGCCTTTTATTTGTAATAATTTATCTTTTAATTCATAATTACTTTTTGATACTTTGCTTATTTCAACAAATGTATCATCTTTTACATAACTTGCACCTAAAGCTGAGTTTATTTTTTCTTCTGTTATATCAAGTAATTCTGCTAATTTTTTAATATCGTCTTGTTTATTCTCACTCATTTTACCTGGAACTAATCCAACAGAAGAAACAACTCCTTCTCCTGCAAGGACTTTACCATTTCTATCATATATGCTTCCTCTTTTTGCTGATATTGATGAAACTCTTATTTTTTCATCATTTCCTAAATTAGGGAAAATTAGCTTTGAACTCCATAGAATTTTATATTCTTTATCTTCTTGTATTAATGTCATTTCATTTGAAAAAGAAACTTTTCCCGCCGAAGTCTCCATGGATGTATCATATGTAACTTTTGTATTTCCATCTTCGGTTTCTCCATCTTGGATATTGCTTACTTCTAAGTTTGCCATATCTATTCCTGAATAGATATTTTTATTTCTTGTTACAAAATCATCCTTGCTTATAGTTTGCTTTGAACTTTCACTTATTAGTTCATACATATTTTCATATTCCCCATTTGCTAGATATGAAAAATACTCTGTTACTAAACCTGTTGGATCTGCTTTATTTGAAAATACTCCAAATCCTATAATAGTTAAGGCAGTGACTATTACTACAACTATTAATGCAATTAATATTTTAGTTTTGTTCATCTTTTTTCCTCCATTTTTTATATTTAAATTTTATGACATCAAATGTTCAATCAATATCTTAATTCCAATTATAATTAGGATTACTCCTCCTAAAATTTGTGACTTTTTTTCGTATTTGCTTCCAAACTTATTGCCTAATATTACTCCTATACCTGATAATATAAAAGTTATGATACCAATTATTGCTACTGAAAGTATAATATTTACATCAAAAAATGCAAAAGTTATTCCAACGGCCAAAGCATCTATACTTGTTGCGATTGCTAGTATTAGCATGGTTTTAAAACTTAAATCGTCTCCTGTCTTATTTTCTTCTTTGCTAAATGCCTCTTTTATCATATTTATACCTATAAATGAAAGTAATATAAATGCTATCCAATGGTCTATCCTTGTTACAAAAGTTTCAAAGCCTTTTCCTAAAAAATATCCAATGAGTGGCATTCCTGCTTGAAAAATACCAAAATATAGTCCAACGATAAAGATTACTTTCCAGTTTATATGTTTTATAGATAATCCTTTGCAAATTGATACAGCAAAAGCATCCATTGCTAATCCTATTGAAATTAATGTTATTTCTAATAAAGTCATATAAAATTATCATCCTCTCTTAAATATACACAAATATAATTTGCAGAATGATTTTTATTTTTCAAACTTATCATATTTATATTCTAAATCTTCAAAAAAAGGATATAATTCTTTTATATATTTTTTAGTAACCATTGCCATTTTAGCTGGTGGATTTTTTTGTCCGTACTGAAATCAATTTTTGTGTATAACAATTTTCAGTAGTTTTAAATAATAAATATCTATTTTTTAAATAAGTAAAATATACTTGATATCCTTGATCTAAAATTTCTTCAAATTGTTCAAAAGTATAATTTTCCATAGCTAATCCTTTCTCAATGTATCTTTTAACTTTTTATCATTTCTTCAAATTCAGATTCTGATATTATAGTCACTCCAAGCTCTTGTGCCTTTGTAAGTTTGCTACCTGCTTCTTCTCCTGCTAAAACATAAGTTGTCTTTTTAGATACAGAGCCAGAGGTTTTTCCTCCAAAGTTTTCTATTATCTCTGATGCCTGATCTCTTGTATATTTTTCTAATGTTCCTGTTAAAACAAATGTCATTCCTGCAAACCTATTATCATTTTCTTCTCCGACTATTATCTTTCATATTTACACCAGCACTTTTAAGTTTTTGTATTAAATCAATAGTTTGTTCTTGACTAAAAAACTCACATACGCTATTAGCAGTTATTGTTCCTACATCTTCAATAAAGCTTAAATTTATACTGTTTGCTTTCATAAGTTTTTCCATAGTTCCATATTCTTTTGCAAGAATCCTTGCTGATTTTGTTCCAACATGTCTTATTCCAAGAGCACTTATTAGTTTGTCTAAATTATTATTTTTGCTTTCATTTATTGCATTTATCAAATTAGTTGCAAATTTATCTCCATTCTTTTTTAGTGATGCGATATCTTCTTTTTTCAAATAATATATATCTGCAATACTGTTTAATAAATTCTTTTGGACTAATTGTTCAATGATTGCATATCCAAGACCGTCTATATCCATTCCTGCCTTTGATGCAAAATGTACTATATTTCTAAGTTTTCTAGCGGGGCACTCAATTCCAATACATCTTTTTATTGCCTCTCCATTTTCCCTTATTGCAGGTGCACCACACACAGGACAAGTATCAGGCATTTTAAATTCTTTTTCTTCTCCTGTCCTTTTTTCCTTTATTACTTCTACTACTTCTGGTATAACATCCCCTGCTTTTTGTATTATTATATGGTCTCCTATTTTTAAATCTTTATCAATTATGAAATCTTCATTATGAAGTGTAGTTTTAGAAATTGTAGAGCCAGCAAGTCTGATTGGTTCAAGTATTGCCATTGGTGTAATTGCTCCTGTTCTTCCCACTTGACATACAATATCTTTTAATATAGTTTCTTTTCTTTCAGGTGGGTATTTATATGCAATAGCCCATCTTGGTGTTTTAAAGTTTGTTCCTAATTCTTCTCTTAAATCTAGATTATCAACTTTAATAACAGCGCCATCAGTTCCAAATGTCAAATCTTCACGTATGTCTCCTATTCTTTTTATTTCTTTTATAGCTTCTTCTATTCCATTGCATTTCTTTTTGATAGGCTCAACATTAAAGCCCAAACTCTCTAAATATACAAGCTGATCATAATGAGAGTTAAATGGGTTATTTTCTAATTTTTGTACGTTGAAAATATATATGTCTAATGGTCTTTTTGCAGTTTTTTTACTATCTAGTTGTCTTAAAGAACCAGCAGCTGCATTTCTTGCATTTGCAAAGGTCTTTTCTTCTAGTATTTCTTGTTCTTCGTTCATTTTTTCAAAATCTGCTTTTGAAATAAAGACTTCCCCACGAACAATTATATCTATATTTTCTTTTAACTTTTTAGGTATATTTTTTACTGTTTTTAAATTTTCTGTAACATCTTCTCCTATTTGACCATTTCCACGAGTTGCACCTCTTACAAATTCTCCATTTTTGTATTCAAGTGCAACAGATAGTCCATCTATTTTTGCCTCTACTGAGTATACCATTTCTTCTGTGTTAGTTTCTTTTCTAACTCTTGTATCAAAAAGTCTTAGATCTTCTACTGAAAAAACATCTTGCAAACTTTGAAGAGGCACTTCATGTTCTACTTTTTCAAATCCTTCTTTTACGTGTCCTCCAACTTTTTGAGTTAATGAATCTTTATCTATTAAATCTGGAAACTCATTTTCTAAGTTTCTAAGTTCAACCATTAGCATATCATACTCAAAGTCTGATATTTCTGGTGCGTCATCGTCATAATATTTATTTGCATAATACTGTGTTTTTTCTCTTAGTTCTAATATTCTTTTCTTTGCTGTTTCTTTATCCATTGTTAAAATCATTCCTTTCAAAAGCCATACTTTTGTAATATAATTAATTTATAATTTAATTATTAATTTAAAGTAGCCAAACGCAGGAGTTTTATATTTAGAAAAAATTGAAGTCCCCCGAATTACTTCTAAGGCGTCTCCCGCGTGGGTTCAATTTATAATAAATATAAAATCCCCTTTCGAGTTTGGCGGACTATTTTTTATTATTTATCACTTAATAAATCTTTTCCGCCTTTTATATAATCCCATCCTGAGAATATTGCCGCAATTACTGATATAAGCATCATAAATGATGTTATTACATTAATGACTAATTCTATTGGTTGCATATTATTATTTAAAAATCCAAAAAATACATTAGTTCCATTTATATTTATAAACGCAAGTATTATAGCTGTCATTTGAGTTACTGTTTTTAATTTTCCCCATTTTGATGCAGCAATTACTTTTCCGCCTTGTTCTACTGCAATTAGTCTATATGCAGATACAACAAATTCACGAGTTAATACGATTATTGGTATCCATGCAGGTAAATTTCCTGCTTCAACAAGTATAAGCATTGCAGAAAGAACTAATATTTTATCAGCTATTGGATCTAGAAACTTTCCAAAGTTTGTTACCTCATTTCTTGAACGTGCTAGATATCCATCAAGTTTATCTGTAATTGATGCTACAATAAATATTAAATTCATCAATAGAAATGATATTGGTATCCCCAATATTTCTCCTTGTATCCCTATAAATGGTATTATTACCATAATTGGCACAAGTATAATTCTAATAACTGTTAATTTATTTGGTAAATTCATATATTAAAATCATTCCCTTCGTTTGCCCTAAGAAAAATAACAATAAATACATAATTATTTTTTTATTTATTTTGTTTTTTTAATTATATCTAATATTAAAAAAAAAATAAAGAGGTAATTTAAAAATAGTTTATTTTTAAATATATAAAAATTCAAAAGGAATAAGCAAAAGCTTATTCCTTTTGAATTTTAAGGTTGTTAGTAAACTTCCTTAGTTTTTTTGCTAGTTTATGGCGTATGAAAACTCTACGCTCTGATACCGGGAATTCGCCACCAGACAAATCAATGAACCTGTTTTTCTTTTCCGAGCCGATAGCGATGGGTCTAGTATAAACTCCTACTTGTTCTACGACGACCCTGACTTTTTTTCCTACAAGATCTTCCACTTTCTTCACTTTTGCAAATTTCATAATTTCGTTTATTCTCGTTGCATCTGTCAAATAATCTACAAAAAACACATGGTGAATGGGGAATGTTGCCCCACAATTGAGTTGCATCCACACCTTTCTTTCCCATCCTTGTTGATAATTGACATCCACTTCTGTTATAACTGCTGATCTTGTTTGCATTATATTCCCTCCTAGCATATTTTATCAGCATTTGTACTAGTTTTATTATATCATTTTTTATGTTAATTGTCAAAAAACATATCTTCACTATTTTTGATTCTTTACTAATTCTAAGATCTCCTTAGGAAGATATTTAGAAACATCTTTTCCATATCTAAGTAATTCCATAACCATACTAGAACTTATATTTCCTAAATTACCTGCTCTAATATATACTGTATCTATTCCAGATAGTTCTTCATTTATTGATGCCATATTTTCTTCATATTCATAGTCCATACCGTTTCTTATACCTCTAACTAAAAATGTTGCATTATATTTCTTAGCAACATCAATAGATAGATTCTCATAAGAAATAACAGTAACATTATCAAGATTATTTCTAGCTAGAACTTCTTCCATTGCTTTTTGCATAAGTGTTTGATTAAATCTACGTTTTTTAGTCGGATGAATACCAATTCCAACTATTACTTTATCAAATAATTTAGCAGATTCAGTAATTACATGCAAATGACCATTTGTAAATGGATCAAAACTACCTGCATAAAATCCTATTTTCATCTATGTGTTTCCTCCTATTCTATCACTGAATATTATATATAATTAATTATTGATTTTCAATAGAAATATAAAAAATAAATCATTAATCCTTTTTGTTTTTTAAAAAATAAAGAGGCAAAATTATAATTGCCCCTTTATTTTTTTAACTTTAGAGAAAACCCCCAGCTATGCTGGGGGAAACAAAAAACTTATAGTTTTGCACAGAGTAACAAAAAAATC
>CANREW010000002.1 GCA_947629765.1 uncultured Clostridia bacterium
CTGTTCGCCCATTAAAGCGGTACGCGAGCTGGGTTCAGAACGTCGTGAGACAGTTCGGTCCTTATCTGTCGCAGGCGGAGGATATTTGAAGGGAGCTGTCCTTAGTACGAGAGGACCAGGATGGACATACCGATGGTTTATCAGTTGTCACACCAGTGGCATGGCTGAGTAGCTAAGTATGGATGGGATAAACGCTGAAAGCATCTAAGTGTGAAGCCCACCCTAAGATAAGATATCCCACAGCGTAGGCTGGTAAGATACCATGGAGACTACATGGTTGATAGGTTGGAGGTGTAAGTGTAGTAATACATTGAGCTGACCAATACTAATATATCGAGGGCTTAACCACAATTTTAGGTTTAAAGTTCAATATACACAATTATCTATGCAATTTTCAGTGTACTTAAATTATAAAAATAAACATCGTCTTGCGTTGTCAAGTTTCGATTAAAAATCCTCAATGTGCAAAAAGCACATTTCCGGTATTTTAATCTCACTTTCCTAGCAATACTCGTTTATTTTTATAATTACAAAATACACAAAATTTTTTTGGTGACTATTACATAAGGGTAATACCTGTTCCCATGCCGAACACAGAAGTCAAGCCTTATGTGCCGAAGATACTTGCGAATTTCTTTGCTGGGAAAATAGGTCGTCGCCAAATTTTTTTATTTATATCAAATTATCAAGCAGTACGTATTAAGTACTGTTTATTTTTTTGCAATAAAAATAAATTAAAAAAATTTTAAAAATTTTAAAAAAAGTATTGCATTTTAATAAAAGTTATATTAAAATTTAAGTGAAGTGGAGATAAGTGGAAGAAAGTGCCACGATGTGACTGGGGGGTGAAACCAAGTGTTTATAGGCGAATATGAGCATTCTGTTGATGCAAAAGGAAGAGTAATAATGCCAGCAAAACTTCGTGATGACATAGGAGAGAAATTCATTTTGACAAAAGGATTAGATGGATGCTTATTTGCGTATTCACAAAACGAATGGTTGAACTTTGAAGAAAAACTAAAAACACTTCCACTTACAAACAAAAATGCCAGAGACTTCGTAAGATTTTTCTTGTCAGGTGCTATTGAGTGTGAGATTGATAAGCAAGGAAGATTCTTAATACCATCCAATTTACGTTCTTATGCAAAGCTAGATAAAGAGATCGTAATAATTGGTGTAGGAACTAGAATTGAAATTTGGGATAGAGAAGTCTGGAACAAAACTGGAGAAAATATTTCTGCTGATGAAATTGCAGAAAATATGGACAAATTATTAGGTATATAATCTTGCAAAAGTTTATATAAATGAACAAAAGATGGCTTTACAAAAGAAAATATTTGAGGTAAACAAAAGATAAAAGATAAAATAACGAAGTTACAAAAGATGGCATAACAAAAGATAAAATTTAAAAAAGAATTAAACAAAAGAATAAGAAAGTACAAATGAAAATTTAAAATTACAAAAGCTAACCCCATTCAAAAGAAAAAAATATAAAGTATTAACAAAAGAGATACATAAGCAAAAACGTTACAGTTGGTATTTCAAATATTTTACCAACTGTAATGCTTTATATTAATCTGGGTGTGTGATTGTGAGGAGAATAATTTGGAATTCAAACATAAGCCAGTATTATTAGAAGAAACAGTAAATGGACTAAATATTCAAAAAAATAACATATATGTTGATGGAACAATCCGGAGGAGCAGGTCACAGCATAGAAATTGCAAAAGCACTAGATAATACTGGATTTTTAATAGGAATAGATAGAGATATTGAGGCTATAAATGTAGCAAAAAATAGACTATCCAATTATACTAATATTAAGTATGTACATAAAAACCATGATGAGATAAAAGAAATATTAGAGGAAATGCAGATAGATGCAGTAGACCGGTATACTTCTAGATTTAGGAGTATCTTCATATCAATTAGACAATAAAGAAAGAGGTTTTAGTTATATACAAGACGAAAGCAAACTTGATATGAGGATGGATCAGATGCAAGAGCTTACTGCAAGTGAAATTGTAAACTCATATCCAGAAGAAGAATTATATAGAATAATAAAAGAGTATGGTGAAGAACGATTTGCATCAAGGATTGCGAGAAATATTTGTATATATAGAAAACAAAAAAAGATAGAAAATACAGGAGAGCTTGTAGAGATTATTAGAAAATCAATACCAGCAAAATTTTCAAATGATGGACATCCTGCAAAAAGGACATTTCAAGCAATTAGAATTGCAGTAAATAATGAAATAGATCCACTATATAAGACAGTGCTAAAAGCAATCAACTGTTTAAAACCAAAGGGAAGACTATGTATTATAACTTTTCATTCACTAGAGGAT
Organism: uncultured Clostridia bacterium; assembly: GCA_947629765.1. Classification (GTDB taxonomy): domain Bacteria; phylum Bacillota; class Clostridia; order TANB77; family CAG-508; genus JAAWPK01. The sequence continues at coordinate 2,349 of CANREW010000002.1, forward strand.
AGAGCTGTAAAAAATGCATTTATACACGCATCTCGGACAATGTACTTGTCCAAAAGATTTACCATATTGTGTATGTGGTGCAGTAAAATTAGGAAAGATTATAACTAGAAAGCCTATAATTCCAACTGATGAAGAAATAAAAGAAAACCCAAGAGCAAAAAGTGCGAAACTTCGTATTTTTGAAAGAGAGTAACTAAGGAGGTGAAACCTATGGCATATTATGGCAGTAGTAAGTATCAGTATGAGACAAGCCCAAGAAAAATAAAGCCTGAGTATGAACAGATCAAAAAGAAATATCCTAAAAAAAGTTCTGCTAAAAGAAATAATAGCAAAAAAAATACTCAAAACAGATCAAAAGTAAATACTAATACTAACACTATAAGTCATAAACAAATAATATTATACATTGTTGTAGGTTTTGCGATAGCATTTACTATTAGTTACAGATATTCTATGATAGATAAAACTTATTCGAATCTTCAAGCTTTAAAGGGATCTCTTGCAGCAACCCAAAAAGAAATTGCACAATTACAAGCAAATATGGAAAGTACATTGAATTTAAGCGATATAGAAAAACAAGCTGAAGAAAAACTTGGAATGAAAAAATTAGGAACAGAGCAGATAGTATATGTTACACTTCCTAAAAGTGACCATGTAGAAACAAGCTCAGAAGAGATAGAAGAAGAGGAAGAAAGTGACAACTGGTTTATGAAAATAATAAACAAAATAATGGGAACTTTAAAATAATTATTTAGTTAATTATAATAATAAAATTTAAGACATATATTTTGCAGAAAATAGAGCAAAAACGTTGACTTTCTGCTATAAAAATGATAAAATATATAACGTTGATTTAAAATAAAAATCAACGTTATATTTTATTGTTATTTTGACAATAATCTAAAATGTAAAATTTAAAAAAACGGAGGTGAAATTTAAGTGCCAACAATTAACCAATTAGTAAGAAAAGGAAGACAATCTTCTAAGGCTAAATCAACTGCACCTGCTTTACAACACGGATTTAACTCTAAAAAGAACACAACAACTGACAACAGATCTCCACAAAAGAGAGGTGTTTGTACAGTAGTAAAAACAGTTACTCCAAAGAAGCCAAACTCAGCTTTGAGAAAAGTTGCCAGAGTTAGACTTTCAAACGGATATGAGGTTACATCTTATATACCAGGAATAGGACACAACTTACAAGAGCATAGTGTTGTTTTGATAAGAGGTGGAAGAGTAAAAGACTTACCAGGTGTTAGATACCATATTATAAGAGGAACACTTGATACTGCTGGTGTAAAAGACAGAATGCAAGGTCGTTCTAAATATGGAGCTAAGAAACCTAAAAAGTAATAAATTCAAAAAATAATCAGCATCTTACGTCGTTGCTCTTCGGTAAAAAATCCTCGACGTACAAAAAGTACGCCTCCGGTATTTTACCTTGAGCGCCTAGTAATATACTAATTCTTTTTTGAATTTAGAAATTTTAGTAGAATCTACTGATAGGAGTAAATCTACCAAAATTTTAAAAGGTGCTAATAATACTTACTACAATTTAAGAGGTACTTAAATTTAGGATAGATTTATATAGCACTGACGGGGAATTTAATTTTCCGAGTAACTTTAGATATTTATATAAATATCTGCGAAAATTTGCTTAGAGAAAATTTCTCTAACATATAGAAAAGGAGTGAAGAATAGTGCCAAGAAAAGGATATATAGCAAAAAGAGATGTTTTACCAGATCCAATATATAATAGCAAAGTTGTTACAAAATTAATTAACAATATAATGCTAGATGGTAAAAAATCTGTAGCTCAAAAAATAGTTTATGATGCATTTGATATCATAAAAGAAAAAGAGCAAAAAGATCCACTAGAAGTTTTTGAATCAGCATTAGACAATATTATGCCAGTCCTTGAGGTAAAAGCTAGACGTGTTGGTGGTGCAACATACCAAGTACCACTAGAAATTAGACCAGAAAGAAGACAAACTTTAGGTTTAAGATGGCTTGTTATTTATGCAAGAAAAAGACATGAAAAAACTATGTCTGAAAAATTAGCTGGTGAAATAATTGATGCTATTAACGGAAATGGTGGAGCATTCAAGAAGAAAGAAGATACACATAGAATGGCAGAAGCTAATAAGGCTTTCGCACACTATAAGTGGTAATAAACAAATAAAAAGAACAAAACTAAAATTAAATGCAAAGTTTTTCATTTAATTTTTATAAGGAGGAAAAAATAAAGTGTCAGAGAGAAAATATTCATTAGAAAAAACAAGAAATATAGGAATAATGGCACATATTGATGCAGGAAAAACTACAACTACTGAAAGAATTCTTTTTTATACAGGAAAAACTCATAAAATAGGAGAAGTTCATGAAGGTGAAGCAACTATGGACTGGATGGTTCAAGAGCAAGAAAGAGGTATAACAATAACATCTGCTGCAACTACTTGTTTCTGGTTAAACCATAGAATCAATATAATTGATACTCCAGGTCACGTTGACTTTACAGTTGAGGTAGAAAGATCTTTAAGAGTACTTGATGGTTCAGTTACTGTATTTTGTGCTAAAGGTGGAGTTCAACCACAATCAGAAACAGTTTGGCGTCAAGCTGATAAATATCAAGTTCCAAGAATGGCTTATGTTAATAAAATGGATATAACAGGAGCTGATTTCTATAATTGCGTAGAGCAAATGAAAACTAGATTAAATGCAAATGCTATTCCAATTCAATTACCTATTGGTGCAGAAGACACTTTCAAAGGTATAGTTGATTTGATAAAAATGAAAGCATTTATCCATAAAGACGATTTAGGAAAAGATATTGAAGTTACTGATATACCAGAAGATTTAAAAGCTAAGGCAGAAGAATATAGAGCAAAAATGATAGAGGCTGCAGCAGAACAAGATGATGACTTAATGATGAAATACCTAGAAGGAGAAGAACTTACAGAAGACGAAATTAAACTTGGTCTTCGTAAAGGAACACTTGCAAATAAATTAGTTACTGTTTGCTGTGGATCTTCATACAAAAACAAAGGTGTTCAAGAGTTATTAAATGCTATTGTAGACTATATGCCATCACCATTAGATATTCCTGCTATAAAAGGAAAAAATCTTGATGGAGAAGAAACAGATAGAAAGCCTTCAGATGAAGAACCTTTCGCAGCATTAGCATTCAAAATTGCAACAGACCCATTCGTTGGAAAACTTTGTTTCTTAAGAGTATATTCAGGAACATTAGATTCAGGATCAACAGTTTTAAATGCAAATAAAGATAAAAGAGAAAGAATTGGTAGATTACTTCAAATGCATGCAAATCACAGAGAAGATATTGACAAAATATTTGCTGGTGATATCGTTGCAGCAGTTGGATTAAAAGAGGTAACAACAGGAGACACTTTGTGTGATCCAAATCATCCAGTTATACTTGAATCTATGGAATTCCCAGAGCCAGTTATTGATATAGCTATAGAGCCTAAGGATAAAGTTGCACAAGAGAAAATGGCTATAGCATTAGCAAAACTTGCAGAAGAGGATCCAACATTTAAAACATATACAGATCATGAAACAGGTCAAACAATTATAGCAGGTATGGGTGAGTTACACCTAGATATAATTGTAGACAGATTAAAGAGAGAATTTAAAGTTGAATGTAACGTAGGTAAACCACAAGTTGCATACAAAGAGACAATTAGAAAACCAGTTAGAGTTGAAGGAAAATTTATTCGTCAATCTGGTGGACGTGGACAATATGGTCATGTTTGGATAGAAATGGAACCATTAGAGCCAGGTAAAGGTATTGAATTTGAAAGCAAAATCGTAGGTGGTGTTGTTCCAAAAGAATACGTTAAACCAGTTGAGGAAGGAATTAGAGAAGCAGCTGAGTCTGGTGTACTTGCTGGATATCCAGTTATCGACTTTAAAGCAACATTAGTTGATGGTTCTTACCATGAAGTCGACTCTTCAGAAATGGCATTCAAAATTGCTGGATCTATGGCTTTCAAAGAGGGAGCTAAACAAGGTGGATCAGTAATCCTAGAACCTATAATGAGAGTTGAAGTAACAGTTCCAGAAGAATACATGGGAGATGTTATTGGAGATATTAACTCTAGACGTGGTAGAATGGAAGGAATGGAATCAAGAGCAGGAAACCAAATAATAAGAGGATTTATTCCACTTTCAGAAATGTTTGGTTATGCAACAGATTTACGTTCAAAAACACAAGGTAGAGGAACTTATGCTATGGAACCAAGCCATTACGAAGAAGTTCCAAAATCTATACTTGATACAATAGTTGCATCAAGAGCTAAAAAGGAAGAATAATTCAAACAATAATTCCAGTTTGAATTAGAAAATATTAAATAACACTTGCATTTTTTACAAAAGTGTTATAAAATGCAAGTGTTAGAAATTTAGTCATTAAATTTAAAAAATAAAACAAAAAGTCAAATTAAATTGACGAAATTTAAAGGAGGATTTTTAAAATGGCAAAAGCAAAATTTGAAAGAACAAAACCACACGTTAACATTGGTACAATCGGCCATGTTGACCACGGAAAAACAACAACAACAGCTGCTATAACAAAAGTACTAGGCTTAAAAGGTCAAGCACAATATACAGCTTATGATCAAATCGATGGAGCACCAGAGGAAAAGGCAAGAGGAATCACAATTAATACAGCACACGTTGAATATGAAACAGAAAAGAGACACTATGCACACGTAGACTGTCCAGGACATGCTGACTACGTAAAGAACATGATTACAGGTGCAGCTCAAATGGATGGAGCAATACTTGTAGTATCAGCAGCAGATGGACCAATGCCTCAAACAAGAGAGCATATATTACTTGCTAGACAAGTTGGTGTTAAATATATAGTTGTATATTTAAACAAATGTGATCAAGTTGATGATCCAGAATTACTAGAATTAGTTGAAATGGAAGTTAGAGACTTACTTACAAGCTATGATTTCCCAGGAGACGAGATTCCAATAATAAAAGGATCTTCTCTAAACGTATTAGAGTCAACATCTACAGATCCAAATGCACCAGAATATAAATGTATTTGGGAATTATTAGATGCTGTTGATAATTATATACCAACACCAGACAGACCAACAGACCAACCATTCTTAATGCCAGTTGAAGACGTATTCACAATTACAGGTAGAGGAACAGTTGCAACAGGTAGAGTAGAAAGAGGAACAGTAAAAGTTGGAGACGAAGTTGAAATAGTAGGACTTTCTACAGAAAAGAAAAAGACAGTTGTAACAGGTGTAGAAATGTTCAGAAAACTATTAGACCAAGCAGAAGCTGGAGATAATATCGGTGTTCTATTAAGAGGTATCGATAGAAAAGATATCGAAAGAGGTCAAGTTTTAGCTGTACCTGGATCAATTCATCCACATACAAAATTCAAATCAGAAGTATATATCCTAACAAAAGAAGAAGGTGGAAGACATACTCCATTCTTCAATGGATATAGACCACAATTCTATTTCAGAACAACTGATGTTACAGGTGTTATTGACTTACCAGAAGGAACAGAAATGGTTATGCCAGGAGATAATGTAACAATGACAATAGAATTAATTACTCCAATAGCTATCGAAAAAGGATTAAGATTCGCTATTCGTGAAGGTGGAAGAACAGTTGGATCAGGAATCGTTTCAGAAATAATGGAATAATATATAAATTAATCTAAGTAAAAGAGACCTTAAAGGTCTCTTTTATTGTTATAATTTATAGCATCTAGCATAAACTCAGGTATTGGTAATTTTAGATTTTTTAGAATCTTTTGCTTGCATAAACTATTGAAAATAACATAATAATGTGATATAATAAAATTTAACTGCCTCTAGTTTGAGGTAAATATCAAAAAGGAGGTCCCCTAATAATGAAAGGGACACGGAAAACCAGAAACATACTTGCAGTGCTACTCTTGGTAGTGATGGTATTTTCAGTCATCATTGCATTTGGGGAAAAATCTGCCGAAGATTATGATGCCTCATTTAGAAAAGGCATTGCGCTAGGGATTAAAAGAGCTATTGCCGACTACGGCATTTTGTTAGGGGAAATTCCTAACAAAGAGTATGAAGAACTCGGAAACAAAGAAGATGAAATGATAGCAGAATTTTCTATCCAAAAGGTGCAGGAGTTTAATAAATATCTAAATGGACTGACTGGATTATCAGACGAGGATTTATACGAGGAGATACCAGATGGGGATACATTTATCACAGGATACATGATTCAGATACAGAAAAACCTAATTGATATGAGTTGGGGTGCAGGAATTATTGAAGAACAGTTCTATTGGGATATTAATGATGTATATGAAGAGTTCGTATCCAAGAAAACAATAACATCCAATGATGTCCAAAAATATCTGGAAAAAGTAGCAAAAATAGTAGAGGAAAGGTTAGAAACAGAAGGGGATAGCGATTTTAGCTATCCCCATTTACTTAAAAAATAAATCATATATAATATATAATATATTGCTTTTTTAAGAATTAATGATAAATTAAAAGGTAAATGAATTTTATAAAAAAGATAATATTAAGTTACTTGCGGACAATATAGAAATACATGACATAACAGAAACAATATAATTGAAAACAACATAATAATGTGATACAATAAAATTGAATCGCCTCTAGTTTGAGGTAAATATTAGAAAAGGAGGCTCAAAACAATGAAAGAGAATAGGCATACCAAACTTATTTTATCATTGCTGTTGTTTGCAATTATGGTACTCTCAATCATTTGTGTGGGGAAATAGTAAAAACGCTAAAGAGCCCAAATAAAATTAAGATAGGATAGTTTGATTAACTATCCTATCTTAGTTTTACTTAATAACCTTTATAAAATTTATAAAATATATTGCTTTTTTTAAGAATTAATAATAAAATTAAAAGGAATTAAATATAACTATAATAAAGTGAGGGAAACTTAAATTATGATAATACTAGTAGATGCAATGGGAGGAGACAATGCACCAGATGCGGTAATTAAAGGTGCTATAAGGGCAGCAAAAGAGGTAAAAGCTACTATATGCTTAATTGGAAATGAAGAAATAATAAAGCAAAAGGTAAAAGAATTTTACAAAAAAGATAATATTAAGGAACTTGCAGAAAATATAGAAATACATAACACAACAGAAACGATAGAAATGGAAGATATTCCAACAGTTGCAATAAAGCATAAAAAAGATTCTTCTATGGTTGTTGGATTTAATATGCTAAAAGAAGGCAAAGGTGATGTATTTATATCAGCTGGAAATTCAGGAGCTTTGCTTACTCGGTGCAACACTTATAGTAGGAAGAATAAAGGGAATAGATAGGCCGGCACTCGCTCGGAATACTTCCTGCATATAAAAGTAGACTTTTATTAATAGATGCAGGCTCAAATACAAATTGTAAGCCAATAAACTTACTTCAATTTGCTCAAATGTCTAGTATATATCTAAAAAATACATATAAAATAGAAAGACCAGCAATAGGACTTTTAAATATAGGAACAGAGGAAACAAAAGGAAATGATTTAACCAAAGAAAGTTATAGATTGTTAAAAGAAAAAGCAGAAGAATTAGATATAAATTTTGTAGGAAATGTTGAGGGAAGAGATGCTTTTTCAGGAAATATACATGCACTTGTTACAGATGGATTTACAGGAAATGTATTTTTAAAAGCTATTGAAGGACTTGGAAAATTTGTAAAGAGATCATTAACAGAAAGTATAAAGAAAAATATATTATCAATGATTGCAGCAGTGCCTTGCCTTCCAGCGATTAAAAGGGTTGCTAAATCTATGGATTATAAAGAATATGGCGGAGCATTATTCTTAGGGGTAAAGAAACCTGTTGTAAAGGCTCATGGAAGTTCGGATGAATATTTATTTTATTTTACAATAAAACAAGCAGAAGAATTCGTTGAGAATAAGGCAGTTGAAAAGATGAAAGAAGAATTTGAAAAATTCACTAAAAAAGACTTGACAAATTAGATAATATATAATATTGTTAGTGTAACAAAGTTAATGTTAAATATAAGGAGGGTATATAGATATGAACACAGAAGAAATTTTTAATAAAGTTAAGGACATAATCGTTGAGCAACTTGGAGTTACAGAAAGTTCAGTAACATCTGAGGCATCTTTCATAGATGATCTAGGAGCTGATTCTTTAGATATAGTTGAATTAATAATGGCTTTAGAAGAAGAATTTGATATGGAAATTCCAGACGCAGATGCTGAAAAAATAGTTACTGTGAACGACGTTGTAGAATATATTAAAAATAATCAATAAGAATAAAATTTTCCTCCCATTAGGGAGGTTTTTTTATTGTATTAATAATTAAAAAATATCAAAAAATTTTATCATAAAAATTTTTTAACTAGCATATATTTATAATATAGAATGTAAAATATTAACAAACATGTAAAAATAAAGAAGTATAAATTGACAAACAAGTTAAGCATAGATATAATGAAATTGTTAGGAGAATGATATGTTATATGAAATGAACAATCCAAGTGATAAAAAATATATAAGTCAGTATGGAAAAGCATATGGAACAGTTCTATTAAGTAATTGGTTACCTGATATTAGTAGGACTAAGAATTTATTTGTATTAGATAGTTATGAAGAATTTGAAAAAATAGAGGACAAACTACCTGAAATATTTTCTTGTAGGGCTGATGCAAAAGTAGGAGATTCACCTACATTGCGGAGTAGAAGGAAATTTTGTAAGAAAATCTGGTGTAAAAGATTATATATTCAGGGTAAAGCAAAGTAATCCCAAAGGAGTAGTTCTTATCTTAGACACAGAAGAAGGAACACAAGAAAAGGTAAAAACAGATGGTGCCTTTAATGTATATTTTGAAATGGGACACAAAGTATATGTTGATTTTCTTGGCAAGGGATTTGATATGGGTTTTATTACCAAAGGCAAAGAAAATCATGAATTATGGAGTATAGACTGGGAAGATGTATTATTTGTAACTCCTAATAATATGAATAAATATAGGCAATATATAATATCAAATAATGATTATTTACAATCAGCGAGAAGAAGATTGCAACATTTGCTTAACATAGGATATAGTGCAGAATACATAAAAGGAAAAATTCCTAAGACATATTCACCAATGCCACCATCAATTAAAGAAATGCTATTAGACGAAATAGTATTTCCAATGTATAGTAAAGAATCTGCTTTAAAGCATGATGGATTGACATCTTTTCGGAGTTCAAGGGATGATTATAGATGGAAAGCTATTTCCAATAGAAATAAATAGGCGAGAAAGATTTGCTGAAAAAAGTTTTTTAGATAAAGATAATGGAACTGAAAGATAAGAGCAAAATTTATATAAAAAGGGGAATCGATATGGAGATTATTGTTGGATGTGCTATTTTAAAAGATAATAAAATATTAATGGTAAGAGAATCTAAGAAGAAATGCTATGGAAAGCTATCATTTCCAGCAGGACATTTAAAAGAAAATGAAACTGTATTCGAGGGAGCAATAAGAGAGACACTTGAAGAAACAGGATATAAAGTAGAATTAAAAAAAGCTTTTCCAATATTTGTTCATAATGATAATGATGGAGTAATGTTAATGCATTTTTTAGCTGAATTAGTTGAAGAAGGCTTTAAATATAATACTGATGAAATATTAGAAACAAAATGGTTAAGTATTGAAGAAATTAAAAATATGGATAGAGAAGAATTTAGAAGTTATCCAGTAGTAGAAAATATAATTAATAGTCTTGAAAACAATAATTTATACAATCTTGAGATGTATAGAAATTTACCTAGTGTTTAAATCAAAATTTTAGCTAACTATGATATTAAATTAAGAGGGGGAATGTCCATATGAAAACCAAAATGAATTTAAACGTAGTAGCAGAAAATGAAGAAGAAAAAGAAATAGAAAAGTTCTTAGAATTGTTGCATTCAAGTGATGAAGTAGAAAAATTTTTAGAAACTATGAGGCAAGAAGCAAAGAAAAGGAGTATATATAAATATAGAGAGAGGATAAAAGACTCTAATTCGGCAATTAGAACATATAGAATTAATAATAAAAAGCTAGAAGATGTACATGATTATGTTGGAATATCATTTATAACAAATAATGAAAAAGAAATTTATCCAATAATAGATTATTTAAAAGAAAAATTATCAAATGCAGAATATATTGATTTTGTTGATGAAAAGTATATATATTCTCCACTTGTATATATAAAATGGGTTCCACCATTAGGTTACAATGTATTTGCAAAAGAAAAATTAATTACAAATGCAATGGAAGTACCAATAGAAATAAGAGTATGTTCTAAGGAAGGATATATTTCTGAACAATCAGCCTATTATTCTGTTCAGAAAAATGATATGACTAATCTGCCAAGAGAAGAAAAAAATCAATTGAGAAATATTGCACAACATATTACATACAAATTTGCATTATTAAATATGAGGGAACTCACTGAAAAGGAAAGAAAAAAACATATTAAAGAATTAGATTCTATAATTCAAAAAAATTCGTTATTTTTAAGAGAAAATTATGATTTGTGCAAAGATGCTATATTAGATTTTGGTAGATTAACATATAGATGCAAATACGATAAAGAAATGACCGAAGATCAAGGTGAACTTACAAAAGAAGAGATAGATAAAATAGATGAATTTATAAAAAATAAATTTAGTAGCCTTCTTGAAAATGGTGGAAAAGATATAGTAGAAAAGGTATCTATTGCAGTTGAAGAAATACAAAAAATAGAATATAAAAGAATAAAGGAAGAATTAAATATAAATTGAAATATATGAAGAGCGGTATAAAAGAATACTGCTCTTTTGTTTTGCTTTAAAAATTTTTAATTTTTTTTATTGCTATAAATAAATTATAGATGTATAATTAAAGTGGCAAAAAGTGTATTAATATTTAAAAATTTCATATACTAAAACAAAGGAGGAACGAAAGAAAATGGCAAAAGAAATAAGTAAAGAGGAACAAGCAAGAATTGATAAGATGATAGATGACTTAATAAAAAGGGCAAAAATTGCATCTGAAAAATATATGGAATTAGATCAAGAGACAATAGATAATATAGTAAAGAAAATGGCAATGGCGGGACTAGAAAATCATATGAAACTTGCCAAAATGGCAGTAGAAGAAACCAAAAGAGGAATATATGAAGATAAAATCACAAAGAATATGTTTGCTTCTGAATATGTATATCATAGTATCAAATATGATAAAACAGTTGGAGTCATAAGAGATAATGTAGAAGAAGGATACGAAGAAATTGCAGAGCCTATTGGAATAATTGCAGGAGTTACACCAGTTACTAATCCTACATCTACAACAATGTTCAAATCATTAATTTCAGCCAAAACAAGAAATGTTATAATATTTGGTTTTCACCCATCAGCTCAAAAATGCAGTGTAGAAACAGCAAAAATTTTAAGAGATGCTGCAATCGAAGCTGGTGCACCAGAAGATTGTATATTATGGATAGAAGAGCCATCAGTTTATGCGACAAGAGCTTTAATGAATCATCCAGATGTTAATCTTATACTTGCAACAGGTGGAACAGGAATGGTTAAATCTGCATATTCTTGTGGAAAACCAGCACTAGGTGTAGGACCTCGGAAATGTTCCTTGCTATATAGATAAAACAGCAAAACTTAAAACAGCAGTTACAGATTTAGTATTATCTAAATCTTTTGATAATGGAATGATTTGTGCATCAGAACAAGCAGTAATAGTTGATAAAGAGATTGCAAAAGAATTTGAAAAACTTATGAAAGAAGCTGGATGCTATTTTCTAAATAAAGAAGAAACAAAAAAACTAGAAATAAGCATGTTTGTAGAAGGAGATTTAAAATCAGAAATAGCAGGCCAAAGTCCATACAATATAGCTAAAAATGCAGGATTCGAAGTACCAAAAGATACAAAGGTATTGGTAGTTTCACAAACAGGAGTAGGAGATGGATATCCATTTTCACAAGAAAAACTTAGTCCAGTACTTGCATACTATACTGCTTCTAGCTCAGATAGAGCAATAGACCTTGCAGAGAAACTAATAGAGTATGGTGGTCTTGGACATTCTGCTGTAATTCATTCTGAAAATCAGGAGGTAATTGACGAGTTTTCAAATAGAGTAAAGGTTGGAAGAATTATAGTAAATTCACCATCTACTCACGGAGCAATAGGGGATATATATAATACAAATATGCCATCATTAACACTTGGTTGTGGCACATTTGGAGGAAATTCAACAACAGCAAATGTTTCTTCTGTAAATCTTATAAATATTAAAAGGGTTGCAAAAAGAAGAGTAAATATGCAGTGGTTTAAAATCCCTGAGAAGATATATTTTGAAGCGGGCTCGATTGAATATCTAGAAAAAATGCCTAATATTACTAGAGCATTTATTGTTACTGATGAATCTATGGTAAAACTCGGATATGTAGATAAAATATTATATCATTTAAGAAAAAGAAATCAATATGTACACTCTGAAATATTTTCAGATGTAGAACCAGATCCTTCATTTGATACAATCAAAAATGGAGTAGAGGTAATGAATAAATTTAATCCTGATGTAATTATAGCACTTCGGAGGAGGAAGTCCAATAGATGCAGCAAAGGGTATGTGGCTTTTCTATGAACATCCAGATGCTGATATAGAAGGACTTAAACTTAAATTTATGGATATCAGAAAACGTACCTATAAATTTCCAAAACTTGGAGAAAAAGCAAAACTTGTTGCAATTCCTACGACATCTGGTACAGGGTCAGAAGTTACTTCATTTGCAGTTATAACAGATAAAAAGAAAAATATAAAATATCCACTTGCAGATTATGAATTAACTCCTGATATTGCAATAATTGATCCAGACTTAGTAATGTCACTTCCAAAGAAAATAACAGCAGATACAGGTATGGATGTTTTAACACACGCAATAGAAAGTTATGTTTCAAATATGGCATCTGATTATACAGATGGATTGGCAGAAAAAGCAATAGAAATTGTATTTAACTACCTACCAATCGCGTATGAAGATGGAAGTAATAGACTCGCTAGAGAAAAAATGCATAATGCAAGTTGTATAGCAGGTATGGCATTTACAAATGCATTTTTAGGAATAAATCATTCACTTGCACATAAGCTAGGGGGAGAGTTCCATATAGCACATGGTAGAGCAAATGCAATATTACTTCCTTATGTTATAAAATATAATAGTACAAAACCTACAAAATTTGTTTCTTTCCCTAAATATGAATATTTTATAGCAGATGAAAAATATGCAAATATAGCTAAGAGATTAGGATTAAAATCTTCTAATACTAAGGAAGGTGTAAATTCTTTAATAAATGCAATAAAGGATATGAACAAAAAGTTAGAAATACCATCTAATTTGAAAGATGAAGGAATAAATGAAAAAGAATTTTTAGAAAAGCTAGATATGCTTGCAGAAAAAGCATTTGAGGATCAATGTACAACAGCAAATCCAAGACTTCCACTAGTTGCAGAACTAAAAGAGATATTAATAAATGCATATTACGGAAAAGAAGAGTAGTAATTGCGTGAAAGTTATGTTTTGTGCAAAAAGAGTATAATATTGTTTAAAATATTATGCTCTTTTTCTAATGTATATTAATTTTTTACAATTTAATTCACATAAATATTGAAAATTATGTAAATTTATGATATAATCATAAAAGTGTGATATTTATAGAAATTAATATATAAGGAGAAATGAATATATGAGTATACCAAATGGTGAAAGATTAAAGCTAAGGGTATTACAACAATTAGAAAGAAGAGGAACTTATGGACCTAGAACATATAAATCTATAGCAACTAGTACAGGCATAAAAAGTTCTACAGTAAAATATCTTGTAAAACAATTAATAGCCGAAGGAAGAGTTAATACAGCTGAAATTAAACCCGAAAGTGTTGGAGCATTAGAAGAAAATCCAACTAAAATACCAAATGAAATAAGGGAACAATCTAAAAATGATGGATTACCTATATCTAATGATGGAGAAATAGGAGAAGTCAATACAAAGGATATAGCTATACAAACTATAAAAGGCTATATCAGAAAAATGCTTAAAGGAAGAGCTGCAAAAAATCTAGTAATGACAACTTCATATATAAATTATTGTAAACAAAATCTTAATACTAAAAACTTAACATTAGAAGATTTTGAAATGTTGGGTAGATTAATAGAATCTGATGTTAGTTTAATGACTGCTGAAAACATAAAGCTAGGAATACTTGGATTTATCAGGGTTAATAAAATACATCTAGCAAAAAGATTTTATGAAGATTGTAGCTTAGAAGTTCTAAAACATTTAAAGGTGGCAATGTGTACTAAAGAGGAGCTAAATGAAATGGAAAAAGAATTAGATGACTATGAGCAAAAACTTAAAATATATGCAAAACTAAGACAAGGATATCCTGTTGAGGTTATATTAGAAGAAACTACTGTATCAGAAACTGTTGTAAGAAGAATAGCCAGTTCAGTTGAAAAAGAAAGACAAGCTAGACAAAATAAAGAAAGAGAAGAAGAGGAGCATTAGAATATATGTAAATAAAAAATAGTAGCAAAGCAGATTAAATCTTACTTTGCTACCGTTTTTTTATATTTATTTAATTATTCTGCGATTAAATCATCTCTTCCAGCACCTGTTCCAATAAATTTTATAGGACATCCTACAACTTCTTCTATTCTATCAAGATATTTTTTAGCATTTTCAGGAAGATCTTCACGTCTCTTGATATTGCTTATATCACCAAAGTTTCCATCAAATTCTTCATATACAGCAGTAGAATTATCCAAATATTCTGGTGTTGTAGAAAAGTCTGTTGTTATCTTTCCTTTATGATTATATGCAACACAAAGTTTTATTTTATCAAGTTTTCCTATAGTATCTACGTGATTTATTGCAATTCCTGTTATACCATTTATCATAACAGCATATTTTAAAGCAACTAGATCAAGCCAACCACATCTTCTAGGTCTTTTTGTTGTAGTACCATATTCATGTCCGAGCTCTCTTATTGTATCTCCGATTTCATTTTTTTGCTCTGTAACATAAGGACCTTCACCAACTCTTGATGAGTAAGCTTTTATTACACCATAAACTTCTCCTATGTCTTTTGGACTAATTCCAGAACCTGTGCAGATTCCTCCAAGAGAAGGATTAGATGAAGTAACATAAGGGTATGAACCAAAATCTATATCTAATAATGTTGCTTGAGCTCCTTCGCAAAGCAATTTTTTATTTTCTCTCATTGAATTATGTAGTAAAACAACTGTATCTACAACATAAGGTTTTAATATTTCTGCATATTTTGAATATTCTTCTATTATTTCTTCTGCATCTAATTCAGGATATCCAAAAGCTTTAAATATTTTATTTTTATTAGCAACATTAGCACGAACCATATCTTTGAATCTAGGTCTTATAAAATCTTGCATTCTGATACCTGAACGCTCATATTTATCACAATATGCAGGTCCTATTCCACGACAAGTTGTACCAATCTTTCCATTTCCTCTGTTTTCTTCTAACATTTTATCCATAGCAATATGATAAGGTAAAATAACGTGAGCTTTATCACTTATTCGTAAATTATCTACAGAATAGTTATGCTCTTTTAAATTGTTAATTTCTTCTATCAATACTTTTGGATCAATAACAACTCCGTTACCTATTACTGCTATATTTCCTTTGTTTAATATGCCTGAAGGTATAAGATGAAATGCGAATTTTTCACCATCAACTTCTATTGTGTGACCAGCATTATTTCCACCTGTACATCTGATAGAAACATCAGCATTTGAAGAAAGATAATCAATAATCTTTCCTTTACCTTCATCTCCGTAAAATGCTCCTAAAACAACATCAACTTTTGACATACATAAGACCTCCTTAATTTCATTTTTTCAACAATATATATTATCGTACAAGTGTCAAAAAAAGTCAATAGAGATTGCAAAAAGTATTTGTGTGTGATAAAATAAAAATATAAAACTCCTGCGTTTGGCTAGTATAGTATAAATTTAAAAAATAGGAGGATATAATGGAAAAAATATATGTAACTCCATTAAGTGGAAGATATGCAAGCAAAGAAATGAACGAAATATGGTCTCAGGATTCAAGATATAGTACTTGGAGAGAACTATGGGTAGCATTAGCTGAAACAGAAAAAGAGCTTGGCTTAAACATAACAGATGAACAAATAGCAGAAATGAAAGCACATACACACGATATAGATTATGATGTAGTAGCAAAAAGAGAAAAAGAATGCAGACATGATGTTATGGCACATGTTTATGAATATGGAACAAAATGTCCATCAGCAAAAGGAATTATACATCTAGGTGCAACTTCTTGCTATGTAACTGATAATGCAGAAATAATACTTATGAGTAAAGCTTTGGAAATTATAAAAGAAAAATTATTATTAGTTATAAATAATCTAAAAGAATTTGCATTAAAAAATAAAGATGTAACTTGCCTCGGATACACACATTTCCAACCAGCACAACTTACAACAGTAGGGAAAAGAGCAACACTTTGGATACAAGATTTACTAGAAGATTTAGAAGAACTAGAATTTGTACAAGAGCATTTAAAAATGCGTGGATGCAAAGGAACAACAGGTACCCAGGAAAGCTTTATGAAATTATTTAAAGATGAAGAAAAAGTAAAAAAATTAGATAAATTAGTTGCTGAAAAAATGGGATTTGACAAGGTATTTGCAGTATCTGGACAGACATATACAAGAAAGTTAGATTCAAGAGTATTAAATGTTTTAAGTTCTATTGCACAAAGCAGTGCTAAATTTGCAAATGATATGAGATTACTTCAACATGAAAAAGAATTAGAAGAGCCATTTGAAAAAGGACAAATCGGGTCATCTGCAATGGCATATAAGAGAAATCCAATGAGAAGTGAGAGAATAAATTCACTTGCAAGACATGTAATAGCACTTAGCCAAGATCCAGCAATTACAGCATCTACTCAATGGTTAGAAAGAACACTAGACGATTCTGCAAATAGAAGAATCTGCATCCCAGAAAGTTTCTTAGCAATAGATGCAATACTTATCCTATATGCAAACATAGCATCAGGTATAGTTGTATATGAAAATGTAATAAGGACAAATTTAATGCAGGAATTACCTTTTATGGGAACAGAAGAAATACTTATGAATGCAGTTTTAAAAGGTGGGGATAGACAAGAATTACACGAGAAGATAAGAGTACTATCAATGGAAGCTGCAAGAGAGGTAAAAGAATTTGGAAGACCAAATGATTTAGTAGATAGGATAGCAAATGATAAGAGCTTTGGACTTACTAAAGAGGAAATTTTAAAAGTTCTAAAACCAGAAGGACTTTGTGGAAGAGCAGTACATCAGGTAGAAGAATTTATAGAAAATGATGTAAATCCAGTACTTGAAAAAAATAAGAATCTATTTAAAGATATAAATGTAGAAGTTAATGTATAGTAAATAAAAAGAAATAATATTTATTTTTCAAGAGGTTTGTCGTTTGCAACCTACAAATTAAATTTTAATAAAGTAGGTTGCAAAAGTCGCACTTCGCTTCGCTACGTTTGGTCGCTGGGACGCACCTCTTTTAAATAAATATTATTTCTTTTTTTATATAATAATTTAAATTTAAAATTTATTTCCAGTTAATTTTTCATAAGCCTCAATATATTTTGCTCTTGTTGTCTGAATAACATCTTCTGGAATAGGGGTAGGGTTTTCAGCATCCCAATTATTTTTCTTTAACCAATCACGCATATATTGTTTATCAAAACTTTTTTGAGATCTTCCAATTTCATAATCAGATGCTGGCCAAAATCTACTTGAGTCAGGAGTTAAAACTTCATCAGCTAAAACTAAAGCACCATTTTCATCTAAACCAAATTCAAATTTTGTATCAGCTATAATAATTCCTTTTGTTCTTGCATATTCAGAACATTTTAGATATATTTCAATTGTTTTATTTCTAACTTTTTCTGCTAAATCTTTTCCTAAAAGGTCACAAACTCCATCAAAATCGATATTTTGATCATGACCAACTTCAGCCTTAGTTGTTGGTGTAAATATTGGTTCAGGCAATTTTTCAGATTCTTTAAGACCAGAAGGTAATTTTATTCCACAAACTGAACCTGTTTCTAAATAGCTTTTCCAACCAGAACCTGTGATATATCCTCTAACGATGCATTCAATAGGAAGCATTTTTAGTTTTCTAACTAACATACTTCTATCTCTAAATTCTTCTTTTTGAAATTCCTCAGGAAATTCTTCAAATTTAGTTGTAATTATATGATTTGGAATGACATCTTTTACATAGTCAAACCAAAATGTAGATATTCTATTTAACACTTTTCCTTTATCAGGAACAGGGGTTGGAAGAATAACATCAAAGGCGGAAATTCTATCAGAAACAACCATCATAAGTTTATCATCATCTACTTCGTAAATTTCACGAACTTTTCCACTACTAATTTTTTTCATAAAAACCTCCAATAATTACTTTATTTTAATATTATTTCATTTGTTTAAGATATTCCTCATATCCTATTTTTTGTAACTTTTCATTTTTTGCTAAAACAGCATCATTTAATGATTTCTTGTAATCGCATATCTTTTTATGCAATTCCTCATTTGAAGTAGAAAGTATAGTTGCAGCAAGTATACCAGCATTTTTTGCACCATTAATTGCAACTGTTGCAACAGGTATGCCTGATGGCATTTGAACTATTGAATACAAAGAATCCATTCCTGCAAGTGATTTAGATAAAATTGGAACCCCTATAACAGGACAAGGAACCTTTGCTGCAAATATACCTGGAAGATGTGCTGCTCCACCGAGCTCCTGCAATAATTACTTTTATGCCTCTTTCTTTTAAGCTTTCTGCATATTCAAAGGCTTTTTCTGGACATCTATGAACAGAAAGGATAGTCATTTCATAAGAAATACCCATTGTATCTAAAAATACAGCTGCATCTTTCATAATAGATAGATCAGAATCACTTCCCATAATAATTGCAACGTCAACGTTTTTTTCCATATTACCCTCCTTTATTAAACTTGTTTATCATCTGCAAATGATTGCAAAACTCCAATAAGTTGTATTTTTTCAGCAGCTTGCACCCTTTCGGCTAAATCTTCTGCTGTATCTGTTGGAAGTACTTTAACAACTGTCTGCATAATTATAGAGCCTCTGTCATACTCAGAATTTACATAGTGAATAGTAACCCCGCTATGTTCTTCTTTTGCAGCGATAACAGCTCTATGCACATTCATTCCATACATTCCTTTTCCACCATATTTAGGCAAAAGAGAAGGATGAGTATTTATTATTTTGTAATTATCTAAAAGTCTATGACCTATTAATTTTAAATATCCTGCAAGCACAATTAAGTCTATATCAATTTTAGATAAAACATCATATAGTTCAACATCTCTACTTTCTTCATCTTTTGACTTAATAATATATGTTGGAATATCAGCTTTTTTAGCTCTCTCTAATGCAAAGGCATTTGGATTGTCTGATACAACAAGAGCAATATTTGCATCTAATTTTTTTTCTTGAATTGCGTCTATTACAGCTTGCAAAGTAGTTCCATTTCCAGACGCAAAAATGACCAAATTATACATAAAAACACCTTTTCTTTCAAGAAAATTATATTACTAAAAAAATATAAAGTCAAGAAAAAGTACTTAGTAGCTATTTAAATTATAATTAAAAAAAGACAGTAAAATTAATTAAAATTTTGCTATCTTTTTTAATCATTTTTAATTTTTGCATAGCCTGAATTAAATCCAAATAGTGTTTTAATCTTTCTAAACAATGTAGATATAAAGTTATGTTTAACAACAACTAAATCTGTAATTTCTGTGTTATCAGATTCATATTTCTTTTCAAGCTCAATCATTTTATCAATGTAGTAATCATTATAAAATGTATCTCCATCGGCTTGACCAATATAATTTTTAAATAAATATAATTTATTTCTATAATTTTCAATAGTTTTTGAAGTATATGCTAGTTTTATAGTGCTATCAAAATAGCTAGTAAGTATCAATTTTTGAGTATCTAAGAATAATTTTTTAATCTTAGATTTTTGTTTGTCAATTTCTTTGTTAGATTCTTTTATAAAATATATATCAGTATCAAACTCTTGCAGAGAAGCATATATAGATGCTAATCTTTCTTGAGTTTCTACTAATAAATCTATATTTTTCTCAATTGTATAAAATGTATTTTTTGAAGTTAAAGAAATAAATTGTTCCTTAAACTTATCATTTGAATTTAATGTACTATCAAATAGAATATTTTCTCCAACAACATAAGCCATTTGATTAACTAGTGCACATTCTAATGTATAATAACTTGGACTATTCGTAGGAATATCTATTCCAAAATATTTTACATTTTCATATTGTTTATTCAAACATTTTGAGGCCATTAACTGAACAGCAGCTTCATTTATACCAATATCTGGAGAATGCTTAGATGTATAATCACAAAGACCCAATCGAATAATATTTCCGTTATTATCACAAACTTCTTGCAAATAGTGAATACATTCATGCATAGCAACAGCTGTTAAATTTTTGCTATCAACTGTATTACTAAAATATATAGATTTATTTTTGTAAAAATATTTTGCAGAAATTCCTTGAGGAAGTCTAGCATAATACATATTGAGTCTAGAAATATTTCTAAATAAATCATTTGTATTTAAATTAAGTTCTGGAAAAGTTTGAGAAATTATACTGGAAATATTTTTTGCTAAAGAATTTATTGTAAGAGTATCAAGCTTTCCAATTACTTCAATTCCCTCTCTTTTCAAATCTTTTTTAATGCTCATACGTATAATCCTTCCATTATCCTTAGTATTAGACAATAGAAATTATACTATATAAAGATTACATACAAATAACAAGAGTGTTACATTTTTGTTACAAAAAGAGCTCCAACCTTGTGGAGCCCTAAATTATTTTACAACTATATTATAAATTTTATTCTTTATATAAATTTCTTTTACAATAGTTTTGCCATCAAGTAAATGAGAAATTTTGTCATGAACTAATTTCTTTACAGTTTCTTCATCGCTATCAAGAGCAGTAGTTACAGTAGCTTTTAATTTACCATTTATCTGCACTGGAATTTCAATTTCATCATCAATGGTTTTAGCCTCGTCAAATGTAGGCCAAGAACTTTCAGCTATTGTTTTTGTATTTCCAATTACGTTAAATAATTCTTCCGTAATATGTGGAGCAATAGGATTTAACAATATTAGAAATGTATTAAATTCAGCTTTATTAATTTTTTTAGCTTTGTAAAATTCATTTATTAAAGTCATAAATGTTGCAACAGCTGTATTAAATTTCATACTCTCATAATCTTCGGTAACTTTTTTGATAGCCTTATGCATCATTTTTTCAAACTCTTTTGAATAAGTATCTCCTTCTTGAAGAATATCTTTTAAGTTCCAAACTCTATCTAAGAATTTATGACATCCTCTTAGACTTTCCATAGACCAAGGTGTTGATTGGTCAAATGGACCTATAAACATCTCATAAGTTCTAAAAGTATCTGCACCAAATTCAGCAACTATCTCATCAGGGTTTACAACATTTCCTTTAGACTTAGACATTTTTTCACCATTGTCACCTAATATCATTCCATGAGAAGTACGTTTTGCATAAGGTTCTTTTGTTGAAACAACTCCGATGTCATATAAAAACTTATGCCAAAATCTTGAATAAAGAAGGTGAAGTGTAGTATGTTCCATACCACCGTTGTACCAGTCTACTGGGCCCCAATAATCAATAGCTTCTTTTGAAACTAAGGCTTTATCATTATGAGGATCCATATAACGTAAGAAATACCAAGAAGAACCAGCCCATTGAGGCATAGTATCAGTTTCACGTTTAGCTTTTCCTTTGCAATGAGGGCAGGTAGTATTAATCCAATCGGTCTCTTTTGCAAGAGGAGATTCTCCATTTTCACCAGGTAAAAATTCCTTAACTTCTGGTAATGTTAAAGGTAAATCTTTTTCATCAAGAGGAACCCAACCACATTTTTCACAATAAACCATAGGGATAGGTTCACCCCAATATCTTTGTCTAGAAAATACCCAGTCTCTTAGTTTAAAGTTTACTTTTGATTTTCCAATATGTTCTTTTTCAAGATAATCAATAACTGCTTTAATTGCATCTTTAACACTCATACCATTTAAAAATCCAGAATTTATTAAAATTCCATCATTTGTATCTGTATATGCTTCTTGTTGAATAGATGCTGTATTTTCTTTATTAGTTATTACTTGTTTTATAGGGAGATTAAATTTAGTTGCAAATTCATAATCTCTAGTATCGTGTGCAGGAACAGCCATAATTGCTCCTGTTCCATAGGTTATAAGTACATAGTCAGAAACCCAAATAGGAATAGTTTCTCCACTAAGTGGGTTTATAGCTTTAATTCCTTTGATTTCAACACCAGTCTTTTCTTTTGAAATCTCAGTTCTTTCAAAATCAGATTTCTTAGCTGCTAAGCTCTTATATTTTTCTATTTCATCTATATTTGTTATTTTATCTTTTAGCTCAGATAAGATGCTATGCTCAGGTGCAACTACCATATATGTAGCACCAAACATAGTATCAGGTCTAGTTGTGTAGATTAAAAGATTTTTATCAGTTCCTTCAATTTTGAAATTTACCTCTGCACCTTCACTACGACCTATCCAATTTTTTTGTTGAGTCTTAATTTTCTCTAAGTAATCAACTTCGTCTAAATCGTCAATTAATCTTTGAGCATATTCTGTGATTTTAAGCATCCATTGACTTTTTTCTTTTTGGATAACTTCTCCACCACATCTTTCACAAACTCCATTTACAACTTCCTCGTTTGCAAGACCAACTTTGCAACTTGTGCAATAGTTAATTGGCATAGTGGTTTTGTAAGCAAGGCCTTTTTTAAATAATTGTATAAATATCCATTGTGTCCATTTATAATAATTAGGATCAGTTGTATTTATTTCTCTTGACCAGTCAAAAGAAAAACCAATTGATTTTAATTGTTCTCTAAAATGATTTACATTTTGTTCAGTTACTATGCTTGGGTGTATATTATTTTTTATTGCATAATTTTCTGCAGGAAGCCCAAAAGCATCAAAGCCGATAGGGTAAAGAACATTATATCCTTGAAGTCTTTTCATTCTTGCAATTATATCAAGAGCTGTATAACTTCTTGGGTGTCCAACATGCAAACCTTGTCCAGATGGATATGGAAACTCTATTAAACCATACCATTTCTTTAATGAATAATCATTCTTTGCATTAAAAGTTCCTTCTTTTTCCCATTTATTTTGCCATTTTTTTTCAATCTCTTTAAAATTATATGCCATAACTTCCTCCTAAAATAAAAACTTAATATCTATTATATAATAAAAAAAGCAAAAAATAAAGCAAAACATTGAAAAAAGTGGCAAAATATTATAAAATAATAATATAAATATCTATACAGTAAGCCAAATCTCGTCGGAGATTTTATATTTTTTATTTTCAAGAAAATTTCGAAAGGTCAAGGAGTAATCCGTAAGCAGAAGGCCGTTCGAACATTTTCTTTCAAAAAAAATATAAAACTCCTGCGTTTGGCTTACTTCAAAATGGATGAAGGGAAGAAATTTGGATTTGGATACTTTAAGTGAAACGAAATTTTTAATGAAGAAATATAATATCAAGGCTAATAAAAGTTTAGGACAAAATTTTTTATTAGATGGAGATATTATTTCTAATATTGTAAAAAGTGCTGAAATCGGAAAAGACGATGCAGTAATTGAAATAGGACCAGGACTTGGAACTCTAACAAATGAGATAGCAAAATTTGCAAAGAAAGTCATTTGTGTAGAGTTAGATAAAAGGATGATTCAGATTTTGCAAGATAGATTTTATTTATTTGACAGTGTTGAAATAATAAATGAAGATATACTAAAATTAGATTTAAATAAAATTATAGAAAAAGAGAAGGAAAATATAAAAATTGTTGCAAATCTTCCATACTATATAACTACGCCAATAATAATGAAATTATTAGAAGATAGATTAAATATAGATAGTATAACTGTAATGGTGCAAAAGGAAGTAGCAGATAGATTATGTGCAAAAACCGGAACGAGAGAAGCAGGGGCTATAACATATAGTATTGAATACTATACAACTCCACAAAAACTATTTACAGTTCCAAATACATCTTTTATCCCAATGCCAAATGTAGAATCAGAAGTGATTAACTTAAAAATAAAAAAGGAAAAAAACGAAGAAGTTAAAGATGAAGAAAAACTATTTAAGGTTATAAAATATGCATTTATGCAAAGAAGAAAAACCTTACTAAATGCTTTGCAAAATACAGATATAGGAAAAGACAAAGAACATGTAAAAGAAGTGCTAGAAAAACTAAATATAGATGAAAAAATTAGGGGAGAGGCACTTACTTTAAAAGAATTTATAGATATTTCAAATTTAATATAATTATATAGAAAAAGCAAGTATATTTACTCATAAAAAATGAACCCATTGTTAAACGTTTTTGTCTAACAATTTGGGTTCAGTATATTAAATATAAATGCTCTTTTTCTATATTATTCCACAGTTACAGACTTAGCCAAATTTCTAGGCTTATCTACATCAAGTCCTTTTTCCTTAGATACATAGTAAGCTAAAAGTTGAAGAGGTATAATAGAAAGTATAGGAGAAAGGAGAGGATGAACTTTTGGAATATTTATAACATTTGGAAAAACATCCTTATCTACATTTTGATTTGTTACAAGAAGTGTTTTGGCACCTCTTGTTATAACTTCTTGCAAGTTACTTACAGATTTATCAAGAAGTCTTCTATCTGTGATAATACCAACAACTGTTACATCATCTTCAATTAAAGCAATAGGACCATGTTTCAATTCTCCTGACTGATATGCATCAGAGTGGATATAAGATATTTCCTTTAACTTCAAAGAAGCCTCTTTTGCAACAGCAAAGTCAGTTCCTCTTCCTAAGAAAAATATGTCTTTTTCTTTATAAATCCTTTTTGCAAATTCTTTTATTAAATCTGTATTTTCCAAAGTAATACTTACTTTAGAAGGTAACTCTAAAATTTCATTTTTTAAAGCAGAAATTATTTCTTCATTTTCTATTCCTAAAACTTCTGCAAAATAGATTGCAAGAAGTGAAAGTACAGTAATTTGACAAGTATATGCTTTAGTTGAGGCAACAGCTATTTCTGGACCTGCATGAGTGTATATAGTATAATCTGCTTCTCTTGTTATAGAACTTCCGATAACATTAGAGATTGCAATAGTTTTAGAACCAATTTGCTTTGCATTTTTTAAAGCAGCAATGGTATCAGCAGTTTCTCCAGACTGGCTAATGCAAATTATCAAAGTGCTTTTATCAATTAGTGGCTTTCTATATCTAAATTCAGATGAAATATCAACCTCTACAGGAATAGATGTAAGCCTTTCTAAGATAGGTTTTACAGCAAGGCCTGCGTGCATAGCAGTACCACAAGCTACAATGTATATCCTAGAAACTTTTGACAAATATTCTTTTGGAATAGATATATCATCAAAATTACATTTTGTATCTTTTACTAATCTAGTACCGATTGTTTCTCTGATAGCTGTTGGCTGTTCATATATTTCTTTTAGCATAAAATCTTCATAGCCATTTTTATCAGCTGATTTTGCATCCCAAGTAATAATTTCAGGTGTTCTTTTAACTACATTTAAATCCATATCATAAAAAGTTACAGATTTCTTTGTTATTTGAACTAAATCACCATCATTTAATATATAAATGTTATTTGTATAATCTAAAATGGCAGGGATATCTGATGCTACAAATTTTTGATTATCTTTAATACCTATAACTAATGGACTATCTTTTCTAGCAACAATTATTTTGTCAGGCTCAAGAGAAGAAATAACCTCAATTGCATAACTTCCTTTTAAATCTGAAACAGTTTTATTTACAGCTTTAACAAACTTAAGATTATCGTTTTCATCTTCTTTACAATAATAGTAATGTATTAAATTAGGAATAACTTCTGTATCAGTTTGAGATACAAAATGATATCCAGCATTAATTAAAAAATCTTTTATTTGACTGTAATTTTCGATAATTCCATTATGTACTACTGCAAAGTTTTTGCTTTCATCAAGATGTGGATGAGCATTAATACTAGAAGGTTTTCCATGAGTTGCCCATCTAGTATGAGCTATTCCTATATGACCTTCCAAAGAATTAATCTCAGGCATATTTTGCAATTCCTTTACTCTTCCTTTGTGTTTTAAACATTTTATATGTGGCCCTTCAATAGTTGCAATACCGGCTGAGTCATAACCTCTATACTCTAACTTTAAAAGACCATCTATCAATATTGGACTTGACTTAGTATTTCCAATATAACCTACAATTCCACACATAAGCTCCTCCGTTCTAAGTAATAACTCAAATTTTGTAAATTATTATATAATATTATCACAGCTTGGAAAAAGTAGCAAGTCCTTTTGAATTCAAATTAAATAAATAATTTTATGATTGTCAAAAGTATAGCTCCTGGTATGCCCAAAATACTTACAAAAATTATTGTGAAAAAGTTTAGTCCTATATGAAAACTAAATAATTGACCAATAAAATTAATTATAAGGATGATTAAAGCTCCAATTAAAGAATTAATGAAGAGTTTTATCATAAATTTTAATGGAACGATAAAAACTCTACATAGTACAAATATTATACATAAACCTGAAATATATGTTAAAATATTAATAAGTTCCAAATCTTAATCACCTCGTCCTTACCTTGTACATCTTATGATTAAGAAATGGAATTTATTCTATAAATTATGAAAAGATTATATTACATCCGATAATTCTTTTATTTTAAGAATATCGTACATATTTGCAAAAAGTCCAGATTTTTTTGCTTTTTTAATTAGATAATTATATTTAGATTGAATTGCTTTTATTTGATATAAGTAGTAATCAACAAGATCTCCTTCTGCAAATTCATAATTTTTATTAGCATTGACTAATTCTTCGTATGTTTCTACAATACATCTAATGAGTTCAGTGTTTGGATTTTCTTGTTTTTTTTGAAAATAAGGATTTTCTTTTACATATTTTTCATAAATCATATATAGCCCCCAATACTATAATTACTAGAATTTCAAAAATTTAGTAATATTCTATGCAAAATTAAAGTAGAATATACAGGGTATTGATAAGAAAATATAAACTACACTTAATAATGAAATAAAAAGTTTTAGTAAATATCCAAATTGCTACAAATTTAAAAAAATGCTATTGACAGTAGTCGCTAAATGTGCTAATATATATACTGTTCAAGATATGCGGGTGTGGCGGAACTGGCAGACGCGCTGGTCTTAGGAACCAGTGCCAAAAGCGTGGAGGTTCGAGTCCTCTCACCCGCACCATAGACAATTTTCGTCGAACTTTTTGAAAGTCTTGATATAACTTAGTTACAAGATTAAAAAAATTTGATGAACACAAAAATCTTAATTCCAACTCTTATGGGTTGGAAATTTTTTTGACGAAAAATATCAAAAAAGGAGGTTTTTGTGGTATAATGTTGAATATAATTAAAAAAGAAATCAATATGAGTAAAGAATTATACTCTAAAATCGAATGGGCGTGCCGTTTAAATGGAAATGAGCAACCTAAAATCATAAATGGTTGTTTAAGAATTATTGAACATACGAATTTAGCGTATGTAGAGCCCCATAGAGTAATTATTAAAGAAAAACTGTACTTATTCTTTAATGAACACGATTATTTCTATGTAAACGATTTAAGTACAAAGTATCCGTTATCAAAACTGCAAGAGTACATATCGGAAGTTACATAAACATAGGACGGCAAAGCATTTTAGAGATTTAAAAATTATATCGTATTGATTTATTTGTGATATTAAAAATATAATAATTATATATAATTTATAAAATCTCAAAGTGCCAAATATAGCCAAAACTATGTTATGTGGCACTTTTTTAGTTGCCTTTCTATTCATAAATGGAAGGAGGAAAATTGTAAAAATGAATGAAGAAAGGAAAAAAGCAGGAATTTATATTCGTGTAAGTACAGAGGATCAAGCAAGAGAACGGATTTAGTTTAGGAGAACAGGAAGAAAAATTGAAAGCACTTTGTAAGTACAAAGACTATGAACTATTTAAAGTTTATAAAGATGCAGGAATAAGTGCAAAAGATATGGAACACCGACCAGCTTTTCAGCAGATGTTAGCAGATATGAGAGCAGGAAAAATCAATTACATTGTTGCATATAAGCTAGACAGGGTTACTCGTTCAGTTCGTGATTTAGAAGTGTTAATATCTGACTTAGAAAAGCATAATTGTTATCTTGTATGTGATAGAGATGATGTAAATACTTCGACAGCTAATCGGTAGATTTTTCGTGCGAATGTTAACAGTTCTTTCTCAGCTAGAAATTGAAATAGTATCAGAAAGAACAAAATTCGGTCTAACAGGAGCAATAAAGTCTGGTCATATACCCAACAGATGTCCTCTTGGTTACAAAAGAGAAAACAAAAAAATGGTAATTGATGAAACTACAAAGGATTTAGTAATAAGAATATTTAATATGTATTTAGAGGGAAAAAGTTATCAAACGATAGCAAATATTTTAAATGAAGAACAAGTCCCTACTTCTACAAAGGCGAAATGGAAAGACTCTGTTATAGAAAAAATGTTAAATAACAAAATCTATGTTGGTGATTATGAAAGATTTAAAAGAGTTGGAAAAGAACAAGGAAAAGAATCTGTTATTTATCCTAACGTAGTAGAGCCTATTATAACAAGAGCAATGTTTGAAGATGTGCAAAATCAAAAGGAGAAAAACCAAAGAGCATATTGTAGAGATAGAGTATATTTATTTATGCAAAGACTTATATGTCCGAAATGTAGCAAACTAATGACTTGTAAAGGCACAGGAGGAAAAAAGAAAAAGTATATATATTATCATTGTTCAGATTGTAAGCTATATTTACGAGAGGATTTAGTAGAACAAGTAACAATGCCTATGATAATGAACTTAATTGAGTATGATATGACAGTAAAAAAATACTTCTTCCCTGTTCTTGCAGATAAAAAAGAAAAGAACACAGCAAAATTAGATAAAGAGATTTCTAGTTTGCAAAATCAAAAAAACAGAATTAAAGAGGCATATTTAAAAGAAATTGTTAATGTAGATGATTTTTCTAAGGAATATAAAGTAATTGAAGAAAAGTTAAAAACGCTAGAACAAAAAAGACTTGAAATAGTCGATATAAATAAGCAAACTTTCTCTCCTCAAAGCATAATGGCAGATAGAGATGTAGCAAAAGAAAAGTTGATTCGTTCCAATAAATTTCAAGATATGTTAATGGCAGAATGGAACAGTAAAACAAAAGAAGAAAAGCAAGAATTTATTTCAAAATTTATAGAAAGTGTTACTATTGAAAAGGACAAAAGAGGCTATTATAAATTAGAAAATATTAAGTTTAGGGCAACATTTATTGAACAGTTGGCAATACTTTTAAGTAATGGAATGTTTGATATAGAAGTACCTTGCACAAAAGGAAAAGAAGAAACAACAGTAACTTCGACAGTAATGATGGATAGAAAAGAATTGCAAGAATATATGAATAGATTGAACGATTATTATGAAGTTTCATACTACGAATTAGAACGACTAGACGAAACAAAAAAAGGCTATCAAAAGAAATATTTTACAATAGATATGATAAATGAAAATGGCGAAAAATTTTTCAAATTGGTAGAGATAATTCGGAGAAAATAAGCAATTTCCTATACAAAAAAGTAATCGTATTGTGGGCGAAATTCGTATAAAAAAACGTGCGAAGGCTTGCTAAAAATTTGTATAAAATTTGCAAAATTTTATACAAATATCGACGCAAAACTGATAAAAATTGTATCAATTTTTATTAGTTTATTTTATAAAAAATGAGTGATTTTTTTTATAAAATAATGCATCGATAAAGCCTCGCAGAGCCCCCGAGTTTTGATAGAATGTCAAAACTCATAGGGGGTTAGGAATTTTGACATAGGTCAAATTCCGTAGCTAACGAAGTAAATGCTAAAGGAGCTTTTCAGTGAGTGAAGAACTCGCCTACTCTATTCATTTAGGAAACGATAAAAATAAAACAAATAAAGCAAGAGAAATTGCAAAGAAAAATTCATCAGGTACAACATCATTTTCTAATAATGCTATTCAAAATGCACAATGTTTATCAAAAGTAAATAAACACAATTTGCGTGATTATGATAATAATAAAGAAATGATAGAAGTAATTTATGGAAGTAATAATCTTTATAAGGATGTTCAAAAATTATATCTTCAAGAATTTGAACAATCACGAATTGAATATAATGAAAAACAAACTCGTGAAGATAGAAAAATTGAAAACTATTTTAAGCATATATCAGATAGCAAACTTTGGGACTTGGCTTGTGAATTTGTAATTGAACTTGGAGATATGGATTTTTGGGAAAACAAGACACAAAATTTTCGATGTAAAATGGTACAAGTTTATAAAGAGCAAGTACGAGATTTAATGAAAATTGTACCTCAATTTAAAGTAGCTAATGCAGTAATACATTTTGACGAAGTATCTCCTCATCTTCATTTAATAGGACTGCCTATAAGTGATAACAACAAAAGAGGTATGAGAAAACAAGTAGCAAAATCAAAGATATTTACAAAGGAATCTCTATCAAAAATACAAGATGAAATGAGAAGTTGTTGTATAAAATCGTTCAATAAATTTTACGAAAGAAATTCTAGTTTGAAACAAAAGCAAAAAGGCAGAAATCAAGATATAAATGTAAATGATATGCAAAATTATAGAGAATTAAAAAGACAACAAGAACAAAACGCTAAAAGACTTGCACAAGCTAATAGTAAATCAGAAAGGCTTGATATAAATGCAGATAAAGTAAATAGCATACTAGCAGACCTAAAACCTACTAAACTTAATAAAAATAATATGCTTATTTCAAGCGAGAATGTCGCAGAAATAAAAAAACTAACTGAAGAAATAAAAGATACAACTGAAACTGTCAGAAGTGTTAATGACTTAAATCTAGCAATAGAAGACTTTGAACATTGTGTATATGATATAGAAAAAGAAAATAGTTCATTAAAATATACGTTAGAGCAAAAAGATAAAGAAATAAATTACTTGGAAAGTGAAATAAATGCAAAAGACAAAATTATTAGCAAATTACGAGCTGAAAAAGAAGTATTAAAAGAGCAACTGCAAAAATTTAAGGGCTTTTGGCACAGTCTTATGAAAAGATTTCAACATAGGTTGGGACTGGACAAAAATGAACATTATAAGTATGTTGCAGATGACTTATTCGACGCAAGAGTGTTTGACAAGAATGAGCATCAAATTGCAAATGATTTTGGACGAAAGATAAGAACACAAGACGAAATTGACTTATCAAAAAGTAGAAAGAAAAATAATAATGATTTAAGATTTTAAGGAGGAAAAGATATGAATAATAAATTATCAAAAACAAATGAAGAAAACGGAATTGAGTACAATTTAAAAGGAGATTACTATTTCCCAAATCTAACTATTCCAAAACAAGAGAAAATTATTTTAAATAAATATGGTAGAATGAGGCTTAAATACTTAAAAGAATACAAGAAAGCTGAATATACTATAATGCTTATGGACGGAACATTAAATGCACACTTGAAAGAAATACAAGAAATTGCTGAAAAGCAAGTTAAACAACTTATCTGTGAATTAAAAGCTAAAAGTAACTTGACGGAAGATATGAAAAATACTGATATACTTTATTGGGTAGGCACAATGAACTCTATTAAAGTACAAGCAGAGGAAGTCGTATGTCGTGAATTAATTTATGTATAAATACTATAAAAGCAGATTATTGTATTGAAAATAATCTGCTTTTATAATATAATAAAAAGTATAATGAAAGGGGAATCTAATATATGGAGGTTAATAGTAAACAAAATAGCGTATATATAACAACTGATGGAGTAAGAGTTGATGATAATGATAATGAAAGTATTATTATTTATAGACCTATTTCTAAATATATAACATTAGAAGATGTAAAAATTATAGATAATGCTGAATTACCAAAATTAAAAACTGAAAATTTAATTTTGAAAAAAGATGAATATTGCTGTTTTATTGATAATTGCAATACATTTGAAACAACTACAAAAACAGTTGGTTATACTGGAAATAATTCTGGCTTTTCTTATAGAGTTGGGAAAGGATTAACGGTGAATTCAGGAGGCAGAAATAGTACGCCTATTAGAGAAAATTATACCAATTATTATAGTGGTACTATTTATATAACAAACAAAAGAATAGTATATACATCTTCTGGAAATGACAGCTTTGATAAGCCAATAGAAAAAATTACATCAGTAAATGAATTTCAAGAAGGAATAATTATACAGATAGGATCAAAAAAACATATAATTGTATTTGATACTCATGCATTATTTATGCTAGTTTTAGGAATTGTTAGACATAAAGAATTTGGTACAGAATTACCAGAGGCATTAACAAATAAAAATGTGCATTTTACTTGTGATCCTTACATATTAGAACTACAAAATAAAAAGAAAAAAAATAATAATGTCGATAGAAATAAAGTGAAAAAATCTAACAATACATCAGTAAATAAAGTGATTTTAACAATTTTTGCTATATTTTTTGGACTAATCATAATTGGAGCAATAGGAATGTCTTCAATTAATTCGAATTATGAAAATTATACAGATAAGCAAATTGTTAATTTAGAATCTCATCCTAAAATATTTAGCAATTTTGAAGAAGCCGTATCTTTTTATAAAACAGTTGATAGAAAGAAAGTAAAGGTATCTAAAAGTCATGTTTATTATGAAGATGATGAAAAACACTTAATTTATATGGAAATAGATACGAATAATATAGGCTTAATAGATGATATAAGAATCTACTTGAATACTTCTAGTGAATATACAGGAATAGATTTGAATGATGCAATTAAAATAGCAATAGATTACTTACCTATTGATACCATAAATACTTATTATGATTTTTACGACTCATTCAAAGATATAAAACAAAATTCAGATACTGCTTTAACAGCATATTACTATCATTGGAAAATAAACGAAAATGGAATAGATTATGCTAAAAATAATGGAACACATTTATCAAATGAAATCGGATTCAAAATATTTTATAATGAAACTAATAAGACTTGTAGGATTTATATTGGTAGTACAGCAATTTCTATTGATGAACATGTAAGATACTTAGATAAAAAATGTGAAGATTGGAATATCAATATTAATGATTATATTGAAAATTAATTTAAAATAAATTAGAGGTTTAGGTATGGGATTCTTAGATTTTTTTAGAAATAAGAAACAAGTAAAACAGGATAAGCAAGGAATTAATAATAAAATTGTAAGATTTGCAGGACCATTTGTAGATTCAAGAACAATATCAGCAGATGAAAGACCTTTTTATCAACCAGATGAATATTATACCTTAGAATCATATTCAGGAACTCCTATGGCTCAACGAGTAATTACATTTGAAGAAAGAAAGAAAACTACTTTTCCGTCAAAAAATGGGCTATTTATTGGAGAAATAATGCTGTTGGAATATTGTAATAGTGGAACATATCCAAAACCACAAAATGGATATCCTGGATTTTGGTGGTTTAAGTATGGTATAAGAGATATAGGTCATGCATTAGAGTCCCTCGAAAAACGTGGATTTATAAGATGGGGAACAAAACTGGAACTTTTAAACAGCTTAAAAGTAAATGAATTAAAAAGTATAGCTTCTACTTTAAATTTAAAAAGTAGTCAGAGTAAAGAAAAATTAATAGAAGATATAAAAAATAATGTTACAGAGGAAAAATTACCTAGTACATATTTTTCAAAAAAATATGTATTAACAGAACTAGGTAAAAAAGAATTAAAAGAAAATGAATATGTTGTTTATATGCATAAAAATAAATATACAACGAGAGATGATGTGCCAGAGAACTTGAGTTTTACGGTTTGGGACGTAAATAAAATACTCACCAATAATGATAAATCAAATTGGAGAACGATAGTTGCTGATTTAGAACAGAAACGTATTGGTATTAGAGTTGCTGATAAAAAAATAGAGATTAGCGAAAATAAACCAAAGAATGAAATTTTATATACAAAGGAGGAAATTTCATCTTATATTCAATCTATAATTCCAGAAATTAAAGAAGCAGCAAGAAAAAGAGGAGATGGGCTTAAAGAAGAATTAGAAGGATTAACTTATAAAGGACAAGACAATAAAAAGGCTTTATATTATTTTTATATAGCTATGGAGAAAAATTTTGATGCACCTGCTCTATATAAAGAAACAGCTAAAATTTTAAGAAAATATAAATTATATGAAGAAGAATTAAGAGTTGTAGAGAAAGGATTAAAAAATATGAACATAAATAGTTCAAAAAGAGAACTACTTGAAAGAAGGGAAAAATTAAAAAGCATTATAGCTAAAGATAAAAATTAATCGAAACATAAATATAAAATTTAGAATGTTATTTTAACAAACAATTAAGAGTAACATTTTACCAAAAAAAGGTTTCTTTATAATTGATATAATTTGCAGAGGAGAGAGTATTTTGAAGTGTTATAGTGAGTTAGAAGAATATTTTGATACTAATAAAATAGAAAAATTTAAGAAAATGAAAGATATCGAAGGTAAACATATAAAACATCCAATATTGTATTTGATAGAAAATTCTACTCAAGAGTCAAAATATAATACGCAGAAAGCATTCTTTTTATTAAATGATAAAGATAATAATTATTTTGAAAGTAAGAAAAAGAAAATTGAAAACGAAAAAAATTTCAGCAATATTAATGGCTATTTAGGGGAAATGAGATGTTATGGGTGTTTATTAGATGTATTTACTGATAATATTTTAGTAAACCCAATAAAAACAAAAAAAGACAATCAAACAGCAGATTTTGAAGTTGTTAATAAAAAAAATGAAGAAAAAGTTTATATCGAAGTAAACACAAAGCAATGTAACGGTAATGAATCTAAAAGATTCAAGAATAGTCGTGATGATATACAAAAAAAAATAAAGGAAAAACAACAAAATAATAAAAATATTCGCAAGCCTAAAGTGGATATATATTTTTCATGTATAGCTCCATTCGGAGTAGGGAAAAATTGTATTGAAACTAATATCAATGTAATACAGAAAATTGCTCAAATAAAGAAGGAAAAAAATCAAATACCAAAAGGAGAAAAAGGCATACTATGGCTAGATTTTCAAAGTGAAGGTATACAAGGACTACTAAACCTAAATCAAGTTCAGCCACTATGGTATAATAAAAATTATGGAATGTTTTCAGGTCTTATTTGGTATGCTCTATATGGAAAAAA
The DNA here is from genome assembly GCA_947629765.1 of uncultured Clostridia bacterium. Classification (GTDB taxonomy): domain Bacteria; phylum Bacillota; class Clostridia; order TANB77; family CAG-508; genus JAAWPK01. The sequence continues at coordinate 37,928 of CANREW010000002.1, forward strand.
GAAATTACCAATATTTAGTTCTACTCAATTTAATGATGCTTATAAAGGATTAAGAAAATCATATAAAATGGAACATGATGGTTTATTCTTTCAAAGAAAGGACATTTCAGCAGCAATAATTTCAAGCGATAAATATGCACTTTATTTTGAAAATCCATTTTGTAAAGAAAAGATACCAATATGGTTTTTAGAAGGAATTTTAAACATACCACAATTTTATTATGAATATTCAATAATGCCATTTCCTGATTATAATGTAAAAAAAGAAATCAAAAATAGATATAAAAGAATAAAAGATTTATCTAAAATCACCAATATGAATTTTTAATAAATTACACAATTTGTATAGAATTTGAAAAAAGGAGGTAAATGTATGGTACCAATACCTAAAAAATATATTAAAGAAATTAGGAGTGGGAAATTTCCAAAAGAAACAAAAGAATATTTCGTTAATATGGTAAGCAATAGCGAGAAATTACATATTACTAATTGTAAAAATTGCAATAGTTCTATTTCTGCATCTCAATATATTGATTTTGATGATGTAGATGAAGCATTTAAATTTTTTAAGATATATGGTAAAGATATATCAAGATGTGAGCATTGTTTTAAAAAATAATTAGTGCAATATTACATGTTCTGTTACTAAATAGCTATTATTTTTAAGTAGTAATGATACAATCAAAAAATTAACATTTGACAAATCTATTAAAAGTGTGTATAATAAAATAAAGAAATGAGAATCCACGAAAGTGGTTGCCGTAAAAGTGTAAATAATCATTCTGGATTGGGCAAAAAGCAGAATGATTATTTTTTATTGCCTATGTAGTAAGAAACAAATGATGATTAACAAGGCAAGGTTTATAAGTGTTATTCCTATCATTCCATAGAACAATAGGTAAGTTATTAATAATAAAGCATTTTCCACGTTAACCACCCCCTCATAGTCAGTCTCACAAGCTAAACAGCTGTGGAGTAGTTTGCAACATCAAAGAGCAAAAGGGGCAACACACTCCGCTTATTCTCATTTCATTTAACACTATACTACAAGTTTAACTAAAATACAAGCGAACAAAACAAATTTTTGTGATTTTTCATAAATTTTTATCTAACTATTGCAAAGTATAAAAAGTTATGTTAATATAAGAATGTCAAAAAAAGCCAACATTGTATATACACTTTTAGCAAGGCTTAGAGCCTGTTATATTTAAGAGTTGAAATAGATATTTTTTTGCCTACTAGATTTCGCAAACGTGTCTAGTTAGGGCACCAACGACGTATCTGTCCGAACTTTATAGAACAGATAGATATAAGTATCATTCTGAAAAAAGATGGTATTTTTTTTATTTTATTTTGTTATTTTCAGTATGTACTGTATTACCCCAAGTTTTACACTATTGGTCAAAAATCATATGGGGGTTAGGCATCTTGAGATAAGTCAAGTTTCTATGTTACGAGACAAGTTTAAATGTAAAAAATAAAGTATAAATTTAATTAAATATATGTTATAATATTTTTATAGAGGTAAAAGTATTATGAATCTTATATTTTTAGATGTAGATGGAGTTATAAATTCAGTCAACAATTTAATTAAGGTATATAATGAGACACATAAACCACACTCCGGATATTCGTATCCTTTTGACTCCAACTGTTTAGAAAATTTAAAAAAATTAGTAATAGAAACAAACTCTAGTCTAGTAATTTCTTCTACTTGGAGACTTTCTGAAAAAGGAAGAGACACACTGCTACAAGAATTAAAAAAATATGATCTAGACAAATTAGTAATTGGTTATACTCCTTTTTTAGGTTCTAGTAGAAAAGATGAAATTAAAGATTTTTTATCTAATTTTGAATCTAGTTTTACTACAAATTTTATTATATTAGACGATGATTCTGACATGGGTGATTTGCTGCCTTTTTTAGTAAAGACCAATCGTCAAGTAGGTCTTACTGAGGAAAATGTACAACAAGCAATTAAAAAATTAACAAAATCTATTATTAAGGAGAATGATGACTTTGAAAAATAATAGATAATAAAAAATAATTGGCACAAAAACGTAAAATAAATTTTCAAAAAATATTTTTATAAATTACTTAGATAATAAATATTAGAAAAAGCTCTGCTTTCAAGCAGAGCTAATCCTTATTCCACATCTTTGTCTTTCTGAAAAATGGTTTTCTTTTTGCTTTTGGTACCTATACAAATTCAGGAAAAGGCATTTCTCTCTTGTGATGTTTTACTGCATAAATTTCATTCAAGAAATTCAGCATATATCCAAGATTTTCGTGCTCCTGCAGAAGATTAGTGTTTTGTTCTCTTTCTTCTCCCGACATATTGTTCCATTTTTTGGCAACTTCATTTGCTTTAACAGCAAGTTTTTGACCTTCTTCTTCTAACTGTTCATCGGTTAAGTCTTTGTACTTGGCATAGTCAATAACAAATTCTAAATCTCTGAAGAAACTTACTTCATGTTCTTCATCAAACCTTACAAAATCAAACCGATTTGAGTCATTGACAATAGTTACACCTGTAAATACCTTTGTATAGATAGATACAGGTACTGGCAAGTCACTCTGATTAATCAAATGCATGATATCCTGCATCTGAACGTAAACAACTTCTTTACCATTTTCTGTGTGGAATAATTTCATACAGATTCCTCCTTACAATTGTTATGCGAGGTTTTTAAAATTGCTATTTTTGTTTATTTCGCATAGCTACGAATGATGTTAAAAGTATAGCATATTTTTATGCTAATTTCAAGTTTATGTATATTCTATTGTTATTTTTATTTAAATTTCAATTTTTGAATAGTTTGATTTTTTTAAAATTATTTGATATAATATTTTCATAAAACCTCATCTTTTCTGGGAGATATTTTGTTTTCGTTCAAAAAATATTATATCACTAGGAGTTTGAGGTTTCAATTTTCATTTAAGTTAACAGATTGATATTTTTATAAAGGAGAGAATAAAATGAATCTTAATATTCCACAAGAATTTAAAAAGATGAACTCAATGCCAGAAGATCAAAAAGATTCTTCTGCATTTGAAAAGCAAACAGCATCATCAAACTGTTTTTTGATGATATATCCAATAGACAATCAAAAAGCAATGCCATATGAAAATGAAAAAGCAGTTGTAGATGGTATTCATGGAGCACTTACAGATACACAGGGATTAGTTGAAGTTAAAACTGGAACAACTAAAAATCAAAAAAGATATGTTTATAGTATTGTAAAATCAAAACTAGAGCCAAGTGGTGTACAATATATTTTAACAATGCATATTGATATGCAAGATTATACTATTAATGTTCAAGCATTTTTTAATGAAAAAGGTATAACTGGTGGTAGAGATACTGCAATAATGAATAAAATGATTAATGAAGAGAAAATAGCTCTTCCAAATCTTAATGGATGGCTTAAAGACCCATATGATGAAAACTACAAAAGAGGGTTGCTTATGAATTTATCAGAACAATCTCAATATGATGAATTGTTTCCAGAACATCCTTTATCAGAAGCAAGGAAATTTATTGAATATGTGGTAGAAAGTAATTAAAGTTGAAATATAGGTTATCAAAAAATAACTATGTCATTACAAAGTATTATAAAATTTATTATAATGTATCAAATAAATAATTTATAGAATGGAGTTCATATGGAAATTATAAGATTAGAACATAGTAATAACTATATTTTTGATAAAATATGTGAATGGAATTATAATTGGTGGGGAATAAGAAATAATAATAGTTTTGAAGAAGTAAAATGTAATTTAGAACATTGTCTTTGCAAAGAAAGACTGCCTCAAACTTTTGTGGCTTTAATTGATGGAGAGCCAGCAGGTATGTATCAATTGTCAATGTCTGAGGATTTAATTAGTAGACCAGATATTTATCCTTGGCTTATAAATGTATATGTTGATGAGAAATTTAGAGGAAGAAATGTTTGCAGAAAGTTGATGAATACAGTAAATGAAAACGCTAAAAAAGCAAATTTAACAGAATTATTTTTATATACAAAGCATATAGGATTATATGAAAAATTTGGTTGGGAGTTTGTTGAAGAAATAAAGACTTTTAAAGATGATTCGCCAATAGAAAGATTATATAGATTAAAAATAAAGTAAGGCAGAGGTAAGGAGCTTTTGTACTAGTCTCGTAAGTATAGGCTAATATAATTTGACAAAACTAACAAAAGTGTGTATAATAAAAATAAGAAATGAGAAACCACGAAAGTGGTTGCCGATTTAAAAGTAAATAACCATTCTGTATTTTATTTGTCGTACAAAGCAGAATGGTTATTTTTATTGCCTATGTAGTAAGGAACAAATGATGATTAACAAGGCAAGGTTTATAAGTGTCATTCCTATCATTCCATAGAACAATAGATAAGTTATAAGTAATAAAGCATTTTCCACGTTAACCACCCCCTTATAGTAAGTCTCACAAGCTAAACAGCTGTGGAGTAGTTTGTAACATCAAAGAATAAAAGGGGCAACCAATTCCGCTAATTCTCATTTCATTTAACACTATACTACAAGTTTAACTAATATACAAGCGAACAAAACAAATTTTTGCAAAAAATTAAATTAATTTAAAAATTTTATAAAGGTTAATTGTATATAGATTTATAATATGATAAAATATAAATAAATTTCCAAAAATTGTAAAACTTAGAGTGAAAGATTCTTTAAAATATAAGAAATTATTGTATAGAATAATAACAATTTATGTATAAATAAAAGGTGAAAAGTAAAATATGGAATTAATTAAGAAAAAATTTAATGAAACAATCTTTTATAAAAAAGATAGCCAATTAGAATATCAAATTGAAGCATTAAAGAAAATACAAAATGAGTATCCAGATAGTAATAAAATAAAGCAAAAATTAAAACTATGTGAATTAGGATTAAAAGGAGAAAAAGAAATAGAATTTGAACTAAAAAATGCTGATATTGGTATGTATGTTTTACATGATGTCAATTTAGAAATAGACGATATGAAAGCACAAATTGATTACATAGTAATTACTCCAGTATATACATATTTTATAGAAAGCAAAAACTTAATTGGAAATATAACTGTAAATGACAGAGGAGAATTTATAAGAGAATATTTTTATGATAATAAAAAAATAAAAGAAGGGATATATTCACCACTAAGACAAGTAGAAAGGTATATTGAAATTTTTAAAAAAATATGGAAACAAAAGCATACAGGAATAATTGATAAGGTACTTAGATATAGGACACTTGATACATGGTTTAGACCATTAGTAGTAATGGCTAATCCTAAAAATATTCTAAATGTAAAATATGCGCCAAAAACAATAAAAGATAAAATAATAAAATCAGATTCTTTAGTAAATTATATAAAGAATGATATTAAAAATACAAACAAAGAATATATAAGCAATCAAAAAACGATGGAAGAAAATGCTTTTAATCTTATGCAAAAATACAATGTAAATATAAATAGAGATTATGAAAAAGAAATAAGAAAATGGATAAGTGAGGATATTAAAGAAAATAACCTGCCACAAAATATAGATGCAATAAAAAAAGCACTTTTAGAGTATAGAGCTAAGAAATCAAAAGAAAAGAATATACCAGCATATTATATTTTTAATGATGACGAATTAAAAAGCTTAATAATGTATTTGCCTAAAACTAAAAATGAATTAGAAAAACTAAAAATATTAACATCAGTAAAAATCAGACTTCATGGTCAGGAAATAATAGATATAATTAACGCATAATAAATATTATTACATTTGCAAAAAATAATATAAAATTAAAAACAAAGCATAATTTTACAAATATTGTAAAATTATGCTTGATTTTTTCAAGATAATATGCTAATATATAGCAGTATCATTCAAAAAAATTTTTTTCAAAAAATTTTAAAATCAAAAAATTCAAAAATTTCTAAATTTTACCAAATTAAAACTAAATTAGAAATTAAACAGGCTCGTATATTTGTATATTTTACAAATTTTAATAGATATGAGAGAAAGGAGGAATTTAAAAATAACCAAGGATTAAATGATAAAAATACTAGAGATAATATACTGAAATTTAATTAAGAAAGGAAAAATTATGACTAAAAAAATATTTATAATATTGGTTATTGCAATAGCTTTATTTGGCATACAAAAAACTTATGCAATGACTAAGAAAGACGAGATAAATCTTGAAGGAGAGGAAAAACTAGAAACTCTATTAGAAGTAAACGAAGAAGAATGGAAGGACTTAGAAATCCTCAAATATAGCGAAGATAATGGAATCATATATAAGCTAGGTAGCAATGAAGGAAATACTAATATAACTATTTCAGATGAGATACAAGATACAGCAATAATTACAATACTTGCGAATGGTTATAGTAAAAAAGATGCTCAAACACTTGGTGTTAGTAATTCAAATGATGCATATATTGCAACTAAAATTGCACTAGACTGCGCAAGTAAAGGAATAGACAAAGATAGCATTGAAAATTATTTTAGAGTAAAAGAGAATTTAGAATCTCCATTAAAAGAAAGAGCAGAAAATATAATAGAAACGGCAAAAAATCTTTTAGGTATAACAAAAAATGACTACTTTGCTAGTGGTATTGAAATACAACAAACAGGAAATATAGAACTAGATGAATTTAATGAAGAATATTGCTCACAAAAATATAAAATAATAACAAGTAATTGTATACCTAAGAAATATAATATATCAGATTATAGCAATTTTATAAGTGAAGTATTTTCAACAAATAATGAAGGAGTAAGAAAAGACAATTTTTCTATGGAAGAAGATTCTAATATATTTAGAATAACAATGCCAAAGGAATATAGAACAGAGGCATTTGAAGGAAAATTTAAGCTTGAATTAATATACGAAAAAAATACAGCATATTTTGGAAAAAATGGAGATAGCACATACATAATTTTTACTGATAAAGAAGAAAGAAAATCATTTAATGTATATCTTCTTAATAAAAAATCTTCTATATCTATAACTGTAAAAGATAAAGATAAACCAAGAACAGTTATAGAAAATGTAAAAATAAAAATCAAAGATGAAAATAATTTAGTAAATGATACTTATACAAGCAATAGTCGTGGATCAATATTTGTAACAAGGCTTGGGAAAGGCAATGTTCAAATGGAAGTTTTAGAAGTTCCGCAAAGTTATGTTTTAGAAGAAACTTTATATAATAAGAATCTGGATTACAGTGAGTATTGTGAATATACTATAAGTTTGAAATATAAAAAAGGTAGCTTACACATAAATAATAATGCAAAAGGAGCAATGTTTGAGATTTATGATAAAAATTCAGCTTATATTGGAACATATCAAACTAATGAAGATGGTGAGATTCAAATAGATGAAATTAATATAGGCGAAGATTATATCTTGAAACAGATAAGTGTACCTGACGGATATAAAATAGTAGAAGATAGCAAATTTTCAATTCTATACAATGAAACAACAACTATTGATATTGTAAATGAAGAAATAATAAAAGAAAACCAAAAAGAAGAAGGAAACGAAAAAGGCAATGGTGAAACAGATTCTGACGATGATGAAAATAGTAGATTGCCAAGTGTAGATGGTGGAAACGGACAAGTAGAAGATAATGATAATAAAGCAAAACAAGAGCAAGAAGATAAAAAAGAAACACCAAATATAGGGCAAGAGGAAAACAAGGAAAACGAACCAGAAAAACAAGAAGAACCAAAGGAACAAGACAAAATAAATAAAACAGAAGAAGTTATAGAAAACAATGAAACAAAAGAAGAGGAAAATAAAGAATATGAACCAGAAAAACAAGAAGAACCAAAAGAACAAGACAAAATAGATAGAATAGAAGAAGATATAGAAAACAATGGAGCAAAAGAAGAGGAAAATAAAGAAAACAAACCAGAGAAATCAGAAGAATCAAAAGAACAAGACAAAATAGATAGAATAGAAGAAGTTATAGAAAATAACGAAGAAAAAGACATACAAAAAGAAAATGAATCAAACCTTGAAAACCGAAATAATGCAGATAGTAAAGAAGACACAGACAAAAATAGTATTTCTAATTCAACAAATGATAATATTAAAACCGAAAATGCAAGTCCAAATAAGTTACCAAGAACAGGATACGATTTTCCAGAAATTAAACCATGGCACATTATACTAATAATATTTATACTCTTATACATATTAAAAAGGACCGCTAAATCGCAGTCCAAATAGTCTATAAACTTAGAGAATGATGCAAATAAGTCCACCACTTCCTTCGTTAACAATACGCTCTAAAGTTTCTTGAAGTTTCATTTGAGCATCTTCTGGCATTCTAGATAATTTATTTTGCAAACCTTCATTAACAAGCTCATGTAAACTTTTACCAAATATATTAGATTCCCATATTTTTTTAGGATCGTTTTCAAATTCAGATAACAGATAAGTCACTAATTCTTCAGATTGTTTTTCAGAACCAACAATTGGAGAAACCTCAGTTGTGATATCTGCTCTAATTAGATGTATACTTGGAGCTTTTGCTTTTAGCTTAACACCAAACTTTGAACCTTGTTTAACCATTTCTGGTTCATCTAAAATAAGCTCATCTATAGTAGGTGTAACTATTCCATAACCTTTGGCTTTAACTTCTTCTAATGCATAAGCAATCTTATCATACTCTTTTTTAGTAGTTGCAAGAGAAGTCATAGTTGAGAATAAATCACCTTCATTTGCAACATTTACCCCAGTCATTTCAGTTAAAATTTGATAAAATAAATTATCTTTAAGAGCAATAGTGATATTTACATTACCGTCACCCAAATTAATCTCATTTAAAACGGTATTTTGAATGACATCAGTACTCTTGATAGAAGAAAGACTATCGTCAACTTCTTTAAGAACAGAAATATTGCTAAATGCTGTTTTAATCTCAGAATAAAGTTCTTGTTTTAGCCAATGTTCATCATTTAAAGAATCAACCCATTTTGGTAAATTTATATTCATTTGCTCTATCGGAAATTCATATAGAAGTTTGCTAAACATATTGTTTAAATCATCAATAGATAGATTAGAACAATCTGTTGGAAGTACTGCAACTTGGTATTTCTCCTCTAATTTTTCAGCTAGTTTTTTAGTATATTCGCTGTATGGATCTTCACTATTAAGAACAATTACAAATGGCTTATTAAGTTCTTTAAGCTCAGAAACAACTCTCTCTTCGGCAGATATATAATCCTCTCTTGGAATATCTGTTATACTACCGTCAGTTGTAACAAGTACTCCAACAGTTGAATGTTCAGAAATAACTTTTTTAGTTCCAACTTCTGCTGCTGTTTCAAATGGGATTTCTTCATCTGACCATGGAGTTTTTACCATTCTTGGAACATCATCTTCTAAATACCCAATAGCATTATTTACTAAGTAACCAACACAGTCTACTAATCTAGTTTTAAAACGAATATTATCACCTAGTGTGATTTCAATAGCCTCATTTGGAACGAACTTTGGCTCAGTGGTCATAATCGTACGACCAGCAGCACTCTGAGGAAGTTCATCCTGAGCCCTCTCTCTTTTATATTCATTTTCAATATTTGGAATAACTAATAAATCCATAAAATGTTTAATAAAAGTGGATTTACCAGTTCTAACAGGACCCACAACGCCAATATATATATCCCCATCAGTTCTTGACTTAATATCCTGATACAAACTTAAATTTTCCATCACATACCTCCATAAAAAATGTTTGTACAATTAACTTTATTAATGTATATTAAGGAAAATCTTTAAATATTACAAAAAAGATAAAAAACCTAAAATTGCATTATCTCCATTAATATTATATAATAAGCATAAATAGGAAAGGAAATACATTAATATGAAAGTTGTAATAGTAGGTGGAGGAGCAGCAGGAATGCTCGCAGGTATTGCTTCTGCAAGAAGCGGAAATGAAACCGTTATTTTGGAAAAAATGAATACACTTGGAAAAAAGCTCAGGATAACAGGAAAAGGCAGATGCAATATTACTAACAATATAGATATAGAAGAATTCATAGAAAATATTCCAGGAAATGGAAGGTTTCTTTACAGTGCATTTAAAAATTTTACAAATAGGGATATTATAAATCTTCTAAAAGAAGAAGGTCTAGATACAAAAGTAGAAAGGGGCAATAGAGTATTTCCAGTAACAGATAATGCCCAAAGTGTGATAGATGCCTTGTATTCCGTTTTAAAAAAATCAGGAGCAAAAGTAATATGTAATGCAAAAGTTCTGGACTTAATTGTAGAAGAAAATAAGGTAACAGGAGTAAATTACATATTAGATGGTAAATGCGAAAACATAAAAGCAGATAAAGTAATACTTGCAACAGGAGGAGTTAGCTATCCTCAAACAGGTTCAACTGGTGATGGACAAGAAATCGCTAAAAAATATGGACATACAATAAATGAATTAAGACCAGCACTTGTTCCAATCGAATGTTATGAAAAAGATATTTGCAAAGATTTGCAAGGATTAAGCCTAAAAAATGTATCAATAAAACTAAAAGACAAAGAAAGGAATAAAACAATATATGAAGATTTTGGAGAAATGTTATTCACTCATTTTGGAGTTTCAGGTCCTATAATTATAAGCAGTTCTTCACATTTAATTAGATATAAAAATGTAGAAGAATTACTGAAAAAGAGAAATATAGAATTAAGCATAGATTTTAAACCAGCACTAAGTGAAGAAAAATTAGATTTAAGGATAAGAAGAGATTTTGAAGAGTATAAAAATAAAGATTTTAAAAATAGTTTAGACAAATTATTACCTAAAAAAATGATAGAAACTGTTATTAAAATGTCAAAAATAGATCCAGACAAAAAGGTAAATATAATAACAAAAGAAGAAAGAATTAATCTTGTAAGATTGCTAAAAGATTTCAAACTAACAGTCAAATGTTTTAGAGGAGTGGAAGAGGCAATCGTCACAGCAGGAGGAATTTCTGTAAAAGAGATAAATCCAAAAACTATGGAATCTAAAATAATAAAAGGGCTATATTTTGCAGGAGAGATAATTGATGTAGATGCATATACAGGAGGATTTAATTTGCAAATTGCATATTCTACGGGTGTTACTGCTGGAAGAAATATTGAAGAATAATATGGAGGTATAGATGTTTAAAACTATAAAAGAAGATACAGAAGCAATTGTTATAGAAAAAAAGTCTAAGTTTATTGCAAATGCTTTTTATGTAGAAAGTGAAGAACAAGTCGCTCAAATACTAAATAAAATACGTAAGAAACATTATGAAGCGAAACATCATTGCTATGCATATAGAATACAAGATAAAGACAATATCATAAAAAGACAAAGTGATGATGGGGAGCCTTCTGGAACAGCAGGAATGCCTATTATGAATATATTAGAAAAAAAGGATTTGACCAATATACTTGTCATAGTAACAAGATATTTTGGAGGGATACTTTTAGGAACAGGAGGACTATCTAGGGCTTATTCAGAGGCAACTAAAAAGGCATTAGAGGTATCTTGCGAAGCAGAAAAAGAAGAAGGATATATTGTAGAAGTTATATTAGATTATAACTATACAGAAGAGCTTGAACATTTTTTAAGATATAACAATATAAACATAATAGAAAAACAATATGATGAAAAAGTAAAAATGTTATTAGAAATAAATAAGACAAAATTCGACAAATTATTACAAAAAAATTCAAACGAAAATTTACAAAAATTGGAAATAAATATTAAAGAAGAAAAATATATAACTAAGTCATAAAATGTCGAAAAGCCACGATTACGGCAATAAAACCGAAAAATAAGAAGACGAAAAAACCAAAAAATTTAAAATAAAAAGTAAAAAACTATTGCCAAATTTTGGAAAATAGAATATAATACCAAAATGTAAAATATTTACAAATTTATTATAAGGAGGATATGAGTGTGAGGGAAAAATTGTCGATTTTGGTGGCAGATGATAATGTAGACTTTGCAAATAATTTAACTAATTACGTTGAAAAAGAAGATGAAATGGAGGTAATCGGAATTGCAAAAGATGGAATAGAGGCAGTTGAAATGATAAAAAATACGAAACCTGATATTGCAATAATTGATGTGATTATGCCTCGTTTAGATGGGTTAGGAGTTTTAGAAAAAATAAATGACTTAGATATGACTAAAAAGCCACTTTCTATTGTACTTTCAGCAGTAGGACAAGATAAGATAACATCAAGAGCACTAGAACTTGGAGCCCAGTACTACATTGTCAAACCATTTGACATCTCTCTTTTAATCAAGAGAATTAAGGAGCTTAAATTCTATAAGCCTACTCGGAATAAAAAATGTAGGAATAAGTAAAGATTTCAAAACTCCATACATTGACATTTTACCAGAAAAGGGAAATGATGGAGAAAATTTAGAAGCTTTAGTTACAAACATGATTCACGAGATAGGAGTGCCTGCACATATTAAAGGATATCAATATTTAAGAGAAGCAATAATGATGGTAGTAAATGATATAGATATAATTAATCAAATAACGAAGCAACTTTATCCAGACATCGCAAAGAAATTTAAGACGACACCAAGTAGAGTAGAACGTGCAATAAGACATGCGATAGAAGTTGCATGGGGAAGAGGACAAGCAGACGTAGTTGAAAGTATATTCGGCTATACAGTATCTGCAACAAAAGGAAAACCGACGAATAGTGAATTTATCGCAATGATAGCAGATAAGTTAAGATTAGAATTAAAGACTGCATAAAGAAAAATATGTGAATTTAAAGTGAACTTATTAATTTGAACAGATTTGTTTAAATTAATGGGTTCATTTTAGTTTTATGAATAGTTAATAAAAAAACTGGTGCAAGTCAGTATGACTTACACCAGCGGGGTATTAATCATTCGAGGAGATCTCTATCGATGATTTCAAAGTTTGCTCTGTGAATATACAAAGCTTTGCCATCAATCATCAATTTTGTCATTTTAGGGAGATCGTCAGGAATTTCCCAATAAACACTTTCTCCGCTATAAGCACAAATAGGAACTCCTAACTGAGACTGAATGACAACAACCTGAGGTTTTCCAAAGTAGTTTTTGTACTTGTTCACAACCTTAGCGACAGATGTTAAACTAGTAAGTGCGTTGCTTTCGGTCCCTTCAATATCGTGCAAACTGAAATCTACATCAGGCTGCAACCCAGACTCTGCGAAGATAATTGTATTACCACAGCTTTCCATCTGCTTACCATCAATGGTAATGGTTATAACAGAAGATAGAGAATAAGTCGTAGTGTAATGTCCATCGCTGTCCAATCCAATCTCTTTAGTGCGATTGCCCTGAATATCGATACGTTTGCCAGATGCGTTTAGAAAGTTTGCCCCATAGTTGTCATAGAAACTGACGTTATAATAAACACCTATGAGGTCTCCTTTTAGTGAATTTACCTTGCTTCCAAAGAAGTCACATCCAGTTAGTGATACAATAAAAAGTACCACCAAGACTAACAACAATACCCGCTTTGCTTTCATTATAAAGTCCTCCTATAAATAAAATATTTACTTTGTTGCATATCCTATGAAGCTAAAATTAGGAAAACAAAAAGTATTTATATAAATATTGTACCATATTTTACATAAAAACTCAAATATAATATGAAAAAACAAGCATTCACACTTGTTTTTTTTCTGCATTCGTTATATAATTAACAATTATATAAAGTTACGAGGAGGAAACTTATGAAAGTAGAAAAAGAAGAACTTTTGCATATTGCAAAACTTGCAAATATAAAAATTAATGATGACGAAATAGATAACTACTTATTAAATTTGCAAGATATATTAAACTTTGCAAATGTTGTAAATAAGGCTCCAGTAGAAGGCTTAGGAGAAACAATTGGAACAAATAATAACTATAATGTATTTAGAAAAGATGAAGTAGTAGAATTTGAAGATCAAGAAAGTTTATTACAAAATGCACCAGAAAAGGAACAGCATATGTTTAAAATTCCAAAAGTAATTAATTAGAAATATTTTATAAAAATCCAATGAACTTGGTTGTAAACGATAATTAAAATAGGAGGAAAAAATATGGATATCACAGAACTTACAGTGCATGAGTTAAAAGAAAAACTTGATAAATGCGAAATTACATCTGAAGAAATTACTAAAAGTTATTTAAAAAGAATAAATGAAAAAGAATCTGATATAAATGCTTTTGTAACAAGACTAGATGAAGATGCAGTAAACAAAGCAAAAGAGATAGATAGTGCAAAAAAAGCAAATAAGAAATTAGGAAAATATGCAGGAATTCCAATAGGAATAAAAGATAATATGTGTACAAAAGGAATAAAGACTACATGTTCTTCAAAAATGTTAGAGAATTTCATATCACCTTATGATGGAACAGTTGTTAATAAACTATTAAATGAAGAAAATATGATAAATTTAGGCAAACTAAATATGGACGAGTTTGCTATGGGAAGTTCAACTGAAAACTCATATTTTAAGAAAACAAGAAATCCTTGGGATATAGAAAGAGTACCAGGAGGATCATCAGGAGGATCTGCTGCGGCAGTTTCTGCAAATATGGTACCTTGGGCACTCGGCTCTGATACAGGAGGAAGTATTCGTCTGCCTGCAGCTCTTTGTGGTGTAGTTGGGCTAAAACCAACTTATGGACTAGTTTCAAGATATGGCTTAGTTGCATTTGCTTCATCTCTTGATCAAATAGGTCCTATCACAAAAGACGTAAGAGATAGCGCAATTTTACTTTCATTAATTGCAGGAAAAGATGAGAAAGACACAACATCTATAGATATACCTAAAAAAGATTATACAGTATTTTTAAAAAATGATGCAAAAGGATTAAGAATAGGAGTGCCAAAAGAATTTTTTGGAGAAGGTATAAATGAAGAGGTAAAAGATGCTTTATATAAAGCAATGGAAAAATATAGAGAACTTGGTGCAATTGTCGAAGAAACTTCTTTAGACATCGCAGAATATGCACTTGCCGCTTACTATATAATTGCTTGTGCAGAAGCTAGCTCAAACCTAGGAAGATTTGATGGCATAAGGTATGGATATAGAACTAAAAATTATGAAACATTAAAAGATATATTCGTAAATTCAAGAAGTGAAGGATTTGGCCCAGAGGTAAAAAGAAGAATAATACTTGGAACTTACGTATTAAGTTCTGGATATTATGATGCGTACTATAAAAAAGCACAACAAGTAAGGACATTAGTAAAAAATGAATTTGCTAAGAATCTAAAAAAATATGATATTCTTCTTACTCCTACATCACCAACAACAGCATTTAAAATTGGAGAAAAGTCTGAGAATCCATTAGAGATGTATTTAACAGATATATGTACAGTTTCTGTAAATGTAGCAGGACTTCCTCGGAATATCAATTCCTTGTGGTTTAGACAAAAATGGTATGCCTGTTGGAATGCAATTAATTGGAAACTATTTTGAAGAAGGAACAATTCTTAATGCAGCTTATACTTATGAAAATGCAGTGCATTTTAGGGAGAATCATAAACCTACATTTAAAGGAGGTAACAATTAGATGGCAAGAGATGATTATGAAGTAGTTATAGGACTTGAAGTACACGCAGAATTATCTACAAAAACAAAAATATTTTGCTCATGCAAAACAGAATTTGGTGGAGAACCAAACACACATTGTTGCCCAGTTTGTATGGCAATGCCAGGAGCATTACCTGTTTTAAATGAAAAGGTGCTAGAATATGCAGTTAAAGCAGGACTTGCTATGAACTCCTCAATATCAAGAGATAGCAAAAATGATAGAAAGAATTATTTTTATCCTGATCTTCCAAAGTCATATCAGATATCACAGTTTGATAAGCCACTTTGTGAACATGGATATGTTGAAATTGTAAAACCAGATGGAGAAAAGAAAAAAATAGGAATTACAAGAATTCATATAGAGGAAGATGCAGGAAAATTAAATCATGACGATTATGGAAGAGGAAGTTTAGTAGACTTAAATAGAGCAGGAGTTCCACTAATAGAGATTGTATCTGAACCAGATATGCGTTCAGTTGCAGAAGCGGACATATATTTAAAGAAGATAAAATCAATACTTGAATATATAGAAGTATCAGACTGTAAAATGCAAGAAGGTTCTTTGAGAGCAGACGTAAATATATCTGTAAGGAAAAAAGGACAAAAAGAATTTGGTACTAGAACAGAAATGAAAAATATGAACTCATTTAAATCTATTTCAAGAGCACTTGAATATGAAATAGAAAGACAAATAGATGTTATAGAAAATGGTGGAATAATAGAACAAGAGACATTGAGATGGGACGAGGTTTCAGGAAAAACATTTTCTATGAGAGATAAAGAAGATGCACAAGATTACAGATATTTTCCAGAGCCAGATTTAGTACCAATAAGACTTTCTGAAGAATATATAGAAAATATTAGAAAAAATCTTCCAGAACTACCTGAAACAAGAAAGCAAAGATATTTAAGTGAGTATAAACTCACAGAAAAAGAAGCAAATACATTAACAGCATCAAAGTATTTATCAGATTTCTTTGAAAAAGGAGTAAAGATTTCAAACAATCCAAAAGCAGTATGTAACTGGCTATTATCAGATGTAGCAAGAATTTTAAATGAAAAAGAATTTGAGCCAGAAGATATACCTTTTACACCAGAAGATTTAGCAGAACTAATTGGATTAATAGATAAAGGTACAATAAGCAGTAAGATTGCAAAGGATGTACTTGAGGAAATGTTTGAAAATCCAAAGAATCCAAGCAAAATTATAGAAGAAAAAGGTTGGGTACAAATATCTGATGAAAATGCTATAAAAGAAATTGTTTTGAAAATAATAAGCGAAAATCCTCAATCTGTTTCAGACTTTAAAAATGGAAAAGATAGAGCATTAGGATTTTTAGTTGGTCAAGCAATGAAAGAAACAAAAGGAAAGGCTAATCCTCAAATGCTAAATACAATGTTTAAAGAATTAATGTAAGAATAAAAGCACACTCTTAGAGTTATAAAATAAACCCTAAGAGTGTGCTTTTACTTTATGATTTTTTCTGAACTTCATCATCTGGTATGTACTCTAAAAGTTCTGAAACTTCACAATCTAGGGCTTTACAAATATTATTAATTTGACTAATTTCTATACGTTTTGTTTCTTCGTAATACATTTTTGAAACAGTTGCAGGTCTGATATTAGCAAGCCTAGATAAAGTCTTTTGATTCATCTTATGTTTTCCGAGTAAATCAGAAAGTTTAATTCTAATCATAAATTGCCCCCATTTCTATAAATAAATTTATGAAAATATATTATTTGTTGTATTTTATCATTTTATGCATTAAAATTACAGAAGAAGGGAGAAATATAACGATAGTCGTAATAAAAAGCAACTTTTAAGTAAATTTAGTGCAACCAATGGGTAAAGTATAATTAAAGAGTAAAGAAAATATGAAGAATAAATAAAACAAAATTATCCAATAATATAAATAAATGTATTTTATGCAGTTTTTCTGAGAGGATGATATAATGCTTAAAAAAATAATTATTGGAATATTTGCTGGAATTATTACTGGTCTTTTTGGTTCAGGAGGCCGGGATGATACTCGTTCCAGCTTTTACTTTTTTACTTAGTTTAGATGAGAAAAAAGCGAGAGCAACTTCAATAGTATGCATACTTCCAATGGTTTGTGCAAGTTCGATTTTTTATTTTAATTCATCATATATAGAACTAGAAACTAGCATAATGTGTGCTATTCGGTGGAATTATCCGGAGGATTTATAGGTGCAAAACTTTTAAATAAACTTTCAGATAAATATTTAAAAATTTTTTTCACAGCTTTTTTGATTTATGTAGCAATTAGGCTTATTATTCAAGGAGCTAGCAGTTAAGTTTTTTTAGGAGGTAGATATGCTAAATATAATTATTGGAATAATCTCTGGAATAGTATCAGGAATGGGAATGCGGTGGAGGAACAATATTAATACTTTGTTTAGCACTATTTCTTGGAAAAGATCAACACATAGCACAAGGCGCAAATCTTGTATTTTTTGTACCAACTTCTATAGTTTCTACAATTATAAATATAAAGCAAAAATTAGTAGATTGGAAAACAGGAATAACGGTTTCAATTTTTGGAGTAATAGGTGCAATTATTGGCGCAAATGTTTCAGTAAATTTAGATACAAATCGATTAAAGCTATATTTTGGTATATTTTTGTTATGCATTGCTGCATTTGAAATTTATTCTATTTTTTTGAAAAAAGAAAAAGCAAAATAAGTATAGAATTATCCAAAAAAGTTATAATAATATTAATAAATTTTTATTAGGAAGGAATGTGAAATTTATGAAATTTGTAAAAGGTATGGTTATCGGAACTATGGTATCAGCAGGAATTGCTCTTATGTATATGGAAAGCACAAATAGAACTAAAAAAACAATAATGAAAAAAGGGAAACAGATGGCTAAAAAAATGGGCATAGTATAATCACATAAAATAAAAATGTAGAATAGACTAATGTATATGAGGTGACTAAATATGATAGACTTTATACTTAATACATTAGTCTATATACTTGCAATTTACGGACTATTAGAGATTATAAAAACTATTATGTACATAATGAATTATACAAATTTAAGTGAAGACCGGAATATATATAATAGTTGCAGTTAAAAACCAAGGAAAGAAAATAGAAGGTGTACTTCGTTCAATTTTGTTTAAGATTATGTATGGAAAAGAAGAGATTATAAAAAAGGTAATATTGACTGATTTAGATTCCAAAGATGACACATTAAAGCATCTAAAAAATTTTAAGAAAGAGAATGACTATGTAGAGGTATCAAAATGGAGAGATTGCAAAGAAATAATAGATATGATAGATGATACATAATTTATTTAAGGAATTAAGCTAGATAGTTTACAATAAATTAACAATTTTACATTATGTTTACAGAATAAATTGACAAAATTTAGAAATGGTGCTATAATAAAATTACATTACCGATAGGTAAGAGTAATAAAGAAAGGACGAAGGTAGATATGAGACGATGTAGACGCTTATATCATCATATCATGTTTTGATCTGAAATGCGCCGGCGGCAACGCCGCCAATGCCCCCGCAATCTGCGGAGGCCAGGGCAAGGGCTGCCATAGCCCATCTATCTCTTTCTGAGCAATTGCCATTAGGGCAAAATAAGATGTAGGAGGAAATACTGATGCTCAGGCGGTATAATGCTAGAGACCAGACCTAAGTAGACGGATCTCCCAAAAAACTGAGAGGAGAAAGATCATATGAGACCTGTAAAAAGCGGTTATCGGATTAGAGACCAGACTCCAACAAGGAAATAAAAAGTTGTTTCCTTGGATTCAAGAGAGCCGACGTACTACGCCAGGCTCTCTTTTTTTGTGCCTTTTTATCCATTAAAACTGCATAATTAAAAATATAATGAACATATTAAAAATATTATTGATATAAATATTTACTTGTGCTAAAATAATAGTTGTTAATTAGTCAAAGAAAAGGAGAAAATGCCTTATGAATTATTTTAGCAAAAGCATAGAAGATGTAGAAAAAGAATTTGAGACAGATATAAAAAATGGTTTAAATAATGAAAGTGTTAAAGAAAAGATACAAAAATATGGATTTAATGAATTAGAAAGTAAGAAAAAAGAAAGTATTTTTGTTAAGTTTTTAAAACAGTTCAAAGATTTTATGATAATAATTTTGATAATAGCAGCAATTGTTTCTGCATTTATTGGTGTACAAGAAGGAGAAGGCTTTACAGACTCAATTATAATAATGGTTGTTGTAATAGTAAATGCAGTAATAGGTGTAATACAAGAAAATAAGGCGGAAAAATCACTAGAGGCACTCCAAAAATTAAGTGCTTATGCTACAAAAGTTGTAAGAAATGGACAAGTCGAAGTGATTCCATCGAAAGATGTAGTACCAGGAGATATAGTTATTTTAGAAACAGGAGACTATGTTCCAGCAGATATTAGATTAGTAGAGGCTGTAAATTTAAAAATACAAGAATCAGCTCTTACTGGTGAATCAGTTCCAATAGAAAAAAATACAGAAAAAATAGATGACGAAACAATAGGAATTGGAGATAGGACAAACATTGCCTTTTCTTCAAGTATGGTAACTTATGGAAGAGGAAAAGGAATAGTAATAGGAACAGGAATGAATACAGAAGTTGGAAAAATTGCAGGCATGCTAAATGAAGTAGAAGAAGAGGAAACACCACTTCAAAAAAGATTAAATGGTTTAGGAAAAACCTTAGGAATTGCTTGTCTCGTAATTTGTGCAGTTATATTTTTAATAGGACTTGTAGAAGGAAAAGAGCCAGTAGATATGTTCATAACTGCTGTTAGTCTTGCAGTTGCTGCAATTCCAGAAGGACTTGCTGCTGTATCTACAATAATTCTTGCAATAGGAATGCAAAGAATGGTAAAGTGCAATGCTATTGTAAAAACATTGCCAGCAGTAGAAACTTTAGGAAGCAGTACAGTTATTTGTTCAGATAAAACTGGAACACTTACACAAAATAAAATGGCAGTTAAAAAGATATTCTATAACTCAAATTTGTATGATTTAGATAATGCACCTAAAAATAATGTCTTAGACAAAATAGTATATGCAAATATGCTTTGCAATGACACAAAAATAAATAATGAAAATGAACTAAGTGGAGATCCAACAGAAACAGCTTTAATAGATATGGGACTTAAATTACAATACGGAAAAGGGTTAATAAAAGAAAATATTAGAGTAAAAGAGTTGCCATTTGATTCAGAAAGAAAATTAATGACAACTGTAAATAAAGTTGGTGACAAATATATAGCATATACAAAAGGTGGAGTTGACGAACTTTTAGAAAGATGTACATCTTATGAAATGGAAGATGGTATTCATAATAATTTAGATGAATATAAAGTAGAAATATATAAGAAAAATCAAGAGATGGCAGAGAGTGCTCTTAGAGTTTTAGCGTGCGGATATAAAGTTTTGGATAAAGAACCAACAGACGAAGAAATGAAAGAGATAGAGAACAATCTAATCTATCTTGGAATGTGTGGTATGATTGATCCACCAAGAGAAGAAGTAAAAGCAGCTGTTCAAAAATGTAAGACCGCCGGAATAAAAACAGTAATGATTACTGGTGACCATAAAATAACAGCGATAGCAATAGCAAAAGAACTTGGAATATTAGAAAATGAAGATGAAGCATTGACAGGAAAAGAATTAGACAATATTTCAGATGAAGAACTTACAAAAAATATAAGGAAATATAGTGTTTATGCTAGGGTTTCACCAGAGCATAAAGTAAGGATAGTAAAAGCTTGGAAAGCAAATGGCGAGATAGTATCAATGACAGGTGATGGAGTAAATGATGCACCTGCATTAAAGACAGCAGATATAGGCTGTGCAATGGGAAAGGTAGGCACAGATGTTGCAAAAGAGGCAGCAGATGTAATTTTGACAGACGATAACTTTGCAAGCATAGTAACAGCAGTAGAAGAAGGAAGAAGAATTTATGATAACATTTTAAAAGTTATCCAATTTTTGTTAGCAAGCAATATTGGAGAAATTATTGTATTATTCTTTGCAATACTACTTGCACCAGTTTTTGCAAATTGGTTTAATATAGTTAATGTAGGAAGTTTAACGCCACTTCTTGCAATTCACATACTTTGGGTAAACTTAGTTACAGACTCACTTCCAGCTTTGGCATTAGCAGTAGACCCAGCAGAAAAAAATATAATGAATAGAAAACCAAGAGATAATTCAAAAGGAATTTTCACATCAGGAATGGTATATAGAGTAGTTTATCAAGGATTACTAATTGGAGTTATTACATTAATAGCATTTGGAATTGGACTTAGCTCAACACAAGGATTACCAGAAGAACATAGAATAGAAATTGCACAAACAATGGCATTTACAGTGCTATCATTATCAGAACTTATACACATATTTAATATCAGGAATAATAAAGAATCAATATTTAAAACAGGAATATTTAATAATTCAAAATTAATTATGGCAGATATAATATGTGTAGCTTTAGTTCTTATAATATTATTCGTGCCAGGATTAAGACAAGTATTTAGCCTAACAGAATTACCACAAGAAAATATTTTGGAAATAATTGCTTTGGTAATTTCTCCTATAATAGTAGTTGAGGTATTAAAATTATTAAAATTAAATACACTAAAAAACGAGGAGTAAATAACAATGAAAATAATCGGGGAAGATGAAGAAATTGATCTCAATTTGAATTTTGACAGAAAAAAATTTGCGAAGAAAATGCTCATTTTTGGAACTATCGCAATAGTTGTAATAGTAGCATCTTCAATAGCAGGAATACATGTTGCAAAATCATATAACAAGTATTTAATTGCAGAGTATTACGGAAATGAGATGGAAGAAAATGGAAACAGTGTAGAAAACAATTCAAAAAACATACAAGAAGTGAGAGTAGAAAATAATTTAGCAGAAGAAAGAATAAAAGAAAATCCAGCACAAAATCAAAAAGAAAGTCCAGAGGAAAGAGAAAAGAAAAAACAAGAGCAAGAACAAGAGGAAAAATTAAAAGTTCCTGTATATTCAGATGAAGCACAAAAAAGAGTAAATGATATATATAATTCAAATGATGGAGAAAAAATTGCATATCTAACTTTTGATGATGGACCTTCTTCAAAAATAACTCCACAGATTTTGAAGATACTAGAAGAAGAAAACGTTAAAGCAACATTTTTTGTACTTGGAAATATGGCAGAAAAAAATCCAGATATTCTTAAACAAGAATATGAGGCAGGACATTATATAGCAAACCATGGATATTCGCATGATTATAGTAAAATATATGTTTCAGAAAATTCAGTACTTGATGAATATAATCGTACAGAAAATATAATAAAAAGTATAATAGGAAATGAAAACTATTCAAGTCATCTTTTCCGTTTCCCAGGTGGAAGCCAAGGTGGAAAATATTCTAGCTTAAAAAATTCAGCTAAAACTTTACTTGCAAAAAATAATGTGGCATATATAAATTGGAATTGTTTGACAAATGATGCAGTTGGAAAACCAACAAAAGAAAGTATAGTTGCAGATTTAAAGAAAACATCAAATGGAAAAGATAAAATTGTTGTACTAATGCACGATACAAACGCAAAACAATTAACAGTAGATACATTAAAAGAAAATATAGCATATCTAAGAAATGAAGGCTATGTATTTAAAAATTTTTATGATATAATGTATTAAATTTGAAAAATAATCAGCATACTGCTTTGAAAGGAGAGGTAAATTATGGGATTAGTAACCACTAAGGAAATGTTTGAAAAATCTATGAGAGAGCATTTTGCAATTGGAGCATTTAATGTAAATAATATGGAGATTGTACAAGGAGTTTTAGATGCAGCAAAAGAAGAAAATTCACCAGTAATCTTGCAAGCATCATCAAGTGCAATAAAATATGCTAGAATAAATTATTTAATGAAAATGGTTGAAGCAGGAATAGAAGAAACTGATGTACCTGTCGCTTTGCACTTAGACCACGGCCCAGATTTTGAAACCTGCAAAATGTGCATAGATGCAGGATTTACATCTGTTATGATAGATGGTTCAAAATATGATTTTGAAGAAAATGTAGCTTTAACAAAAAAAGTTGTAGATTATGCTCACGAAAGAGGAGTAGTTGTAGAAGCAGAACTTGGAAAACTTGCAGGAATAGAAGATGATGTAAATGTTTCATCATCAGATGCTATGTTTACAGATCCAGATCAAGCCAAAGAATTTGTAGAAAGAACAGGCTGTGATTCACTAGCAATAGCTATAGGAACAAGTCACGGAGCATATAAATTTAAAGGAGATGCAAAACTCAGATTTGACATTTTACAAAAGGTAAAAGAAAAATTACCAAACACACCAATAGTTTTACATGGTGCATCTACTGTAATACCAGAGCTTGTAGAAACCTGCAATAAGTATGGCGGAAATATACCAGGAGCAAAAGGTGTACCAGATGAAATGTTAAGAGAGGCAAGCAAAAGCGGTGTTTCAAAAATAAATGTAGATACAGATTTAAGACTTGCTATGACATCAGAAATAAGAAAAGTATTTGCGGAAGAACCAGAAGCATTTGATCCAAGAAAATATTTAACTCCAGCAAGAGAAAAAATAAAAGAAACAGTTAAGCATAAAATGAGAGATGTATTTTTATCAAGCGGAAAAGCATAGAAAAAAGGAAGATAAAATGGAAAAAGAAAAGGTAAAAGGAATAATTGAAGCAATATTATTTGCAAGTGCAAGAATTGTAAGTTTAGATGAATTAGTTTTAAGTCTAGAAATAGATAAGGACGAGATTTCTAAAATAATTGAAGAAATGAAGGAAGAATACAAAAAGGATAATCGTGGTATAGAGCTTATAAGCATCAATAATGGATATACACTTGCTAGCAAAAAGAAACTACACGAATATATTTATCAAATTATAGATAAGAGAGTAAAACCAAATTTATCACAGGCAGCTCTTGAAGTGCTTGCAATAATTGCATATAATCCAAGAATCTCTAGAGCAGAAATAGAAAATATAAGAGGAGTAAATTCTGATGCTTCTCTATATAGGCTAATGGAGCATAATTTAGTACAAGAAGCAGGAAAACTTGACCTTCCTGGAAAACCAATGTCATATGAAGTAACAGAGGAATTCCTAAAAAAGTTTGGACTAAATACTTTAAAAGATTTGCCAGAACTTCCTAAGTATAAAGTAGATGAGAATCAGCAAATTGTAATAGACGATTTAATTAAAGATGATGAGCAAACTGAAGAAATGCAAAAAAACGTATAAAAATGGTCTGAATTTTAATAAAGTTGCAAAAAAAGCAGAAATATGCTAAAATACAAATGCAAAAATATTAGGAGAGAAAAAGTGGAAATATTACAATTAATAGTTTTATTAATTTTTATAATAATATCTTTAATTATATTTGCAGTAATGCAAATAAGAAGTGCTGGGATGAATATAAAAGATTTTGTTGACTTCATACAGGCAAACCAAGTATTAGATAGTCTTTATGAAGTGTCAAAAAAGTATGAAAAAATGTCACAAAATCAGCAGATAGTTTTTTTGATGGAAGCGGAAAAAGTATTCTCAGCTTTTGATAAAGTTCCAGATATATTATGGGAAGACGAATATCAGAAATATTCAAAAATACTTGATATATACAAAAATATCAAAATGATTCGATGGAACGAAAAGTAGACATAAAATCATATAATAATATTATTACTTTTAACAGGAGGCAATGATATGGAAAATATAATTGCAATTGTAATGGCAGCCGGAAAAGGTACCAGAATGAAAACAAACAAATCAAAAGTTGTACATAAGATATATGGGAAAGAACTAATTGCAAGAGTTGTTGAAACAGTTCAAAAATCAGGAATTAATGATATTATCGCTGTTGTAGGACATAAAAGAGATGATGTTCAAAATGTATTAGGAGACAGTGTAAAATATGCATATCAAGAAGAATTACTTGGAACAGGTCATACAGCTATGCAAGCAATTCCTTATTTAAAAGGTAAAAAAGGAAAAGTAGTAGTATTATATGGAGATGTTCCACTTGTAAGACCAGAAACAATAAAAAAACTTATTGCAAAAAGCGTTGCAGAAAAAGAGAGCGCAACTATTTTAACTGCTTTATACAATAATCCAACAGGATATGGAAGAGTAGTAAGAGATGCATCAGGAAATGTAAAAGCAATAGTTGAAGAAAAAGATGCAACTGACGAAGAAAAAGCAATAACAGAGATAAATGGTGGAATATATTGTTTTGATATAGAAGAACTTATACTTGCACTAGAAAAAATAACTAGAAATAATGCCCAAGGAGAATATTATCTTACAGATGTGATAAAGATAATGAATGAAAAAGGATTAAAGACAGGGGCAATTATTGTAGAAGATAATACAGAAATACTTGGCGTAAATGATAGAGCACAACTTGAAATGCTAACAAGAATACTTAGAATTAGAATAAATCAAAAACATCTAGAAAATGGTGTAACAATAGAGGATATTAATAACACATATATATATGATGATGTAGAAATAGGAATGGACACAGTCATACATCCAAATACTACGATAAAATCGGGAGTAAAAATTGGAGAAAACTGTGAGATAGGTCCCAATGCGTATATAAGAGAAGGATGCGAACTTGCTAATAATGTAAAAATAGGAAGTTTTGTTGAGATAAAAAAGGCAAAAATCGGAGAAGGAACAAAAGTACCACATCTATCATATATGGGAGATTGTGAGATAGGAAGTAAGACCAATATAGGATGCGGAACAATTACTTGCAACTATGATGGATTTAAAAAGAGCAAAACTATTATAGGAGATAATGCATTTATTGGTTCAAACGTAAACTTTATAGCACCTGTAACAATTGGAGACAACGTACTTGTTGCAGCAGGTTCTACAATAACAGATGATGTTCCAAAAGATAGTTTAAGTATAGCAAGACAAAGACAGATAAATAAAGAAGGATGGAATAAGAAATAAAAGAAATAAAATAAAATGAGCAAAGTAATTGATGCTTTGCCCATTTTTCTTATATCCCAAGAATCTTTTTAGCCCTTTCTACATCATCATTTGTTGCAGGAGGAATATCACTTAATGGATATTCAAGATTTAAGTTTTCCCATTTAAATTTACCTAGGTCATGATACGGAAGAATTTCAACCTTTTCTACTGATTTTAGAGTAGATATAAATTCCTTTAATTTCAATAAATCATTTTCATCATCAGTTAGAGTAGGTACTAAAACTTGTCTTATCCACATAGGTTTATTTATACTACTTAAATATCGTGCAAATTCAAGCTCTAATTCATTTGAAACTCCAACCAATTCTTTAGATTTAGATGGAACAATATGTTTAATATCAAGCAAAAATAAATCAGTTAAATCAATTAATTTCTTCAAATTATCATTTATACGAAACATACCGGATGTATCTATCGCAGTATGTATGTTATATCTCTTTAATTCTGTAAAAAGAGATATAAGAGAGTTAGTTTGTAATAAAGGCTCTCCACCAGAAATTGTAACACCTCCACCAGAAGGCTTAATATAGTTTTGATATTTAAGTATTTTATCTACAATTTCGTCTATTGGGATAAGCATACCTTCATTTACATCCCATGAATCTCTATTTTGACAATATTTACATCTCAAAGTACAACCTTGAAGAAATATAACATATCTAATACCTGGACCATCTACTGTTCCAAAACTTTCAAAAGAGTGCACTCTTAAAAAATTATTTTCCAAAGTAAACCTCCATTAAATTCTTTCGTGAATAGTCCTGTTTATTACATCTAATTGTTGCTCACGAGTAAGCTTTACAAAATTAACCGCATATCCAGAAACTCTAATAGTAAGTTGTGGATATTTTTCAGGATGATTCATTGCATCAATTAAAAGAGATCTATCAAATACATTTACATTGATGTGATGTCCATCTTGCATAAAGAATCCATCAAGCATACTAATTAAATTATTAACTTTTGACATATCATCTTTTCCAAGCGTATTAGGACTAATTGAAAAAGTGTATGAAATTCCATCTTCTGCATATTCATAAGGAAGTTTTGCAATGGTATTCATAACAGCCAAAGCACCATTTGTATCTCTTCCGTGAAGTGGGTTTGCACCAGGACCAAATGGCTCTCCTGCTTTTCTTCCATCAGGAGTATTTCCAGTTGCCTTGCCATAAACAACATTTGAAGTTATAGTTAATACTGATAGTGTGTGTTTAGAATGTTTGTAAGTTGTATGCTTTTTAATTTTTCCCATAAATCTTTTAATAATATCAACTGCAATGCTATCTACTCTATCGTCATCATTACCATATTTAGGAAAGTCTCCTTCAACTTCATAATCAGTAGCAAGTCCAGTTTCGTCACGAATAACCTTAACTTTTGCATATTTTATTGCAGATAAAGAATCTGCAACAACTGAAAGACCAGCGATACCAGTTGCCATTGTTCTTAAAATATCTTCGTCATGAAGTGCCATCTCAATTGCTTCATAAGAATATTTATCATGCATATAGTGTATAGCGTTTAATGCTTTAATATATATTTTTGCAACATAGTCCATCATTGTATCAAACTTGTCCATAACCTCGTCAAAGTCTAAGTATTCAGATGTTATTGGAGCAAATTTTGCAGTTACTTGTTTGCCAGAAAGCTCATCTCTACCTCCGTTGATAGCATAAAGAAGTGTTTTAGCAAGGTTAGCACGCGCTCCAAAAAATTGCATTTGCTTTCCGATACGCATTGCAGATACACAGCAAGCTATACCATAATCGTCTCCCCAAAATTTTCTCATTAAATCATCATTTTCATATTGTATAGAAGATGTCTTTATTGAAAGACTAGTTGTATATTCTTTGAAACCTCTTGGTAATCTTACAGACCAAAGAATAGTCAAATTTGGTTCAGGTGCAGGACCTAAATTTTCAAGAGTATGCAAAACTCTAAAAGAATTTTTTGTAACTAAGGTTCTTCCATCAATTCCCATACCACCAATGCTTTCTGTAACCCAAACTGGATCACCACTAAATAACTCGTTATATTCAGGAGTTCTCAAAAATCTAACCATTCTAAGTTTCATAACAAAATGATCGATAATTTCTTGAGCTTCTTCTTCAGAAATTACATTATTATTTAAATCCCTTTCAAAATATATATCTAAGAAAGTAGAAACTCTACCAAGACTCATTGCAGCACCATTTTGGTCTTTTATTGCTGCAAGATATCCAAAATATAGCCACTGAGTTGCTTCTTTTGCATTGGTTGCAGGGGCAGATATATCAAAGCCATATTTTTTTGCCATAATTTTTAGATTTTCAAGTGCTTTTATTTGTTCTGAAATTTCTTCTCTTTCACGAATAAGTTCTTCTGTAAAGCTGTCTCTATCTAATAACTCCATAGCATGTTTTTTTTCTTCGATTAAAAAATCTACACCATAAAGTGCAACTCGTCTGTAATCTCCAATTATCCTTCCACGGCCATATCCATCAGGTAAACCAGTAAGAAGATGTGAACTTCTAGCAGCTCTAACATCTGGTGTATAAACATCAAAAACGCCATCATTATGTGTTTTTCTAATTCCATTAAAAACTTCGGCAACTGTTTTGTCAATTTCTTTTCCATATGCTTCACATGATTTTTCTACAATTCTAATACCACCAAAAGGCATGATAGCTCTTTTTAATGGACTATCAGTTTGAAAACCAACGATTTGCTCTAAATTTTTATCGAGATATCCTGCATCATGAGAAGTAATAGTAGAAACTGTTTTTGTATCAATATCTAAAACTCCACCTTTGGATGCTTTTTCTTTTTCAAATAAATCTAAAACTTCTTTCCATAGTTTTTTTGTTTTTTCAGTAGGACCTACTAAAAATTCTGAATTTCCTTCATAAGGGGTATAATTTTCTTGTATGAAATCTCTTACATTAATTTCATCTTGCCATTTTCCTTTTTTAAAACCATTCCAACCATCAAATTTCATATATGACCTCCGTTTTTTATATTTTTTCCAAAAGATATTGTATAATAGTATTTTAAGTATGTCAATGAAAATAGTATGTGCATAAATCAAAAAATAAAACATAATCAACAAAATAAATATCTATTGGTTGTAAAGAAGTAGTAAAATAAAAGTAGAGAAAAATCTGATTTCATTCTTTTTTCTATTTTAAGAGAATATAGGGTGAATTGAAAAAGTAAAATATATTTAGAAAAAGTAACTTCTAATTACTGATTAAATGCAATTTATTAAGCTTAAA
>CANREW010000003.1 GCA_947629765.1 uncultured Clostridia bacterium
GTTTTAATAATTGCATTTAAATCAATTAAAATCGTTAAACAAGCTGAGGTTTACATCATTGAAAGATTAGGAAAATATCATAAGATAGCTGATGCTGGTCTTACAATAATTATCCCTTTCTTTGATCATGTTCGTTCAGTTGTTAGTTTAAAACAACAAACAATGGACATTCCACCTCAAGGAGTTATTACAAAAGATAATGTTACAATAACTATAGATACTGTAGTTTTCTATAAAGTTACAGATCCTGCAAAAGCAGTTTATGAAATCCAATCTTTAAGGAAAGGTATTGAATATCTAGCAATTACAACTATCCGTGATATCATTGGTAAAATGGACTTAGACCAAACATTTAGTTCAAGAGATATGATTAATGATAGACTTAGAGTTATACTAGATGAGGCTACTGATCAATGGGGTTGTAGAGTAGACAGAGTTGAAATAAAAGATATCACTCCACCAGCTGACATCCGTGATGCAATGGAGAAAGAGATGAATGCAGAGAGAAATAAAAGAGCTGCTATTCTTCAAGCTGAAGGTGAAAGACAAGCTGCTATTCTTCAAGCCGAAGGTCAAAAAGAAGCTGCTATTCTTCAAGCTGAGGCTGATAAAGAAGCAAAAGTTAGACGTGCTGATGGTGAGGCTGAGGCTATTAAGAAAGTTGCAGAAGCTAAAGCACAAGAAGTTCAAATGGTTTATTCTGCAATCAAGAAAGCTAACCCTGATGAAAAACTAGTTCAATTAAAATCACTAGAAGCTTTAAAAGAAGTTGCAAACGGAGATGCAAATAAAGTATTTATCCCATTTGAAGCAACAAAAGCTTTATCAGGACTTGGAGCTGCCGCAGAAGTATTCAAAGAAAAAGAAGATAAAAAATAATTAAATACATAAAAAAATCTGGCTTTATCATAAGCCAGATTTTTTTTATGTATTTTACATCTTTTCATTGTATTTTATATACTTTTTAGCAAATATAATTCCTAGTACAAATATGATAACTATTGCTCCTATTATCATTAGTCCCCCTCCTGTTTGTGGCAATTTTCCTCCTATTGTTGTACCATCTTTACTATTACCATTATCATCGTCATTATTATTATTAGTCAAAGGAGCTGTATATTTTACATCATCTACATATAATTCTGCTATATCTACTTTTGAGTTTATCTCAATTCCTTTTGATATTGTAGTTTTTTGATTCTCACCTTTGGTTACTACTTCTTTTATATATAAATATATCTTTTCTGCATCTGAAATTTCATTGTAATTTTTAATATCCTTTGAGTTTATTTTTAAAATAAGTGAATTTTCTGATGTTTGACTTTCATTAATTTTTACCCAATCTTTTATATCTGTTTCTGATGAATTTGTTGATATATAATAATAATATTCATAACTATCATTATTTAAATTTCTTAATAGATTTGTTACTTCTATTTCTGCTAACACATAATTTTTACTTGTATCAGTTGTATATGTATATGTTTTCAAGCTTTTTATACTGCTAGTAGCATCATTAAACATTATTCCAATTGGTCCTTCTTCTACTGCTTTAGTTACTGTTATAGCTTGAGTTGTTTCTTTTCCATTATATTTTATTTTAATTGATGTTTGTCCCTCTTGCAAAGACATTGCATTTTCTAATGTATAATTTGTTATTTCCTCAGATGTTCCATTTTCATATATAGCAACAACTTTCATTCCTGTAGTATCAAAATTTTCTCCTTCTATATATGAAGTTTTTGTTGGAGGTGTTTGTATCTCTATTCTTGATAATATCTTCTCCCCTTCAAGATTTGATATGGTAAAGGCTTTTATTGTTGAATCTACATCTGTACTTCTTTCATTATATTGAGTTAATGTTGATAAATCTATCCATTCTCCATTTTCTATAGAACCGTCTACTGAAATAAAACATTTACCATGTTCTATTTCAATTGAATCAAATTTACTATCTGGTATACTTCTTTCAACTGAATATGATATTTCATTTTCTCTAGTTCCCTGCATTTCAACCATAACTACAAATGAAGTACCTGTAATTTTTATAGGATTTAAAAATTCTAATGTATGATATCCTGCATCAAATGTTTCTGACTCTCCTTCTTGTAATTGTACTTTTTGTAAATTATTTAAATCTAAACTAGTTCCATTCGTATTAACATATACTTTGCAAGTAACTTTTTCTGGAACATTTAATGCAACTTGATTAATATATTCATCTGAATTCGTTTTTTTGTTAAATATATTTGCTAAATATATTTTTTGTGCTCCAAATGGTAAAGCTCCTACTGTTCCATTATAGTTATATTGATAAATATTATCATAATTTACTTCGTCCAAGGCATTAGTTATTCCTTGTAATTGTGAATATATATTTACATCTTCATAAGAAATATGCCAGAATCCATTGTCCCCTATATTTATGCTAGCCTTTTCTCCATTTATAGTATAACCTGATGCTGTTAATACTCGTTTTATGAATTCTTGTGTAACGTCAGATGCTTCGTTCCATCCCTGTGTCTTACAATATTCTGAATATACTGAGAATACGTTTTCTCTAAAATCTTCTACTTCAAATTCTCTTTCAGTTCCATATGAATTTTTTACTACCCATGCACCATTATTTGTAGGTTTATGAGCTGCATTAAAATTATCTTTACTATATTCATCATCCCATCCTATTATTGTAACAGCATGAGTCATTGGACAGTTTTCAGTATTATCACAATACATTGCTCCTGTTTTATTATTATAGTAATCAGAAAATAATGGTGTGCCATATATGCAAGCTGTTAGCCCACCATAATTTTTTATATAGTCCTTAATTTGTTCTTTTATTGTTTCATCTGCATTAGTATATTTAGCAAATTCCTTTGTATCTAGTACTTGGCTTGTAACTGCCTTGTTTTGTATTTGACTTAATTCTATTTCATCAACTTTATTATCAAAAACCATTGAGTCTTCATTTACAGCTCCTAATCCATTTGTTAAATATGCAGAAGCAAAGAAATAATTTCCACCAGAATTTAATTCTCTATTAAATCCATATATATTTATTTGATCATTTAAAAATTTTCTAGTTACACCATATTCCATATGTTTTTCTGAAAAGTCATAAACTTTATTTGGAAGATGGTTTTTATAATTTTTAAGTGCTAAATTTGTTTCTAATGAAGAAATAGCAGCAAATGTCCAACAAGTGTCTGTATCTCCTTGATCTTTTATAACCAAATTTTCTGGTATAATGGTTTGTAATGTATATGCTGTTTCTGCTGTTGATCCTACAATTCTAGCTAATTTAAAAGGATTTTTAAATCTATTCTCTGTTTTCATTATTGCATAAGGTCTTGGTATAATAGATACCTTTTCTTTTTCTTCATCAGTTAGATTCAAATATTGCTTAAATTCTTCTGTATATTCAATAGGATAAATTAAATCTGCAATACTTTTTGCATCTACCTTAAATTGCATGAGTAATATCATTACAAAGATAATTGCTATAAATATTGTTTTCGTTTTTTTCAATTTTAGTTCCTCCTTTTGTTTCTTGCTCTATTTTTCATTTGTATAATTATATTATATATAAACAAATATTTGTTGTCAATAAAATTTTAATAAAAAGAAAAATCTGGTAAACTTTTAGTCTCCAGATTTTTCCTATTATTTTATACCATATTTTTTCTTAAATCTATCTGCTCTACCACCTGTTGTATTTTGTTTTAAGTTACCTGTCCAAAATGGATGACAGTTTGAGCAAATATCAACGCTCATAGATTTTTTTGTTGATTTTGTTTTTATTACATTTCCGCAAGCACAAGTTATTGTTGCATCTGTAAATTCTGGTTGTATATCTGTTTTCATTGTAAGTTTCACCTCTTTCTATCTTTGTTTATCTATCAGAAATTAATCTTTCTTTTCTTGTTCTGAAACATATTCAGCTGATTGGGTTAGTTGTTCTCTATATGGTATTTTTTGTACTAACTTTATAACTATATTAAATAAACAGGCAATAATTACAATTATCATTCCTATTTTTTTCCAATACTTTGCTAGCATATAAATACCTCCCATTCTTTGACTTTAATATTTATTATACATTGTTTTTTCACGTTTGTCAATGCTAATGTCTGATATTTCTGTAAATAAAATAAATCCTAGAGAGCTTAATATAAGCAATCTAGGATTTCATTCTATTATTAAGTAGATAAAATATACTTAATAAACTTTTTTAATAAGCTTAAAATTAATAACCTACAGATTTAACACCATATTCAGCTTGTGCACTAGTAAATCCTTCATATTCTAATTGTTCTAGCAAACCAGAGCTTGAAAAAGATGAATACTTCATATAAGATTCAGCTTTTTTAGCAGCTTGTTGATTCCAATCTGCACCGCAATTATCTGTTCCATATATAGCCTCAGAATTAGTAAAGCCTTCATATTCCAATTGTTCAATTAGACCTTTACGTGAAAAAGCTGAATAATTAATATAAGATTTAGCTTTTTTAACAGCTTGTTGACTCCAATTTGCACCACAATTATCTGTTCCATATATAGCCTCAGAATTAGTAAAGCCTTCATATTCCAATTGTTCAATTAGACCTTTACGTGAAAAAGCTGAATAATTAATGTAAGACTTAGCTTTTTTAACAGCATTTTTTTGACCAATTGTTATAGAATCATTAGTAGAAGAACTTGGTTTTGAGCTAGAACTTGGTTTTGAATTAGAGCTTGGTTGTGAGCTGGTAGTTGGTTTTGAGCTAGAACTTGGTTTTGAATTAGAACTTGGTTGTGAGCTAGTAGTTGGTTTTGAGCTAGAACTTGGTTTTGAATTAGAGCTTGGTTGTGAGCTTGTAGTT
The DNA here is from genome assembly GCA_947629765.1 of uncultured Clostridia bacterium. Lineage (GTDB taxonomy): Bacteria > Bacillota > Clostridia > TANB77 > CAG-508 > JAAWPK01. The sequence continues at coordinate 4,863 of CANREW010000003.1, forward strand.
GGTTTTGAGTTAGAATTTGGTTGTGAAGTTGAGATACTACTATCATTTTTATAATAAAGACTTGAATTTTTTGTATTAGATAAATCAATTCTTATAAAAAATGTTATTAGAAATAAAATTACTCCAATAATTGCACCTGTTTTTCTACAATTTGGATTTCTAAATGCAAGAATAGCATATACTAATCCAACAATAACAAATAATGTAGCAGCTAAGATTATTGAATCGTCAAATGGTTTGGCACACATCATCATAGCCAAACCAATTAAACTTAAAACTAATGAAATTTTTGACATTTATTATTTTCCCCTTTCTTTTGTATAATAAAATTACATTTAATAAAAAAAATCTACATTTTTTAACTATTTATATTTTATCAGAAAATATTTTTATATGCAATACAAAAATATAATTTTTAACTTACTAGATAATAGTTTAAAATTTGATTTTTGAGAATGCTTATGTATTAATATGGAAACTTAAATCAAATATTTATCACAAAATGTATCTTTTTGTATAAAATATTATTAGAGAAACTAACTTTTAAATGTCGGGGGTCACATAAGATATGAAAACTTTATATGATATACCACTAAATAAACCTTGCACTGTTCAAAAATTAAAATGTGATGGTCCTTTGAAAAGAAGACTTCTAGATTTAGGAATTATAAAAAATACTAAAATAACTCCTGTTTTAAAAAGTCCCTCTGGCGACCCTACTGCATTTGAAATAAGAGGTACATTGATTGCTTTAAGAAAAGAAGATGCAAGTTTAATAGAGGTAATTTAAATAGAAAATATATAAATAGTGTGAATTTATTTCACACTATCTTAATTTTTAACATATTTATATATTATTTATGAGAGGTGATATAATGGGACTTACATCTAGTTCTACTGGAAGTAATGCATTAGATCGAGATATTTTTGAAAAAGCAATACGGATGTGATTATACGATAGCTTTTGCTGGAAATCCTAATGTTGGTAAGACTAGCATTTTTAATAATTTAACTGGTATGCATCAACATACTGGGAACTGGCCTGGAAAAACTGTGTCTAATGCTTATGGTAAATGTTCATATAATGATAAAGATTTTCTTTTAGTAGATTTGCCTGGTACATATTCTTTGATGTCTAATTCATCAGAGGAAGAAATTGCAAGAGATTATATCTGTTTTGGAAATCCTGATCTTTGTGTAGTTGTAGTTGATGCAACTTGCTTAGAGCGAAATTTAAATTTAGTTTTTCAGATTTTAGAGATGACGCCAAATGTTATAGTTTGTGTTAATCTTCTAGATGAAGCAAAAAAGAAATCTATCGAGATTAACCTAGAATTATTGTCAGAATTACTTGGAGTTCCTGTTGTTGGAACTATTGCAAATAAATCGAAAACTTTAAAAAAGCTTTTAGAAGTTATCTACTCTACATTAGAAAATCATAATAATATCCAAAGCGTTCCATCTAAGCTTAAATACTCTCCTGATGTTGAAGAATGTATTAGCATGATTGAAGAAGATGTAAAATCTAAACTTCCTTCTGAAAAGCAATATCTTTCTAGATGGATTTCTTTAAAGCTACTTGATGAAAACATCTCTATAAATGAAGCGTTAAAATCTAGCTTGCATATAGACTTAGAAAATGATTCTGATATACAAGAAAAACTTAATCAAATAAAAGCAGATTTAAGTAATGAATCTTCAAGCATTACTTCTATTCGCGATAGCATAGTTTCATCCATCATATCTGAGGCAGAAAAAATTAGAGAAAAAACTTGTATATTTGCTAACTCAAAATATAACTTAAAGTCAAGAAAAATAGATAAAATTTTAACTTCTAAGAAATTCGGTATTCCGATAATGATTGCTTTTTTAGCAGTTATTTTTTGGATTACAATTGCTGGTGCAAATTACCCCTCTTCCCTTTTATCAAATATGTTTGGAACTATTCAAGATAAACTACTTATCATTTTTCATAACTTAAACATTCCAGAATTTTGGACTAATTTATTAATTTATGGTATGTATCAAACTGTAACTTGGGTCATTGCTGTAATGCTACCTCCTATGGCTATTTTCTTCCCACTATTTACATTGCTTGAAGATTTAGGATATCTCCCAAGAATTGCTTTTAATTTAGATAATTATTTTAAAAAAGCTTGTTCTACTGGAAAGCAAGCACTAACTATGTGTATGGGCTTTGGTTGTAATGCTGCTGGTGTAATTCGGTTGTAGAATAATAGATTCTCCTAGAGAAAAAATTATCGCTATTGTTACTAATGCATTTGTTCCTTGCAATGGTCGTTTTCCATTTTTGATAACAGTTGCAACTATCTTCATAGGTTGCTATTTTACAGATTTTCTTTCTTCTTTTGTATCAACTCTTGCTGTTATTTTAGTTATTTTACTTGGAATTTTCCTTACACTTGTAATTTCGAAGTTTCTTTCTAAGACTATACTTAAAGGTTCTCCTTCTTCTTTTATACTAGAACTTCCACCTTATAGGAAACCACAAGTTGGAAAGATTATAGTTAGATCATTGCTAGATAGAACTTTGTTTGTATTGCTAAGGGCAGTTTCTGTCGCTGCTCCTATTGGTATCGTTATTTGGTTATTTGCAAACATTTCTATTGGCGATATGAGTATTTTGTCTTATATTGCAAACTTCTTAGATCCATTTGCAAGAATTATGGGATTAGACCGGATATATTCTTACTGCTTTTATTTTAGGAATTCCTGCGAATGAAATCGTTTTGCCTATTATCCTTATGTCATATATGTCTGCTAATTCCTTAGTTGATTTAGGCGATACTTTTGCGATAAAAGAAATACTTGTAGCTAATGGTTGGTCCCTAATTACTGGTATAAATGTAATGCTATTTACTTTGCTACATTTCCCTTGTAGCACTACTTTGATAAGTGTTTATAAAGAAACGAAAAGTTTGAAGTGGACTTTACTTTCTTTTGCACTCCCTACTCTTTGTGGAGTTATTCTCTGCATAATTACAAATGGAGTATGGAATTTGATATTTTAAAAAAAGCGCCTTAGCGCTTTTTTATTCTTTATTAACCTCATTTATCTTGCATGCTTTTACTTGTGATATATGTTTATCTTTTACTTTTTCTATTTTGTAACTTACATTTCCTATTTCGATTACTGTTCCAATATCTTTTTTTGTAGGTATTTTGCCTAGTTTGTTTACTAAAAGTCCAGAAAGTGTATCATAATCTCCGTCCTCTATCTCAATTTCAAGTTCTTCTTCTACTTCATAAATTGCTATATTTCCATTAAAAATGTAGGTATTGTCATCTATCTTTTTTATCATATCCTCTATTTCGTCATATTCATCATAAATTTCTCCAACGATTTCTTCTAGTATATCCTCCATTGTCACTATTCCAGATGTTCCACCATATTCATCTATAACTATAGCGATTTGTTTTCTGTTTCTTCTAAGCTCTGTAAATAGTTCATTTACTAGTTTTGTATCAGATACAAAATATGCCTCTTTTATTAAATTTTTGATTTTGGCATTTTTGTTTTTAGTTGAAATTAAAATATCTTTTACATAGACAACTCCTTCAATATTATCTATTGTTTCATTATATACAGGAATTCTACTATATCTAAAATCTTCTGATAATTCTTCTATTACTTCGGTTATTGTCTTATTTTTTTCTATTGCAAATATTTCTGTTCTAGGTGTCATTATCTCTGATACAGTTTTATCATTAAACTCAAAAACGTTGTTTATCATATCTTTTTCATCTTCTGCAATTGTTCCTTTTTCTTCTCCTACATCTACCATCATTCTAATTTCTTCTTCTGTTACAGTTTCTTCATCAGTCTCTGAAACGCCAAATAATTTTGAAACTGCATTTGTTGAAAAAGTTAAAAATTTAACAAATGGTGCAGTTATAACTGAGATTGCTTTTATTATTCCAATAGATGCAAAAGCAACTTTTTCATAGTTTTTCATAGCAATTCTTTTTGGTACTAATTCTCCAAATATTAATGTAAAATATGATAATACTATTGTTATCAACACAATTGATATATTATTCCATGATGCTAAACTTATTTGTGGCATTAACTTATATAATATTGGTGCTAAATCATCAGCAAATGTTTCTGATGCAAATGCACTTGATAAAAAGCCTGCAAATGTAATTCCTATTTGTATTGTTGCAAGAAATTTACTTGGATTTACTAGCATATTTTTTATTTTCTTTGCTTTTTTATTTCCATCTTTTGCCTGTTTTTCTATCTTTGCATCATTTAATGATATAAATGCTATCTCTGTTGACGCAAAAAATGCATTTAGTAATATTAATATTATTATTAAAATTATTTGCATATAAAACTCTCCTAATTTTTTTATACACATATTTTATCATTTTTATTCTATTTTGTAAATGAAAATTAGAAAGCAAAAAAATACATCTCTGCCTAGCCGTTAGAGATGTATTTTAATCTTCCATTAAATAACTTCTGGATCACTATAATTTACTTTTCCTGCTGCATCAACTGTAAAATCTATTTTTATCCAAAATGATTCTGCTTTTAAAGTAAAATAATATTTTCCTTCTTCTAATTTACCATATAATTTTGAATAATCAAGTTTCCATCCATTAACTGTATAATGCTCGCCTTCTTTTATGCTTGGTAAATTATATGTTTTGTCTTCTACTGTATCTTTGCAAAGTATATTTGAAATCTTTGGTATTTCTTCCCAGATGTATTCACTACCTGTTCCTGTAAATCCTGCTGTTGTGTTTTCAGTGTCTTCTCCTATCTTTTGTCCTACTCCTGTATAATCTTTATTCTTCACTTCTTTATATATAGTATAATCAGTTGTATAATTATAAGGCAATTCGTTTGTGTCTACTATTGTTAATTCTAATGATTCATTTGTAAACTCATTTATACTAATTTTTACATTACTTTTTGAGCTATAGCAAAATTTTAAATATTCTTCTGGTATTTCTACATCGCTTTTTTCTTTTACTATTGTGATTTTATCTACATGACCTATTTGTGCAGGATACATTGCCATTACATATCCTCTATAATCAATTAATATTTCTTGTCCTTGTTTAAATCCAATATCTCCTTCATCTGTAAACCCTAGACTAAATAACCCTGTTGGATATCCTTCAATTCCCATAGCATATATACCATAGTCAGTCACTTTAACGATTTCTGCTCTTACAGAATGTGGCATATTTTCACTCATAGCAATACTAATTGAATCTATCTTATTCCTAATTAATATCCATCCCCAAGGTAATAATATAATTAATATCAATATAATAATTATAGCTATCAATAAATTTTTTGTACTTTTTTTCATGATATATCTCCCCTTATTTTAAATCTATATCATTTAACTTTAAGTCCTCTGCTCCTATATATACATCTCTATTACCATCTAACCTATGTAACTTAATTATTGTATAGCCAAGGTAGTGATACTCTGCTGTCCCACCGTCTTTATAATGATACTCTGTGCTGCCTCCGTCATCATAACTAATAGGGTTTGAAGCATCTTTATTTGCTTTTTCGATTATTTCTTCCATTGTAATTTTATTATTTAATAAAGCATCTCTTAACGATGTTTCTTGTCCATTAATTAATATATTTACTTGGCCATCATAAGCAAAAATACTGTAATCATATTTTTCTGTTTCTGATTTATCTAATATTGCATATACCTTTTCTACATTTGCTGGATGTTTATCATAGAATCTTATTTCAAAATCTTTATCTTCTACATCTTTTGTTTCAAATACATACCACTTATCATTTATAAATATTTCTATTTGATTTTCTTTTCCATATTGATATCCATAATTTCCTTCAAAATTTGATTGATCATTTTCTGTTGGAATTTTATTTGTTTCTACATTTGATGTAATCTTTCCGTCCATAACTCCGCAACGACCATCCATTGTGCTTATCTTTCCTATATCATAGTATAGTTTTCCATTTACCATTACCATTCTTGCATAGTTTTCTTCTACATTATTATTATTATTTGTATTTCCTAAATTAGTTGTTGTATCTGTTACTGCCCCTGCTATAAATTTATTGAGTGAAAACATAATTGCCCATAGAATTAAAAGAGTAATTAATATTCCCATTACTATTTTTAAGCTTTTGTTCATTTTTACCACCTTTAAACCTTTCTACTATTTAGATGCTTTTGTTTTGGTTTTTAGTTGGTGTTTTGTAAAAATAATTGTAAAAAGAATAGTTGCAAATAAGAATATAGCTGATATGCTTAATAATCCTATTTTATAATAATTATTCGTATTAATTGGACTTTCAGTAACAACATTTTGAATTACATTTTCTTCTGTCTTATCTGTAGACATAGAATTGTTTGATGTACTATTTGTATCTTTTATATTGCTATCTGAAATTTCATTTTTTTGTTCTTCTTTAATTTCTGAATCTTGTGTAATTTCATTGTCTTTTACTGTATCTGTAATTTGAGATTCTCTTTTTTGACTAAACAATACAGTTTTTATACTAATTGCAAATGTTATAATAAACACTGCTAAATTTCCGAGTAGTAATTTTAGTGTATGCATAGATTTATAGTATCTCCATTTTACAGTTCCTTCTGGAATATCTAATATTTTTGAGATTTGTTTAAATGATAAATTAGAAATTATTTTTAATGATACTATCTCTTGTTCTTTCAAATCTAACTTTGATATTATTCTATTGTAACTGTCTTGTTCGATTATTTCATTAATCTCTACATCTTCATCACTTATATAATACATATCGTCAATATTTTGCTCTTGCTTTTTACTTCTTAAAAAATTTAATGTTTCGTTTTTTGTTAATGTATATATCCAACTTGCCTCTGATTTTTTGGGCAATTTATCTTTTTGAATTTCCCATATCTTCATAAAAACTTTTTGAGTAATTTCTTCGCTATTTTCTCTGTTTTTTAATATAGAGAACGCTATTTTATATATCAAAACGCTATAATTTTCATATAGCTTATTAAAAGACATTTCATCATTTTTAGAAATACCTTCAAAAATATTATGCAATTCTCTTTTATTTATTTTTCCTTTCAAATTATCTACTCCTAATCAATTAATTTTACAACTACTGTTCCATTTATTACTTTTATGCTGTCATTTTTAGGATAACATTTCATATTTTTATATTCTTCTGTTTCAAGTATCTCCTTACTCTCTCCTTCACTTACTAATTTCATATTTATTCCTTCACATTCGTATAATAATTTTTCCCAACTAATTACATTTCCCCACCATACAATTGGTCCTTCTGATATAAATCCCCAAGTCCTGTCATATATTTCCTTTGCTTCTATTTCTGTATCGTGTCTATTTAGATAACTATTATTTTGCATATTTCCTATAAACAATACTGGCATTTCTGGAGTATATTCATCTAATTCTTCTATTTGAGTTACTATCCTATTTATCGTTGATTCTGCTTGATCTTGCATTAATTTCATTGCAATGTATGATGCATTGTCTTGCCACGTATATATCCAAACTATAATTAGACTACAAATTACTATAATATATTTAAAAATTTTAGATATCGATACTTTTGGCAATAGTTCTAATATTTTAAAGAATAACAAAAATATATATATCATAGAACATGCCATTAATATATGGATATCTACATCTGGGACTGCTATTTCTACTACTCCAAAACATATTGGGGCTAATATTACAAAGACTAATGTCAAAATTATATTTGATATTTTTTCATATACTTTGTTTTTAATGATTATATATATTATCGAAATTAATATCACTGCAAATATTATAGTATATACAATATTTGTTCCCCAAATAGTATTTGGTATCATTTTATCATTAAAATAATAATCAAAAAAGCTTTTGTATGTTTCTGGTAGTAACTTATTGATATTTAAAATAGTATTTAATCCTATTTCATTTGCTCCACTATAACTTGCGACCTGCAAACCTTTAAGTGATACTATTACATGGGATATTATATAATATACTGTAATTCCAATAACTCCCATAATTAAATATCTAACTAAACTTTTTATTATTTGTTTAAATTCTTTTTTATTCAATGCATCTATAATAAGTGTAAATATTGCTAAACACATTGCAACTGACAAATACGTTTGATACATTCCCATTGCAAGTGCTAGAATCAAACTGCTTACTAATATTATCCATTTTTTATTTTCGTATTTTCTTACTAAATATATTGACAAAGTTGCTAAAAACATTCCTAATATGTATGCATCAGAGCAATAGAAAAATGTTAGAGTTGCAGATATATTGGGTGCTACTGCAAAGAGCAATGCAATTATATATTTAAAATATTTATTTTTTATTTCTAGTATATCTTCTGATAAAATTACTGTTATTCCTAATAGCATACTGCTTATTAATGTTGTAAGCACGGGAGAAACAATATTTCCTTTTATTGCTTGGACAAAATGAAGTCCAAATCTTAATAACATAACTTCCCATACATCTGCTGTGTGATATATATTATTTATTAAATTATCTGCTCCTGTTATCATTAATGAATAAAGCTGAAAATGCACTATTATGCTAGTTATAAATGTTACTAAAAAGATAGTTTTTCTTTCTTTATTAAAATATTTTTTTAAATTTTCTATGACTTTTTCCATAGTTCTCCTCCATATTTTACATTTATAATCTTATCATAAAAATATGCAATTAGCAATAATATATAATCTATACAAAAAAGTACCCCTCGTTAAAACACGAGGGGTACTTTGAGTATCTACGAGTTTTGTTGTTATTAGGGCTGAAAAATAAATCCAAGGCATGCAGACATAATAGGCTCACTTTCAAGCAAAGTTATCATATTTTTCTCTTCCTTGAAACGACTCTCTACATACTCACAATATGCCTTCACAACCTTGTTTTTTGCTTCTTCGTAATTCTCTTGCGCTTCTTTCACTGCTCTTGTAAATGCACCCGAATAAGGGGCAACAGTTTTCTTGAACTCTGCACGGGTAATAAAGGCATTTTTTAAATCTTCGAAAGCTTCCAGAATTTCCCTCCTAGATTGAGGTTCTAATAGATCCTCTACATATTTACAGAGATTACCTTTTAGAACTGGATTGCTAGCCTTTTCCCAATCTGCAATTAAATTTGCAAGTTTATAGTCTTTGTCATCACATCCATTAACGCTACGAAAAAATACTTCGCGGAAGTGTTTCGCCTGACGTAGATTTCCTTCTGTCAAATGGTAATCCGTCCTAAGTTCGTCCACTCTCATAAGATACTCTCCTTTCAAATTATTGCTAATTTAGCGGACTAGTATATATTATATCACAAAATTAACATAAAGTAAAGCAATATATCATATCATTATATATTTTCATTTCTAATCGTCTCAATTGTATTTTGCTTATTTATTTTTGCCATTGAATATTTCATTATGATAAACACTAATATAAATACCGCAATAATTGAGATAATTATTGGATTTATTGGTATATATATGCCTTTTTCAATTTTTATTGAAAATGCCATGTACAATGCAAAAGTTCCAATTAATCCCAAAACTATGCCATATATAAGTGACTTTACTGAGTAAAAACAAGTTTCAAGATTTATCATTCTGTTAAATTCTTTTTTTGTCATGCCTATACTTTTAAGACTTGCAAATTCTTTTTGTCTTAATTCCATATTTGAAGTTATAGTGTTAAAGATATTTGTTACACCAATTAGTGTTATAACTGTTATGAAACCATAAAGGAATATCTTTACAATCAAACTCATTGCTCTTTCTTCCCTTGCCATTTCATCAAAATTCACATATTGTAATCCATTTATATTTAGCTTTTCTAATTCTTCTACTAATTTATCAGCATTGCTAGACTGTACTAATATAGCTCTAGGTTCAAAGTTTAATTTTTTATATTCGTCTACATTTACTATTAGGTCTCCTCCCACTCTATATGTTGTTTCAAGTCCATAAGGTTTAATATCTGTTACTGCTGCTACTTTAAAGCTCTTTTCTTCATCATTAATCTTGCCTACAATAGTATCATTTTTGTTGTATTTATATATTCTTTTTTCTGCTCTTTTAGATGTATCTCCTATATAATAAAAATACTGATCGCTTAAAATTGCTTGATTTGTAATATTTTTTGGGTTGACACCTATTTCTTTTAGATATTTATTAAATGTTTCATCATCTAATCCGACAATATTCATTTCCATTCTTTTACCTTTTCCGTCTGGTATAAATTCTTCTTTTTCCTCGTCATAATATCCACCTTCAGTTAATATTATTTGTCCTGGTATTTCATTTACTTTGTCGATATCATAAATTTCAAAGTTATCTGCTATCTCGTATAATGCAAATTTTTCGTCCATATAGTTTAGTTTTTGTATCCTATCAATGTCTTTACTGTCAACATCATTTACATATAATTTTACATTATAACTATAATCTTTATAATAATCATCTGCTAAATCAAACATATTAGTTAGAAATGTATTCATTGTTATAAAAACAAATATGCTTACAGCTATTGATATAACAGTCGTTCTATATCTTTTTCTACTTCTTTTTAGATTTTTATATGCTAACTCTCCACCTGTTTTAAAAACTTTAGATATTATCTTTGGAGTCTTTAATTTATTAGGTTTTATAGTTATTTTTTCTGCATTTCTAAGTAGTTCTATTGGATTAACCTTACTTGCCTTTTTAGCTGAAGATCTTGCAGATAAGTATATCGTAATTATGCTAAGTATAGCTGACAAAACAATTGGCAAAGGTGTTACTTTCATAATAATTCCATCAACATTTGCTAGTAAAAACTCACCAATTAAACTATTTACAATCTTTATTAAAACAAACACTGCAAATATTCCAGATAAGATTCCAATTGGTATTGCAATAACTCCTAAAATCAAGCTTTCAAATATGACATTTCTTCTTATTTGTTTTCTAGTTGCTCCCACACTTGAAAGCATTCCATACATCTTCATTTTTTCAGTAGTTGCAATTGCAAAAGAATTTCTTATGCAAAATACACTTGTGAATATTATTATAAATATTACAATTCCACTAATTGCAAAAAGAGTTGAAACTGTGCTATCACTAAATGCAAAAGCTTCCCACCTTAAAAGCTCATCGTTAGTAATTATATTATCATATTTTAAATTATCACTTGAAATCATTTCCAAGTTGCTTGATACACCTTGAATTTCATAAAACACTTCTTTATATCTTCTTGGATTTTTTAATGAAATATATATATCTTTATTTTCATTATCAATATTAGTAGAAATTATGGTGTATCCTGGATCACTATAATTTTCAAATTTATAATCTGGTCTTTCTATTATTCCGAACTATTGTAAATTCTTTATTTTCAAGATCTACTAAATGTTCTTCGTCTTTATCATATAGCTCATTTGAATTTAAAATACTTCCATCTAAGCTTTCTCTTCTTCCTATATCAATACTGATTTTATCCCCTATTTTATATTCAACCTCTGCATTTTCTATAATATGCTTACTAATAATTATTTCATCATCAGAATTAGGGAATCTTCCTTCTACTATTTTTAGGCTTAATTGATTAAATACATCTTGATTCATTGAATATAATTTTAAATATGGTTTATATTCATTTTTACTATCTTTAAGAATTCCATATCCATCTTGATTTACAACAAATATATCTTCTATATCTTTATTAGTTCTTAATTCTTCTATATCGCTTTCTGTAACATTTGCTATTTTAAAATGGTAATATCCTCCATTATTTATTGCACTTTGCACTAATGTTTCTCTAAAACTTGTGAACAATGTTGCAACTGCACATATTAGACTGCAAGATAAAATTATACCAATTATTGTACTTATAGTTCTTTTTTTATTTAAGATTAAATTCCTAATTGATAGCTCTTTAAGAATGTTCATTTTTCTCTCCCCTCTATACTATTCTTCCATCCTCTAATCTAATAATTCTATCTGCAATTTTTGCAATGTCCATATTGTGTGTAATCATTATAATTGTTTGTTTATAATCTTTATTTGATTTTTCTAATAGTTTTACTATTTCTTCACTAGACTTAGAATCTAGGTTTCCAGTTGGTTCATCTGCTAAGATAATACTAGGATTTGTTATCATAGCTCTTCCAATGGAAGTTCTTTGCTGTTGTCCTCCTGATAGTTCATTTGGCAAATGTTTTCTTCTATCTTCTAGACCTAAAAGTTTTATAAGTTCATTAAGTTTTTCCTCGTCTACTTTTCGATTATCCAATTTTAATGGTAAAGTTATATTTTCCTCTACATTTAGAATTGGTATTAAGTTATAAAATTGATATATGAGTCCAACTTGTCTTCTTCTAAATACTGCAAGTTCATCATCATTAAACTTGTATATATCTTTTCCATCTATAAAAACTTTTCCACTTGTTGGTCTATCTACTCCACCTATTAAATGCAAAAGAGTAGATTTCCCGCTTCCACTTGCCCCAACTATTGCAACAAACTCTCCCTCGTCTACTGTAAATGATACATTGTCTAGTGCATTAACTTGCACTTCATCTTTTCCATAAATTTTACTTAAATTTTCTACTCTTAATATTTCCATAAATATCCTCCTTGTTTTTCATATCTAATTATATTATATTTAAAATGAAAAATAAAGAAATTAAAAAAACTTTAAGAATTAAAAAAGAAGACAATAATATTTATTGCCTCCTTTTTACTTAAACTAAATCTATTACAACTTCATCCCCATCTTTTAGATTATATGTTTCTCTCATATTTATGTCTGTAACGATTTCTATTATATTTAAAGGATGATCACCATTTTTCTTGTTGTTTTTTTCAGTTCTTAAAATATATCCTCTATGTCCTAATATTTTGCATTCTTTCACAAGTACATTAAAGTCTCCACCATATTCACTAGGTAAAATCTTTTCATCATCATTTAAAACAATTTGTCTATCAAGTTCTATATTTAATGTACCTAAAAATAGTTTCATATCATATTTTTCTTCAAAAACTTTATATGCTTTTTTTACCCATATATTAGCATTTCCTAATCCTGATTTTACTCTTCCTTTTAATTTAGATTGCATTTTTATTCCTCATTATAAACTATTCTATTGGAAGTTCAGTTGAACTCTTTAAGTTGATCTGTTTTTCTGCTTTTCTTACATCATCAACAAATACTTTTACAGTAACTGTTCCAACTCCTGAGATTGGTACATTTATACTTGTTTCATTTTCTTTGTGAGATTTTTTATAAACAGTTTCCTCGTCTACTTTTACAACTACACTAACAGATTTTGGATCAACTGGTACTTGTTTAGTTTCACCAGTTACTGGGTCTACTTCATTTGTATATGTTTCTCTATATCCTAATAATGATTTTAGATTAATCTTTGCAGTTCCTAATATTACCTGTTGTATTTGATTTACAGTTATAGTTATGCTTGCTCCTTTTTCTACACTGCTTCCTGCTTCTAAACTCTGCTTTAATACTGTTCCATCTTCTTTTGTTTTATCCTCAGCATTTATTGTTGCAGCAATTGTAAGTCCTGCCTCTTCTAATTCTTTTATAGCATCTGCTTTTGGTTTTCCTACAACATTTGGAACAGTAGACATTTCTATACCTTTGCTGACTGTTATTGTAACAGTAGAGCCCGCTCCTACTTCTGTTTCTGGATCAACATCTTGCTTTATTACATATCCTTGTTCTACTTTGCTATCAAATTCTTCTGAAACTACAACTTCTAAGTCATTTTCTTCTAACATAGATTTTGCTTCATCTTGTGTTAAACCTGTAACTTTTGGAACTTTTACTGTCTTTTGTCCCAAACTTATTACTAATTTAATTTTTGTATTTTCTTTTATTTTAAAGTCTGCTTTATATTCTGGATCTTGTGATATGATAAGTCCATTATCTATCTCAACATCATACTTTTCTTCTACTATTTCATAAGAAAGTTTTGTTCCAGATAATTTATTCTTTACTTCATCTTCTGTCAGACCTACTAACTCTGGTACTTGAATATCTTTTGACCTTGTTAGGTTAAATGCAAGAATTGTTCCTCCTAAACTTAGAGCAAACAACAATATGAGTGCTATTATTACTGTAAGTGTTTTATGTTTCATAAAGAAATTTTCTTTTTTATTCTTTTTAGCATCTTCATCTTTTTCTTTTATTTTATCCTTGATATCTTTTTGTTCCATTGTTGGTACAACTTGTGTTGGAAAATCATTTTCTCTAGCAGCCTCTGAGATAAAATCTCCATCAGGATTTTTTAATGCTAATGTTAAATCTCTTATCATTTCTGTTGCTGTTTGATATCTAAGTGCTGGGTCTTTTCTCATTGCTTTCATAACTATTTTATTTACTGCCATTGGTATGCTTGGATTTATATTTATTGGCTCTACCGGCATTTCTTGCATGTGTTTTAATGCAACTGATACAGGAGTATCTGCATCAAATGGAACTCTTCCAGTTAACATTTCATACAATACTACTCCTAATGAATATAAATCTGATTTTGCATCAGTAAATCCACCTCTTGCATGCTCTGGTGAGAAATAGTGTACAGAGCCTAATGTTGTACCAAAAGCTGTAATTGTGGAATTTGATACAGATTTTGCAATTCCAAAGTCTGTTACTTTTGCAATTCCATCCTCTGTAATTATTATGTTATGAGGTTTAATATCTCTGTGGATTATATTATTCTTATGTGCTGTCTCTAATGCAGATGCAATTTGTATTGCAACATTTACACTCCATTTCCAGCTTAATGCTCCATCTGATGTAATTATTTCTTTTAATGTCTTTCCTTGTATCAATTCCATTACTATATAGTATAAATCTCCTTCATTGCCTACATCATATACTGATACAATATTTGGATGTGTTAAACTTGCTACTGCTTGTGCTTCTGTATTAAATCTTTTGATAAATTCCTCATCTGTTGTAAATTCGTCTTTTAGTACCTTTACTGCAACATATCTATTTAGTACGTGGCATTTTGCCTTATAGACTGTTGCCATTCCTCCTATACCTATTCTTTGCACTATTTCATATCTGTTCCCTAATAATCTTCCTTCTAAGTTCATCTTTTTTCACTCCCCTAGTTTTTTATAATGACAACTGTTATGTTGTCTATACCTCCAGCATCATTTGCCATATTAATAAGCATTTCATCACTGGCTTCAAAATTATTTTTTACTGTTTCAAATATTTTGTTATCATCAACCATATTTGTAAGGCCATCAGATGTCATAACAATTATATCTTCTGGTTGAAAATTTTTTACCATTACATCTGGTTCAACATATTCTGAACATCCTAATGCCTTCATAAGCATATTTTTCTTTGGATGGGTTTTTGCCTCTTCCTTGGTAATTGTTCCATCCTTTACTAATTGTTCAACGTAACTATGATCTGTCGTTAGCTTTCTAATAATCTTGCCTCTTATTCTATATATACGACTATCTCCAATATGTCCAATATATGCTCTATTATTATATATTAGACAAATCTCTAAAGTAGTACCCATACTTTGTAAATCTTCAGAATTTTTTGCTACATCAAATACTATTTCATTTGCATATTTCATTGCATCTTCAATTAGCTCTAAAATGTCTTCTTTCATATGCTCTATTAAATCAAAATGATTTCCTATATATCTTGCGGCAGCATCGATTGCAAGTCTGCTTGCAACTTCTCCTCCTTCATATCCTCCCATTCCATCTGCTAACATATATAATCCTGGAATTTTATCTTCATCAGACACATAGTAATAATCCTCATTTTGCTCTCTTAACTTTCCTTTATCTGATTTTGCTAAAACTTTCATTTCTAACTTCTACCACCTCTTTTTCTCCTTAGTTGTCCGACAAGCTGCATCTATGTCGGAGCCAAGTTCCCTTCGGATTGTTGCTGTTATTCCTCTACTATTTAAGTAATCTCTAAATTCAATTATGCTTTTATTACTACTTTTTGAATATACTCCACCTTCTATTTTATTGATTGGTATAAGGTTTACATGGCATAGCATACCTTTTAGTAAATGAACTAGTTCTTCTGCACTTTTTAAATTGTCGTTATTGTCCTTTGCTAATGCATATTCAAAAGAAATTCTTTTATTTGTTTTTTCTATATAATATCTACATGCCTTCATAAGTTCTTCTATATTGTATCTATTATTTATAGGCATCATACTGCTTCTTTTTTCGTCATTTGCCGCATGCAAAGATATAGAAAGTGTACATTGTAAATCTCTATCTGCTATTTCATATATTTTTGGAACAATTCCTGATGTTGATATACTTATGTGTCTTGCCCCAATCCCTAAGCCTTTTGGGTAATTTATAATCTCTATTGCCTTCATTACATTATCAAAATTATCTAGTGGTTCTCCAATACCCATAAATACTATATTTGATATTTTAATGTTCAAATCTCTTTCAACCGCTAGAAGTTCCTCTACAATTTCTCCACTAGTCAAATTTCTTGCAAATTCTATTCCTGTTGATGCACAAAATTTACATCCCATTTTGCATCCGATTTGCGAAGATACACAGATAGTTCTACCATACTTGTATTCCATAACTACTGTTTCTATTGCATTACCATCTAGTACATCAAATAGATATTTCACTGTTCCATCTTTTGATACTTGTTTTGTAAGTATTTTAAATATGCAAATACTATATTCTTTTTTTAGCTTTTCTCTTAGGTCTAATGATAAATCTGTCATTTCGTCAAAACTTGTTACATTTTCTTTATATAGCCATTTAAATATCTGCTCTGCTCTATATGGTTTTTCCCCAAGGTTTTCTAATTCTTTTTTTAATTCTGATATATTGTAATCTTTAATATTTTTCATAAACTATCTTTCTATGCATATAATATTTCTATTTAAATTTATATCACAACTATGATTTTTTTTCAATATATTTATGTAAAAAATACAGATTAGTTCGTTAAATTTACAAAAAGGAACCCAAACTATGCTTATTATAGTTTGGGTTCCTTTTATATTATTTATCAGAATCTTTTTTTATGTTATATACTATTGCATCCTCATTATTAAATAAGAAATCTGAATCTGTTACATTTTGTATTGGATCAACTTCTTCTTCATCTGTGAATGAATCAAAGCTTACTTTGCTTGAATCAAATCCTTTTTTCTTCAATGTTGGCTCTGCATCTGTTTCATTAAATATTCCTGTTTGATATTTTGCAAAATCAAATTGTTTAGATTTGTGTTTTTCTTTATATTTTGAATCCATGAAGTTTAGTTTTGCAACTCCAACGAAGCTCTTTCCTTTATCGTCTTTATACTTAAATGCACAGCTCTTGAATCCAAGTGCTTGGATTTTTCCAAGTTCGAAGTTCTTTTTCCAGCCCCATTTAACTCCGCTATAATCACCATAAGAAACACTGCTTGCTGAAGATTCTCCCATCAAGAATTGTTTTCCTTTTCCTTCTGGTTTTATAGACATGTTTTGACTATATAGCCACTCTCTCTTATCTCCAAATTCTTGTGACCAGAATTCATTCTCTTCTGGAGTAAGGTTACCAAAGACTATTTTTGTTGTACAGTTAGAAAGAATTGTTCTTCTTGATGTTGATGTTGCATTTAATTGTTCTAGGTTTTGTGCAGTTACTATTGTTCCAACTTTATATTTTCTATATAGTGTAAATAGTCCTAATGTAGCACCACATAAGAAGTCTGGGAATTCGTCTATATATAATAAATGTGGTATTCTTGTACTTTCACTACCTGGTCTTTTTAATACTGAACGTTGCATTGACATTAAGAAGAATAAACCAAATGCTGTTTGAAGTACAGGTCCTAAATCTCCTCTTCTTGTACATACTATTGTTACTTCTCCGTTTGCTAATGCATCGTCAAAGTTTATATTCTTTGTTCTATTGCATAGAATATTATTTAATCCTGGTATTCTTAGTAATGCATCTAATTTAGTAACAGCTGTATGTACATATTTTTCTGTATCTTTTCTCATAGTTGCATCTGGATAAAAGTTGTTTTTAAAATATCCAAGTTGTAATTTATAGGTTTGAGCAAGTTCTGGGTCTGCCTCTATTTGTTTACACATATCTACTACTAAATCAAAGTTATTTAACATATCTAGCATATCTTCAAGAGTTGGAAGTAATCCATTATTTAATCTAGGATACATTTCAGCTAAGATTATTGTTAGATTTTCTACAGCTTGTGCTGCTGAATTTTGGAAGTATATTTCATCTTCTGCTGGATGTGTTGTACCATACATTGCTGACAATATAGAAGATATAACTGCTGCAATCTCTCCTGGTGCTCCATAAGAGAATGGATTTATTCCTATTGAGGTTGAATCATTAGGGTCTACTATATTGTATTTTAAATTAAAGTTCTTAACTACTTCTATCATTCTGTTTGTTGATTCATAGTCAGGTGATACAAATGTTATTCCTAAATCTTTATATACTATGTTTGGACCGTCTGCATATATCATTTTATTTAAATATGCTTTATATAGTTTCTCTTTCCCTGGTATTGGCTCTAACATATTTAAATTAAAGTTTTCATTTATATAGTCATTAGTGTAAGGGCAAGTTATACTTGCAAGTCCAGTTTTTAATGCTGTAAATCCCATTTCCTTTGCGGCTTCTCTAAAGAAATATTTTTTCTCTATATCACGAGCTAGCATTGGCTCAAGTAACAATGCTGTTTTTCCCATTCCTGATGGTCCACATACAAGCATTGGGTCTGATCTTCTATTGTCATATACTTTAACTGTTTTTCCGGTTTCTTTATCTATTGATATTACGTTTTCAAAACTGTAGGCACCTGATTGAGTTGTCTTTTTTGATAAATCTATTCCTGTATAATCCCAGATTGATTCTCTTATTAGCCTTGTATCTGCAACTCCTGCATAGCACCACCAGAATACTGAAAAGAAAGTTGTAAGTGGAATATATAAAGCGATTGCTTGGAATGCTGGTTTTATTACGCTTGTATATTTTGTAACTATTTCTACGTAATTTGGAACTGAGAATAAACCCATCCACATTCCTGCATTTATCCATTGCATTATCATTGATATAGCTAATATATAAAGTGCTATGGCATACGCATATATAATCATTAGCTTAAATTTTCCAGATTCTGCATATTTTGAATTTCCAGAAAATAGAAATGCACATACTGGACAAGCTAATGCTAAAGTGTATGCTATTGGTCCCCAATATGAAACAGAAATACCTGTGAATATCATAATTAGCATTTCTGTTATTCTATCTACTACAACATATGCTGATGCTAATGTAAATAGATATGTAAAAAAGGTATTTCTATCTGTTTTTAATACTTTTAATAATTTGTCAAGAAATTTCAATTTTTTCCACCGCTTTCTTTTTTATTTCGACTTTCTTAAATATCACATAATTATCCATATATATTATGACACATTTTGGTGAAAAAAACAAGTATTTTCGCAAAAAAAGCAAATTTAAAATTATTCTAATACACTAAAATGAAATAATATTTATTTTTAATTATTAAAATTTTATTTCTTCGAATGTATCTTTTCGTATATTCTTTGGAACATCTATTGGATATTTTCCAGTAAAGCATCCAATACATAAATTTGGTATCTGGCAATTTTTTGTTATTGCTTTTAAACTATCAATGCTTAAATACTCTAAACTATCTGCACCAATTAGTTCTCTTACATCTTCTACTGTTCTATTATTCATTATTAAATCTTCTTTATTATCAATATCTGTTCCGAAATAACATACATCTACAAATGCTGGAGATGCGATTCTTAGATGTACTTCTTTTGCTCCTGCCCTTCTAAGTACCTTTATTATTTTTTTAATTGTTGTTCCTCTTACGATAGAATCATCAATCAAAATTATTTTCTTTCCTTTTACAGATTCTTTTATAGGGTTTAATTTTAACCCAACCAATTCATTTCTTTTTTCTTGTGCATTTTGGATAAATGTTCTTCCTATGTATTTACTTTTTGTAAAAATCAAATCATAGTGAACGTGTGATTCTTTAGAATAACCTAATGCTGCATCTAATCCAGAATCTGGTACTCCTGCGACTATGTCTGCTTCTACTGGTGCTTGTTTTGCTAAAAATCTACCTGCATCCTCTCTAAATTTATGGATGCTTATTCCGTCTATTACAGAGTCTGGTCTTGCAAAATATATATATTCAAATGAGCAAAATCCTTTTGGAGCATCAATATATGTATTTATAGATTTTATCTCATTATCTTTTACTACAACTATCTCTCCTGGTTTTATATCTCTTTCAAATTTTGCTCCTGTAATATCTAAGGCACAACTCTCAGATGCGAATACTACTCTGTTTTTTGTCTTTCCCATACATAATGGTCTAAATCCTTGTGGGTCTCTTACTGCAAGTAATTTTGTTGAAGTCATAATAAGTAGAGAATATGAGCCTTTTAAACGTTTCATTGTATTTTCTACTGCTTCTTCTATTGAATTTGCTTTTAGTCTTTCTTGAACAATAACGTGGCAGATAATCTCTGTATCTGTTGTCGTTGTAAATATTGCTCCTTTTTCTTCTAGTTCTTCTTTAAGCTCTTGCGCGTTTATTATATTTCCATTATGTGCAACTACTAAGTTACCTTTTTTATGTCTTATTACCATTGGTTGTGCGTTTTCCTTTTTGGCCTTTCCTGTTGTAGAATATCTAACATGTCCTATTCCTATCTTTCCTTTTGGGAATTCTTCCAAAACATGTTTTGAAAATACATCTGCAACTAGTCCTAAATCTTTTCTATAATTTATTAAGCCATCGCTATTTATTGCAATTCCACAGCTTTCTTCTCCTCTATGTTGAAGTGCAGATAAGCCAACATCTATCATATATGCTAGCTCGTCTTTTGCTTCCTTTGAGTAAACGCCAAAAACTCCACATTCTTCTTTAACTTTTTCGAACATCATTTATTCCCCCAAATGCGACATTAAAATTACTTTATTATTATAAATTAAAATACAAAAATGCACAACACTTTTTTTGTTTTTTATAAAAAATAATATATAAATAATTATTTTTTAGCTTAAAATAAGCCAAACACAGAAGTTTTTATTTTTAAATAAAAACTTCAATAGTTTGGCAAATTTCATAATTATTAGCATTAAAACTATTGATGATTATTTCTGTCATCTTTATTAGTTTGAAGTGCATAATACCAAACTAATGCAATAATTATTGCACCAGCTATTGCAAGAACTACCCAAACCAAAGTATTATTTGTTGTAGTAGCCTCTGTTGTAGCATCAGTTCTTGTTGCAGTATATCCACCATCTGTCATTCCATCCATAGCTTTTGCATCATTATCTGCTTTATTTTCAACATTATTCTCTGTTTTTGTCATATCATTTTTAACATCTTTTGCAGAGTTTGTGACATCTTCAACTACATTTTTAATGCCGTTTCCCATATTTTGTAGTCCTGTTCTTGTATCATTTACAAAATTTGTTCCAAAAACAGTACTAGAAACTAAAACAATAAGACAAAATATAGATGATATAATTAAAGATTTTTTTAGCATTTTAAATTCCTCCTTCAAAAAATTAAAAAGTTTTCTCTAAAACTATATATATTGTGCATAAAAAAGACAAAAATATTCATACAAAAAACGGCATTTAAGCAATAAAAAAACACTAAAATGGCTTTTTCCATTTTAGTGTAAAAATTGAAAAATTTAATTTTAATGAAGGCGAATTAAAATTGCAATTGCTAGCAATACTAAAAGTATTCCTAAAACAATTAAAATTATATTCAATATATTAGATAAAGCTAAATCAGATGAGCTAAGTGCAGCGCTTGTTCCAACAGTTACTGGTACATCTACACTAGTATCTGCTAAGCTTTCAGTTTCATCATTTTGAGTTCCATATACAGTAGAATCAGCTTGATTTTCTGCTACATTTTGATTATTGCCTTGATCTTGTTGACTATCTACTTGCTCACTATTTGAACCAAGGTCCATTGAAATATCTGTTGCATTTACTATTGTATTACAGAAAAATATTATTACAAATAAAATTATAGAAAATATTAAAATTTTTTTCATAAAAAATGACCTCCATATTTTATCTATCATTTGTATAAAACTATTTTATAGTATTTTTCCTCCAATGTCAATTAAATAAACAAAATATTTGAAGAAAGTTGCTATTTTCTTTACATATCTCGTTTTGAGTGTTATAATATCTCTTGTAGGAGGACTTATCTAATGTCAAGTTTATCTTTTAAAAATCCAGTTGCAAGGCATAACTATGAAATCATTGATACTATTGAAACCGGAATTGTTTTGACTGGAACTGAAATTAAATCTATACGAAACGGAAAAGTTAATTTAAAAGATAGTTATGCCATCATCAAAAATGGTGAGGCTTTTGTTTATAATATACATATAAGTCCTTATGAACAAGGAAATATCCAAAATAAAGACCCTCTTCGCACAAGAAAACTTCTTTTAAATCGTAGAGAGATTAATAAACTTATTCGGTATGATTCAGCAAAAAGGATATTCTTTAGTTCCAATTAGTTTGTATTTTAAGAGAAATTTTGTAAAAATTGAGCTCGGAATCGGCAGAGGTAAAAAACTCTATGACAAGCGTCGTGAAGAAGCAAAAAAAGATGCCCAAAAGAAAATTGAAAGAGCTTTACGTTCAAAATAGCCAAGTGGAAATAAAATCCACTTGGCTACTTTAAAATTTATGATTCTACAATTTTAAAAGAATTAATCATTTGTCTAATTCTTGAACCCCAACCTTCAACTGTTTCTATTGTGAAATGTGCCTCAACAACGTAAGTTCCTTTTCCTGCATCTATATACCATGTATCTACAACTTTAGAGTCTAAAGAGTAGTTTTTACTTGAATCTTGCTTCTTTCCATCTATCAATTCAACCATAAATGCATTCTTTCCATCTATCTTTGCTTCTTCTGTCTTATCCTTTTTATCTAAACTTCCATAGTTTGAATCTGTATGATATATTACAAAATAGACACTTTCAGACATATCAGGAATATTAACTCTATAATAATCCTTATCTCCTATGCGTTCTAATTTAAAGTCTTCTTCATCATATTCAATTTTGTATCCAAGTGAGCTTTCTACTCCTATATTATTAACTTCTTCTTTTTCTCCCTCAACAACTACTTCATTGTTTGTTGGTACAAAGAATTTATAAATCATTGTGTATATATTATTACCTCCAAATGCAAGTGAAACTGCATTTCCTGTTAAAAATAAAACTATTAAAACTATTGCAACTTTATAAACAATATTTGTTTTTTTCATTTTAAATTCCTCCTTTTTATTTTTAGATTCCGAATAAGGATTTTGCTTTTTTATTTCTTCAAAAGCATTATTTATCTTTTGATTTACATCATCTGGTATTTCATAATTATTTTGTACGATTTTTGCTATTTCCTTATTTTCTTTTTCCATACTATTCAAGAATACCTCCTTTCTTTTTTATAATATTTTTAAAACTTTTCTTAGCATTAAATAGCCTCGATTTTACTGTTCCAGTAGCAATTTGTAATGTATTTGCAATTTCTTCGATTGTCATTTCTTCATAAAAATACATAAGTATTACTGATTTTTGAATATCAGGAAGGCTGTTTATATAATCTTTTATATCTATATCTTTTTCTATTTCTTCTTTGTATGTATCTTCTGTATAGTCATAATCTTCTAATAATATAACTTTCTTTCTTATTTTTAAGATTTTGTTACATTCATTAATAAGTATTCTAGTAAGCCAAGTTTTAAAGTATTTTGTTCTTCTAAGATTTTTTATATTTTCATAAGCTAATATAATTGTATTTCCAATGGCATCTCCTGCATCATCTTCATTTTTTAAATATCTAATTGCAATGGAATACATATATACTTTTAAACTTTCAATTAAATTTTGAAATGCATAGATATCTCCATTTATCGCTTTTTTGACTTCTATATCGTTAATCAATCTATTTCCTCCCTTCTATTATTTAGATAAAAAATTATTATAAAAGGTTCATTTTTATTTAGGTATTTTCATATACTTTAAAAATGACGCAAAAACATAAATTTTTACGTCATAATAAATATTATTTACTTATCTTTCTTCTTACATATTCATATAGCATTACACCTGTTGCAACAGATGCATTTAAACTTTCTGTTTTGCCAAACATTGGTATCTTTGTCTTTGTATCTGCAATGTCTAGTATTTCTTTAGATACCCCTTTTGATTCATTTCCTATTACAATAACTTTTTTGTTATAGTCCATTTCATATATATTTTCAGTTCCTGAAAGAGATGTAGCAACTATTTTAAATTTATGCTTTTTCATATTCTTAAGAGTTTGAACTAAATCTTCTGATTCTATAATTTTCACTCTAAAAATTGCACCCATAGTAGACCTTACAACTTTTGGGTTGTATGCATCTACACTTGTTTTTGATAAAACAACTTGACTAAGTCCGAACGCTATCTACCGTTCTTAAAATAGTTCCTAAATTTCCTGGATCTTGTATTCCATCTAATACAACTATTATATCTTCTGTGAAGTTTATTTTATCTTCAGAGCTTTCTTTTTCTATTACTGCAAGTAATCCTTGTGGATTTACTACATCTGTTAATATTCCAAAGATTTTTTCAGTTACATATATACAGTCAAATTTTGCAATTTTGTATAAAAGTCTATCGTCTATGCAATCATTTTTTAAGCATTCTTCACATACAACTATTGTTTTGATTTTTACATTTTCTTCTATTGCCTCTTCTATTAATTTTATTCCTTCTATAATGTACTCATTTGAAATATCTCTATATTTCTTTTCTTTTAGTTTTCTAATCTCTTTAATTATCTCATTATCTTTACTTGTTATTACTTGCATTTTTTGCTTTATTTCTCCTTTCATTATGTATTATTTGTCTTTTTCACTTTTTTATTTGAATTTTATATTATTTCTAAAAATTCTTTTAGTTGTCCGAACAATGATTTTTTAGTATCTATCTTGTATGTTATATATGGAAGTACTGATGGTGAAAATTTTATATTGTTTTTGTATTTTTCAATAAGTTTTGAAACTGAATCCATATTAAAATCTTCCCTTGAAAAATAAAATACTATGCTATTTCCTTTTTGTGCAATTTTATTTATTTTTTTTGCTCTTGCTAAATTTTTTATTCTTGTTATTTCTATTAGATTTTCTACTTCTTTTGGCATATTGCCAAATCTATCTATTATTTCATCAGTTATATCTAATAGTTCTTTTTCATTTCTGCATAATGCTATATCTTGATATATACTTAATTTTATATTATTGTTTTCAATATATTCTTCAGGTATATAGCTTGAGATATTTAAATCTATTTGTACATCTTCTTGAGGTTTTTCTATTTTTTTACCTTGCATTTCTCTCATTACTTCATCTAACAATTTGCAGTACATATCATATCCAACTTGTTCCATATGCCCATGCTGATATTCTCCAATTAAGCTTCCTGCTCCTCTTATCTCTAGGTCACGCATTGCAACTTTGAAACCTGATCCAAATTCTGTGAAATCTTTTATTGCTTTTAATCTTTTATCTGCAACTTCACTTAAAAGTCTATCTCTTTTATATGTTATATATGCAAAGCTTTCTTTGTTGCTTCTTCCTACTCTTCCTCTTATTTGATAAAGCTGAGCTAAGCCTAACCTATCTGCATTTTCTATAATTATTGTGTTTGCATTTGGTATATCTATACCTGATTCTAAGATAGTTGTGCAGACGATTACATCTATTTTTTTATCTATAAAGTCCATCATTATGTCTTCAAGTTCTTGTCCTGACATCTGACCGTGTGCATAAGCAACTTTTGTTTCTGGTACTAAACCTTGAACTGCAAGTGCCTTCTTTTCTATGCCTTCTACCTTATTGTATAAATAAAATACTTGGCCTTTTCTTTCTAGCTCTTTTGTTATTGCTTCCTTTATAACTTCTTCGTCATACTCTAACACATAAGTTTTTACTGGTTTTCTATCTTGTGGTGGTTCATATATAACTGACATATCTCTAACACCTACAATTGACATATGTAATGTCCTTGGTATTGGAGTTGCTGTCATTGTTAGTACGTCTATATTTGCCTTCATTTCTTTTATTTTTTCTTTGTCTTTTACTCCAAATCTATGCTCTTCATCTACAATTAAAAATCCTAAATCTTTAAATTCTACATCTTTGCTAAGCAGCCTATGTGTTCCAATTACAATATCTATTTCTCCAAGTTTTAATTTTTTTATTATCTCTTGTTGTTCTTTTTTTGTTCTAAATCTAGTTAATAGCTCTACTTTTATTGCAAATTTTTCCATTCTTTCTTTAAATGTTTCATATTGTTGATTTGCAAGTATTGTTGTTGGTACTAAGTACGCTACTTGTTTTGCATTCATACAAGCTTTAAATGCTGCTCTTATTGCAACTTCTGTTTTTCCATATCCTACATCCCCGGCAAAGAAGTCTATCCATAGGCTTTGGCTTTTCCATATCTTCTTTTACTTCTTTTATACATCTTAATTGATCTTCTGTTTCTTGATATGGGAAAGTATCTTCAAATTCTTTTTGCCAAGGTGTATCTTTTTCAAATGCGAATCCTTGTATGTTTTGTCTTGTTGCATATAGCTCTATTAAGTTTCTTGCAACTTCTCTTAAATTTGATTTTACTCTATTCTTAGTATTTTCCCATTCTTTTGAACCTAGTTTATTTAATTTTGGAGATTTTTCTCCTCCACCTATATATTTTCTAATATTATCTAATGAATTTGTTGGGATATATAGAGTGTCATCTCCTCTATATTTTATCTTTATATAGTCTTTTACAATTCCATCTGCTTTTATTGTATTTACACCTAGATACTGTCCTATTCCTATTGTTCTATGAACTACATAATCTCCTATTTTTAAATCGTCAAGTCCAACTTTTTCTCCTTCTCTAAAATCATTTGATAATCTTTTTCTAGGTTTATATTGTTTTTCTTGCTCTTTTTGTTTTGTAAGTTCTAAAAATAGACTGTCTAATATTTTTATATCTTTGTGTTCAAATGCTATTGTATTTTCCCCATTAATATCTATATCTTGTGATTCTAATTCTACTATTTTAAATTTTGAAGTTAAATTTAAGATTTTTTCCATGTCATACATATTAGAAAGTATATATGGAACTTCTTTGTTTCTTTCTATTAAATCTTTTATTGCTAAGCTATTATTCTCTAATATATTATTTTCTCTTAGTTCAATTTTATTTTTTTCATCAAATATGACTGTTGAATTATTTTGTAGATATTCTAAAATATTTCCGTTTGGCTCACTTATAATCTCTTCTGTCATTGGATATATCTCTATGCTTTTTATAGTTTCTGTTGACCTTTGACTTGATATTTCAAAATACCTAATTTGATCTACTTCATCTCCAAAAAATTCTATTCTTATACCTTTTTTATTATCTACTGCAACATCTAATATATCTCCTCTTATACTAAATGTTCCTTTTCCTTCTACTAAATCAAATCTTTCATATCCCATTTGTATTAGCTTCTCTTTTATTTCTTCAATGTTATATTCTTTTGATAATTCAACTTTTAAAATATTGCTCTCTAAGTAATCTTTTGAAAGAATTGGTTGCATTAAAGTTTCTATACTTAAAATTATTATTTTTGCTTCTTCTTTATATATTTTTATTAAGTTCTCCATTCTTAAATATAAAAGATCCATATTTTGTGCGTCGTATTTATATGTTATTATATCCTTTTTAGGTATAAATACCACTTTTTCATTCATGCATTTTATATCTTTATATATTCTTTGTGCTTGAAGTTCATTATATGTAATTAGGCATATTTGTTTTTTTCTTTGGGTCTCTATAATAGCTGGTATATAGCTTTTTGACACGTCAGATAAGCCCAATATTGTTATTGGACTTATTTTTAATTTTTCTAAATATTTTTTAATTGCTTCATTTTCTAGAAGCCTTTTTGTGATTTCGTTCACTTTTGCTACCTCATTTGTCTAATATATTATACTATATTTTTTGAGGTTTTAAAAGATGTTAGGAGAAAAAATTAGATAAAAACACGACTGATTGTAAATTATACAATCAGTCGTGAAATGTTTAAGCTATTTTAGTCGTTCACCATCCAGTATTCTGTACAGTCGTTGGCAGCACACCATTTTGCTAAATCTGGGTATTGTTCTTCTCTAAATTGTTCATAATATTTATTTTGAATTTCTTCAAAAGTAAATTTCCTATAAACCTTTGCTCCATAAATCTGATGTATTTTAGCAACTCTGTATTGTCTCGCATTATATGAATCGAAAACCCAACCATTATTTATGTACAAAGCATGCATAGCGAATTCTTTTCCTGCATTATTTATATCCATTTGATTTAACTGAAGAGCCTTTATTGCGACAAATTCTATCTCCCCTTTTTTTAAGACTTTGCACATCCTAAAGCAAGTTTCGTAGCAATATGTGCGACAGTCTTGTTTTGATATATACTCGTATAATATTTCGTCATACTTCTTAATAATTTTAAAGTCTTTTTTAGATAGAGCTTTTCCTTTTTTGGTACAAATCGCAAAGTACATTTTTTCAGATAATGTTTCGGAAATTTCAATTAAAACCTCTGAGAATTTCTTAGTACATATCGAAAAAATAATGATAACGATTAGTGCAAAAAGCTCCATTGCTATACAAGCAGTTGTTGAAATTTCTGATGCATTGCATGCACAAATTATAAGAGGTGGAAGAACTAGAATGAGGAATGCAATTGACCAAACACACGCACAAATAGCTTTAATTATACATTTGTCAGACATAAGTTGTAAAAGCAAGTCTTGTGTTTCTTTGTCAAATTCTTTAAATTCTGTTCTCCGCAAAATATGCTTAATCATTTTTTTATCAACCTTTCTGTAATAGAATTTTATTTTGAGTAGTTAAATTATATCATATATTTAGTGTCAAGTCAACATAATATGATTTGCCATAAATTTGCGTTTTATGTTAATATATGGTATAATTTAATTAAGTCTTAATATGACTTGTACTATTACAATGTTTTGTAAAACAGGAGGATTTCACCATGAATGTCAACATGTATGATCTTTACACCAAGCCCATGGCAAGATTTCTTGCTAGACTGTCAAGACATTGCACAGTCATTCTGAGCACTGGTAAGGAAGTTATGTTTGATAAGCAACATCACACCGGCAGTGCTTCGTATGACGGCAGGATGTCTAATGACGAAGAGAAAGAGTATATCATTGCTATGATGCTTATGGGGATTTAATCCTCAAAGAGAAAATGCCCAACTACAACTGCAGTGGGCATCTTCTCTTTTTATTTTTTAATCCTTTAAAGAATCTTTCAATAACTCTAATTGAGAAATAAGTAATGATTCCATTTTTGCTTTATATATATCAAATTGTTTTTGTAAGTCTTCCAATTCTTTTTGTTTTAATTTAATTTCTGAGTCTAATTTACTAGCTTCTTCTTTTGCTGCTGCTTGTGCTTCACTTATTATAACATCAGCTTGTTGCTTTGCTACATTCTTTACATCTTCTGCTGTTGTTTGTGCCATTACAAGTGTGTTTTGTAAAGTTGCTTCCATTGATTTGTATTTTTCAAGTTCGGCATTTAATCCTTCTATTGTTTGTTTTGAATCAGATGCTTCTTTATATATTTTTTCATATGCTATAGTTAACTCATCTAAAAAATCGTCTACTTCTTCTGTATTATAACCATTAATTGCTCTTTTTGAAAATTTTTTATTTTCTATGTCTAATGGTGTAATCATAATTTTGACTCCCTTCTGGCAATATTTTGCCGTACATTTTTATATATAATCAAAGGGCGAAACTTTATATTAATTTCGCCCTCTTATTATTCATATATATTATTTTAGCCAAGATACTGAAAGTTTGTTTTTAACTTCTTCTCTACCCATTTCATTAGCTATATCATAATTTGCTGGCGCTATTAAAAATATTGAATTAGATATCTTTTGTATATGGCCATTTAAAGCGTAAACTCCACCGCTTATGAAATCTACTATCCTTCTTGCTACATCTTTATTTACATATTCAAGATTTACTATGCAAGATTTTCTTTCTTTTAAATATTGGCAGATTTCTTCAGATTGTTCAAATGTTGTTGGTTGAGAGATCACCATTTTTATCTGATTTGTCTGTGGCATATTTACCACTTTATTTCTTCTTCCAAATAATTTTCTTTCTTCTGGTTCTTCCTCTTCCTCTTCTTCTTCCTCAATATCTACTGCATCTATTTCTTCTTCATCTTCATCTGGCTCAATTCCAAAAAATCCCCATACCTTATCCATTAAATTACTTCTAGCCATTTATAACCCTCCTATTTTTTCCTTTGTGATTTTTTCTACATTTAGTATCTTACTTTTCTAGAAATTTGTCAATAGTTTTTTCGTTTGTAATTCAAATTTAATCTTTCTGTAACATTTTTGTAACATTATTTCTCTTTTGTAATTGCTACCTCATCATAAAGACTTATGCTCTTCATTGATGCAATTTCTGACTGTGTATAGCCTAATTCTAGAAGTTCACTTGTTGTATAATTTTCTATTATTGCATAATTATCATTTTGCATTTTTATTTTTATGTATATTTTATCAGTATATCCTGCTCTATTTCTAGTTACATATTTTATACCATTTTCATCTGATATAGCGACATTTGGAATCTTTAATCCTTGCTCACTCCACCAAATTACTTCCAATGAAATTTTTCTATATGCTATTAATTCTTCAATATACTTATCTATTTGAAAAATTATCATATTCTTTCCATTATCTTCTCTTATGTATGCAATTTTCGCATTTATTTCGGTTGCATCTGACATCCTAAGAGTAACTGTATCATTGACTTTTGCATTTTTTGCTTCTTTAGAGTTTAAAAATACTACTATGTACCCTTCATAATTATTTACTACTTTTCCTTGCTCTTTACTATTTGCAATCATTTGTCCAGTTTTTAAATTATAGTCATCTAATAATTTTTCATTAATATTGTCAAAATTATTTGGTGTAAGTATTTGCTCTAATCCATCTATCTTATATGATACAACTCCACTTGTAGCAGCTTTTATATATTCTTGTCCATCGTTTAATTCTTCTTCATATCCTCTTCTTTTTTCTATCAAACTACTTATATATGAACCTGCTGGGCTTAATTCTCCTGCAATTTTAGCCTTTTTTATTAGTAAATCAGCCATCATTTCTTTATATTCAGCAATTTGCCTTACATTATTTGTTAGTTCTGTTTTACTTATGTACTCTTCTATTTGTTTATCTAAAAGTTGTATGTCTGCTGGATATCCAAGCTTTTGTCCTTCCATTGCTTCTTGAATTTGACTGTCTAGCTCTGCTATTTTGCTTGAAAGAGAACTCTCATTATTACTGTAATATCTAAATACATTGTCATTCTTTGCAACTTTTTCTCCTTCTGTTTTTATTTCTACTAGTCCATTTTTATAATTTTGTCCTGTTAATACTGTCTCATCTCTTATAACATATCCGATCTGTCATTTCTTCTTGATATATTTTTCCGATTTTCTACGATAAAAATATCAGCAGGTTGTATTACTAAAACTATTAAGCTGTATACAAAGCATAATGGGATAATGGCTACTAAAATAGCCACAATAATCATAACTATTTTTCTTTTCAGTTTAGAATGTTTTTGTTTCTGTTTCTTAGCCATTTTGCTTAGATTACCTCCAATATTTTATCTATATTTGTTTCTTCTGGATCTTCCATATCTAGCCATATAGCATCCTTTATTTGTCTAAACCAAGTAAGCTGTCTTTTTGCATATCTTCTTGTTTCCATTTTTATTTTTTCTATCATTTCTTCTTTTGTAATAATTCCATCTAGATATAATTTTGTTTCCTTATATCCAATTGCTTGCATTGCTGTTGGATATTCATTGTATTTTTCTAGTAATTTCTTAACTTCTTCTATAAGTCCCTGTTCTAGCATTATATCTACTCTTTTATTTATTTTCTCATACAATTTATCTCTTTGCATATTTGTAATAAACACCTTAAAATCAAACTCTTTTTCATTTTGCAAAGATTGTTTGTCTAATTCTGTTTTTGTTTTTCCAGTCTGTTTATATATTTCAAGAACTCTTATTATTCTTTTTTTATCATTTCTGCTTATATTTTGCATTGCTTCTTTGTCTATTTTGCACGCCTTTTCATAAAGACTATCTAGTCCTTTTTTTTCCGCTTCCTTTTCTAACAAATCTCTATACTCTTGGTCAATTTTTGTATCTGCATAATTTATACCATATATTAAAGAATTTATATATAGGCCTGTTCCGCCAACAACTATTGGAGTTTTTCCCTTTTCTATAATGTCTTTTATACACTTAGTTGCTTCTTTTTTATAATCTGCAACGCTATATCTTTTGCTAGGTTCTACAAAGTCTAACATATAGTGAGGTATGCCTTGCATTTCTTCCTTAGTTGGCTTTGCACTTCCTATATCCATGTATTTATATATTTGCATAGAATCTGCTGAAACTACTTCACCATCTATTCTTTTTGCAAGTTCTATTGATATTCCTGTTTTTCCGAGATGCTGTTGGTCCACATATCACTATAACTTTTGGTTTGTTCATATATTTTTCCCCTTCTAAATTTGTAGTACTCCTGTTATAAAGTTTCTAATATAGCTTGTTTCAAAGAATAATACTATTATAAATAATATTATAAGTATGATTAATCTTTTACTTGCTTTTTCCTCTTCTAAAACTTGGTCTTTTACTTTTCCAAAAGTATTTCCTAAAACTGCAAGTAACATTAAAGCATTGGTTGGCGTGAATATTAATTTTGCTACATTAACTGTTTGTTTCAATGCCTCTTCATTTTCTACTGCTATTCCATTTGATCCAATAGCACAAATTATACTAGTTATAGCATACATAATTAGCATTCCGAACAGCTATATATATAATTCTTCCCTTTATACTAAATGAATTTGCATTATGATATATTGCTATGCAAGATATTGCAAATATTACAAATGCAATAATTTTTATAACGGTCATTAGTTTCTCCTTTTTTAATTATTTTCTACGAGCAAATTTTTTCTCGATATCCTCTTTGCTAAGTTTTATTGCAGTAGGTCTACCATGTGGGCAAGTAAATGGATTCTTTAATTCTAATAATTGGTCAAGTAAACTTGTTACTTCTTCTTCTGTCAAAGCCATATTTGCCTTTACTGCTGCTTTACAAGCAATAGTTGCAATAAATCTTTCTTCTATTTCTTGTTTTGCTGTTCTTGCAACTGTATTTATTTCATCCAAAGTTTCTAGGAATAATTCCTTTGTATCTAAGTCTAAGCATATATTTGGTACACCTGTTAATTTTACTGTGTTTTCTCCAAATTCTTCTAATACAAATCCTGCTTTTTCAAACTTGTCCCAATTTTCTCTTGCTATTTCCATCTCTTTATGTGTTAAAGTTATTATATCAGGTAAAAGCATAAGCTGAGAATCTTTTTCTTCGTTTGAATAATAGTTCTTTTTTACTTTTTCATACATTATTCTCTCATGTGCTGCGTGTTGATCTAATATATATAATTCCTTTTCAATTTCTAATATTATGTATGTATCAAAAGCAATACCGATAAATTTATATGGAATTTTATCTTTGTATTCTTCGTCTTCTTCAAATATACTCATATTGCTATTTACTATATCTTTTGCATTAGTTTTTTCTTCTTTTGCTTCTTGCTCTTCTTTTTCTGCTAATTCTTTCTTACTAGCTTCAATATCTTTTCCAAATATTTGTGCATACATATCATTGAATTTTTCTGCAAAATTTAAATCATCTATATTGTTAGTATTTACATCAACATTTTTGTTAGCATTTTTCTTAACTATATCTGTTAATATCTCTCCTGGACTTAACTCAGCATCAGTTTCTTCATTCTCTGACTCTTCTGTTTCTACATTTTGACTTAATTTTTCTATTTCTTCTAGGTTTATTACTTTTGTCTCATAGTCATCTTGGTCCTCTTTTACAAGGTTTTGAGCATCTTCTTCTGATTCTGCCTTCGTTTCTTCGACATTATTTACTTCTTCCTCGTTTTGTTTTGCACCAATTGCCTTATATAATTTATCTAATTCAATTTTTCCATCAGTTGATTTTAATGCCTCTTCTAAAAGTCTTGCACTATCACTTGTTTGTATATCTTCTAGCGTTTTTTTAGCATTTAGTTTTATATTTCTTAACTTTTCGTCTTCTAAATCTTTTGATATTTCTTCTACTGTTTTCCCATTATCCAAATTTAGAGAATCTGCTAATACTTCTTCTTGTACTTCTTGTGCTTCTTTATCTTCTTTTTCAGGTTCTTGGATATTTGTCTCTTGCATTTCATTATCTTCCATATTATTGCTATTTTCTTTTCCTATCTTACTATTGTATATATTTTCTATCATATTATTTTCAGCATAAGGCATTTCCGTATTTGTAGTTGTTTTTATTCTTCTAAATAAATCCGTTATTGTAGTTTTAGTCTGCTTTGGTTCTTGTTCTGGCTCTTCTTTTACTTCTTCTTTTTCTAATTTTCCTGTTATTGGTGTCTCAGAATTTGCAATCAATTCTGCTTTTAGAAGAGTATCTTGTATTGCATAATATACTGCCTTAAATACTTTTTGTTCTTCTTCAAATCTAACTTCAAGTTTTGCTGGATGAACATTTACATCTACTGCACTTGGAGCCATTTCTATATTTAATATTAAGAATCCAAATTTTCCTATTGGAATCATTCCCTTAAATGCTTTCTCTGTTGCATTAGACAATATTTTATCTTTTATATATCTTTTATTTACGAAAAACATTTGATTTGCTCTGTTAGATCTTGCAATTTCTGGTTTTCCAACAACACCAGTTATATTTATTCCTTCGTATTCATAGTTTACATTTAAACAAGCTGATGCAACTGTTTTTCCATAAATACTATATATTACATTCTTTATATCTCCATCACCATTTGTTGAAATAATTGTTTTTCCTGCATTTACTAGCTTAAATGAAATATCTGGATGTATTAGTGCAAGTCTTGTTATTACATCTTCTATGTATCCTGTTTCTGTATAATCTTTTTTTAAGAATTTATATCTTACAGGGGTATTATAGAATAGGTTTTCTACTGTAATAGAAGTTCCATTTGGGCAGCCTATCTCTTCTACTTCAATTACGTTTCCTCCTTCAACAACAATTCTTGCTCCTGTATCTCTGTCTTTTGTTTTTGTTCTCATTTCAACTTTTGCTATTGCTGCAATACTTGCTAATGCCTCTCCTCTAAATCCCATTGATTTAATTTCATTTAAATCATCTGCTTGTCTTATTTTACTTGTTGCGTGCCTTTCAAATGATAACTCTAAATCATCTCTTTCGATACCTTTGCCATCATCTGTTACCTTTATATATGATATTCCACCATTTTTAATCTCTACATTAATATTTTTAGCCTCAGCATCTATTGAGTTTTCTACCATCTCTTTTATTACAGAAGATGGTCTCTCTATAACCTCGCCTGCTGCAATTTTGTTTATAGTTAATTCATCTAAAACAACTATATTTCCCATATATTACCTCCATTGCATTTTTGTCTATATTTTCATTGTAAATTATATCATTTAATTATATTTTTGCAAATAGTTTTGCGAGATATTTTTTATTTATTAATCTAAATCAAGCCAAGCGTAGAGGTTTTATATTTAGAAGAAATTGAAGACCCCCGAAAAACTTCGTAGGCGTCTCTATCGTGGGTTCAATTTATAATAAATATAAAACCTCGATGAGATTTGGCGTAAATTGTTTTAATTCCATAAATTCCCTTTGATTTTGCCTCTATTTTATGTTAATATAGATTTAAGGAAAAAGTATTATGTTCTAAAACGGGGGAATTTTTATGATTGAAAACTTAAAACATACTATTCAGAATTTTGATTTGAAGATTAAAAAAATAATGAAAAACGGATTATATTTTTCATTCTTTATATCAATAATATCAACACTTATTTTAATTTATTACATATCTTTTTCGCATTATAACTTTATTTATTACATAGGAATTAAATTTATGAAATTATCTATTACATTTGCTTCTCGGCTTTCTTGCATCAGCTCTTGCAATGGATAAGATAAAGAAGGAATTAGAATAGATGTATAATAAGCAGAAAAAAACTTAAACGGCAATGTTTAAGTTTTTTCTGAGTTTTTTATGTTAAGGATGATATCTTTTAAATTTATACTGCTTCCAAAGTTTCTTCCCCTTCTCCTTCGCCATCTTTTTCGTCTATAACTTCTAGGCTTGAAATTGAAACTTCATAAGCAACTCTTTCTACTACTGTTCCATCTTCATATTTCTTTTCATATTTTCTTGATTGAACTCTACCTACTGTTTTTACTTGTGCACCAACTTCTAGATGATCACAAAATCTTGCATTTCTTCCCCAAGCTATTGCTGGAATATAATCAGATTTGCTATAAGCTCTATTTACTGCAAGTAAAAGATCTGCTATTTCACGTCCAAATGGTGTTTTTCTGTATATTGGCTTTTTACAAATATGTCCAATTAATACAACTTCATTTGAAACGTCTAAATTGATTTCTTCATCTTCTTTTGCTCTTTCTTCAATATCATTTTCATATATGATATCTTTTGCAAATACTGTTAAAATCAATTTGTTCTTTTCATTTTCATAACTGTTATAAGATCTAAATTGTCCTTTTACTATAATTTTT
The DNA here is from genome assembly GCA_947629765.1 of uncultured Clostridia bacterium. GTDB lineage: Bacteria > Bacillota > Clostridia > TANB77 > CAG-508 > JAAWPK01. Next base: position 41,772 of record CANREW010000003.1, read on the forward strand.
TTACCTATTTGTAATTCTTCGTCATTTATTAATCTTTCAGATATTGTTATTGGTATGATATCAAATGTTTCACTTAAACGTGGTACCTCTAAATCAAATATGTAAAAACTTTCTCCATAAATTTCATGACTAAATCTTTTTTCACTTGTAATTTTACCAACCAATACTAAATGGTTATTATCCAAATAATTTGTATTCAATTTCTTTTCCTCCCTATCCTTTTTACGTAGGAAATTTATTCTTTTACTTTTGTAATAATTTCTTACGTATCTTTCCTACAAATTTCTTTGTAATGTTTTCCTTTTTTAAGTTTTTTTGTCAATTATACATTTATTATACTACATAATTTTGAATTTGTCTACATAAAAAGTTAAAATTTTAGAAATTTATTTCATTTTTTCCATATACTAGTAAGATTGTTCCGATTCCCATCGCATTATGGGCATTATTTTCTAACTTTGAATCTTCTGTTTTTATCAGTATTTCCTGCGGTTCTATGACTTTTTTATTAACATCTTCTATTTTTCTTTGTAAATACACCATTAAATTTTCTTCTACGCTAGAAGCTGTTATTGTTGCTCTTTGTTTAAAACCAAAAGTTATTATTTTTACTTCTTTATCTATTAATTTAAAACTTCCCAGATTTACATCTGCATTCATAACTAAATATTCAGCATTATTAAATATTTTATATACTATATCTTTTTTATCTGTTATTTCATCTAAGGTCATTACAAGAATTGATTGGAATTTTATATTTCTAATATTTTCTGCACTCTTGTCATTTATTACTATTATCGTATGTTCTTTTGTTGGAGAATTTAATTTAGATTCTAAAATTCTTTTTATTCCCATTTCATTTTTGCTTTCAGCAACAATACCAATAAATGCCACCTTATACATATCCTTTCATTTAGTGATATGTCTATTTTACCCATATTATTCAGTTATATTCGTGATATTAGCGAGATTATTCATAATATTTGTGTTTGTGATAATATTTGTAATAAAATTATCTATATTATTCATATTGATATCATTTATAGAATTGGTTATTGTCATATTAGATTTTGTATTATTTACAGAATTTGTCATTGTCGTATTAGATACAGTTTCTACTGATTCAATATTAGTCTTTGCAAAAAAAATTGATAAAATAAATAAAATTACAACAGTACTTGCTGCAATTAAATAAGAATATATTTTTTGTTTATTGAATATAAAAAACATAGGATCCTCCTGAATAACAAGTTATTTAATTATATTCTTGCATTAGGAGGATTATGATAAATTTATTCTCCGCCCTTCATATGTTTTCTTGTCATTTCTAAAAGATTAAGTTTAGAAAATCCAACTATTTGTGTCTTTGACCTATCATATTTTAGATTCTCTTCAAGCACTTTTATTATTTGTTTTTTGTGCTCTTCATCTGTCATATCTATGTAGTCTATTATTATAATTCCTCCGATATCCCTTAGCCTTAACTGTTTTGCGATTTCAATACTTGCTTCACTATTTACTTTAAATACAGTTTGTTCTAGGTTTTTATTTCCTATATATTTTCCAGAGTTTACATCAATTGCAGTTAATGCTTCTGTCTTATCTATTGTGATAAATCCACCACATTTTAACCATATCTTTCTTTGTTTTATTTTTTCTAGTTGATCATTTATATCATATATATCAAAGATATCTTCATTATCTTTTAGTTCTATTGTTATATCTTCATTTAGATTTTTTATTATCTTTTCTACCTCTTTATAGCATTTCTTATTATCTACAACTATTCTAGTCATATCTTTGTCTATTAAATCCATTAATAATGTTTCTATAAAGCTCTGTCCTTCATATACAATCCTTGGATATGTTGTTTCTTTATCATTTGCAATTTTCTCGATTTCTTTCCATTTATTTATTATCTCATTTAAATCATTTTTTAATTCTTCTTTTTCTTTGTTTAATGCTGATGTCCTTACAATTATTCCAAAGCCTTCTGGAAGTATTTCATTAATTATTTCCATTAGTCTGTTTTTTTCTTCATCATTTTCTATCTTTTGTGAAATTGTTTTAATATCAGTATTTGGCATCAATACAAAATATCTACTTGGCAAATTAATATGTGTTGAAACTTTTGCACCTTTCATATTTGTTGCATCTCTTTTTACTTGTATTAATATCTTATCCCCTACTTTAACAAGTTTTTTAATATTTTTTTCTTGGTCTAAATTATTTTCATTTTTTATTATATCTACTTTGGGTAATATATCTTTTAGATGTATAAATGTATTTCTTGTTTCTCCTATATCAATAAAAGCTGCTTGCATTCCTTGAAGTACATTTTGTACTTTGCCTAAATATATTTTTCCCTCTAACCTTTTAGACTGTTCATTTTCTTCATATTTTTCTAAGATATTTCCATTATCTGTTACGACTATTCGTTTTGTATTATCTTTGCTGCTTATAAATATTTCCTTCATTTTTATTTCCCTTCAATCTAATTAAATTTATTCATAGCAATATCAATTCCATTTTCTAGAATTTCCTCTATGGCGTTTGTAGCATTTGTTATTGCTTTATCTAGAACACTTCTTGACTCAGCATCTATTTTTTCTAAAACATAATCTTTTAGATCTATCTCATCATCTGGACTTCCAGTACCAATTCTGATTCTAGGAAATTCTGTGCTATTTAATTCATGAACAACGGATTTCATTCCATTGTGAGTTCCGGGTCCACCAATTTTCCTTAATTTTATTTTTCCCTCTTCTATATCTATATCATCGTGAACTATAATTATTTTATCCATATCTATTTTGTAAAAATCTTTAAAATTTCTTACAGCTATGCCACTTAGATTCATATATGTTTGAGGCTTTAAAATAATTACCTTCTCATTATTTATTATTCCTTGTCCATATAGACTATTAAATTTATTTCTATTTATTTCTATTTCATGTCTTTTTGCAAGTTCGTTTACTGTATCAAAACCTACATTATGCCTAGTATTTGCATATTCTTTTTCTGGATTTCCCAGTCCTACGATTAAATACATTTAGTTTTCCTCCTTTTGCACCTTTATTTTACACTTTTTTTGTTTGTTTTACAAGTCCTGTTTAATAAAACTTCCAAATGTACAAAAATTCCAGTGATTTTGGAGTGCACCCCAATTCTCACTGGAATTTTGTTCTTTTGTTTTTTAGACTTCATTTTATCATTGGTTTACTAAAACTACATCGTTTCCTTGTAAACTCTTTTGTACATCTATTACTCTTTGGTTTGATGAGCCCCTCCATTTTAATGTAGGGTTCCTTAGAGCATCTACATATTGTCCATCTACTAGTACATCTATATATTTTAAAGCTTCTTTGTCTTGTTCATTATTTCTTAGGTCTTGGTCAAACTTAAAACCTGACCATACCCATACATTTTTATCTGGGAACTTTTCTTTAAAAGTTTTTGCAAGTTTTGCTGTTCCTTCAACATTCTTTGGATGCATAGGCTCTCCACCTAAAATTGATAGGCCTTTTACATTTTCATTATCACATAATTTTAATACTTCATTAATTGTATCTTCATTAAATTCCTTTCCACCATTAAAATCATGTGTCTCTGGATTAAAACATTCTTTACAATTAAATGCACATCCTTGCATAAATATTGATACTCTTACTCCTGGGCCGTTCGAAATATCCATTTTTCTGATTTTATTATAATTCATTATAGCTTCACCTCTTATGCGTCTTTATTGTCTATATGTAATACTCTCTCTTTTATCTCTTGAGTTCTTCCTTTGTTCCAGAAATTACTTCCAATATATCCGCAAGTTCTTCTTGCTACATTTAAAGTATCGTGGTTTCTATTTCCACAGTTTGGGCAATACCATTCTAGATTATCGTCTATTAATATTTCTCCATCAAATCCACATTCTTGGCAATAATCAGACTTTGTATTTAATTCTGCATACATTATATTGTCATATATGAATTTGATTACTTGAATAACTGCATCAATGTTATTTTGTAGGTTTGGAGTTTCTACATAAGATATTGCTCCACCTGGACTTAATCTTTGGAATTCACTTTCTAATGATAATTTAGAAAATGCATCTATTTCTTCAAATACAGGTACATGATATGAATTAGTTATATAATCTCTATCTGTAATTCCTTTTATTACTCCAAATCTTTCTTTTAAGCATTTTGCAAATTTATATGTTGTACTTTCGATTGGTGTTCCATAAACACTGTAATCTATATCTTCTGCTGCCTTCCATTCTTTACATTTGTCATTTAGTTTTTGCATAACTTCTATTGCAAAATCTTTACCTTCACCATTGTCAGTATGGCTTTTTCCTGTCATATATTTTACACATTCATAAAGTCCTGCATATCCAAGTGATATTGTTGAATATCCACCATGTAATAGATGATGTATACTTGCTCCTTTTGGTAATCTTGCAAGTGCTCCATATTGCCAAAGTATAGGTGCAACATCACTTGTTGCTTTACTTAATCTTTCGTGTCTAATTTGTAAAGCTTTATGGCAAAGCTCTAATCTCTTTTCAAATATATCCCAGAAATTATCCATATCTTTTCCAGAAGATAAGGCCACATCTACTAAGTTGATAGTTACAACACCTTGATTAAATCTTCCATAATATTTAGGTTTGTTTGTTTCTGGATCAACATAAGGTGTTAGGAAAGAACGACATCCCATGCAAGGATAGCAATTTCCATTTCCATTTTTATCTTTTTTAAGTTCTAACATTTTCTTTTCTGATATGTAATCTGGTACCATTCTCTTTGCTGTACATTGAGCAGCAAGTTTTGTTAAATACCAATATTTGCTATTTTCGTGAATGTTATCTTCTTCAAGTACATATAGAAGTTTTGGGAATGCAGGAGTAATATATACACCCTTTTCATTTTTCATTCCTTGAATTCTTTGTTTTAAGAATTCTTCTATTATCATAGCAAGCTCTGTCTTATATTCTTCTGTTTCTCCTAAGTAGAAACATACACTTAGGAAAGGTGCTTGTCCGTTTGTAGTAGTCATTGAGTTAATTTGATATTGGAAAGTTTGTACTCCGTCTTCAACTTCTTTTTTCAAATCTTCCTTAGCATACTTTTCGCAATCTTCTTTTGAGAATTTTCTTTCTTCATATTTTTTCAAATATCTTTGATAGCTTTCTCTTACAAATGGTGCTAAATGTGTCATTGTAACTGTTGCTCCACCATATTGGCTAGATGTTACAGCTGTTATAATCTGTGTTGCGATTGTCATTGCTGTTACGAATTTATGTGGTTTTTCTATCATAACTCCATTTATATTTGTTCCATTTTGTAGCATATCTTCTAGATTTATTAAATCGCAGTTGTGCAGAGCATTTTGTGCGAAGTAATCTGCATCATGAAAATGTATAATTCCTTCATCATGTGCTTTTACAACATCTTCTGGTAATAAAAATCTTCTAGTTATATCTGTACTTGTAATTCCTGCTAAATAATCTCTTTGTGTTGTAACAACTTTTGCATTTTTATTTGAGTTTTCATTATTCCAATAATCATTTTCTCCATCTATCAATTCTTTTATTGATTGGTCTGTTGTATTTGCTTTTCTTACTAACTCTCTTGTATAACGATATGTTATATATTTTTTAGCAAGTGGATAAAGTCCAAACTCCATTAATTTTTGTTCTATTATATCTTGAATATCTTCTACTAATATTCTTGATTTATGAAGATCTTCTATATATTTAATAATATCCTCAATTTGACTTTTTGTAATTTTGTCTTTTCCTGTAACTTCATTATTTGCTTTTTGGATAGCAATTCTAATTTTATCTGGATTATAGTCTACAACATTTCCATCTCTCTTTATGATTTTCATAGTTCTTTTATCCCCCTTTTTAGTATTTCTTTTGTTTGTATTGCCTTATTTTTCTTTGTTATTGTGAGGTAATTATATATTTGAAAAAAGATAAATTCTGTTGCAATTGCAACAGAATTTATCTCCGGTTTTGCTTTCAATTCTCTATCAAGGTTTTAAAGAATTATTACAAATTTATTACAAATTTAAGACAAAAATGTTAAATTTAAAAGTCTTGAAAATACTGACTTTAAAGTAAGTTTACGATATTTTAAAATTATGTTATTTCATTCTATAATGTCCACTTATCTGTTCATTTTTACCATATAGTTCTAGTACATCCTCTTCTCTAAATGGCTGGCCTGTGTTATGTATTAAATATGGTATACCTTTTGAATTTCTTTTATCTGAGATAATTCCTATATGAGTAGTCCCAAAAGTAACAATATCTCCGGGTTGCCATTCTGCAATTTGACTTAAATCAGTAGTTAAACTTATTTGATTTCTATCAAAATATACTTTTAGATTAGATACTCTTCTAAAATCTATATTAGGATCTGGTTTTCCATTTACTCTCGGATATTCTGAAACATTATTTTTTATATCCTCATCTACCATATCTTTTAACAAATACCCAGCGTTTTTAAGAGCTCTCCATATAACATCTGTGCAGACTCCTTCACCTTCTGGTGGATATCCCCCAGCATAATATGCACTTTTGTATTTTGGTTTATTTTTTGCTTCGATTTTTGCTCCTTGCAAAATATCTGTATAATCATCTATTCCATCATTATCATAATCAGTTTTACTTATTAATGTTTCAATTCCAAAATCTTCTGCAGTATATGATTTTTTATTTGTTTTATATAATATATAACATGCTATGGTTATGCCAAGTATTAAAAATAGTATGATAAATGTTATCAATATTTTTTTGAGTATTTTCATATAAACTCCTTTTTATAAAATTTATATTAAAAAAAACTAAGTAGCCAAACGCAGGAGTTTTATATTTTTTTTGAAAGAAAATGTTCGAACAGCCTGCTGCTTACGGATTACTCCTTGACCTTTCGAAATTTTCTTGAAAACAAAAAATATAAAAGCTCCGACGAGATTTGGCGGACTTTATAGCATATATAATAAATATACTTATTTCACAATATTAAAAATTAAAATCAAAATATGCATATTTTTTAGTTTTGCTATTTAGATAATCAGCTACATCATTTTTAGCAACTTCTGAAATATCCACAACTCTCGTTCCTACTGTTTCACCTGTTTTTACAAGCGGAACAATATATCTTCTCTTGCCTTCTAAGCTTACACTATATTTTTCAAATACTTTTTCTTCACTTTCATAAATACAATCTGCATTTTCAAATTTTTTAAATGTTTCGCTAATTGTCTTATCCTTACAATTTTCAATTTTATCTATTATTTCTGATTCTTTTAATGTATATAAATCTTCTTTTGTGATATATCCTTGATTTGCCATTTTTCTTACTGTATCTGCAATGAATTGCATCGTAAGCTTGTCCTTACTTGATATCCACATAGGCCAAACATTTTTTAAATTATGTACAAATTTTTCTGCTGTTTCTTTGTGAGCAAATCCTAATTCTTCTATTCCTTCCTCATTTGTTAAAATAACTATATCTGAATATAACTCTTTTATTGTTCCTAAATTTAATATTTTTTTATTATCAAAAAATAGTCCTCCAGAAAAATTATATTCTAGTCTATCTGCTGAAAGTTTTGGCAGGTCATTATCTGCAATTGGATATATATGATAATCTTGAACTTCTTCTAATTTAATATTATCTCTTTCTAAAAGATGCATTATCTCACTAGAATTTTTTATTATCTCTGTTGTTAGCTCTTCTGTTGATTCTTGGGTTTTATAGTCTCCATTCATAAAGTCTATACAATGTTTAAAAGTAGGAGTTGAGATGTCGTGAAATAATCCAGCAAGTGTCTGCTTTTTATCTTTTGTAAAATTCCATACAATTAATGCTACACCCACACTATGGTCTAATATTGAATAATATACTTTATTATCAAATATATTGGTATAATCTGTTCCACAATTCTGACTAATAAATGCTAATCTTTGCATTTCTTTTGTATCTACATATTCATATAAAAAATCTGGTATATCTTTTGATAAAATACTAAAATATTCTTTTAATATTGGATTTGTTCCCTTAAGCATTTTTGCCTCCTATTTTTATTTATAAAACTCTGCAATGTTTTTTAACAGCTCTTTTTCCATATATATTTTCATATACTCTAAACATATATTTTCTTATTTCTTCTTCGTCTTTGTTTTTATCTGATATTGGAAGTACGTATGTAGAATATTCCATGCCAAATAAAAATAATTCAAAATTTAATTTTTCAAATCCTAATCTATTATAGAATCTTGCTCTTCTTTCTCTTTCAATATTCTCCTTTTCACTTTTTCCACAACCTAATTTTTCAATTTCAATAAACATAGCTTTATAATTTGGGAATATATCTTTTAGACTCATTATTGCTTTACTTCCATATCCTTTCGATTGATATTCTGGAAGTATAGCTAAATAATCTAAACCTATATACCCATTTTCTTCTAATGCATTAACTATTAGAAAGCCAATAATTTTATTATCAACACAAATCTTAAAAATCTTTGACATTCCTTTTTTATTTGCACTTTTTATTTGATAAAAGTATCTTCTTTCAATCGGTGGAAACATAGCTTTGTATATTGGAAATAGCTTTTTCTTAAATTCTTTTATATCTACTTCTATTACTTCCATAAATTGTTTCTCCTTTTATAAGATTTTATCATAACTAATTACAAAAATCTACAAAAAGCGGCTACATTACCCAATAAAATTACTTTTTCTGGGCTTTTGCTTATTTTTATTCTTTAAATCGATACTCGTTTACTTCATAATTTATAAGCTTATCTTCATAATATTCAAGTTTTGCTGTAAAAAATGGGCTATCTTTTTTTATTCTGTCTAGAAATATCTTATCTCCTTCCCAAAGGTTTAACTTATCTATTTCATTTTTATCTATCCACTTTAAGTCTCCTTCTTTACATTCAATAATTTCTCCTTCAAAATCATTAGATGTAAACACATACATATACTCTGTTTCCCAGTTATTAGATATATATGTTACAATACATCTTAATTTTAATGATTTAAGTGTAAGTCCTGTCTCTTCTTTTGTCTCTCTAATAATACATTCCTCTGGGCTTTCCTTATCTTCAAATTTACCGCCAACACCTATCCACTTATCGTTGTTTATATCTTTTTCTTTTTTTGTTCTATGTAACATTAAATATTTCCCATCTTTTTCTATATAACATAAAGTTACATTTCTCATTTAATCACCTTCTATCCATTCTTCTACCGTTTTACTTCCATCTGAATAAACAGTATGCATATGTAAATCAATCATTTTATTTCTCCTTGTCTTATAACTTTATATTCATTATATCATAAAATTTTTAAAATAAAACATTATGAGAAAAATTAACCAAGTTTCATTACATATGTTTATTGCCATTTTTATATTACTAATCTTCACTGAATTGTGAAATGATCCATTTTATAACTTCTGATTTAATCTGCATATATTCATCTTTATCAAATTGCATATTTGCAATGCAATATCTCCTATTGGCAATATGTGAGCAAAACATACACTCATATAAAGAATTCGCATCTTGTATAAAAAATGAATTACTAATTTTAGCAGAGCATATAACACTATAACTATTAGAACAACTATTAGAGTCATCAACTTTAATGCAATAATTTAGGTTTGAACTTCTCTGACAAGCAAGAATATATTCCGAGTTTACACATCCATCTGAAAAAATAACATTTTTACATTTTGTGCAGTCTTGGCTCCTATATGCATTTTCACAGTTATAGATTGTATCACTTTTTGAAACATTTATACTATCATATACTCTTTCTGTTGTTGTATAATTTACTTTATTCCATAATTTTAAAATTTCGTCAAGAGAATTTATTTCTTTTTTAGGTCTCATCCAACCTTTGTATTCATCATATTTTATCATATTTGTTTGAGTTATGTATTTATTTGAATTGATTGAAGATACCCATGTTTCACTCCCATCAACTGCATCCAATACTTTATTTGGTAGTTTAACATCAAACGCAAACTCTGAAAGTACTTTTTCAATTGTTAAAAAAGATTTTTCATTAAATATCTCCATAAAAATTTCATCTATAACTTGTTTGCATTGCTTATCATTCATTATCAAAATTCACCCTCTTTCTTGAAGTTGATTGCTTAATCATTATATCTTTTAGAGTATCTTTCGTTTGTATACTGAAAGGTTTCTTTTTTATATCTATTTTTTCTTCTTTTACTTCTTTTTTTGCTCCTACATTTTTCTTTCTTGGTACAGGTATAAAATCTAAAGTTCTACCTTTGAAACAAGATAAGATTCTTCCTTCTTTTCCGATTCTTGCAACACATTCCCTATCGTTTAACTCTGAAAGTATTTTTAATCTTGCAAATACTGAATTTTTGACTGCAACTTCCATTAACATATTTTTCTCTAAAAGCATAGCATCTACTCTAGATACTCTAAACACAAAATAATTTATAACATTTGTAAATATTGCTTTTTGCAAGTTACTGCTAATTTGTTCAAAATATTGACCTGCAAGTATTAGAGAAAGATTATACTTTCTGGCCTCTGATAAGAATCTGCTAATAATCGGATTTTCAATTACAGCCACTTCATCTATTACCAAAATAATATGTTCATCAAATGTATGTGCTTGAACTAATTGCAATATTTGTTGCATTGCAAAACCTGCTATTGTTTTTGTAATATTTAAACCCAAAGTCATTTGATCTAAAGATAATATCGTAATAAAATTTTGCTCAATTTCATCTCTAATATCTTTTTGTACATCTGTACTTCCCATTGCTGGAAGTAATTGCATTTCATCTATAAATGCAATTATTGGAGATATTGCTTCTTGATATGACATAGTTTTTAATTCATTAAAATCTACTCTGAAAAATTCTATTATATTAGGTTGTATTCTATCCTCTACATTTTTTATAACTTTATTTCTATATTCTATTTCCGTTAATAGTTTTCTTAAGTTAACCAAATTAAAGCTTTTGTCTGCTAATAACAAATGAATACTATATCTTAATACCCTCTCTAGTTTTGAGTTATATTTATCCGCAATAATATTTTTAAATATGGCCATTATTGATTCTACTTCTGCTATTATATCTTCTGATGAATTTACAAATAGATTTACACTATTTTCTTCTGATTTGAAATCTATTACATCAGTATCACTTAAACCACCTATATCATCTTCCATTGCAGCATGTGGATCAATTACAACAATTTTATATTTTAATTTATTTGTACTGTTTTGAGATAAATTTTTTATCAAAGAACTTATCATTTTTGACTTTCCCGTACCACTTGCTCCGATAACTATTGAGTGTTTCGCAAAGTCGTAATTTCTATAATTCAAATACAAATCATCTTGCACATATGGGAAAGCATCTGCTCTTAATATAGCATTTTCTTCATCACTACTAAGTACATTCATAACCTTTTTAATATCTAGATATTTTGATTCATCTTTTTTATAGAAGAATCTAACATGTGTTTCAAAATCTACAGCTACAAATTTATGTATTTCATCATTTCCAAATGCTTTTCTTTTTTTCATTTGTCCCTCTTCATTTTTTAGATATAGCCAAGTAGAAGATATGTAGTTATTATATTTGTATGGTAGAAATGTAATTTTTACATTTTTTATTTTTTGCATCCTTCTTGTTTCATTTTTGTCATATACATCTAAAACTGTTTTATATTTTTTTGTAATTATAAATGGAACATCCAATTTTGCTTTTTCTTTTAATTTTTCATCTGATTTCTTAAGTAAAAATCCACCTAGTTCTCCTAATATCGGTGGAAGCATCCTTTTTGTTTCTATAAAATATCTTATATAATTATTTTCAATATGTATCCATAATTTCCACGTTTTAAACATACCATTTATTTTAGATACTTTATATATTAAATTAAGCCATTCTTTACTTTCTATGTTTGGCATCGTTAAATATATTTCAAATATATTTGTTTTCATAATACATACTCCTTAAACTTATTATATATGTTTGCATTAAAAAAAGACTGATTTTTTCTTTTCAAAAAAAGTCAGTCTTTTACTATAGCATTTTATATTTCTTCTATTGCAATTAAAAAATCTGTTATTCCATCATGATAATATTCTAACTCTGGTAAATCTCTAAAATTATATTGACAACTTGGTAGAAAACTTTCGTAGAACATCTTTGTTGTTTCTTGTATATCTTTCGCTTTTTGTGAATTTGTTCTTATTGATATCCACTTAGCTTTTGGAATTACTACTTTTTCAAAGCCTTCTATTTTTTTATCATAGAGTACCCAATATGCTTTTACATTACATCTTTCTTTTTCTTTATATGAAGTCATTGCATATGGAGCATCTCCATATTTTCCCATAAACTTTTTATAAAATTCTGGAGCATCTTTCCCTATATTTTCATTTGTAGTAGGTTTGCATTTACCATATAAAGTCATTTCCTGCATTTCTACTATTTTATATTCAACATTTTTGCTTTCATCATTAACCTCATTAAAATGTAATTTTGTATACATTTTAAGTTTTTCTGGATTTTTTCTTACTTCACTTGGTTTGATTTCATGAAATTTTTCAAAAGCTCTTGAAAAAGCTGTTGCATTGTTGTATTGATATTTTATTGCTAAATCTATTATCTTTTCATCTTTAAGATATAATTCTTGTCCAGCATTTGTTAATCTTCTATTTCTTATATATTCGGCAATTGATACATTACTAATTAGCGAAAATATCCTCTGAAAAGTATATTCATTTACTCCTATAATTTTTGATAATTCTTTATATTCAATTTTCTCTTCTAGATTATTTTCTATGTATTCTATTACTTCATTTAAACCTGTATAAATATTCATATATAATTACCCCTCAATTTATTTTATAGAATACATATTATCTACAAATTCTATAAACTCCTTATAATTTTTAATGCTATAATCTGCTATTTCATTTATCTTATCTCTTTCTGAATTTGAATATTTATCATAAACATTTACAACTTCAATTCCAGCATTATTGCTTGCTAAAACTCCTATGTATGAATCTTCAAATACTAAGCATTCATCTGGAAGAGCGTCATAGTGATTAAGTACTGTATTATATATCTCTGGATGTGGTTTTTTATATCTTACATCATCTTGAGTTATAATGAAATCAAATACTTCTTGTATATTCATCTGTTTTAGCATCTTTTTATTTTCTTTCGAATATATTTCTATCTGCCTTTTGGTTGTTACAGTTGCTAAAACGATTATAAATCCTAAACTTTTAAGTTTCAATATTAGTTCAGCAGCATTAGGTTTAAAATCTGTTTCACTTTCTAATATTTCATTTGCTATACTTCTTCTTTCTTTTAAGAAACTTTCTTTATCTTCAATTTTAAGGTTATATTTATTTATTAAATAATCACAATAAGCTAAATATGTGTCATTTTCTTGATTTTTATGGAAAAACATAGTTCTTTCAAATTGAAGTTTATCTAGTGGAATCTCTGGTCCTCCATATCTTTTAATTATTTCTTGATCTGCAAAATTCCATGTTCCTATTGAATCAATTAATGTTCCGTCCATATCAAAAATCATATACTTTTTATTTTTCAAATTCAATTCTTTAAGTTCCTTCATAGCCATTATTTCCTCTATATATTTAAATTTCTAATTAATCTTATATCATACTTTATGCATATTCGCAAGTTTTCTTAGTGATTTTAAGCAAAGAAAAAGGAAACAGATATCAAATCTATTTCCTTTTTTATTTAAAAGTAGTCAAGGCTATTACAATTCTTCAATAAAGTTTAACTTTTTTATTGTATCTTCTCCTATAATTTCATTCGCAAGCAAAATTAATTCATTAAATAATGGTATTTGTCCTCTAAAATGCGCATCTATTCCATATAACACTTTAATATTATAATTTGCAGCTATCTCCCAAAATTGTCTGCAAGGATAATATACTCTATATAATTTTTCTTTTTGCTTTTCTATTGAATCAGTATTTAATTTTTTATTCTCACGATAAGTTTTATGAAATATATCATTTAAATTAATTTCAAGAGGAATATTATATTTTTCAGAGGCTTTGCAGATTACCCTAGTAACCTCGGCTTCCTTCTCCCCAAATCCATTTCTTCCCATCATAAATATATCTGGATGTGCGACTATATCTGGGATTTTTAAACTCATTGCTTTTTCGATATATTCTCCATATCTTTCAAGCTCTTTATCAGAGAACATATCAATACGGAAAATTTTTAAATTTTTATTATCATCATAAACAAAATGTTGTCCTAAAACAATTTTATCTACCTCTTCTTTTAATTCTTTAATATTATCTTCTTCTCCTGGCAAGTATTCTACTTCAAAACCGGTTTCTATTTTTATTTTATCCTTATATTTTTCCTGCAATTTTTTTATGCTATCTAAATATTCATCTTTTTGACTATAATCCATTCTCATATCATGTCTTTTATCTATTTTGTTCTTTTCTGGGCAATGGTCAGTAATTGCGACCTTTTCAAAACCCATTTTTATATAATCTAAAACATATTCTTCATCTGACATATCTTTCTCTGCATGTCCGCATCTATATGTATGTGAATGATAATTAAACTTTTGCATACTAGTCCTCCTATTTTATTTATATATTTGCTTTATTTATTTTTTTATAAATATCTTCCCAATCTAAAACTTGTTCAAACTGTGTAATATCTTTGTTAAATCTTGTCCTCATCATTAATACTTTTATTCCATTTTCTGATACATCTATGCAATTTTTCACGGTATCGTCTATCATTATATCAATATTGTTTTTCTTACACGTTTCTCCCTTTTGTCCTTTATCTATAAGTATTAATTTGTCATAGTAAATATTGTTATCTTTAAGCCATTTTTCAGTCATTTCTTTAGGGTTAGTATATTCCCCATTATCTCGGCTTGAAATTATATATATCTCGTGTCCATCTTTCTTTAACTTTTCTATTACACTTTGTGCATTTGGTAAAGTTTTTAGTCTTTTAGCTATTCTTTCAATATTTTTATAATAGAAATCGTCATTTTCTTCTTTACTCCAGTCAAACATTCCGTTTAGTTATATATACACCATTTTCATTTACAATTCCTGAATTTCTTAATGTTTTATCATGTTTTAAATATTCATTTAATAATTCAGTATCAAAATTTGATATTACATTATCTATATCTATACCTATTCTCATTTTACATTTACTCCGCTTTTATTCGTAAATATTATATCATTTATATATAAAAAACTTCAATAGTAATTTTTGAAATTATATTTTGCAAATAAACTATTTAAAAAGTAGTTTTGCAAATTCTTACAAAACTACTTGAAGGTATTTACGACCTTTGGCAACTATCTAGAAATTATCAAGAGTATAATCAGAATTACCACTACTGACGACACTACTGCTTTTGCTGCTTGCTCGGTCATCCCCGAAATCATAAGTCTGTGTATTATGCTATCATAAGCAAATACGAATATTGGCTTAATAATTTCCCAGATAATCCGACAAATCACAAAAACAATTGCAAGGAATATTATTGCTATTGCCGTAGCCATAAACTATCCTCCTTTTATGCAGTATTTTATTGTATTGTAATTATATTATATTAGAATAATTTTGTCAATGTTATGTTTACCTATTCTTCATATAGTGTTTATACATAAAATTTCCCCTGTTTCTTTTCTTCTATGAACCTCTTCATAATATACCTTTGCCATTCTCTAAACATTTTGCTTACATATTCTTCTGGTTTTACCCATAATACAGTATGATCCTTTTCAATTGGTTCTGTTACTTTTTTATCAAATTCTGCAATATATACACTTGTAACAACTTCTAAATATCCTTTATCTTCCGCAAATATATAAGAACCTACCTCTTCAAATTCTTTAATATTTTTTATCGTATATCCCGATTCTTCAAGCAATTCTCTTTTTAATGTTTCTAATTTAGTTTCTCCTTTTTCTATTCCTCCACCTAAATAGAAATACCTTCCTTCAGTAGCTACAATTCCTATTTTATCGTCATCTTTGTTTATAATAATTGCATATGCCCCTGGTCTTTTTTTGTATACTATATTTTCTTCTTTGTTTCCTACATATTTCATTCTTTAATTCATCTCCAACTTATATTATTTCTCTTTTTATATTTTTAACAAAAAAATCGTCATCTTCTACAAAGTGCATTTCAATATCTAATTTATCTACTTGCTTAAAATCATTTTTTATATAGAATTTATGAGCCTTCTTTAATACTTTTCCACAAGCTAAATATACTTTATTTATATTAGTTTCTTCTATAATATAAGATTCTAAAACATTGTATAATCTTCTACCTATTCCTTTTTTTTGATAATTTTCCTTGACATAAAATCTTTTTAAAATGCCATATTGTCCTCTATTTTCTAAAGCAATTGTTCCCACTATCTGTTTTTCTTTTACATCATATGCAATTATAAATTGCCCATTATTTTTTAAGTAATAATTTTCTATATCCATAATATCAGATCTATCTTTATAAGGTCTTCCAATAAAATTGTGCATACACTCACTTATAAAATTATTTATATCAAATTTAAGTTTACAATCATCAAATCTTACTACTCTACATATTTTTTCGTTTAGAATAAATGTATATATTTCTCTCCAATCTTTTAAAGATATTATACTTTGATAATTTTTGTTATCATTAGATATCCTAATTGTCTGTATTCCTTCTTTTTCTACATCAATACAATTATTTAACTGGTCATCAATAAATAAATCAATTTTTTCTTTTTTACATACTGATGCCTTTTCTCTTGCATTAACAATTAACTTATCATATTCGATATTATTTCTATCTAACCAACTTTTACTTAACTTATATGGATCATCATGAAATTCACTATCTCTTGCTGTTATTATAATTATTTTATGTCCTTCTTTTCTTAATCTATTAATTATTTCTACTGCGTTATCTCTCGGTTTTGCCTTATTGGTAATCTCTTCTTGAATATTTTTTAGAAAATATTTTAGTTCATCATAAGAAAATTGAAATTTCTTTTTATATGTATCTCCATTGTTTTTTATATCTTCAAAAGGATTTTTAGAATTCTTAATATTTTTACCTAGTTTAATTGCATATTCGTATGCGGCATTATTTAATTCTTCTTGAACTTCTGTTATTGTATTATCTATATCTATTCCTATATTCACTAATTTTCTCTCCTCATTTATATACCACGTAAAGATAATTATTATTTTTTCGTAACATACCATTTATAAATAACTTACAATATCTTCAAAAGTATCATATTCACTTTCACTATTGATATGTCCGCCATTTGGAACTAGGATTTGCTCTGTTGCAACAGTATTTGCAAAATCTTTTTCTGTTTCATATTTCACATATGGATCATTATCTGAATAAAAACAAATTATATCATTTGCATATTGTTTTACATCTTCTAAGTTATCAAAATACATTGATTTATTAACATTATCATATTCTTCATTTATTCCTAGATAATTATTAAATCCACATACAAATATTAATTTTTTAACTTTTACTTTATTTTCAGTTAGAAA
>CANREW010000004.1 GCA_947629765.1 uncultured Clostridia bacterium
GCACTTCTTACTGGTCCTATTGTATCTATTTCTTCATTTTTATATACTGCTAAAAATCTTGTAAGTCCACCTTCTACATACATTTCATATACTAACATTGCTTTATTTAAGCTTGTTTGTGGAATTGCATCTCCAACATTATCAATAGATACTGCAATTGTTCTTTCAGTTCCATCATATTTGCTTTTTGGGATTTCTTTTTCAATTTGTTCCTCTTCTAAAACTTTTCCTTCACTTTCTGTTCCTTCTGCAATTATTTGAGCAGTTTTGCTAAATGCTTTTAATCCCATAAGTACTCCTAATATAATGACTGCTATGATTAATATTATAACTAATATTCTTATTTTCATAGTCTTATCACTTCTCCCTTCATTTTTATGCATCAAGTTTTAGTCCTAGTTTATTTAAAATATTTTCTTCTTTTTTTCTCATTTTTACTTTGTCTTTATCTTCTATATGGTCATATCCCATCAAATGATAAAAACCATGTACTAGCATATATGCAAACTCCCTATCCTCACTATGTCCATATTCTACTGCTTGTTTTTTTACTATTGGTAAGCATATAACTATATCACCAAGTGGTTCTTTGGCTAATTTTGCAGATTCTATTTCATCCTTTTCAAACATTGGGAATGATAACACGTCTGTTGCTTTATCAATATTTCTATACTTTTTATTTATATTTCTTATATTTTCTTCATTTGTAATAATTATGCTAATATATATTTCATAATCATATAGATTTTCTTCTTTAAAGCACATTTCATATACTTTATTTATAATCTCTTTGTATTTCTTATCTTCTTTTATATCTAAAAATTCTATTTCTGCTAATTCTCTCATACTTTAATATACTTTTTCCCCTTACTATATGAATTCTTTAATCTTCTAATTGCATTGTATTCAAAAAGCTTGTCCTTATAAAACTTTATTATATGTTTGTTTTGTAAATTATTATCTAAATGTCTTAATTCTGCTTTGATAAATAGTATTTCTTTTTGTTTCTTTCCTTCGTCTGATTCTTTATCTATGCTGTTATATTTGTCCCAAAATACTTTGTATAATTCTTTTTCTTCTGGTTTCTCCCAATAAATTTTTGTAGATAGTACTCTTACATTATAATCTTCTATTAAATTTATTAGTGTTTCATAGGCTACTTCTTTTTTCTTCTCTACCTTAGAGCTTATTATTAAATGCCTTGTCTCTCTTATTAATTTTTCATAGCATCCTTCTGCAACAGCTAGTGGAACACTATGAGTAAATAACTTCCTACTCATTGCAAGTAGATACATTCTTTTTTCAATTTGCTCTCTTGCATCTAATTTTCCTGACAAAAATGCAGTAAACTTATCATATTCCTGGTATATATCTTTGTATTTTTCTTTTCCTTCAAGTTCCATTTTGATAGGTAATATATTTGAAATGTAATCTTCTAATGTGTCAAATATACTGTCATATATGCTATCTTTGTCAATCATATTTTCTGATATTTTATCTGCTAATTGTATAGAATAATTTTTAAGTATTCCTTTAAAAATGCCATCCATTTTTGAGATATAAAATGGGTTATACCTTGCTATTACTTTTTGTTTGTCATCATTTTTTAAAGATATATAATCTAAATCTAATAGATATTTTTGTTTCCTATGTTTATATTCTGCATATTGTGTTTCTTTTAAATGTGTTACTATATAGTATCTAGACAATGCGTCTTCTTCAAATGTAGTTGCTGTCCTATTCTTTACTTTTTTATATATAGAATCCATTACATATTTATCTATTGACTCTAAGTATAATATAAATGTATCTTCATATTTTCTTTGAAGAGCCTCTTCTTTTGCCTTATCTGTGTTATTTGTATATGCTTCATAGTTTTTAAGTAAACTATTCCTTTTTATTGTAATTAACATTCCATTAATTCCTATTTTTGTAGGTATTAATAGTCTGCTTATTGTTGTTGATATCTTTGAGAAAAATGCTTTATCATTTTTTGCAACTCGTAATCCTCTTTCTTCCATTGTTCATCCTTCCTTTCAATTTAAAATTTTTTCTTGTGTACCAATATTTTCTAGTACCTCGTATATAACTTCTACTTGTACGCTCTCTTCATCCTCAGATGTATTTACCTTTATATCTTGTATGTTATCTTTATTTTCTATTTCTTCTAGTAATTCATTTTTTAATTTGTCTGTTAATATTTGTTTTGCTTCCTCATTAGTCAAGGTCTTTTCTTCATCTTTTAATTGGTAATATGTAGAAATCCCTAAGCTTATAGGCAAATAAAAATTTGAAAATATTTTGAATTTTTTCTCTTCATTTATTGTATCATATTTTTCAAAATTTGGAAGACTTTTATATAAATTTATTTGAAAATTATTTATTTTGATATTATACTTTTTTTGTGAAACTCCTGTCCTAACTTGATTTGTCTGCTTTAAATTTATTTTTTCTGATTTTTTATACCAGACTTTTGCTTCTATCTCTCCTGATGCGTGTACAAATCTTGTTCCAGTATATTTTCCTTCCATCCATCCACCTATCAAAATGCTATTTTCCGTAACAATATCACCAGGCTTTACTAAAATTGTCCCTTCTGTTGCTGTAATTTTTGTTATCTCACCTGTTTTATTAGATACAATATTACAATATTCGCTTTTTTCAACTATTTCTGGCTTTTTTGTTGTTTCTACTATCTTAACTAATACATTAGTCCCATTTAGGTTTATATTCATCCAAGCAATGTCATCTCTTTTTAGTCTGATTTGATTTATGATTTCTTGTGCGTTTACTTTTGATTTTAGTGTTCCTTCTTTTAAGCCATATTCTGATAATTCACTTAATATTTCATTAGAATCTATTGTTTCTAATCCTTCTACTTCAATGTTCCATATGAACTTTGATGTCCCATACATAAGTATTGTAACTAATATAAATACTATAAAAAATATTTTTCTATTTCTGTATTTGTTCATTAAAAATGGAAGTCCTTTTTTTTGATTTATTTTGATTCTGCATTTAGTTTTCCTAGCAACTTCTTTTAATAATTTAAAATCATTTTTTCCGGACATTTGCCATCATAAATGTAGATTTTTCTCTTTTTACATTCCAAAGAAGAATTCCCTTGCTTATACAAATATTTATAAATCTTTCTATATAATATCCTTCAACAGAGATATTTACATATCCTAATATATAGTTAATTATAATTTTGAATATCAAATTTTTCACCTACTCATTCGCTTCAAAATCAATTGAATCTATTGTGCCAGTTATCATCAAATCTTCTGCATTCATTTGAATCAGTTTTAAGTTAAATCCGTTTATATTTATTGCACCTATATAAGTATTTACTTTTATAAATACCTCTTCATATTCTAATATATTCTTATAGTTTTCTATAACTAATTCTTCAAATCCAAGTATTGTTATTTTAGGTTTATCTGTTATTACTTCTTCCGGTATTTCTAAAAACTCATTTATTTTACTAAACCTTTTTTTCAATTCTTTACCTCTTTTCATATAATCTCTTTAATAATGTATATTGCAAATTTTATGAATTAATTCATTTTAATTTTTTCTTAATATTTTTTATTCATAACTTTCACGGTGAGTTCACAAAATGGACAAATAAGATTGATATATTATAAGTACACTAAGTAATGATAGTGAAAAAACATCCCCTTTTATTTTTTATTTTAAAAAGACCTACCTTCAAAACGGTAAGTCTTTATTTTTTAAAAGTAGAGTTCAGCTGTGAACTCTACTCATAATACCTCTAATTATTTAATTATTACAATATCTTTCTCAGAAGAATAACTTGCATTTCCATAAGCATATATTATATAAATTACCCCATCTGGTCCTAAGAAATAATTATTAGAATTTTCTATTAAATACATACTATCATTTATATCACGATTAACTGTATTATATCCTAATGCAGAAAGATTTTGAGAATTATCTATTGCTTCTTGTATTGTGTTATAGATTTCTGACTGCACATCTTTTGTACTCTTTCCTTCTATATTAAGGACATTTCCAAGTGTCATTTCTTCATTTGTAGATAAGTTATATGTATATGTTTGAATAATCACTCTTTGTACATTTGTTCCTTCTTTTAGACCTGCTCTAATTACTAATGACAAAATATTTTCATTTACATAGGCAGTATATTCTACATTATATATAGTTTGTTTTTTTATTTCTTCATCTGTGTTTAATAATATTTGATTTGCTTTTTCTTGGAATATTGATGATATTTCTTTATTGATAGCCATTATTTTTTCATTATTAATATTTATTGTAGGGATTTTTACATTTACACCATAAGCATCATCTTTTAGTTCATATACAGTATAAACAAGTTCTTCGTGTGCTTCTATTTTATTTACTGCAACATTATTTTCTTGATAATTTATGCTATTGTCGAATAGGTCATCAAATTCTACTATTTGTGTTTGTTCTTCAATCTGTGGCCTCTGCTCTATAAGCTCATTTAATTGTTTTTTATGATATGACTCTATTTGGTAGTATATTCCATATATTATAGAAAATATACATATTACAATTACACTTATAACTGCTACAGTTCTTATATCTATTTTGCCTTCGTTCATTAACATTTTCCTCCTACATAGTATATATTTTATTATAGCACAACCAAAACTCCATTATCAACTTGACTTTTTATTAATTTTAATGTATTATTAATAGAATACTTTGAATAGCTTAAAGGAGGACTTAAATATATGTTATGTTCAATTTGTAAAAAAGCAGAAGCAACAATTTTTGTAAGTAATCCTACAAAGGATAATCCTCATAATACTATTGGTTATTGTGCAAATTGTGCAAAAGAAAGAGGTATAAATCCTTTGGGTTCAATTCTTAATGGTAATAATATTGATTTAAATGCTGTTACTGAGCAATTTGAAAATATTATAAATAACATTTCTGATAATATGGCTATGGATGATAATATGGCAAATGATCAAGGTGGTGCTGTTCCTATTGGAGCAATATTTGGAAATTTCTTTAATCCAAATAACTATGATGGTCAGTCAGAAAGTAGAAATACAAATAATAAAAGAGTAAAAGTTGATAAAAAGCCTAAGGAAAAGAAAAAGAAGTTCCTTGATATGTATGGAACAAATCTAACAAATAAAGCTAAAAACAATGAATTAGATATTGTTGTCGGAAGAGATAGCGAAATTAGAAGAATTATACAAATATTAAATAGACGTTCTAAAAATAACCCTTGTCTAATCGGTGAGCCTGGTGTTGGTAAAACTGCTATTGCACAAGGTTTAGCAATATCTATTGCAAATGGTCAAGTTCCAGCTAAACTTTTAAATAAAGAAGTCTATCTTTTAGATATGACTTCTGTTGTTGCTGGTACTCAATTTAGAGGTCAATTTGAAGCTAGAATGAAAGGTATTATTGACGAGTGTAAAGCTCTTAAAAATATCATTTTAGTTATAGATGAAATTCATAATATTATAGGTACAGGTGATGGCGAAAATGCTATGAATGCTGCAAATATTCTTAAACCTTCTCTTGCAGATGGCAGTATTCAGCTTATCGGTACTACTACTTTGAAAGAATATAGAAAATATATTGAAAAGGATACAGCATTAGAAAGAAGATTCCAAACTGTTTTAGTAGAAGAACCAAATGTAGATGCAACCTGCAATATAATGTATGGAATTAAAAAATATTATGAGGACTTTCATAAGGTAAAAATTTCTAATGATGTAATTCGTCAAACTGTAATAATGTCTGAAAAATATATTCACGATAGATTTTTACCTGATAAAGCTATTGATATATTAGACGAGGCTTGTTCTAGAATTAATCTTGATAACAAAGAGTTATATCAATTAGAGGTTTTAAAAAATGAATTAAAAGCAGTTCAAGATGAGAAAAATGAAGCTGCACAAGCAGATTCAACAGAAGATTATCAAAAAGCTGCTGATTTGAAAACTCGTGAATGTCAACTTATTGAGCAAATAGATGCTATAAACAAAAATTTAAAATTAAAAGAAGTTACCATTCAAGATATAGCAGAAGTTATAGAGCACTGGACTAAAATTCCTGTAACTAAAATTACAGAGGAAGAAACTGCTAAGCTTTTAAATTTGGAAGATAATCTTCATAAAAAAATTATCGGTCAAAACAAAGCTGTTGAAGCTGTTTCTAGGGCAATAAGAAGAAATAGAGCAGGTTTAAAAACTACAAAACGTCCACCTTCTTTCTTATTCGTTGGTCCAACAGGTGTTGGTAAAACTGAACTTGCAAAAACACTTGCATACGAAATGTTTGGAGATAAAGATGCAATAATTAGAGTGGATATGTCTGAATATATGGAATCACATTCAACTTCTAAACTTATTGGATCACCTCCAGGATATGTTGGATATGATGATGCAGGTCAACTTACTGAAAAGGTAAAAAGAAAACCTTATTCTATCGTACTTCTTGATGAGATAGAAAAAGCACATCCTGATGTATTTAATATATTACTTCAAGTTTTAGATGATGGCAAGCTAACAGATTCTCAAGGAAATACTGTAAGTTTCGAAAATACAATTATTATTATGACTTCAAATGCAGGTTCTAACTTAAATAATAATTCTATTGGTTTTGGAAAGCAAACTGTAGATTCTAATAAGATTCAAGATAGTTTAAAAGATACATTTAGACCTGAATTTTTAAATAGAATTGATGAAATCGTAATTTTTGATAGTTTAAATAAAGAAGAACTAATGAAAATTGTTGATTTAATGTTGCTTGATACTGATGCAGCTCTTAAAGATAAAAATATCACTATGCAAGTTTCAAAACCTGCTAAAGAATTTTTACTAGAAAAAGGAACTGACCTAAAGTATGGTGCTAGACCTTTAAGACGTGCTATTCAAAGATACTTAGAAGATGAACTTTCTGAAAAGATTTTAAGAAATGAAATAAAGAATGGAAATAATGTAGTAGTTAATGTTAAAAATAATGCATTAAGTTTTAAAGTTTCTGATTAGTGGAGGGTTTTATATATGCTTAAATATGTACCAAATATTCTAACAATAATTAGATTTTTATTAATACCACCTATCGTAATAGCTATCACTTCAGAACATTTTGTAGTTGCTGTAATATTGTTAGTATTGTCAGGAATAACTGATGTATTAGATGGTTTTATTGCAAGAAAATTTGACTTAATAACTGATTTTGGAAAATTAGTTGATCCCCTTGCAGATAAGGCAACTCAGCTAGCTATCCTTGTAACTTTATCTATAAAAGGAATTATTCCTTTCTGGATTCTTGCAATTGTCGTTTTGAAGGAATTTGCAATGATAGCAGGTGCTTCTTTCCTTTATGGAAGAAAACTTGTAGTATCTAGCAAGTGGTATCGGAAAACTTGCAACTGTATTATTTTATGTAGCTATTGGATGTTCTTTGACTATACGTTATTTGAATAATTTTGTATTAGAAGATTCTATTTATGATTTTTCTATATATATCTATATCTTAGCAATTCTTGCAACTTTATCTGCTTTGATTTTATACTTCAGAGCATTTAATTTGCAGAATTATTTTAAAGATGAGATTAGTAAAGAAAAATAGGATTTAGAAAAGAGAATAATATTTATTAAAAAGAGACGCGTCTCAGCGACCAACCGAAGCGAAGCGAAGGGCGACTTTTGCAGCCTACTTTATTAAAAATTTAATTTGTAGCCTGCAAACAGGGCAAGTCTCTTAAAAATAAATATTATTCTCTTTTTTTATTCATAATCTTCCAAGAGTTTGTTTAATTCTTCTGTCCCATACACCATAATTCCATTTTTTAATGTTATCCTATCTGTTTCTGGAAGATATTCTACTGGTATATTTGTTTTTTCTTTAAATGTTACAGTTCCATCCTGATCAACTGTTGATATTGCAATAAAACCATCTTTTTCTGTTACAAGATAATGTTCTCCACAAAAGCTATCTACTTCTTTTAATAAAATTATTTCTTCCATAGAAAATAATTCTAAATTCCAATCAGCATATTTTTCTCTTATCTCATCTTCTGTAAGATTTACTTCTTCTTCTGGAAGTGAATTACTTGTTTCTATTGTGTGACCACATTCAATGTAATATTTCTGCAAAGTCAGTATAGTGTTTGGAGTTGTTTTTTCTTCAAATGTTGTTGTTTCTATCAAATTTTCACTTTCTACTTTTTCTTCTTTTATTTGCAAATTATTTATACTTCCTAATAAATTTTGATTATCTACTTTATCTACCTTAAGGCCTATATAAAAAAAAACTCCAAATAAAATTATTAGAATTATTATAAATATAAAAATAGCTCGTTTTCTCATTAATACCAATCCTTTTAATATTTTTTAGTATTATTGCCAAAACTTGCTATTTTTATACTTTATATTTACTAATAATCTTCCACTTGTAATATAGGAATTTCAAATTGTTTTCCATTACTTGAAATTACATTATTTGCATAGTGATTTTCAAAAAATTTATTAGATCCGAGTAAGAAGTACCTATGTTTTGATGCATTGCTTAATACGCCGCCCCCAATTATTATTGGATCATCCCAAGTTACATCTATTGCATACCATTTATTATTTAGCAATACGTAATTCCACATATGGTTTTCGTTATCTCCATTTGAGTTAGTTGCTGTCCCTGTAACTAATACATTATTTATTCCGAGCTCGTCTAATATATATTTATATGCCCTCGCATATCCTTCGCACACTGCTTTTTGTCTTACAAGTGCTCCATAAACACTTGATATATATGTGTCACTATCATCATATTCTAAATTTTGTATAATCCAGTCATGAACTTCCCTTACTTTATAATAATCATTTTGATATGCTCGATTTATAAAGGTATTCTTTACGGTATCTATTTGCTTTATTGCAGTATTAACTTGCTCTGCATTAGAAAATCCATCTCTATATAATGATATATCATCTTTTGTATTTAGATATATATTATATTTTGTACTGAATAGACTAGTTTTTGTTTCTACATATAACCAAAGTTTCGTAAAATCTACATAAAATAGATTTGGTATATCTAAATTTAATGCATCTAATGCATCATTATAATATGGTTTTAATGAATTTTCTGAATTGTTATTTTTTAAAATATTACTAAAATCATAATCTATATTTATCTTGCATGTTCCATCTTTAAGCTGATCTAAATTTTTTTCTATTGCATCATATATTGCCTTAGAATATTCATCTAATTGATTATAATAATATCTATTGTTATATTTATAATAGCTTTGCGTTGTTGCAGACGGGCTTTGTGTATACATACTATTTGTTTCACCAGAAGGTATCACAATTTGTGTTTGATTTTGGTTTTCGTTTTTTGTAGTATTTGTATTATTTGTACTGTCTGTATGCACTACTTGCTGAACATCATTTTTATCTTCGATTTTGTTTGTTTCTGGTCTAAGTGCATAACTTTGGCCGTCATTAGATACTACTTTAAAATAATACAATCCTCCAAGTGCTATAATTACTATAACAATAAGTACTATTAGCAAATTTGTAAACTTTTCTATAATAGCATCCTCCTTTTCATTCTTTTCTTTTAATTTTTATTATTTTTTCAGTATTTAATTCTGCTCCTTTTTTTATTAAGTCATATCCATACTTTTCTTTTAATTTATCTAATGTCACATCTATTTTATCTTGCTTTTCATTTTCTAGATTTGAGAAAAGCGATAATTGCTGTTCTTTTTTATCTACTAAATTATCTGTCCTAACTCCAACTAATCTTATTGCCATTCCATCTTTAAACATTTCGTTTAATAGTTCTTTTACTGTACCGATATATTACTTTAGTGTTAGATACTGCTGTATTTAGTTTCTTTTGATGTGATATATCTACAAAATCTTTTGTTCTTAATTGTACATTTACTACATTTGCGAGTAAATCATTTTTTCTAAGTCTATAACATACTTGTTCCGTTATAGATAATGCAACATCTTCTATTTCTTCTTTTGTTCGTAAATCTCTTGGAAGTGTTACAGAATTCCCAATGCTTTTAGGTCTTTCTGGCTTAAATATTACCTCGGAATTATCTATTCCGATTTGCATATTCCCATATCAAGTTTCCATATTTTTTAAATTTTCTAATTAACTCGCTTTTATCATATTTTGCTAAATCTCCAATTGTATTTATGTTCATACTATTTAATTTAGGTACAGTTTTTCTTCCTAGCATAAATAGCTCTGAAACAGGTAAAGGCCACATTTTTTCTTCTATCTCGCCTTCAAATAGAGTATGAACTTTGTCTGGTTTTTCAAAATCTGATGCCATTTTTGCAAGTAGCTTATTATGTGCAACGCCTATATTTACAGTAAAACCTAACTCTTTTTTTACTCTTTTACTTATTTCATATGCCTTATTTATTAGTATATCATTTTTTAAAAATCCCGTCAAATCCAAAAAACACTCATCTATGCTAAATCTTTCAATTTTATATGTATATTCTGATAAAATATCATATAATTTATTAGAATACTTTCTATAAACTGAATAATTACATCCTGGATATACTTTTAAGTTTGGACATTTCCTTTTTGCCTGAAAAATCGTTTCCCCTGTTTTTACGCCACATTTTTTAGCAAGCATACTTTTTGCAAGAACTATTCCTGATCTTCTTGTTTCATCTCCGCCGAATTATTGATGGAATTGTTCTTATATCAAGTGTTTTTCCAGATTTTAACATTTCGATTGCTGTCCAACTTAAAAATGCATTATTAACATCTATATGTAGTATCTGTCTTTCCATTTTTATACCACCAATATCATTATAAAACTTATGTTTGCTAATGTCAAGGTGGTTATAATATTTTTGTTGTAACTTTTACTTTTTTGTGGTATTATATTATATATTAATAAATAAATTTTAAGGAGGAAAATATTATGAGTATTTTATGGATAATTTTAGCGATCGTAGTTTTAATCGTTTTATGGGCAATTTTTGCTTATAACAGTTTAGTAAGAAAAAAATTAAAGGTTGATAATGCTTGGGGACAAATTGATGTCCAATTACAAAGAAGATTTGATTTAATTCCTAACTTAGTAAATGTAGTTAAAGGTTATATGGATTATGAAAAAGACGTTTTAGCAAAAGTAACAGAACTTCGTACTGCTTGGGCAAATGCTAGCTCTGTTGACGAAAAAGTAAACCTAGATAACCAATTAACTGGTGCTTTAAAAACAATTATGGCAGTTTCTGAGAATTATCCTGATTTAAAAGCAAATCAAAGTTTCTCTGAATTACAAGAAGAATTGAGAAATACTGAAAATAAAATTTCTTATTCAAGACAATTTTATAATGACAGTGTTACAATGTATAATACTGCTTTATTAGTATTTCCAACAAGTATCATAGCTTCAATTTTCCACTTCACAAGTAAGACTTTATTTGTTGTAAGTGATGAAGAAGCTAGAAATAATGTAAAAGTAGATTTTGGAAACGGAAATAATTAAGTTAAATAACTAACGGAGGTTTTTATGTACGAGGATATACGTTCTAATAAAATAAAAAGTGGGGTTATTATTTCAATATTTATAATTGTCATTACGCTTATTTTATATTATATATGTATGGCCTTTGATTTTGGACCAATGTCTATTGTTATTGCTCTTGCATTTTCAATTATAGCATCTTGGGCAACATACTATAATAGTGATAAAATTATACTTTCGATGTCTAATGCAAGACCTGCAACTCACGAAGAAAATCAAAAGCTTGTAAATATTTTGGATGCTCTTGTTATAAGTGCTGGATTAAACGCAACTCCTATGCTATATGTCGTAGAAGATGCTCAGCCTAATGCTTTTGCAACAGGACGTAATCCAGAACATTCTGTTATTTGTGTCACAACTGGTCTTTTAGAAAAACTTGATTATTATGAGCTTGAAGGAGTTATAGGACACGAACTTGCACATATTGCAAATTATGATATAAGACTTTCAGCAGTCGTTACAGTAATGGTAAGTTTTGTTGTAATGCTTTCAGATATTTTCACAAGAGGATTTTTCTATGGAAGAAGAAGTTCAAGTAGCAAAGATAATGGCGGAAATGGAATTCTTATGCTTATAGGTCTCGTATTTTTAATACTTGCTCCTATATTTGGTAAACTTGCTCAACTTGCACTTTCAAGGCGTAGAGAATTTTTAGCAGATGCAACTTCTGCAAAATATACAAGAAATCCAGACGGATTAATTTCTGCTCTTCAAAAAATCTCTGCTGACCCTAATGAGCTTCATTCAGCAAATAAATCTACTGCTCATATGTATATATCAAGTCCTTTTAGGGATGAAAAGATTACTAAATCTAGCATTTGGTCTACTCATCCAAGTCTAGATGAAAGAGTTCAAGCTCTAAGAAATTTGAAATAAAAATTTTGAAAAAAATTAAATATAAAATTTTTTATGAAGATTAACAATTTTTTTATTGTTAGTCTTTTTTATTAAAATCATTGTGAATACTACTATATAGATATTTCATAATTCTCATATAGTAATAACTTTATCTCATAAATTTTACGTATTCCTTCTATTGATGTTATTCTGTATAGTCTATCTTTTTTAGTATAAGTTATAGAAATGACTGGTATTTCTTTTATAAAAAAGTATTCGCTATCTTTTTTCATAAGTTCTTCTAATGTCATTGTTTTTTTATAGCAATTAACCATAAACTCTGGATTATAAAAATATTCATATATAATAGTATCATCTCCTACTTTCTTATCTTTATAATCCAATCCGGTATTTTTAATATTTTCAGCATTATAGTCAAATACATAATATCCATCTTGCTCATAAATTCTGTGCAAATATTCTTCATTACCTATGTATTTTGTATCCATTTGGAATTCAAAATTGTTAATGATTTCCTCTCCAAATAATTCTCTAAGTTTTGCATTGAAAATAGCTTCTTTTATAGCAATATGTGTTTCATTACTTGAAAATCCTTGTAAGTCTTGTGCAACAATATTACTAATTAATATATTTTCATCTGGATCATCAACTGAGTTTATAAATCTAATTAAGTCGCTATTAAATCTTTCAACATTTGATTCTGTATCTAATGCTGGTGATTGATAAATTATGTCTTTTTCAGAATTTATTACTGATAAATTATTGCCATTTAAACCTACCATAATTTGAATCTCTCCGGATATTACTTTCTTCATTTGTTGAGTCTAAACTTGATGCACCATTATCTTTTATAATCATAAATCTAATAATTACAGCTACTATAATCATACATAATATGCCTACTATTGATTTGAAATTTTTGCTCATTTTTCACCTCCTTTTTTATAGTAGTTGCCCGCAAGTATTATACAACATTTATTTACATAAATCAACATATTTTACAATATTTGTAAATTTTTGTTGACAATATGAAATTTATATTATACTATTTATTTGCCTTTCTTCCAAAGGTAGAAAGGAGGTTCTTATATGAAAGATTTGCTAAAATTGCTAAAACTTATATTGATTTACTTGATTGTAAAACTTTTAAGCGAATAGCAAATGAAAAGACTAGGAATTGCGCTCCTAGTCTTTTAAGTTTCTTATCGAAAGATTTACTTTTCAATTGCTTAATGTTATTATAACATCTATTTTATTATATGTCAAATTTTTCAAAAAATTCATTTTTCTAAATTCCATATATTCTTCTTGCATTTTCATAAGTTATCTTTGCAATTTCTTCTAAACTTTTTTGTTTCACATCTGCTATTTTTTGTGCAGTGTATTTTATATTTCTTGAATCATTTCTTTGACCTCTATGTGGCTCTGGGCTCAAATATGGACAATCTGTTTCAATTAATATCCTATCATCTGGCACCATTTTGATTATTTCGTCTGCATTTTTCGAACTCTTAAAAGTTATAGCTCCTGCAAATGAAATATAAAGTTCCTCCTCTAGACCTGTTTTTACTAAATCCTTGTTTAATTGACAACAATGTAATATTCCATTTTTATTTGGCTTTACATCATTTCTTAGAATATCTATTGTATCCATAATAGCATCTCTTGAATGTATAACAATTGGTAACTCTAATTTATTTGCAAGTTTTATTTGTTCAATAAAGCTATATCTTTGTAATTCTTTTCTATCTTTTTCCCAATGATAATCTAGTCCTATCTCCCCTATTGCAACTACCTTTTTGCTTGCCTTTACTAAATCTTCTATTTGTAAAATACTTTTGTCTATATCTTCTTTTGTGTTTTCTATTTCATTTGGATGAATTCCGAACTGCTGCATATATAAAATCATATTTTTTTGCAAGCTCGATTGCTTTTTTAGAATTTTCTATATTATCTCCTACAACTACCGTATTTTCTATTCCAGCTTCATATATTGCTTTTATTATTTCTTCTCTATCTGAATCGAATTTTTCATCATTATAATGTGAATGTGTGTCAAATAATTTCATTTTAATATAACCCCTTCTAGTCATTCCATACTGCAACAACGTTCGCAGTTGCAAAATCTCTACAATGTGAGATACTAATTTCTATACTATCTAAGCCATTTATTTCTTTATTTATAAAATGTATTTTAGGCTTTCCATTCTCGTCATTTACTATTTCTGCATCTTTCCACGATATATCAAACTTATTATTAAGTTTATCTGATATTGCTTTAAAAATTGCCTCTTTTGCTGCAAATCTTGCTGCATAATGTTGATATTTAACCATATTTTTGCTTTCACAATATTTTATTTCATTTTCTGTATATATTTTGTTTATAAAGTTTGAATTATCTTCATCAATTAATTTCTGTATTCTATCTATTTCTATAATATCTGTGCCACAAGTTATTCTCATATACTTCTATCACCTTATACATCCAAGTAATAATTTGCATTTTGATCTTCACATAAATGCCAAGCACCTATGAAGTTTATTTTTGTATTATTATCTAAATTATATTCTGGCTCTACTACAACTTTTCCATTAAAGTCTATTGAGCCCCAAAGCCCGTCTTTTTTTATTCCTGCATATCCAGCTTCATTTTGCTCTGTTGCATCATCATAAATATAGTCTACAACTACATTTCCATCTTTATCTACAAAGCCATATTTTCCATCTTGTTTACTTAAGAATAATTTATTTCCTGTTAAAATATCTGATGCTTGTTTTTCTTCAAACTTAAAGTTGTAATATTTATAATCTCCGTCTGTATAAATTCTAATATAACCTTTTTCAGCATTTATTTCTGATACAATTCCTGAAAGTTTTTCTTCAAAATTTGTATCAAGCACTTTTGAAATAAGTTCCTCATTTTCTATATAATCTGCAATTATTATATTTCCAGCACTTATATAGCTTATATCTTCACTTTGTATAGGAAGTTTTTCTTCTCCCTCCAAAGAAACTATTCCATATTTATTATTATTTTTTGCGATATAATATTCACTATTCATGTATATAAGTTCATCATATTTGTAGTCTATTTGCTTTTCTCCTGAGATATTTATAAGACCAGTCTTTCCACCTTTTTTTACTATTAAATATGAATCCTTTATATCTACTATATCATCAAAGTCTCCTGAAAGTATTACATCACCTTCACTGCTTATTACTACATACTTTCCATCTTGTTTTACTGCATAGAAATTATTTGCATATATACCTTTTATTTCTTCATATTTACATTCTAATACTACTGATTTGTCAAATCCTATTATTCCATATTTGTTATTTTCATCAACTACAATGTAGCCATTTTTATAATCATCCTCTATTTTATCTATCTTTTTATATTTTGGTTCAATTACTATATTTCCTTCATTATCACAAAGTCCATATAATCCATCTTTTTGTATTAATATGCTGTTTTCTAGATTTTTTAATGTGTCAATGCTATCATACTCAGGTGACAATAGTTCATTTCCAGCAAAATTTATTAATCCATATTTTCCATCTTTTTCTACCTTTAGGATATTTTTTTCATACCATAAGTTTTTATTTTCGTCATAATTTCCAAGTGCTTCTATTTTATCATATCCTGTTATAGTTTCTTTATTTTTACTATTTATTGCTTTTGTTTTATATGTTCCGTCCGAATAATTTACATCATACGTGCATATGAAAATGTCTTGAACATTATCTGGTATTACTATCATTTCGTCATAACTTGCATCTATAACTGTTTCACCTTTTGAATTTATAACTCCCCATTTTCCATTATCATAGGCTGTATAATATGTAACTGTTCCGATTTTACCAGTCGCAGTTTCTATATTTTTACTATTTAATAAACTTTTTATTCCAATGATAAACATTATTACAACTAGTATAAATACCAATACAGCTATTACTTTTTTTATATTTAGCTTTGGTCCACTTTCATATCTTCTCGCACGTCTTGACATATTACAACCTCCATTTATTTTATATTCAATTCTACATTTAAATATATCATATTTTGATTTTGTGTTCAATGCTTTTTTGTTAAAATATAAATTTATATTTTTTATTAGTTTGGTATATTGAAGTAATTTTCAAAAAAGTATTGAAATTATTTTAGTTGTATGATAATATATCATTAGTTCAATTTACTGAACCAGTATAAAAATAGTAATAAAAAAGGAGATAAATGTAGTAATGAGAAAAAGTACAGGAATAGTTAGAAAATTGGATGTGTTAGGTAGAATTGTATTACCTATGGAATTAAGAAATCAACTTAATTTAAGTGAAAAAGATCCTATAGAAATATTTGTTGATGGATCTTCTATCATACTTAAAAAATATGAACCAAATTGTGTATTATGCGGAAGTAGTAAGGATTTGTTTATGTACAATGACAAATTAATTTGCAAGAAATGTCAAGAGAAACTTACTAAAATATAAAAGATAATATAAAGATGGAAGATGTAAAGTATAGAAATTCAATTAAATCACATTGGATTCTATACTTTTTTGCTTTTATGAGGTAAATAATTTTGAAAAGGTTTTCCCACATATATATGTATAAAATAAAAGAGAGCTGCAAAGCAGCTCTCTCCCACAAGTGCATTGAAGTGAATTTTAGATTGTACTAAAAAAACTTCTTGCCTTTTCAGGCTGGATTTTGCTTAATAGCAACTCCCCTTGAGGTCGGACTTAGACGTAGTCTGTCTGATAGATTCCGCCGAGAACGGTGCCGACAGCAGCAGTGAAAATCAGAGTATACTCTTCACCATTGCAACCAGTTATCAGGTTATATGTTGCAACAGCTGCATCTTTTTTTAGGGTTATTGTAGTGGAAGGCCACCAACCGCCGTTCTTGTAAACTTCCAGCTTAACATCATTTAAGTGGGCAGTTCCAATAAACTTAAGGTTGGTTCCTTTTGCAGGAGTAACCTTAACACTGTATCCATCAAAGAAATTTACATTCAGCTCCCTTAAAGTCTTCACATCCATAGGCCGTGCGTCAGGAGCAGGCAGTGCTTTTGCATTAGCCTCAACCTGAACTTCAGGGCCTGCCTCCATTGCAAAAACGGGGACCGAAAGGCTCATGCAAAGAAGCAGAGCCAACACCAAAGACATAATACGCTTTTTCAAAGTAGTTTCCTCCTAAGTAAAATATTTTTGCACTTGTGTTATGCCCCTAGATCCTCCTAAAAGCGAGTTTTATTATACCAAAATTTTCCATTTTTGTCAATAAATGCCGAAATTTGTCGAATGATAAAAAATTTTAAAAAATTTTAAAAAATTCTGTAACGAAATTGAGAAAAAAGCGTCATATAATCGAAGCTTTTTGAAAATATATATAAAGGGTGGTGAGTTTATGCAGAATATTGAAGATATTTATAATCAGTATTTTGGGGTCGTTTATAAATATCTTCTCTGCTTAACTCATGACGATAATTTTACAGAAGAATTAACACAAGATACCTTTTTTAAGGCTCTCAAATCTCTTAACTCCTTCAAAGGAGATTGCAAAATACAAGTTTGGCTTTGCCAAATAGCAAAACACTTGTGGTTTGATGAATTAAAAAGAAGGAAAAGATATACAAGTTTAGAAGATGAGGAAGATAATTTAGTCGCATTTGAAAACACTGAACTGATGGTAATAGAAAATGAAAATAGGCGAAAATTATTCGAAAATATTAAAAAGCTAGATAAAACTACTCAAGAAGTAATCCTTCTAAGGATAAATGGAGATTTAAGTTTCAAAGAAATTGGTGAGATTCTAGGAAAAACTGAAACTTGGGCAAGAGTTACCTTTTACAGAGGGAAACAAAAATTAAAGGAGGTTGAAGATTATGGAAAAGAAAAAACTATGTAATATTATCAAAGATTTACTTCCAAGTTATGTTGAAAACCTTACCAATGATGAAACAAATAATTTTATCGAATCTCATATAGCAAATTGCCCTGAATGTAAAGAGTTTCTAGAAAATATGCGAAAAGAAATAGAAGTAAATAGCCCTAAAAAAGAAGAAAAAAACTTCAAATACATAAAAAGATATAGCAAAAGATTAAAAATATTTAGAAATATATTACTAATAATTGCATTAGTTTTTATATTAATAGTTGCAAGAAAATTTATAATAATTACTGATTTAAGTAATAAAGCTAATAATATTCAAAAATTTACTAATTATCATATACAATTAGAATGTTATATAGATAAAACACTTATAATGGCTGAAAAGTATAATAAAGATAAAATATCATTATCTACAAATAAAATATATTATATTGATAATCCAAATAACATTGAAGAATATATTAATTATATATCAGATAACGAAAATTTAAAATTAGTAAAAAATATGCAACAGCAAAATTTATCAACTTTTGATAAAGATATAGGTCTAGATATAACAAATTATACATTAGGTTTTTATACACCTTTTAAAAAATTATATTTTGCACTAACAACTAGTATTCAAAATGTTACTCTTTCTGATAAACAATGTTATTTACTTAAAATTGATAATACCGAAAGATTTATAGATGTAGAAACAGGAGCAACTGTTAAATATATAGATAACGACTTAAATCAAGTAATAGATTACCATTATGAGTTTGACACAGTTACAGATGAAGATGTGGAATTGCCAGATACAACAGGCTATGTTCCTATAGATTAAAAAAACACATGTTAAATATTTTTATTGAAGAATCAAATATTTATAGAGGAGTAAGATATGAAGTTTTCAGACGTAATAAGAAAAAGAATTAAATATTATTTAGACGATAGAAATATGAGTATCTGGTCATTATGCAGATTAACAGGTATTCCTTGTTCTACCTTATCAACTTTTATGAGTAGTAAAACAAAATTAATCAAATTAGATACATTACTACTTATTTGTGAACGGTTTTGGCATTACGCTATCAGAATTTTTTAGTGACCCATCTTTTGATGCCTTACAGCAGCGTAGAGTCAAAATCAATACCTAAGCTTCCTATATTCCAGTAGGAAAAACATATATATATTCAGAAAAGGGACAATATAAATTTTTTATATTATCCCTTTTTCTTTTTATACGATAGAATTTCTAGTGATCTTGCATAATACAAAACTACTATTAACTCTATATATTTCTTTATACAAATATTATTCTATTCTTTATTTGTTATTTCTTCTAATTTTAGAAGTGCTTCCCATCTCTCGTCTAATTCTTTTTGGAATTCTTCAATCATCCACTCATTACCTGGTTTAAACATATGTTTAAATCTTCTTTGTGGCTTTAAAAATTCTTCGATAGGTAATTTCTTAGCTGGTTTATATGTTATCTTGTATTTGCCATTTTCTACCTCATATAATGGCCAATAACATGTATCAACTGCTAATTTATTTATCTGCATTAATTCGTCTGTTGGATAGCCCCAACCTCTTGGGCAAGGTGCAAGTACATTTACAAAAGCTGGACCTTTTGTATATATTGCTTTTTCTGCTTTTTCATATAAATCTTTGAAGTTAGCTGTTGCGATTGTTTGTGCAACATAAGGTATATGATGACTTGCCATTACCTCTGTCAAATCTTTTCTAACTTGCATCTTTCCTGGTACTTTTGTTCCTGCTGGTGATGTTGTTGTATCTGCAAAATGTGGAGTTGCTGAAGAACGTTGTATACCTGTGTTCATGTATGCCCCATTGTCATAGCATACATATACCATATCATGTCCTCTTTCCATAGCTCCTGATAAACTTTGTAGACCTATATCATAAGTTCCTCCATCTCCTCCAAATGCTATAAATTTTGTATGTTCATCATCTGATAATTTTCCTTGTTTTTTCAAAGATCTATATGCAGCCTCTGCTCCTGATAAAGTTGCTCCTGCACATTCAAATGCTGTATGTATAAAAGAATCTGTCCATGATGTATATGGATACATAAATGTAGAAACTTCCATACATCCAGTTGCACCACATATTACTGCATGATCATCTTCATGAAGAGCTCTTAAAAACATACGAGCTACTGGTGGAGCACCACATCCTGCACACATTCTGTGTCCTGCCATAAATCTTGAAGGCTTATTTGCTACTACTTCTTTTACATTATATGCCATATTATTTCTCCCTCCTTACTCCAAAGTATCTATATGGATTGCCTACTTCTCCTGTCTTTGCAATTTCCATTAAGTCATTATATACTCCTTCTATTTCGTAAGAAGTTGTATCTCTTCCACCTATACCATATACATAGTTTACAACTGGTACTTGTTCTTTATTTACATACATACTTGATGTAACATCTTCAAACAAAGCTCCTCCAGCTGCATTTAATGAATCTGCTTTATCTAAAACTGCAACAGCTTTTAGATGTGATAATGCATTTGCAATTTCTTCTGCTGGGAATGGTCTAAACATACGAACTTTTAGAAGTCCTGCTTTTACACCTTTTTCTCTTAATGAATCAACTACAAATTTTGCTGTTCCAGCTGTTGAGTTCATACAAACTATGGCAACTTCTGCATCAGACAATTTGTATTCTTCGAAGAAAGAATATTTTCTTCCTGTCATTTTTTCAAAATCTCTTGATACTTCTTCTATAACCTTTTTTGCATTTCTCATTGCGTTTGCTTGTTGATATTTATGTTCAAACAAATATGTTTGTACATCTAGTGGTCCTACTGCCATTGGTTCTTTTCTATTTAATAAATAATGTTCTGGCTTATATGTTCCGATAAACTCTTTTACTTTTTCGTCTTCTACTAATTCTATATTTTCAATAGAATGTGAAGTTATAAATCCATCTTGACATACCATAAGTGGTAATAGTACATCTTTGTGCTCTGCTATTCTGTGAGCCATAAGTAGGTTATCATAAGCCTCTTGGTTATTCTCTGAAAATAGCATTATCCAACCGCTATCCCTTACTCCCATTGCATCTGAATGGTCATTATGTATGTTTAATGGTCCTGATACTGCACGGTTTACAAGTGACATTACTATTGGTAATCTCAAGCTTGATGCTATGTATATCATCTCCCACATTAATGATAATCCGTTTGCAGATGTTGCTGTCATAGCTCTTGAGCCAGCAGCTTCTGCTCCGATACATGCGCTCATCGCACTATGTTCACTTTCTACTGCAACAAATTCTGTATCAACTGATCCATTACTTACAAATGTTGAAAAATATTGTGGTATCTCAGTAGAAGGTGTTATAGGAAATGCTGCAACTACATCTGGGTTAATTTGTTTCATTGCTATTGCTGCTGCTTCATTTCCGCTTAGTCTTTCTCTTATTGACATATATTTTTCCTCCTTTTTAACTTTTATTTCATTTCGATTGCGCCGAATGGACAAACCTTTGCACAAACTCCGCATCCTTTACAATAATCATAGTTGAAATCTTCTCTCTTTTGATCTTTATTTACAGGAATTGCATCATCTGGACAAACTGGAAAACATAGTCCACATTGCTTACATTTTTCACTTATATATATTGGTTTTACTGATCTCCAGTCTCCTGTTTTAAACTCTAATGAATTTCCTGCCTCATATATATTTCCAGCAATTGTCATTTCTTCTGCTGGTGTATTTGGGGTTATTTTCATACTTTCTTCAC
Organism: uncultured Clostridia bacterium; assembly: GCA_947629765.1. GTDB lineage: Bacteria > Bacillota > Clostridia > TANB77 > CAG-508 > JAAWPK01. The sequence goes on from CANREW010000004.1 coordinate 22,075, forward strand.
CTCACTTAATGCCATTTTCAATGCATTCATATTTCCTTCTATTACTTCAGGTTTCTTTGCAAATTTATGCTTGAAAGAACCTTCCATATCATTTATTAATTCCTCGTCTGTCATAATTTTGCTTACTTTAACAATTGCTGCAAGCATTGGTGTATTTGGGAAATATTTTCCAAGTGTCTCTAATGATATTTTACGAGCATCTACTGTATAAATTTCTCCTTCATAATTTTTTAATTTTGATTTGATATAATCTGCATCTTTTGTTGTGTTAATTACTATTGCTCCTTCTTTTTTTAATCCTGCTGTAACATCAACAGAGTCAAGTAATGTGTCATCTACAACTACTACGTAGTCTGGTTCGTAGATATTGCTATGTATTGTTATAGGTTCTGTACTTATTCTGTTATATGCTGTTATTGGAGCTCCCATTCTTTCTGGTCCATACTCAGGAAATCCTTGAATATATTTACCAGTGTTAAATGCTGCATCTGCAAGTAGGAGTGATGCTGTTTTTGCTCCCTGTCCTCCTCTACCATGCCATCTGATTTCAATCATTGTTTTACCTCCTTATTTTAATTTTTATATTTTATAAGATTAATGACAATTAGAAAAATTTTATAATTGTGTGAAGACTTTTTCCGTCTTCACCTTTTATACAAACTGTATGTACATTATTGTTATTAGAATAATAAAGATTTACTGTTTCTTTAAATTTTGTTTGTTTTTTGTAATATATTTCTACATTTTCGAAATTATCTATATCTACATCATCTGGAAGAGCTTCATATGCAATATCTAAATACATTACATTGTTTACATGGTGATTTGAATCAATGTCTCTTCTTGTAGCTGTATATTTGGTTATTTCTTGCATATTTTCGTCTTCTTTTAATTTTCCAGCTATATCTTCTTCAAAAACTGACTTTTGAACTATACCATAACTATTTATTAACTCGTCTGTTATTCGTCCTATTCCACCTTTTTTAGCATCTATTAGCACCCATTCCGTAGTTGCTATGGCGATTTTTTCTCCATCTAAATCATATACTTCGAAATCACGCCAAGACGATATTTTGTTAAAGTCTCTTGCCCATGTTTTTACAGTTAATTCAGTGTTCCATCTTGGTCTTTTGAAAAATTTTACTTTCCAAAACAAAAGCATCCAAGTATATCCTGTTTTTTCTATATCATTTAAACCATATCCTACTTCTTGTGAATGTTTACTTGCCGCTTCTGATAGTATATTTATTAGCCCTTTATCTGATAATTTGTTGTTTTCGTCTATTTCATTATATTTTATATGTGTTTTATATTCATATACTGACATTTATCTCTCACCAATTAGAAAGTATATCACATTTCTTTATTAAATACAATCTGATTTTAAAATATTTTATTATATAAAAAGAGAAATAATATTTATTTTTCAAGAGTTTGTCATTTGCAGCCTACAAATTGAATTTTTAATAAAGTAGGCTGCAAAAGTCGCCCTTCGCTTCGCTACGGCCCGCCGCTAGCACTCTTTTAAATAAATATTATTTCTCTTTTTTAATTATAAACTATACGCAGAAGATGTGTTTCCCTATTTTAAGTGTTTGCTTTCTTGACCATATCCAAGAACTTGTGGCAGTAGCTGGGTTAAAATAATACAAAGCTCCATTTGACGGGTCCCATCCATTTAGTGCATCTTGTGCTGCACTTCTTGCTGTACTGTTTGGAGATAAATTAATTTGGCCATCACTTACTACATCAAATGCTCCTTTTTGATATATAACTCCTGCAACAGAATTTGGGAAATTTGGACTGCTTACTCTATTTAAAACAACTGCTGCAACTGCAACTTGTCCAATATACTGTTCTCCCCTCGCTTCTCCATAAACTAACCTACTAAGTAAATTCAAATCTGAAGAATTACTTGCCGTAGATGTTGTTTTTGATCCTCCGCTTGAACTTATACCTATTGCAGCAAGAGTCTTTTCACCAGCTATTCCATCAACTTTTAATCCATTTGCTTTTTGAAAATATTTTACAGCTTGCTGGGTTTTGCTTCCATATATTCCATCAACTGAACCTTTATAATATCCCCAATCCTTTAATCTTTGTTGTATTTGTTTTACTTCATTTCCTGTTGAACCATATCTTGATAATGTTTCAATACTTGCATTTACATTAATATAATAAACATATCCAAATATTATTAACAATATCGCTATAATGGAAATAATAATTTTTTTCATAAATATTCCTCCTAATTAATTTGATATTATTATTTCCATATTTTAGGCAAATAATACAAGATTTAGAATTTTTATTTATATAATAAAAACAAGTCAGATCTCCGACAAGATTTGACTTGTTTTATAGCTTATTATATTACTATTCTAAAAAATTCCTACTATATTTCCATTTTCATCTAAGTCTATTCCTTCAGCTGCTGGAACCTTTGGAAGCCCCGGCATTGTCATTATCTTTCCTGTGATAACAACTACAAATCCTGCACCTGCTTTTAATATTACTTCTTGTGCATGTATATTAAAAGGTTCTAGGCACTCAAGATTCTTTGGATCATCTGAGAAAGAGTACTGTGTTTTTGCAATACAAACAGGTAAATTTCCATATCCTATCTTCTTTATTTGTTTTATGCTTTCCATAGCCTCTTCCGAAAACTCTACATCTTCTGCCCCATAAATTTTTCTTGCAACTTTTCTTATCTTTTCTTCGATTTCTTCATTTAAATCATAAGTAAATGTAAAGTTTTCTGGAACTTCACATAGGTCTACTATCTTTTCAGCTAAATCTATGGCACCTTCTCCACCTTTTGCCCAAGCTTCTACTAAACTCATATTTATTCCAAGTTCTTTTAACTTATTTTGTAAGAAATCTATCTCTCTTTCTGTATCTGATGTAAATCTATTTATTGCAACTATTACATTTAATCCAAATTTATTTTTCAAATTATCTATATGTCTTGTAAGGTTATGTATTCCTTTTTCTAGAGCTTCCATGTTTTCTTCTTGTACTTCTTCTTTTGCAGCTCCACCGTGATATTTTAATGCTCTCATTGTTGCAACGCATACTACTGCATCTGGTTTTAAATTAGCTTCTCTACATTTTATATCTAAGAATTTTTCTGCTCCTAAGTCTGCACCAAATCCTGCTTCTGTTATACAATAATCTCCAAGTTTTAATGCTAAACGAGTTGCTCTTACACTGTTGCAACCATGTGCTATATTGGCAAATGGTCCACCATGTACTATTGCTGGTGTATTTTCTAATGTTTGTACTAAGTTTGGATTAATTGCATCTTTTAAAAGTACTGCTAAACTTCCCTCTGCTTTTAGATCTTTTGCAGTTATTGGTTCGTCTTTTTCATTATATCCAACAATTATTCTTCCAAGTCTTGCTTTTAAATCTTTTATATCTTTTGATAAACAAAGTATTGCCATTATCTCTGATGCAACTGTTATATCAAATCCGTCGTCTCTCTCCCTCATTCCTTTTTCATGTGATAAACCACATCTTATTTTTCTTAATTGTCTATCATTTAAATCTACACATCTTTTCCATAAAACTTTTTTAAATCCTAATTCATTTCCAAAATATATATGATTATCTATCATTGCTGCAAGTAGATTATTTGCAGCAGTCATTGCATGTATATCTCCTGTAAAGTGTAAGTTTATATCTTCCATTGGTGCTATTTGGACATATCCTCCACCTGTTGCTCCTCCCTTTATTCCAAAAACTGGTCCGAAGTGATGGTTCTCTTAATGCAAGTATTGATTTTTTTCCTATTCTTCTTAGTCCATCAGCTAAGCCAATTGACATCGTTGTTTTTCCTTCTCCAAGTGGTGTTGGGTTTATTGCTGTAACTAATATTAATTTTCCATCTTTTTTACTTTCTGTTCTTTTAAAAGCATCTTCTGTTATTTTTGCTTTATACTTTCCATAAGTTTCGATTTCTTCTTCGCTTAAATCTAATTCTTTTGCTATTTCTCTTATGTTTTTTAATTTTGCATTTCTTGCAATTTCGATATCACTCATTATGAACCTCCTTGTATTTTTTAGAATAAAAAAAGGGCATTCTTTTAAAGAATTGCCCAGGCGGTCGGCTTATATTTCATGCAAATTGCCCCTGTGTTAATTCACTTTATCCGCCAGCAATTTACATTTTTATTATATAAATAATTTTTTAATATGTCAAGGAAATTTGAAATCAAATTTTATTTACTTTGTCCTCTGAAATATTATTTTTTCATTATGCCTTGACAAATGATTTATTTGAATGTTTTTCTAATTTTCTTTTTATTTTTTCATTTCTTTTATTAATTTTAGCAATTATTTTTTGTTCTTCTTTTTCTATCTCTGCCTCTTCTTCAGGAGTAAAATTTAGTTGTTTTTCTACTTCTTCCCAAGTTATAAATTTTTCTCCTTTTGCTACTCTTTCTTTGTAGTCTTCTAACATTCCTTTTGCTCTTTCTATTTCATCCTTGGGTATTTTCATTTTATATCACTCTCCCTTTTTTTATAATCTTCTAATAATCTCATTGCCTTTTCTTGGAGATTTCCCAACAGATTTTGTTTTGTCTCGACGTAAGGTGTAATTAAAAAATAAATAGATAGAAAATTTTGATTAAAATTCAAACTTCTATCTATTTTATATAATATTCTCTTTTCCTTGTCAAGTATTATTTTTAATAAAATCTAAACTTTTGACATCAAATTAATATCTACAAATATTTGCCATAATAGGTGACTATTTTCCTCTTATTTTATATAAAGTACAACACGGAACCCAAGCGCTATATCCGAAAAGTCGTTAGAACTGTTTACACCATTTCGTATGTTAATCGTATCCCAGAACCCAGGGAGGTTTAAGTGACTACCTCGGCAAACGGCAAATAATCCTTGGAATGTAGCATCTTCACTACTTGTTTTATGATCCCCTACTTCTGCTGTCCATTCACTCATATTTCCAGCTAAATCATATATATTCTTTAATTTGAAATTAGCATAACTTCCAGTCGGTATTTGTATTCTTGTGCTTAAATTGTAATCCGTTATATTAGTTTTTTCATTTGCAATAACATCCTCTTTTTTGGTAGACCATTCATCTTCCGTTACATCTTTAGATTTAAGTTGTATTTGTCCTTTTTTGAATTTATTTGCGTATAGCCAACCAGTTGAGCCTTGTACATCGTTGATTTGAGTATAATATATATGTTCTGCATACCATCCAGTATAATCACTACCATTATCTAAAACATTTCCGTATTGTGTACAATCAGTTACATCAATTCCATCAGTTGCTATCCAATGTAGTACTGTATCCCATGCTGTTCCATCGACAAGATAACTATTTACATATCCTTCTGTCGTCGCATCGCTTCCATACATTCTCTCTGACAATGTTTTTGCATTTTTGTGGGAGATAAAATTCCAAGCAAATACATTTGCTTTACTTACTGGTTTTCTTCCATCCTCCACTGCTTGTTTATTCTTTTTTTCTCTTTCAGATTCTAAACTAATAATATATTCTTGCGTGTCTTTTGTAAAAGTTGATGTATCATAATCAGGGAATCCTGCCTCATATCTTCCTATATAAAATCCTCCATATTTTGCAACACTTGCATTTCCATAACTGTTTCCGTTCTCTGTTCCCTCTTCCTTCCAATAGTATTCAGCATAATGCCACATTTTCCAAGTGTTATCTACTTCATAGTCATGCTTTTTATACTCTTGTAAATCAATTGGTGCATTTGTTGGTTTTGTATCTCCATAATAACATGGCACCCATACAAATTCATTACCATCTGCATCTTGTATTACTAATCCATCTTTTATATATTGCTCTGACGATTTTGTTGATACTTTAAATCCTTGAGGTATTGTTGCTTTTCTTCCTTCTGCATCTGTATAGTTATTTTTCTCTGTCTTTGCAACTATCTCTCCTGCTCTTACTTTGCTATCTTCTCCTACTCCTTGATTGTCAAGTGTTCCTACTAACTTATCTACTTTATCTGCTTCGTCTCTTGCTGCATCTGTATAATTTTCTACTGCCTTTGTTGCAAATCCTATTAAATCTGTTCCTATTACATTATTTATTGTTACTGCTGTCAATATGATTAAGATTATTATTGTTATAATTAATGCTATTAATGTAATACCTTCGTTTTTTTTCATAAGTTTTTTACTTAAATTTTTCATTATTAATTCCTCTCTTGTATAAATTTAGGTTTTTTTAAGATTGCCTATAAACTTTTTTCATACTATTTTTAGCATTTTTATAATATCATTTTTGCAATTATTTTGCAAGTATTTTTAGGTGCATATTTATTTTATTTTTTGATGTAGAATATCTTTCAAAGGAGAACTAATAATATGAAAAAATTAAAAATACCAGAAAATCATAGTGGAATTAGTAAAACTCTTCGTTTGCCAGAAAATATTGTAGATGATATACAAAATCTTGCTAATTTAAAAAATTTATCTTTTAATAAAATTGTAACTTCTTTGCTAGAATTTGGTCTTGATAATTTAGACGAAGAAGACAAAGAGAATATAGAAAAATTAAAAAAATAACATTATATTTTTTCTTATCTTTTTTTAATTTTCTGAATTTTCTATATAATTCATTATTTTTATCATTTTATTCAAAAATTTTATATGTATCTTATTCAATTAGACTCGCTCTCTAAATAATTAAAATAATTTCTGACATATTTTGTTGTATTATATTTTTATTTATAGTATAATGAGTTTGTCATTTAAGATGTACTTTAAATAATCTAAGAAATGGAGGAATTATACTATGAAGGCTTTAATTAGCGTATCTGACAAAACAGGTATTGTCGAATTTGCAAAAGAATTGAGCTCTTTAGGTATAGAAATTATTTCAACTGGAGGTACATACAAAGCACTTAAAGAAGCTGGAATTAACGCAATGGAAATTTCAGATCTTACTGGATTTCCTGAATGTTTAGACGGAAGAGTTAAAACTTTACATCCAAAGGTTCATGCTGGAATTCTTGCTATGAGGGCAAAAGAAGAACATATGAAACAATTAAAAGATTTAGGAGTAGATACAATTGATTTTGTTATTGTTAATCTTTATCCTTTCAAGCAAACTATTTTAAAAGAAAATGTAACTAGAGCAGAATGTGTTGAAAATATTGATATAGGTGGACCTACAATGCTTAGAAGTGCTGCTAAAAATTATCAAGATGTTACAGTTGTAACCGACCCTGCTGATTATGAAATCGTTCTAAATGAATTAAAATCTAATGGAACAGTATCACTAGATACTAAATTTTACTTAATGAATAAAGTTTTTGAACACACAGCAAATTATGATGCTATGATCTTTAATTATTTAAAATCTGAAAGAAAAGACGAAAGTTTTCCAAATGCCTTAACCCTAACTTATGAAAAAGTACAAGAAATGAGATATGGAGAAAATCCACACCAAAAAGCCGCTTTATATAAAGAGATTGGCAAATGTGAAGGTTCTTTAACTATTGCTAAACAATTAAATGGAAAAGAATTATCATTTAATAATATCAACGATACAAATGGAGCTTTGGAATTATTAAAAGAATTTGAAGAGCCAACTGTTGTTGCTTGTAAACACGGAAACCCTTGTGGCGTTGGTTCTGGAAAAGATATATATGAAGCTTGGGCAAAAGCTTTTGCAGCAGATAAAACATCTATTTTCGGTGGTATCGTTACAGTAAATAGAGAAGTTACGGCAAAAATGGCAGAGGAAATGAAGGATATATTCTTAGAGGTTATAGTTGCTCCTTCATTCGAAAAAGAAGCATTAGAAATTTTACAAACTAAGAAGAACCTAAGACTTCTTGAACTTCCTTCTATTAAAGTAAAACAAGCACCTGAATCTTATGATATTAAAAAGATAAATGGTGGAATAATAGTTCAAACAATAGATTCAAAACTTTTAGATGATTACAAAGTTGTAACTGATAGAAAACCTACTGATAAAGAACTTGAAGATATGTTATTTGGACTTAAAGTTGTAAAATTTGCAAAATCTAATGGTATAGTTCTTGCAAAAGATAAACAAACAATAGGTATTGGTCCTGGACAAGTTAATAGAATTTGGGCAGTAAAACAATGTGTAGAACATTCAAAAGAACTTATTGGCGATAACGTAACAAAAGGAGCTGTTCTTGCATCTGATGCATTCTTCCCATTTGATGATTGCGTAAAAGCAGCACACGAAGCTGGAATCACAGCAATAGTTCAACCTGGTGGATCACTTCGTGATCAAGATTCTATTGATAGATGCAATGAATATGGTATGACAATGATATTTACAGGAATGAGACATTTTAGACATTAAAAAATATAATAAAAGAATAACAATATTAATTTTTCAAGAGCTTTGTTTCTTTGCAGCCCACTAATTATAAATTTTATTAATGTGGGCTGCAAAAGTCGCCCTTCGTTTCGCTACGGCCCGTCGCTAGCAGCTCTTTTAAATTAATATTATTATTCTTTTTAAAATCACATATCACTTCAAATATTTAGCAATCTTTTCTCCTGCATCTCTTCCAGACCTTGCTGCCCAAGCAACAGTTGATTTTACTTCAATTAAATCTCCTGCTGCAAATACTTTTTCTCTTGATGTCATTTGATTTTCATCAACTTTAATATATCCTCTATTTGTTCTTTCTACTCCTAATTCTTCTAATATTTTATTTTCTGGTTTTGATCCAAGTGCCATTATCACATAGTCTATATCCATTAAATAATTGCTTCCTTCTATGTTTACTGGTTTTTCCCTTTCGCCCTCTACTTTTATTAATTCTGTTTTTATGCACTCTAATTTTTCTACTTTATCTTTTCCTAAAATTTTTACTATATTATTTTGAAATAAAAACTCAACTCCTTCATTTATTGCAGAATCTATCTCTTCTTTTTCTGCTGGCATTTGAGCTCTTGCTCTTCTATATATTACATAGACTTTTTTAGCTTTTTTATTATTTACTGTTCTTGCAACGTCCATTGCAGTATTTCCACCGACCTATTACTGCAACTGTTTTTCCTTCAAAATCTGGATAGTTCTGATTTTCTAATAATTCATTTCCGCCATATACACCGTTTTAAATCTTCTCCTTCTATATTCATTTTTGAAGAAATATTTGCACCAAAGCAAAGTAAAATTGCATCATATTCTTTTTCTAGTTCGTCTAATTTTAAGTTCACTCCTAACTCTTGATTTGTAGCTATCTCTATTCCTAAATCTAAAACCTTTTGTATAGTCTCTTTTATTACTTTTCTTGGAAGTCTAAAATCAGGTATTCCATGTACAAGAAGTCCTCCAATGTTGTTATGTTTTTCAAATATTTTTACTGAAAAACCTCTCCTTGCGAGATATGCACAAGCTGTTATCCCAGCAGGTCCTCCTCCTATTATTGCTACTTTTTTATTTTTTAGCTTTTCATCTATTTTTTTAATTGGCCAATTATTTTCTATTGCCATATCTCCAATAAATGTTTCAAGTTTCCCTATATCAACCGCATCGCCCTTTATTCCTTTTATACAAGATCCTTGACATTGTTTTTTGTGTGGACAAATTCTTCCACATATTGGTTGAAGTATAGTTGTATCCAATAAAATTTCGTAAGCTTCTCTATATTTTTCTTTTTTGATACATTTTATAAACTCTGTTATATCGTTTGTAAGAGGGCAACCTTTTCTACAAGGTTTTGCATTACAACTTAAACATTTACTTGCAATTTCTTGTATTTCTTCTTTATCCATTTTCGTTCTCCATAAGTTCTAATTTTTGTTTTACTTCTTTTAAATCTTTCCAAAAGTCTATTTTTTTACTTTCGTCTCTAAGAAGTGCTGCTGGATGCCAAATTGGCATATAAAGAATATTATCTTTTTCAATCCATCTTCCTCTATCTTTTGTTATGCCATATTCTTTGCCAAGTATATTATTTAAAGCAATTCGGCCTAATAGCACTATTATCTTTGGGTTTACTAATCTTATTTGTTCGTTTAGATAATCTATACAAATACTTGCTTCATCATCTTCAGGATCTCTATTTTTAGGTGGTCTACATTTTACAATGTTTGCTATGTATACATTTTCTCTTTTAATGCCTACACCGTCAAAAGCTTTGTCCATAAGTTTTCCCGCTTTTCCAACAAAAGGCTCTCCTTGCTCATCTTCGTCAGCACCCGGTCCTTCTCCTATAAACATCAAATCAGCATTAGGCTTGCCTACACCAAAGACAATATTTTTTCTTCCTTCGCATAATCTACATTTTCTGCAACCATCTATTTCTTTTTTTAGTTCGTCTAAACTACTTGCCATTAATATATCCTTTCTAAATTACACAATTTTCTATTAATTCTATTTTAACTTCTTTAGTTGTATCAATCCTAGCTTTTGTTCCGATAGGAATAACTGTCTTTGTATCAATATGTCCGAAATTATTTGACTTAATAATCGGAAAACTATATTTTTTATTTGGCAAATTTAAAACATCAAAGATAATTTTTTCTAGACTAGCTCCACTTTCATGTTCATAGTTTCCGAATCCAAAGTCCAGAAATTTCATCAAATACATTGTTCTGTTTCATAAATTCTGCAAAGTTACTTGCAGCTTCTGGTGGGGTTTCAAGTCCTAATTCTTCTAAGAATAATATTTTATTTTTAAAATCTGCCTTATATTTTCCAGCTGCAAATTCGTGCATCAAGCATAAATTCCCTCCTATAAGTTCACCTTCTGCTACTCCTTCTTGCAGACTTAAATATTTTTCTCCTTTTACACCAATTTCTAAGCTTTTATCTACAAATCTTTTTAATGCTTCTTTATAGCTATAATCTGTTTCGTCTGTTGCAATAGTTTTAAAGTTTGTCCCACTAAACGTTACAAGTCCTGTTTTAAGTGTAATTACATTAATTAACGAGGTTATATCACTAAATCCACATACTATTTTTGGATTTTCTTTAATCAATTCATAATCAATATAATCAAATGTATTATTAGAATTGTTGCCACCGTTTAGCGCACCAAATCATTTTTACATCTTTATCTCTAAACATATCATTAATATCATCTGCTTTTTCCTTTGCTGAATTACTGTATCCATTTTTATTAGAGAAGATATTTTTTGAAAGTTTTACTTTAAATCCACTTTTTTCTACTATTTCTTTTGCTCTCATTAGCTCTTCTTTATTTTCTCCAATGATTGGATTAGATGGTGCAACAACTCCGAATAGTATCTCCTATATTTAAAGCCTTAGGTTTCATATCTTTTCCCCCTACTTCATAACTATATTTTTCAATGTAATAATATTTATTTAAAAGATGCGCGTCTCAGCGACCAAACGGAGCAAAGCGAAGTGCGACTTTTGCAGCCTACTTTATTAAAAATTCAATTCGTAGGCTGCAAACGACAAGCATCTTGAAAAATAAATATTATTACATTAGAACTTATTATGCTAAATCAAGCAAATCACACTTGTATTTCTTCCAACTAATTCTCCTTCACTTCTATATGAATGAAGTTTATTTGAATTACATTTAGTACAAATCTCACTTTCAATTATATTTTCTGGAAGCATACCTTCTTCTTCTAAAATTATTCTATTTATTAATTGAGTGTCTATATAATATTTTCCATGAACATCTGATTTTTGAATTATTTCGTCTATTCTCCCTGTATATTTAAACTTGCTTTCAAACATTTCCTTTACATCTTCGTCTACTTCAAAGCAGCATTTTCTTATACTTGGTGCCATAATGCAAATCAAATCTTTAGGGTTACATCCATATTCTTCTTTTAAAACTTTCACAGATTCTCTTGCAATTTCTTTATGAGTTCCTCTCCATCCTGCATGGACATTTCCAATTGCATTTTTTACTGGGTCATAGAAATACAAACAATTACAATCAGCAAATGTTAGGGCTAATACTTTATCTTTTTTGCTAGTTACAAACCCATCAATATTTTTAAAGTTTTCCTTATGAATGCCTGGCTCTTCATAGTTTACACTTTTTACTACATCTGTATGACATTGAAGAGGTTTATATATATTTTTCTCATTAATATTTAAAAATTGGCATACCCTTTTATATTGTTCAAGGACTTCGTCTTTTCTAATCTGGAATTTACCAAAATCTAGTGGTTTTAACGTATAACAATGTTTTACTTTATCCTCGTATTCTAATAGTTTCCTAAATTGCAAGTATTCTACTCCATTATTATATACATGAATTACATTTTTGTTTGATAGGTTTTTTCCTTCTAAAATTTCTTTTATCTGAGTTTCAATATCACTGCCAATTTCATTATATATACAATAATCGCAGTTTATCTTAAAGAAAGTTTGATTTTTTTGACTGTTTATTCTGTCTGTTGCTGCATTTTCATTGATTTTATCTCTTCCCATTACTCTTTTTATGCAGGTTTCTTTTTCTGCAACAACACCTATTGTTACATCACATATCTTATTTAACCCTGCCTCGAACAAAAGAGGAGCATCTATTACAACTGTATCATAACCCTCTGCGTTTGAAATTTCTTCTTCTATTTTTGGTACAATATGTTTATATGTAATTTTATCAAGTTTTCCTTTTTCTGCTTTATCAGAAAATATTAGATCTGCCAATTTTTTTCTATTTATCTCTTTATTTTCTTTTAATATTCTGTCTCCAAATTTTTCTACTACTTCTTTATAATATCCAGAACCTGACTTAGTTAAGTCTTTTGCGATTTTGTCTGCATTGATATGTTTTGCATTTTTTAATTTGCATATTTGTTCTGAAATTGTAGTTTTTCCTGCTCCGGAAATTCCTGTGATTCCTATTGTTCTCATTTAATGACACACTCCTAATTTTCTTGTTTTATCTTTTCAAATGCCTCTTCTTTTGTCAATTTTGGAATATAGTTATAAGTACTTCCTGCTTTATTTTTGTCAAATCCACACACCGCTTTATATTTACAATAATCACAATATGTAGTTTTGTTTTTATTATATGGTTTTATATCAATATTCCCACTCAAGATTTCTTTTGATATATCTTTTATAGTTTTTATAATATACTTTTGTAATAACTCAAATTCTTCCTTTGATGCGACTGAAGATTTTTTCTCACTTAAGTCCTTACTTCCTACATACGCTGGAATTATATCTGAATATCCAGTATCTAATGTCTTATCCATCATTTTTACAACTCGTACATCTGCAAGAACTAATCCCTTCATTTTGAAATTTTTTCTTATTTCTTTTTCTAACTCTTCTTCTGTTTTTTCTCCTGATGAAGTAATTACCGGCTCTATTAAGTTAAAATATAAGATTCCTGCTGGATTTACATCTTCCGCTTTAGAAACTGCATCTAGATATGTTAGAAGTTGAAGCTGCAAACCATATACAACATCGGCAAAATCTATGTTTCGCACAGAGGATTTGTAGTCAATAATTCTTAAATATCTTTGTTCTCCATCTTCTGCTATATCTACTCTGTCTATTTTTCCGATTATTTCAACTTTTCTTCCATCTTCTAAATCTATTGTTATTGGTGGATATGTTTTATTTGTACCAAATTCTACCTCTGTTCCAAAAACATCAAAATCACTTTCTTTTATTGTTCTTATTAAATACTTCATTGCTTTTAGTATAAGTCTTTTTAGCCTAATTGTTTGACTTCTAAACTTTGCTGAACTTGTAAGGATATAATTCTCAGGAAGTCCTATTTTTTCTTCTATGATTTCATTTACAAGCTTTTGAATTACATCATCTTCTATCTCTCTTACATTTAAGTTTTCTGTCTTTAACCTTTCAAAAAATGCATCTACTACATTATGCATAAAACTTCCTGTGTCAATACTTTGCAACTTGAAATTGTCTTGTTCTTTTAGTTTTAAACCATAATTTAGATAAAATGAAAATGGACATGATTTGTATGTTTCTAATCTAGAAATGCTTGTTTTTAAAGTATTTCCATAAAGCCTTTGAATATTTTCTTTATTTATATTTTCTGGATTATTTGAAAAATCTAATGCCTTTATTGCATTTTTGAGTTTTTCACTCCATTCCTTATCATTTTTTAATATATCATATACTTTAAACCAAACATTATTTATTTCTTTTTTATCTCTATAATTCCTGATATTTGATAAAAGCTCGTCAAAAGTCACTTTTTTATTTGCGATTATATCAGGTTTTGTTATTATATCGCTTTCTTCTTTTAAGTTTGGAAAGATTTTTTTTATCTTCAATAAAAGTGTAGATGGTTTTTTTGGTGTGCCATCACTATCTGTTGATACATATGATAAGTATAACTTTTCTTCACTCGTTGTAAATGCCTTGTATATATTAAAGTTATCATTGTATAAAGCTTCTAAAGTTGTTTTTGCAAGTTCAATATCTATATTTTTCAAAGCCTCTCTATCTGAATCATTTAAAAATCCTTCGTTATTATTTACACTTGGGAAACTTCCATCATTTAGCCCTATTATGAAGATTATTTTTACGCTATGGCTTTTTGATCTATCTACATCTCCAACTGTAACTTGGTCCATTCCTGCTGGAATTTTTCCAAGTTCATTTTCTGAGAATGATATTTTCAAAAATTCCATATATTTTTCAAAACCTATCTTTTCTTCTCCGAATATTTTTACAATTTCGTCCAATATTTTTACAACTGTATTAAAACTTGCTTGATATTCTTCTTCCAGTTCTGGATTTTCTTTTTCCAGTTCTTTTGCTTTTATCTTTAATTTCAAATCTATTTCATTCTGTATTAAAAATTCATATATAGTTTTTGTTATATTTTGAGCTGTTTCATTTTTGTAACATTTTTCTTTAAATTCTAGAAGTGGGTCTACTACCTTTTTTCTTAGATTATTTATATAATCTTTATCTATATCTCCATAATCCCAGTCGTCTTTATACCATTTGCTATATTTTATCCCCCATTTTTTACAATAATTTTCAAGGACATATAGATCATTTTTTTCTATATCACAAAAGCCAGTTTTCATGTATGCAATTACACTTTCATAAGACCAATTCTTTGCAAAAACATCTAATAAGCTTATTATGTATTTTATGAGTATGTTTTGGCTTAAATCTTTTTTTAAGTCTATATATACTGGAATATCATATTTTGCAAAGATTGCTTTTATTAGAGAAGAATATAGCTCTAGGTCTTTTGTAATTATTCCTATGTCTTTGTATCTATAATTATTTTCTCTTACCTCTTCTGTGATTTTACTTGCTATATATTCGACTTCAGAGTATGGATTATTTGCTAAAAATAGCTTTATATTGTTACTCTCGCCATTATATTTTTTGTATATATTTGCATATATATTTTGCTCTAAATGTATAAGTTCATTATTCTTTAACCTCATATTTTTATCTAAAAAGACAGGTTTTAAAACTTCTACATTATTTAAAGTAGCTAAATTTATTAATTTGTTAATTGCAAGTTTGTTGTTATAGAATATATCGGTCTCTTGAGTTTTACTTTCGTCATTTTCTAAACTATCTGCACATATTGCGATATTAACTTCTTTTGATACCTTCATAAGCTCAGATATTACGCTATATTCTTGTGGAGTAAACCCGGCAAACTCATCTATACATATTATACTGTCATTAAACATATCTGTATTTTTTATATTTTCTGCGAGAATTGTTAAAGCATTTTGTTCATCTAAAAATTTATCTTTTATACTATCTTCATATTCTTCATATATTTGTGACACATCTTCTAATTTCATTTTTAGGTATGTATCTTCTACCTGATTTACACTTTCTCTTAGTTTGTCTTTCGTAATATTATGCTTTTTAAATTCTGTTAGCGCATTTTCTATTATTTCTACATTTTGCATACTCTTTCCTAAGAGATTAAGTTTATCTTTTGATTTTTCTAATAAGTCATATATTAATATAGATCTACCAAAGGCTTCCATTGTTTTAAGATTATTTCCTATTTCATTTATTAGCCTATATGCCATACGGCTAAATGTCAAAACCTCAGCATTAATAGCAGCTCCCTTTGTGCATTCTAAAAGCCTTCTTTCTGCGGTAAAAGAGAACTGTTCTGGTGTTACTATATATATTTTTTGTGGATTATTTATAATACTTCCTATGTATTTAAATAGGTATGTACTTTTTCCACTTCCAGCTTTACCATATATTATTTTTAAACTCATAGTGTATATTATAGCACAAATTCAAGAAAATAACTAGTCTTTTTGGACTAGTTATTTCTTAAAATTGTATTAATGTTTACTTTATCAATTTATAGTATTAGTTTTTTATAATTATTATCTACATTTTCTTTATTTTCATAACGATAACTGTCATATCGTCTTTTGCTACTCCAAAATCATTGTCCACCGCTTCTTTTAGTAAGATATTTGCAATCTTTTGGACACTATCGGTTTCCATTTCTTCTAATAAATTCTTTACCCATATTTCTTTATTTTCATATTCAGAATTTGCTTCAAGTATTCCATCAGTTGTCATTACAATTATATCTCCATCTGATAAGTCTTTATCATATACGACTAGGTCTATTTTGTCTAGTATTCCAGCTGGCAGAGATATAGATTTTATGACATTTACTTGTTTTCTATTTTTTATGTATGTAGGGCAGGCTCCATTTTTCATAAATTCAATATTTCCAGAGTATAGATCAAGTATTGCTACATCAAGTGTTGCATAATTGTCTTCTACTGAATTTATATACATACTACTATTTATTAATTCCATTGATGTATCTCTGTCAAAGCCACTTTCAAGCATTCTAGTTAGCATTTTTACAGCTATTTTGCTTGATTTCATAGCTTCTGGTCCGTTTCCCATCCCATCACTAAGTGCTACTAAATATTTTCCATCGTCTAACTTTGTTTGTTCACTATAATCGCCTGATACGCTAAATCCTTTTTTATTTTCTTTTGCTATTCCTATCTGCAAAAGAAATCTATCTTTTGAAATATATATCTGTTTGCAAAGATTTTGTTTATTTTTTACAGCACATACTTCTTTTTGTATGACTATATCTTCTCCTAATGCTTTTGACAATATCTTTTCTATCTCTTCTGTTCTGCATTGTTCGTCGTCTTTGCAAGGAGCTTTATATATATTTATTATATATCTTTTATTTTCTAGCCTTTTTATCTTTATATCTAAAATTTCAATTTCTCTTTGAGCACAAAGTAAAGTTATTTCTTTTTCTTCTTCTTCGAAATCCTCACTTTTGTCAAATATATTTTTTGCAACACTTGAAATTGCCTTTGACACTCCATTTAATTGGCTAGATATTACTTTTTTATTTTCATTTATTCTGTGTTTCCATAGATTATTTACTTTTTCTATCTTATATGTTTCATTTATAAGTTCTGCGACTTTTTCTATATCTTCTTCTATCTTCATATTTGTATCAAAGTCTTCATATCCTAAAACATACTCATTTCTGTTTTCTAAAAGTTTTATTATATCTTCTTTTGATATATTTTCCTTTTCAACTAATATATCAAAAATTTCAGAAGTTAATTTGTTTTCTTCATTTGCCAAATCTTCATATAGCACATTATCTTGCATATCTTCAAGCTTACTTCCTAGCTCTTGAATAAATGCTTCTTTTTTATCAGTTGTATTTTGATCTTCCTTATATGTTCTAGACATTTCATTTATTGTTTCTGAAACTGTATTTAGTTTATATACTGTATCTGCATTAGTTTCAAAATTATATGCACTTCCAGTAGGAAGATATAAATCCTTGCCAAAAAAGTCTTCTATATTTATTTGTATATTCTTTGGAACTAGCAAAAGTCCAAGTGATGCTATTAATATTTCTCTTGTATATATTATTGGTACAGTATTCCCATTTTCAACAAAAGATAGCAAAATATTACCTATGGTAAATCCTACTATTACCCCTATTCTGCCAAACCTACTAAGTACTCCTGCAATCATTCCAGAAAGTGCAAAAGATGCAAGCAAGCTTATATCTCCATTTCCTATTATACCGAATTACTGCACCTATTACTATTCCACTGGTTCCACCAATTAATATTCCTTGTTTCCAACCTAAGATTAGAACTATTAAGATACTTAAAATAATTTTGACTTCAAATCCAAATATTGAAAAATCTCTAAGGGCACAAGTTCCAATGCTAAGCATTAAGCTTGTCCCAACAACTTCCTCAACTGTGAATGCTTTTTTTATATTATACTCACTTATTGTGATTATAGATGATGCGAATATTTTATAGAATATGTATGTTACCATTCCTGTCATTATTGCTAAAAGTGCATCATAGAATAAAAATCCTCTAAATAATATTTGAATGAATTGTACTAAAACAGTTGATGCAAATACATATTTTCCAAGTTTTCTTCTTTCGCTTTTGTATTCTTCTTCATACCATGGTTTGAAAATTAAAACCATTGCAACGAATACCAAAGATGTCAATATGTATGTCAAAACTCCGCTTCCACCGAAGCCAATAGCTGTTCCAATTACAGTTGCTATGTATACAATTCCTGCTGGTATTCCATTTGAAAGGGCTGCTGCAAATATAGCTAGTCCAAATGGAGCCATCCCGCTTATACCGAGAGACTGTTGAAAGTGCCAAAGATAGAATATACATAAGTATATTTGGCACTGTAAATAATTTTTTTATAGTAACTTTTATATCTTCTTGTCTTGTCTTTGTAGCTTCTTCTATTATATTTTCTTGTTCTTCTTCTTGAACTATATTTTGAAACATCCCTACCACCTCTGCTTCTTACATTTAAGTATACATTCTTTTTCATGAATTTTTTGTCATAATTAGTATACTAAATAAAAAAGTTTTCTACATTTTGTGATATTTTAAAATTTTTTTTATTTTTTATAAACAAATTCTGCTTATTATTCTATAATAAATTGTCGTTTTTTTCAATATATTTTGGTAATTATTTATCTGCTAGATCTAACTCAAAATAAAATTCTACTCCATTTTCTTTATTCTCTACACCATATTTATTATTTGTGCTTACCATTATTGCTCTAACAAGTGATAATCCTATTCCTGTTCCACCGTTTTCTCTATTTCTTGATGTATCTACTTTATAGAACCTATTCCAAATTCTATTTAGATTTTCTTCTGCAATATTTTCTCCTGTGTTAAATACTTTAATTTTAACTTTATTTTGGTTTATTTCATAGCTTATTTTTATTTCTTTTTTTCCTTCTACTTCTGATGCATTTTTTATAGCATTTGTAAAATAATTAGTGAATGCTTGCTCTATATAAAATTCGTCTGCTATAACATACATTGGTTCATTACTAAACTCTATTTCTATCTTTTGTTCTTCTAACATCTTTTTTGATTTTCTAATGTCTTCACTAATAAGTTCACTGATATTGAATTTTGTTAAATTAAATTTCATTTTTCCATATTCTAGTTTCATAAGTTCAAGTAGTTTCTTTACTAATGTGTCCATTTTATTAGACTCGTCAAGTATAACTTCTGCATAGAATTTTCTGCTTTCCTCGTCTTTTGTTACGTTTTCAACTAACCCTTCTGCATATCCTTGTATCAATGCAATAGGGGTTTTTAGTTCGTGAGAAACATCTGATATAAACTGCTTTCTCATTTCATCTGTTTTTGACTTTTCTTCAATATCCTTTTCAAGTTCTATATTCGAGCTTTTTAATTGGTTTATTGTTCTCTCTAATGTATCTGTCATGATATTTATGTTTTTGCCTAAACTATTTATCTCGTCCTTTGAATTATTCTCTTGGTATCTACGGCTAAAATCCAGTTCTGATATTCTTTTTGTTATATCTTGCAATTCTTCTATTGGTGATGTGAATTTTTTAGATATAACAAGTACTACTATTCCACTTATAATTATTGCTATAAAACCTATCAATACTAAGAATTTATTTGCAATTTGCACACTCTCTTGTATAGATATAATTGCAACTCTTATGTATAATTCATATCCATTATCTAGTGTTGCAGAGAGTAATATAAATGATAACCCTGTTTTATTATCTATTACTCTCTTTATTGTTACATTATCAGAATTGTATAATATATTTTCATTTAGTCTATCTCTATCGACTAATTCATCACTTAATGAAGATACAAAGTCTCTACTTGATGCATATATCGTGTTATTTACTTTTATAAGTATGTCAAAGTTATTGCTTAGCTCCATTTTTTCTAGTTCTACTTCCATATTTTGTCCAGTATTTACACCATTGTAGTAGTCATTTATTAATTTATATGCTGACATTAATTCTTCTTGTTTAGAATATAAATAGTATTTTTCAAGTACAATACTATTTGTGACTACAAGAAGACCAATTATAATTGCAATTGTTACGGTCAATGTTAAAAATAACTTAGTTCTTATTGTGTGAAATTTATTTTTTAATTTTATTATTATTTTTTTACTATCTAACTTCAAATTTATATCCTATACCTCTCATTGTTTCTATATATTTACCCTTTTTACCAAGTTTGTGTCTAATTTTTTTGATGTGACTATCTATTGTTCTTGAATCTCCATAATAATCGTAATTCCATACATTATTTAATATTTTTTCTCTTGGAAGTGCTATTCCTTTATTATCTACTAAATATTTTAGTAGTTCATATTCTCTAAGACTCATTTCAACAATCTTACCATCTACCTTAACTGTTCTTCCATCTTCGTCTATCTCTATTCCACCACATTCTATTACTTTATTTGCCTTTGGGTTTGTCCTATTTAATATTGCTTCTACTCTTGCAACTAGTATTTTTGGACTGAATGGCTTTGATATATATTCGTCTACTCCAAGCTCAAATCCAAATAGCTCGTCCTGTTCTTCTCCTCTTGCTGTAAGCATTATTATTGGAACTTTTGATGTTTGTCTTATTTGTCTTAAAACAGACCATCCATCTAGTTTTGGCATCATAACATCTAATAGTATTAATTTTATTATATCTTGCTTTTCTGAAAATATTTCTAATGCTTCTTCTCCGGTCTTTTGCTTCTATTACATTATAGTCTTTTTTTACTAAAAAGTCCTTCAAAAGTGTTCTCATTCTTTGTTCATCATCTACAACTAATATTGTGGTGTTCATATATTTAATCATTCCTCTCAATTTAATACTATTATATATTATATACCATATTTGTGTCTATAATGTGAAATATTTTTTAAAAATTTTCTATATTTCTACTAGTATTATATCGTCTCCAATACATTTTATATTTTTCCATGGTATCACTATGTCGTTATTTCCTGCGAATATGCTTATTTTACTATTCGTTCCTGGAACTATTATAGAGGTAATTATCCCTGATTCTAAATCTGCCGTCACATCTTGCACATATCCGAAGTCTTCTTCCATCTGTGATATTTACTACTTCTTTATGCTTAAAGTCCAGTCCTTTCGTTCCCATATAAAAAAACCCTCCTTAGCACTATTTTATGCTAAGGAAGCTTGGGTTAGTTATGTTTTTTTATTTATCTGTTAAAAATATCCATTATTCTCTGCTTAAACTCTTTAAGCTTATCATAAATCTTTTCAAAAAAGCTTTCTTCCTTTGGCTTTTCATTTTGCATTTCATTTAATGCATCTAATTGATTTTTAGTTAATTTTCCCTTAGGTGTATAATATACATTTTCCATTTTGCAATACTGTTCATCTATTGGCAAATTTTTGTATAAATCAAAAATGCTTTCTCCTTCTACTACAACATACCTACCCTTTTCATATTTAATGATAGAGCCTGGACATATTTGATGATAAACATCATGCGGAATATCTATTTCTTGAAAGGTCTCACCATTATAACTTAGTTCTGTTTTCCAAGATTTGCAATCTCCGTTCTATTTTTTTAACGTAATATAGCTCTCCATCTTTTCTCATCTTTTTCAAATATTTTTCCTGTTCATTAAGTAATTTTGTTTCATATTCTTTCATTTTATAATACATCTCTTGTGTCATTTCTTTATCTATCAAAAATTCATCATTTTCCTTATGTAACAGCATCCCTATTTTGCAATTTTTGGGCAGTGTACCTTTTGGAACTTGTAAATTTATTATTTCTTCTATTTCTTTGTCATATTCTCTAATTAAATCATAGTTCTTTCCAAAATCTAAAACTTCATAAATCTTACCATCCCCAAATTCTTGAATATTAAGAAATTCATTAACTATTTTTTTGTATTCTTCCTCCAATTTAATAAGATTTCCATCTGTAAATTCGCCATTGTCAATTGGTTTTCGATAAGAAAATAAATCCTCAATTTCTAACGTTTTTGATAATTCCTTAGTAAATTCACTAATAGCACTATCATTAGAGATAGCACCCTTCTCTACTTCATTATTTAATTCTAATTCCAAATAAACCTCTCCTTTCTTTTTGAATAATAATTTAAAACTGATTTTCTTTGTATAGAAATATACACGAAAAAAATTAATAGATTTTAATATAACTTATTATACAATATCTTTTATAACTTTGCAATTAAATAATTTCATTCTTTCTAAAAAACTCCCTTATTAGCTTTTATGCTAAGGGAGCTTTTATTTTATTTATAACTTTTCTTTATTCTTTGTATAGCCGTTTTTTCAAGCCTTGAAACTTGTGCTTGTGAAATACCTATTTCTTCTGCAACTTCCATTTGTGTCCTTCCGTCAAAAAATCTTTTTGTTATTATTATTTTTTCTCTTTTATTTAACTTCTTCATTGCCTCTGCTAAGCTTAAATTTTCTGCCCATTTTTCATCTGTATTTTTGGTATCACTAACTTGATCCATTATAAATATATTTTCTGCACCATCTTTATAAATTGGTTCTTGCAGAGATATAGGATCTTGTATCGCATCAAAGCTAAATGCAATTTCCTCTTTTGGAACTCCAATCTCTTTTGCAATTTTTTCTATCGTAGGCTCTTTACCCTCTTCTTTGGTTAGTTTTTCTCTTGCTTGTATTGCTTTATATGCTAAGTCTCTTATAGAGCGACTAACTCTTATTGGATTATTGTCTCTTAAATATCTTCTAACTTCTCCAATTATCATTGGAACGATTATATGTTAGTTGAAGTATGACTTAAAAAATTAAACTACATTGTTGTAGTATATCATAATGTTATTGTCTTTTATTACTATTTTGTTTATTAAAGAAACTAATATATTTCTTTGCTCTTGGAAAGATAAATCATTCCATACTTCATGTAAATTTTCTATCTTGTCTTTGAAATTCTTTATACTTATGTCCTTTTTCTTTTTGTTATTTATTATTTTTTCAATTCTCTTTTTTTCATCTTCTAAGTTTTTCATTTTATCTCTTATTTCATTTGTAAAATATCCTTCTGCTAAAGCACTTACTAAATTTTCAATCTGCTTGTCTATCTCTTTTAGTCTACTTTCTGCAAATTCTTCGGAATCTTTTATATTATCTGTCATTCTTTTATCAAAATAGTTATCGTCAAGTGATAATTTAAACAATTCATTTAGAACATATTTTTCTACTTCGTCTGCTTCTGCTCTAATGTTGGGACAATTAGGATCTCTAATTAATCTTGGTCTACTTTTCTGCTGAGAATAGCAATATACTTTTGTTGAGTTTTCTGTCCATTTTTGGTATCTGAATTTTGCTCCACAATACCCACAATAAATTAGTCCTGAAAGTAAGTAACTTGATTTTTTCAAATCATTATTTCCTCTTTTTTTCAGCATTTCTTGTACTTCGTAAAACAATTCATCACTAATTATATGTTCATGTTTGCCTTCATATATTTCCCCTTTATAGGGAATTTTACCTATATAAACTGGACTTCTTAATACTTTCCTAACTACAGTTTCTCCTGACATTCCTAAAGTATCATTAATTATATCTGGCGACATTCCTTCGAGATATAATTTAAAGACTTGCCTTATCATTTCAGCTTGTTTAGGCTTTATTACTAATGTTCCTGTATTTCTGTCATAATCATATCCTAGTGGTGTAAGTCCACCTCCCATCCATAGTCCTGACTTAACTCTTTCTTTCATTCCCATTCTTGTTCTTTCATAAATTGTTTCTCTTTCTAATTGTGCAAATACTGATAAAATTCCTATCATAGCCTTCCCAAATGGTGTTGTTGTATCAAAATTTTCCCTTATTGATATGAAACCTATATTATTAGGATTAAAGACTTCTTCGATTAAATATAAAGTATCTTTTTGACTTCTTGAAATTCTATCTAGTTTATAGACTATTACATAATCAATTTTTTTTGCTCTTACGTCATCTAACAGCTTCTTTATACTAGGTCTATTAAGATTACTACCACTATAACCTCCATCAATATAATATTCATAGTCCGAAATTTCTTTAGATATACAGTAAGCCTCTAGCAATTGTTTTTGAGCATCAATAGAATATCCTTCTACTTGAGCATCTGTTGATACTCTACAATATAACCCTGCTCTCATTATGTACCTCCTCATAAAAAATGGTACATATAAAAACAGCAAAACTATGTTATTTTTATTATACCATCCCAAATTTAATTATTCAATGCCTTGTCCTTGACTTTTTCATTCTCTTTTTCTCTTATATATCTATTTAATACTTCATATACTAATTTATTTTTTATTTTTATATTTTCACTTTTAGTTTCTACATCATTAACAAATGTCATTACATTATAAACCATCTAAGCCTCCTCCTTCCAAGTCTTTAATCACATTATAGACAATTTTATTTTACTTCATACAGATTAAAATAAAATTTCTAAAATTCAATATCATTTTCTTCTATAAATTCACTTATTCCATCGGTATTTACATTATTAATTTGTATTTCTTCTCTTGAATCTGACAATAATGTTCTAAATCCTAATTCATTTTGTAAATTTACTATTTCTATAAGTTCATTTTTATTTCTTGCGATTCTAAGTAAGTTTGCTGTTACAATTAAATTAATTTTCTTTTCTATAATATCTTGTATCATTTTTTTATATGCTGGTTTGTCTTTAGCAAACTCATCTATTCCTGCATCTATATATACTTCTTTTATATGTAATCCTAATTGCACACAATATTCTTCAACTCTTTCTTTTTGGTATTGTATTACATCAACATCTTTTAACACTCTTGCTGTTCTAATATATATGCCGACATTATAGCTTTCAGGATTGTCTAGTTTGTTGATTTTTTTACCAGATTTTCTGCTCAAATCTATATCCTCCTTATTTAATTTTGGGTATGTTATTTATAATAATGTTCACTTTTTGATAAATTTATACCATATTATTTCTATTACAACTTTTTTCATTTCATCATAAATACTTCACTTCCTTTATGCAACTTTTTGCTAATACTTTTTAGACATGAATCGTCTATAGGACATAGTCCTACTTAATGCTATAAAAATTCTATCTTTTCTTATGTTTAAGTTTTTAGTTTTTTTATTCATTTTTTATCCTCTTACTATATAAAAACTTAAAAATTTTTCTAAATGGTACTTTTTTGAAAAATTTTTCAAAAAAAAAAGAGATATACTTTATATAAGCATATCCCTTTTCTAATATTTCCTTAATATTTTTAATTCATCTAACTTTAACTATTATTTTTCAATAATCTTTTATTATTAGTTAAATAAAAACACATTCAAATAATTTATAATATTTTCTTTTAGTTCTTCTATTGAAGTAGGTGAATTATAAATTTTCAACATAGCTTGTCCTACATTTTGATTTATGTTATCAACAATTTTTATATAATCTTTAATTTCATCTAAACTTTGTGTTTCGTTAAAAATATTTATAATTTCTTCTTTAAAAGTATTATCATTATTTGTAAAAAAATCTATAATTTTATTTTGCTTCTTAAGTTCTTTTTCCATAATATTTTTAATATTTAGTATATTAGGATAAACTAAATAACTATATCCGTTTTTTACCATATTAAATATTTTATTTGCTTTCATTTCAATTTCTTGTTGTAAAGCATATGTAATAATTACAGGTTGTCTTTTCCTCATAAATTCATTTTCTACAAATCTTTCTATAATTGGAAACATATTTTGTATTAAAAAAACATTTTCTTTTCCACTAACTTTACCAAAAACAATTGTATCGACATTAGGAGTTTTATTGTTTTTTATTTGATTTTGAATTTTTTTATTATATATTGTTCGATACTTTTTTGTTCTTGTACTTACTGGCACAAACCAAATAATATCACTATTTTGGTTATCTTTAAAACAATAATAACATGGCCTTTTATTTCCATTTTCCTTATTTTGCATTAGTTCTTGATCTTTTACAATATCAAAAAAATAATCTTTAATAAAATAAAAATATCCTTTTTTTACTTGCATAACTACTCCTTACAAAAATAGTAAGGTACTTTTTTTAAGCACCTTACTTAATAATTTAATCACCTACGCACTTAATGTTTCGCAAGTAGGGTTGCGACATTATTTACTCACCTGTGCATTTATACCTCGCAAACAGGGTTGCGACATTATTTATTAATATTATTATACTATTGAGTTTATTCTCTTGTCAAGTATGTTTTAATATTAATTAATATATTTTATGTAAAACTAAAAAATATATTACATTTTGAAAATTATTTTTTTTAATTTTCTAGTTAAAAGTTTAACTTTTTTTCTCATTTCGTAGTTGATACCTCATATTTTTTATTCGACTATGTCATTTTTTGTAGTTATTAACTATTCTTTTTACTTAAAATTATAGTTTTAAATAATTTCATTTTTTGTTTATTGTTGACTATACTATAAATAGGGGAGTGAGATAATGAAAAACTCAATAGATAATTGTACAGGTAATTCTATATTAGGTCAAAATGTTAGAGATATACGAAAAAATCTTAATCTCACACAAGAAGAATTTGCAGAAAAATTAAATCTTAATCCTCAATTTATATCACAAATAGAAACTGGAAAGATTGGTATAAGTTTAGATAATGCTATAAATATATGTAATACTGCAAATTGTTCATCTGCAAATCTATTTAAAGGTTTAATTACTTCACCTAGTATTATTGATAAATACGAACTTTTAAGTGATAGAGATAAGTCCATAATAAATCAAATGATTACTTGTTTATTAAATACAAAGTAAATTTTATTCACTAACACTATATGGGGGTATATTGTTAGTGCTTTTTTTATATTCTTTATATTTTTCTTCAAATTTTGATTTTGTTTTGCATCTTTTTTTTAATTTTTTTAGCATATTTACTCTATTTTCAAATGTTCTTTTATCTATTTTTCCTTGTTTATATAGTTTACTTTCTATAACATATTTTGATTTATAATATTTGTTTATTTCATTCTTAACAATTTTTTCAGATTTTGGATGAATATATATACTAACATTGTTATTATATTTTTTGTAAATTTCTTTTAATAAATTAAATAGTTCTGAAACTTCACATGTTGTTTTTGTAGTTTTTTCTTCATCAAAATAAAGAATAATAAATTCTTTTACAATCAAATATTTTCCTCCTTTCTCGTATAATTTTTTTAAAAAATGAATAATCTAATACAAAATGCGAGGCTCTCTCGCTATTTTATAAAAAATTTGTAATAAAATCAAGAATAATAATTTAATGTGGGGGATTTATTTGAAAAAATACGATAATAAAAGCAATGTAATAGGTAATTTAATAAAAGAATATAGATTAAAAAAGAAGTTAAAGAAAAGTGAAGTATGTAGAAAACTACAATTACATGCTATTTATATGGATCCGACTGAATTAAATAGAATGGAAACAGGTAGAATGATTATTAAAGATTTTGAATTAATTGGCTTATGCAAGGTTTTAGAAATAGATTATGATGATTTAAAAAATTCAATAGAATAGTATGAGAAAAGATAGCAAATAACTGCTATCTATTTTCTTATACATATTATATTTTTAATCGTTTATATTACCTTCATGTACAACTAAATCCACCTCTAGCAAATTACTTGGCTTAAATAATATCATAAACATAAAAGATTATCAATAAATACTAACTTTAGAAATTTTTATTATTTTACGCAGGAAAGTGTTCATAAGGAACACCTAGGACACATAAAAGGCAAGCCTTTTAGATTATTAATATAAAAAAATGTTATTAATTTTTTAATAAAAGTACCAAGACGTGGGACTTATATATTTTCTACTTTCAATTTGTAGTTATTAGCTTTTTTCTTGTTATTGTGATATTTCTTAAGTTGATTATAAAATTTACTACTTACTAATTTTTAGGCAAAAAAATAGAGGAGTTATTCCTCTTAATCATTTCATTTTGTATAGTTTTATAATAATAGCCAATAAAATCGTCTATTTCGTTATCTGTTTCTTTATAATCCATTTCTTTTGCTTTACACTTATTATAAAGATATATCAATTTATCTCTTGTTATATTATAAGTGAACTCTTGCAAATTATCTTTAACTATTAAAGCTATTACATAAGTAATTTCTTTTATTTTATCTAGGTTATTTCTCTGCATGTAAGTTATCATGTTTTTTGTATAGAGCATTTCATATTTATCAAGTAGCTCAATTATTTTCAATTTTTCTACATTTTTAAATTCTTTTGGAACTTCTTTTTTATTTTCTATAATATAATTAAACAATATATCTATCTTATTATTTATATTATTATAGGTGAATTTATTTTCATTCGCCTCTATGAAACTATTTTCATAATCTCCTATGAAATTTTTTTCTTGCCCTACAGCATATGATATAAAAATTTTTCTTTGATAGTTATTTTTTATAATGACTTTTATATATCCTCTTTCTTCCAACTTTGAAATGGCATTTTGAATTGAGCGAGTAGTACAATTATATAATCGTGCAAAATACTTATTTGTAGCATAGCAATATCCTTCTTTATTACTCAAACACGCAATTTCTCCATATAATAACTTTGCTTTTTCTGTGAGTTGATTATCATATCTAACATCAGCTGGTATAATAACATAATAGTTAGCTTTATTGTTTTCTTTCATTTTTTTCGCTTCTTTCATAATAAGATTTTTACCCATCATCAATATGTCAAAAATTGTGTATAGGTAAATATAGCTTTTTATTGTTGCAAATTAAAAACAGCAATCGTAAAATTGCTGCTTTTAATTTAATATCAATAGTTTTGCTGGTTTATATGTTATTACTTCTACTAACACATTACCGTTGGAACGATTATATGTTAGTTGAAGTATGACTTAAAAAATTAAACTACATTGTTGTAGTATATCATAATGTTATTGTCTTTTATTACTATTTTGTTTATTAAAGAAACTAATATATTTCTTTGCTCTTGGAAAGATAAATCATTCCATACTTCATGTAAATTTTCTATCTTGTCTTTGAAATTCTTTATACTTATGTCCTTTTTCTTTTTGTTATTTATTATTTTTTCAATTCTCTTTTTTTCATCTTCTAAGTTTTTCATTTTATCTCTTATTTCATTTGTAAAATATCCTTCTGCTAAAGCACTTACTAAATTTTCAATCTGCTTGTCTATCTCTTTTAGTCTACTTTCTGCAAATTCTTCGGAATCTTTTATATTATCTGTCATTCTTTTATCAAAATAGTTATCGTCAAGTGATAATTTAAACAATTCATTTAGAACATATTTTTCTACTTCGTCTGCTTCTGCTCTAATGTTGGGACAATTAGGATCTCTAATTAATCTTGGTCTACTTTTCTGCTGAGAATAGCAATATACTTTTGTTGAGTTTTCTGTCCATTTTTGGTATCTGAATTTTGCTCCACAATACCCACAATAAATTAGTCCTGAAAGTAAGTAACTTGATTTTTTCAAATCATTATTTCCTCTTTTTTTCAGCATTTCTTGTACTTCGTAAAACAATTCATCACTAATTATATGTTCATGTTTGCCTTCATATATTTCCCCTTTATAGGGAATTTTACCTATATAAACTGGACTTCTTAATACTTTCCTAACTACAGTTTCTCCTGACATTCCTAAAGTATCATTAATTATATCTGGCGACATTCCTTCGAGATATAATTTAAAGACTTGCCTTATCATTTCAGCTTGTTTAGGCTTTATTACTAATGTTCCTGTATTTCTGTCATAATCATATCCTAGTGGTGTAAGTCCACCTCCCATCCATAGTCCTGACTTAACTCTTTCTTTCATTCCCATTCTTGTTCTTTCATAAATTGTTTCTCTTTCTAATTGTGCAAATACTGATAAAATTCCTATCATAGCCTTCCCAAATGGTGTTGTTGTATCAAAATTTTCCCTTATTGATATGAAACCTATATTATTAGGATTAAAGACTTCTTCGATTAAATATAAAGTATCTTTTTGACTTCTTGAAATTCTATCTAGTTTATAGACTATTACATAATCAATTTTTTTTGCTCTTACGTCATCTAACAGCTTCTTTATACTAGGTCTATTAAGATTACTACCACTATAACCTCCATCAATATAATATTCATAGTCCGAAATTTCTTTAGATATACAGTAAGCCTCTAGCAATTGTTTTTGAGCATCAATAGAATATCCTTCTACTTGAGCATCTGTTGATACTCTACAATATAACCCTGCTCTCATTATGTACCTCCTCATAAAAAATGGTACATATAAAAACAGCAAAACTATGTTATTTTTATTATACCATCCCAAATTTAATTATTCAATGCCTTGTCCTTGACTTTTTCATTCTCTTTTTCTCTTATATATCTATTTAATACTTCATATACTAATTTATTTTTTATTTTTATATTTTCACTTTTAGTTTCTACATCATTAACAAATGTCATTACATTATAAACCATCTAAGCCTCCTCCTTCCAAGTCTTTAATCACATTATAGACAATTTTATTTTACTTCATACAGATTAAAATAAAATTTCTAAAATTCAATATCATTTTCTTCTATAAATTCACTTATTCCATCGGTATTTACATTATTAATTTGTATTTCTTCTCTTGAATCTGACAATAATGTTCTAAATCCTAATTCATTTTGTAAATTTACTATTTCTATAAGTTCATTTTTATTTCTTGCGATTCTAAGTAAGTTTGCTGTTACAATTAAATTAATTTTCTTTTCTATAATATCTTGTATCATTTTTTTATATGCTGGTTTGTCTTTAGCAAACTCATCTATTCCTGCATCTATATATACTTCTTTTATATGTAATCCTAATTGCACACAATATTCTTCAACTCTTTCTTTTTGGTATTGTATTACATCAACATCTTTTAACACTCTTGCTGTTCTAATATATATGCCGACATTATAGCTTTCAGGATTGTCTAGTTTGTTGATTTTTTTACCAGATTTTCTGCTCAAATCTATATCCTCCTTATTTAATTTTGGGTATGTTATTTATAATAATGTTCACTTTTTGATAAATTTATACCATATTATTTCTATTACAACTTTTTTCATTTCATCATAAATACTTCACTTCCTTTATGCAACTTTTTGCTAATACTTTTTAGACATGAATCGTCTATAGGACATAGTCCTACTTAATGCTATAAAAATTCTATCTTTTCTTATGTTTAAGTTTTTAGTTTTTTTATTCATTTTTTATCCTCTTACTATATAAAAACTTAAAAATTTTTCTAAATGGTACTTTTTTGAAAAATTTTTCAAAAAAAAAAGAGATATACTTTATATAAGCATATCCCTTTTCTAATATTTCCTTAATATTTTTAATTCATCTAACTTTAACTATTATTTTTCAATAATCTTTTATTATTAGTTAAATAAAAACACATTCAAATAATTTATAATATTTTCTTTTAGTTCTTCTATTGAAGTAGGTGAATTATAAATTTTCAACATAGCTTGTCCTACATTTTGATTTATGTTATCAACAATTTTTATATAATCTTTAATTTCATCTAAACTTTGTGTTTCGTTAAAAATATTTATAATTTCTTCTTTAAAAGTATTATCATTATTTGTAAAAAAATCTATAATTTTATTTTGCTTCTTAAGTTCTTTTTCCATAATATTTTTAATATTTAGTATATTAGGATAAACTAAATAACTATATCCGTTTTTTACCATATTAAATATTTTATTTGCTTTCATTTCAATTTCTTGTTGTAAAGCATATGTAATAATTACAGGTTGTCTTTTCCTCATAAATTCATTTTCTACAAATCTTTCTATAATTGGAAACATATTTTGTATTAAAAAAACATTTTCTTTTCCACTAACTTTACCAAAAACAATTGTATCGACATTAGGAGTTTTATTGTTTTTTATTTGATTTTGAATTTTTTTATTATATATTGTTCGATACTTTTTTGTTCTTGTACTTACTGGCACAAACCAAATAATATCACTATTTTGGTTATCTTTAAAACAATAATAACATGGCCTTTTATTTCCATTTTCCTTATTTTGCATTAGTTCTTGATCTTTTACAATATCAAAAAAATAATCTTTAATAAAATAAAAATATCCTTTTTTTACTTGCATAACTACTCCTTACAAAAATAGTAAGGTACTTTTTTTAAGCACCTTACTTAATAATTTAATCACCTACGCACTTAATGTTTCGCAAGTAGGGTTGCGACATTATTTACTCACCTGTGCATTTATACCTCGCAAACAGGGTTGCGACATTATTTATTAATATTATTATACTATTGAGTTTATTCTCTTGTCAAGTATGTTTTAATATTAATTAATATATTTTATGTAAAACTAAAAAATATATTACATTTTGAAAATTATTTTTTTTAATTTTCTAGTTAAAAGTTTAACTTTTTTTCTCATTTCGTAGTTGATACCTCATATTTTTTATTCGACTATGTCATTTTTTGTAGTTATTAACTATTCTTTTTACTTAAAATTATAGTTTTAAATAATTTCATTTTTTGTTTATTGTTGACTATACTATAAATAGGGGAGTGAGATAATGAAAAACTCAATAGATAATTGTACAGGTAATTCTATATTAGGTCAAAATGTTAGAGATATACGAAAAAATCTTAATCTCACACAAGAAGAATTTGCAGAAAAATTAAATCTTAATCCTCAATTTATATCACAAATAGAAACTGGAAAGATTGGTATAAGTTTAGATAATGCTATAAATATATGTAATACTGCAAATTGTTCATCTGCAAATCTATTTAAAGGTTTAATTACTTCACCTAGTATTATTGATAAATACGAACTTTTAAGTGATAGAGATAAGTCCATAATAAATCAAATGATTACTTGTTTATTAAATACAAAGTAAATTTTATTCACTAACACTATATGGGGGTATATTGTTAGTGCTTTTTTTATATTCTTTATATTTTTCTTCAAATTTTGATTTTGTTTTGCATCTTTTTTTTAATTTTTTTAGCATATTTACTCTATTTTCAAATGTTCTTTTATCTATTTTTCCTTGTTTATATAGTTTACTTTCTATAACATATTTTGATTTATAATATTTGTTTATTTCATTCTTAACAATTTTTTCAGATTTTGGATGAATATATATACTAACATTGTTATTATATTTTTTGTAAATTTCTTTTAATAAATTAAATAGTTCTGAAACTTCACATGTTGTTTTTGTAGTTTTTTCTTCATCAAAATAAAGAATAATAAATTCTTTTACAATCAAATATTTTCCTCCTTTCTCGTATAATTTTTTTAAAAAATGAATAATCTAATACAAAATGCGAGGCTCTCTCGCTATTTTATAAAAAATTTGTAATAAAATCAAGAATAATAATTTAATGTGGGGGATTTATTTGAAAAAATACGATAATAAAAGCAATGTAATAGGTAATTTAATAAAAGAATATAGATTAAAAAAGAAGTTAAAGAAAAGTGAAGTATGTAGAAAACTACAATTACATGCTATTTATATGGATCCGACTGAATTAAATAGAATGGAAACAGGTAGAATGATTATTAAAGATTTTGAATTAATTGGCTTATGCAAGGTTTTAGAAATAGATTATGATGATTTAAAAAATTCAATAGAATAGTATGAGAAAAGATAGCAAATAACTGCTATCTATTTTCTTATACATATTATATTTTTAATCGTTTATATTACCTTCATGTACAACTAAATCCACCTCTAGCAAATTACTTGGCTTAAATAATATCATAAACATAAAAGATTATCAATAAATACTAACTTTAGAAATTTTTATTATTTTACGCAGGAAAGTGTTCATAAGGAACACCTAGGACACATAAAAGGCAAGCCTTTTAGATTATTAATATAAAAAAATGTTATTAATTTTTTAATAAAAGTACCAAGACGTGGGACTTATATATTTTCTACTTTCAATTTGTAGTTATTAGCTTTTTTCTTGTTATTGTGATATTTCTTAAGTTGATTATAAAATTTACTACTTACTAATTTTTAGGCAAAAAAATAGAGGAGTTATTCCTCTTAATCATTTCATTTTGTATAGTTTTATAATAATAGCCAATAAAATCGTCTATTTCGTTATCTGTTTCTTTATAATCCATTTCTTTTGCTTTACACTTATTATAAAGATATATCAATTTATCTCTTGTTATATTATAAGTGAACTCTTGCAAATTATCTTTAACTATTAAAGCTATTACATAAGTAATTTCTTTTATTTTATCTAGGTTATTTCTCTGCATGTAAGTTATCATGTTTTTTGTATAGAGCATTTCATATTTATCAAGTAGCTCAATTATTTTCAATTTTTCTACATTTTTAAATTCTTTTGGAACTTCTTTTTTATTTTCTATAATATAATTAAACAATATATCTATCTTATTATTTATATTATTATAGGTGAATTTATTTTCATTCGCCTCTATGAAACTATTTTCATAATCTCCTATGAAATTTTTTTCTTGCCCTACAGCATATGATATAAAAATTTTTCTTTGATAGTTATTTTTTATAATGACTTTTATATATCCTCTTTCTTCCAACTTTGAAATGGCATTTTGAATTGAGCGAGTAGTACAATTATATAATCGTGCAAAATACTTATTTGTAGCATAGCAATATCCTTCTTTATTACTCAAACACGCAATTTCTCCATATAATAACTTTGCTTTTTCTGTGAGTTGATTATCATATCTAACATCAGCTGGTATAATAACATAATAGTTAGCTTTATTGTTTTCTTTCATTTTTTTCGCTTCTTTCATAATAAGATTTTTACCCATCATCAATATGTCAAAAATTGTGTATAGGTAAATATAGCTTTTTATTGTTGCAAATTAAAAACAGCAATCGTAAAATTGCTGCTTTTAATTTAATATCAATAGTTTTGCTGGTTTATATGTTATTACTTCTACTAACACATTACCGTTGGAACTGCATA
>CANREW010000005.1 GCA_947629765.1 uncultured Clostridia bacterium
GACCTGGAACGGGCTCGAACCGTCGACCTCTAGCGTGACAGGCTAGCGTTCTAACCAACTGAACTACCAGGCCGTAACAAATATTTTTGTTTTGGCTTTATTTTAAAAAATGGTGGGCGCAATAGGGCTCGAACCTATGACCTCCTGCTTGTAAGGCAGATGCTCTCCCAGCTGAGCTATGCGCCCATTTTTTCTATCAGCGTATTTTAGTATACTAAATTTAGCGTAAAATGTCAATACATATTTTGAAATTTTTTCACTTTTTTGCAGTTATATGGTTTGCTAGAGTTATAAATCTAGCAAACCATTAACACTTTTTATTTATTTAATAATTCTATTGCTTTATTTAATTGTTCTTCTATATCAGATATTTCATAATCTGGTTTTACTCCAATTTCATTTATTCTGTTTTCATTTGGAGTATAGTATTCAGCTGATGTTACTTTTAGAGCTCCACCATTTGATAAATAGATAAGTTCTTGTATTACACCTTTTCCAAAAGTTGTTTCACCGACAATTTCTGCTTTATCATTTTCCTTTAAGGCTGCTGCAAGTATTTCAGAAGCACTAGCTGTATCTTTATTTGTTAGCAATATTGTTGGCATTGTTATAGTTTGAGGTTCCTTTGCTTTTTTTATATCCTTGTTTTCTTTTTTATCCATAGTGATTAGCATAGTTTCATCTTTATCACAGAATAAATCGGCTATTTCTAGTGCTTGATCTACTAATCCTCCTCCGTTATCTCTTAAATCAATTATAAGTGCTTTTGCACCATCTTTTTTTAGTTCATTATATTCATCTAAAAAATCTTTTGAGCAGTCTTCATCAAAAGAAACTAATTCTATATATCCTATATTGTTTTTAAGCATAGTACTTTGTACATATTTTAGATGTACTGTATCTCTTCTAACTTTAACATCAAATGTCTTTCCATCTCTTAATATTGTCAATGTTACTTCTGTTCCTTCTTCTCCTTTTTCTCCCTGTACATAATCTACAAGTTCGTCTAATTGATCAATATTATACTCTTTTCCATCTACTTTAAGTATTCTGTCTTCTTCTTTTAATCCTGCTTTTTCAGCTGGTGAATCACTAATTGTATCTATTATTTTAATAGTATTATTTTCAGTATCTACTTGAAGATAAACTCCTATTCCAACATAACTTCCAAGTGTAGATGTTTCAAATGCTTTAAGATCTTCTGGTGTATAATATTCTGTATATTCATCACCTAGACCATTTACAAGTCCTTTTATTGCTCCATTAATTAAATCTTCATTATTTATTTCTCCAATATATTCTTCTTCAAGTATTTTAGTTATCCTTGATATAGTGCCTTCTATTTGCTCATCTAAGCTTACTTCATCTTGTCCTGGCAATATGAATTTTACAGAATTATCATAATTAACAACACTTATAACTACAAAAGTGATTATTGCAACCACAACAATTACCATTAATACTTTATAAATTGCTTGCATTATATTCTCTTTCATAAGAACCCTCTTTCTTTTCACTTTAAATATAGAAAACCTCTAAAAGAGGTTTTCTTGTATATAATATATATATTCCGATTTTAATACTTTATAAGTAATTAAACTTATTTTTACATTCCTAAATATGGGGCTGGGTTTACATATGTACCATTTAGCAATACACTAAAATGTAAGTGGTTTCCTGTTGAATATCCAGTAGTTCCAACTGCACCAATTTGTTGTCCTTTTGTTACAGTTTGTCCTACTTTAACTGAAATGCTAGAACAGTGTCCATATAATGTAACTAATCCATTTCCGTGCGAAATCATTACATAATTTCCGTATCCTCCACCACAACTACATCTAGTTTTTGCTGTTTTTGCATAATCATGTGTACAGTTGTTAGAAACTGTTATAACTGAACCTGATTCTGCTGCAAGTATTGCTGTGCCATGAGGTGCTGCCATATCTATTCCTTTATGGTTTGAAGAACCAACTCCTCCTGTTGCAGCTGATCCTCTATATCCAAAAGTTGAAGAAATTCTAGTATATCCTGGGCAAGGCCATTTTAACTCTCCTCCTGTATATACATATCCACCAGAATTATTAGCATTTTTTCTTGCTATCTCTTGGAATTCTCTTTCCTTTTGCTTGTATTGTTCATTTAGTTCATCTATTTGTTTTTGTAGCTCTTTTTCTTCCTCACTTAATTGTGATACATATTTATTTTTATTTGCTTTTTTATTTGTTAGATCTATCTCTTCTACTTTTAATGCTGCTTGTTTTTCTTTTAATTGACCTTGCTTTTCATCTAATTCAGCTTTAGACTTCTCTAAACTTGTTTTTTGTTCCTTTATTTTTTCCAAAAGATCTGTATCATATTCAGCAATCTTTCCAATTAAATAATAATTTGATATGAAGTTTGATAAGCTTTTTGAATTTAGTAATACATCTAGATATGAAACTGATCCTGCTTTATATTGTGCTACTAACCTTTTGCATAATGTATCATATTGTGTATCATATTTTTTTTGTTCTTCTTCAAGTTTTCCTGTTAGCACAGATATTTCTTCATTTAAAGAACTAAGTTCTATATTAAGTGTATATATTTCATCTTCCTTTTGCGAAATCTCCGCACTTAATGTTTCAATTTCTTTCATTGCGTCGTCTACTTTATCTTTTATTCCATCTATTTTAGTATTAGCTTCTTTAATGCTGTTTTGTATATTTTGCATCTCACTTTGTAACTGATCTTGACTATTTGCTGCAAAGCTCATGATTGAAATAGATATAAGTAATAACGCAACTATTACACTAATTACCTTTTTTGTCATATGATTCTCCTCTCTGAAACTAGACTTCTAGATATTTTCTCATTGAAATTGAACTTCCTATTACACCAATTCCAACACCTAGTAAAATGTATGTTATTATTAATAAATTAAACATATCTGCAAATGTATATAATTTTAAGTTAAGTACTGCAAATGTTTCTGTTTTTACTAATTGGCTAGTTGCTAAATTATATAGTAATCCAACAATTAAAATTGAGATAAATGCTGATACTAGTCCAATTATAATTCCTTCTACTATAAATGGCCATCTTATGAAACTATTTGTAGCACCTACATATTTCATAATTGAAATTTCTCTTCTTCTTGAATGAACTGTAAGTTTTATTGTGTTTGTTATAATGAATATAGATATAAATACTAATATAAGAAGTATTGCAAATGTTACTATTCTTACACCCTTAGTTATATGTCCAAGCATATTAATAGTTTCATTGCTACTATTTACTTCTGTAATATGATCTATTTGTTTAACTTGATTTTGTACATTATTATTTAAATCTAGATCAGTTAACGTTATTATGTATGAAGGAGGTAATATGTCCTCTAAACCATCTAATACTTCTGCATATTCTCCAAGGTTTTCTTTGTATGAATTATACGCATCTAGACTTGATACATATTCTACTGTATTTACTCCATCAATTCCTCTAATTTTATTTTCAATTTCTTTTATTTCTTCATCTGTTGTATCTATGTCAATGTATGCCTGCATTCCTTGTTCTGCTTCAATTTGAGCCATAACATAATTAACATTTTCACCTATTATAAAGAATAGACCAAACATAAGCATTGCCATACACATTATTGTTAAAGCGGCAACCGTAGACTTTTTATTTTTTAGGACGTTTTTAAATCCTTCACCTACTAAATAACTCATTATATTATATTTCACTGTTATAACCACCCTTTTTATCATCTCTTACTATATTGCCTTTTTCTATCTGTATTACTCTTTTTTTCATTTTGTCTACTATGTCTTTTGCGTGTGTTGCAACAATTACTGTCGTACCTCTCATATTGATTTCATTAAGTAAGTTCATAATATCCCAAGCTGTATCTGGGTCTAAGTTTCCTGTTGGCTCGTCCGCAATTAGCATAGATGGGTTATTAACTAATGCTCTTGCGAGTGCCACCCTTTGTTGTTCTCCACCTGATAATTCGTTTGGGTACATTTTTGCTTTTTCACTTAAACCAACTAATGATAGTACCATTGGCACTTGTCTTCTAATGTGCCTTTGAGTTGCTCTTACTATATACATAGCATAAGCTACATTATCATATACAGTTTTGTCTGGTAATAATCTAAAATCTTGGAATACTACTCCCATACTTCTTCTAAGATATGGAATTCTACTTTTCTTTAAAAATGTTGTATCTTTTCCATTGATAATTATATTTCCTGATGTAGGTTCTTCCTCTTTTAGTATTAGTTTTATTAATGTTGATTTTCCTGATCCTGAACTTCCTACTAAAAATGCAAATTCTCCTTTTTCAATTAAAAAGTTTGCATTATTTACAGCCTCTGTTCCTGTTGAATATTTTTTACTTACATTTCTAAATTCTATCATTTCTATTTCCTTCCAAATGTATAGGTTAATTATCTATAATTTCTCTTTATATATCATAACAATAAATTTAAATTAATGCAATAGTTTTTTTTGTAAAAATATGATAATTTTTCTTTATTTCTATGAATTTTAAGCATATTTTCACTATTTTTGTATTTTTTACGAATTCACAAAAAATTTACAAACTAGAAAAATACACCTAAATATAAACATATCTAGGTGTATTTTAATTATTTGCTAGATTTCATTTTTTGTAATTCTACATGTCTTTTTACTTTTTGTGTTGTTGTTTTTACCATAGGCTCATCTGTTAGAATCAAATTTTTCATATATTTATATTTTGGAAGCCTTTTATTTATCTCTTTTATATCGTTCCATACAATGTTTCTTAATTCTTCTTGTGAAATATTAGGATAATGTTCTTTTACATATTCTTTATCATATACAATTTTTACTGATACAACTAAATCCTCATCTTTTGGTTCGCCATATACCATACTTTCTGCAACATAAGGAAGATTATTTATTAGTACCTCTAATTCTTCTGGATATATGTTTTTGCCGTTTTTTAATACTATTACATTTTTTTGTCTTCCTGCAACATATAGTATACCATCTTTATCCATATAACCTAAGTCACCTGTATAGAACCATCCATTTTTTAAAACAGCCTTTGTTGCTTCTTCATCTTCATAATATCCAATCATTACATTTGGTCCTTTTGCAATTATTTCTCCTATTCCTTCTTCATTTGGATTATCTATTTTCATTTCTACATCTGGCATTGGATAACCTATTGAACCATATCTAAGAACTTTTGCATTTTCTGCTGAAAGTACAGGAGATGTTTCTGTAAGTCCATATCCTTGTATTGTGAGTATCCCTAAATCATTTAAACCTTTTGCGACCTTTTTATCAAGAGCAGATGCACCACTTACTATAAACCTTAACTCGCCTCCGAAGCTCATCTAATACTTCTTTAAATACTTTTCTTCTTATATCTATACCAAATAATAGAAGTGTCTTGGTAAGTATTTTCCCTAGCTTTACAGCGTTTGTCTTGCCTTTTTTCTCTATTGCTGTTTCAATCTTTTTATACATTGATTCTATCAAAAGTGGTACACAAATAAATACTGTAACTTTGTATTCTTTTAAATTTTCTTGTATATGTCTTAGTCCATCACAAAATACATTTTTCATTCCTTTTGACAAATATAATAGCTGTCCAGTTGATCCAAATGTATGATGGTATGGTAAAAATGCAATGTTCGTATCTGTCTCGGTTAGCCACTCTACTTTTGACATAGAATTTATATTACTTACTATATTTTTATGAGATAACATTACAGCCTTAGATAATGATGTTGTTCCAGATGTGAAAACTATTGTAGCCATTTCTTCTGCATTTATTTTAGAATCTAAGTATCTTCTATCTCCTTTGTTTATAAGGTCTTCACCTTTTTTTATTAAGTCTTTAATAGTAGTTATATTTTCTACTTCATCCATAGTTACAACTTCTTTTAATGAAGTTTCACCTTTGTCTATTATTCTTTTGATTGTTTCTACATAATTTTCTTCACAGAAAATCATTTCTACTTTTGCTTTTTTAATTGACATTTCTATTTCTTCTTCTGGTAGTCCTTTATCAAGTGGAACAATTACTCCGAACACCATTTATAACAGAGGCATATGAAAGTACCCACTCATATCTGTTCTTTCCAATAACTGCAATTTTTTTATCTTTATATCCTAAATCTATTAATGCTGTTCCAAGTGCATTTATTTCTTTTCCTAATCTTTCATAGGTAATATTTTCGTATTTTACATCTTTTCCATCTTTATGTTTTATAACAAAAGCAATATTCTTTGAAAATTCTTTACAAGCATAGTTTATCATTTCTTTTAAGTCTTTAAACTCTCTTGTTTCATATAAAATTTTGTTTTTCATATTATAAATATATCCTCTCCAATCTAGTATTTAATACTAGATTATCACATATGAAAAAATAAGTCAATTAGTTTGACCATTCATTCTATAAAACTTAAACAACTTTTATTCTGCTCTTAATTCATTAACTATTCTTGTAAGATTATCTACTAAAAAATCTATATCTTCTTTTGTGTTTTTATCTCCAAATGTAGTTCTAAGTGAGCCAGATATATATTCTTTTGGAGTTCCGTATTGCTAAAAGAACATGTGACGGTGCAGTTTCTCCTGAATTACAGGCAGAGCCACTTGATGCACATATTCCGAACTTCGTCTAGTTTTAAAAGAAGACAACTTCCATCTACATCCTTAAATGATATATTGATATTTCCTGGAAGTCTATCATACCTATCTCCATTAATTCTTATATCTTTTATCCTTTTTTCTAAACTTGAAATATAATATTCTCTTAAATTTATTAGCTTTTCATTATATTTATCAATATTTTCATAAGCGATTTTTATAGCTTTTCCGTAAGCCAACTATTCCTGCTACATTTTCTGTTCCTGCTCTTTTGTTTTTCTCTTGATGCCCACCATTTTGTATCTTTTGAAAATTTATACCCTGCTTTACATATAGTGCCCCTACCCCTTTTGGTCCATAAAATTTATGTGCAGATAAAGATAACAAATCAATATTATCTTGCTCCACATCAATTTTTATATTTCCTATTGCTTGAACTGCATCTGTATGGAAGATTACATTATGCCTCTTTGCAATTTCTCCTATTTCTCTTATGTCTTGAATTGTTCCTATTTCATTATTTGCTGTCATGATAGAAATTAAAATTGTACTATCAGTAATTGCATTTTCTAATTCTTCCAAAGAAACTTTTCCGTTTTTATCCACTCCCAAATATGTTACTTTAAATCCTTCTTGCTCTAAAATCTCGCAAGTTTCTAGTACCGCATTATGCTCTATTTTTGTTGTTATAATGTGATTTCTTTTATTTCTGTTTGAATATGCAACTCCCTTTATTGCTAGATTATCGCTTTCACTACCACATCCTGTAAAATATATTTCCTTTGGTTTAGCATTAAGCACTCTTGCAACTCTTTCTCTTGCAAGTTCTATTGCCCTTTTATTTTCTCTTCCTATCTTATATATTGAGGATGGATTTCCATAGTTTAATTCAAAGTATGGAAGCATCTCTTTTAAAACATCTTCTTTTACATACGTTGTTGCTGCATGATCAAAATATCGTGTTTTTTCCAAAATAATTCCTCCCTTTATATTAGTATATGAAAATAGGGAGGATTAATTCAATTATTATTATACAGTTTGATTTCTTACTAAGT
Organism: uncultured Clostridia bacterium; assembly: GCA_947629765.1. Classification (GTDB taxonomy): domain Bacteria; phylum Bacillota; class Clostridia; order TANB77; family CAG-508; genus JAAWPK01. Next base: position 7,684 of record CANREW010000005.1, read on the forward strand.
ACACAATAATATTTATTTAAATGATATTTTCTAGTTCTTTTATTTTATCTCTTAATTCTGCTGCTTTTTCGAACTCTAATTCTTGTGCATATTTTATCATTTCATTTGTTAATTTTTCAATTACTTCGCTTATATCTTCATCATCTTTTATATCATGTTCTGCTTTGATATCTTCTACTATTGTTGCTTTAATCGTGTCTCTTACACTCTTTTTAATTGTTTGAGGAGTTATTCCATTTGCTTCATTATATTCTTTTTGAAGTCGTCTTCTCCTGTTCGTTTCTGATATGGCTTTTTCCATACTATTTGTTAGCTCATCTGCATACATTATAACCTTTCCATCTGTATTTCTTGCAGCACGTCCTACTGTTTGTATTAGTGACCTTTCTGAACGTAAAAAGCCTTCCTTGTCTGCATCAAGTATTGCAACTAATGACACTTCTGGTATATCTAGTCCCTCTCTTAAAAGGTTTATACCGACTAATACATCATATTTTCCGGATTCTTAGGTCTCTTATTATTTCCATTCTCTCTAATGCTTTTATATCTGAATGCATATATGTTACTTTTATATCAATTCCTGCTAAGTATGCTGTCAAATCTTCTGCCATTTTCTTTGTCAAAGTTGTGACTAAAACTCTTTCGTTCTTTTCAACTCTTAGTCTTATTTCTTCTATTAAATCGTCTACTTGATTTTCAACCGGTTTTACAATTATTTCTGGATCTAAAAGTCCTGTTGGTCTTATAATTTGCTCTACTACATTTCCATCTGAATGTTCTAATTCATACTCTGCTGGAGTTGCTGATACAAATATACATTTATTTATCTTCTTTTCAAATTCTTCAAATTTAAGTGGTCTATTATCTAGTGCAGAAGGTAATCTAAATCCATACTGTATTAAGCTTTCTTTCCTTGCCTTGTCCCCATTATACATTGCTCTTACCTGTGGTATTGTTGCGTGAGATTCGTCTATGAACATTATAAAATCATCTGGTAAATAGTCTAATAGTGTAAATGGAGCACTTCCGAGGTTTTCTTCCGACTTATATGTCTTGAATAGTTCTCTATTCCTTGGCAGAATCCAGTCTCTCTTAACATCTCCATATCAAAATTAGTTCTTTCTTCAATCCTTTGAGCTTCTATAAATTTATTTTTATCCTTAAAATATTTTATTCTTTCTTGCAATTCTTCATCTATTGTAACAAGTGCTCTCTCCATCTTGTCCTCTCCTGTTACATAGTGAGAATTAGGGAATATCATAACATGTGATCTTAGTCCTATTGTCTTTCCTGTAAGTGGGTTTATTTCTGTAATTTTTTCTATCTCATCTCCCCAAAATTCTACTCTTATTGCTTTTTCATTTTGGTCTGATGGATATACTTCTAAAATATCTCCTTTTGCTCTAAATGTTCCTCTTTTAAAATCCATTTCATTTCTTGTATATTGCATATTTACAAGTTTTCTTAAAATCTCGTCTCTTGATTTTAACATTCCGAGGTCTTAGAGATACTGCCATATTTTCATAGTCTATTGGGTCTCCGAAGTCCATATATGCAAGATACTGATGCAACTATTATTACATCTCTTCTTTCAAAAAGTGCAGCTGTTGCTGAGTGTCTTAGCTTATCTATTTCATCATTTATAGACGCATCTTTTTCTATATATGTATCTGTTGATGCTACATAGCTTTCTGGCTGATAATAATCGTAGTAAGATACAAAATACTCCACTGCGTTCTCTGGGAAGAACTCCTTGAATTCCGAATAAAGTTGTCCTGCTAAGGTCTTATTATGTGCTAAAATGAGTGTCGGTTTTTGCACTTTTTCAATTACATTTGCCATTGTAAAAGTTTTTCCGAGAGCCTGTAACTCCAAGTAACGTCTGGAATCTCTTTCCTTCTTCTATTCCTTTTGCAAGATATTCTATTGCCTTTGGCTGGTCGCCAGTAGGCTTATAATCCGAATGAATCTTGAACATTTTTTTCCCTTTCTTGTGACCTATTTACTATTAAAAAAAGATAACAGTCAGCCAAGCATTCGTCCTCAAATTCGTTCCCACTGGACTAATTTTATTGGTTAATAGTAATTTTTTTGTATGGGACGAATTTAGGTCACAAATTTTTATCGCACTATTAAATGATATTAAATACTATTTTTACTATATAATAATATCATTTTTTGCTTGAAAAAACAAGGTTTTTATAATACCTTGTTTTTATAATAATTATTCATTTTTCTCTAAATTGCTTTTAATTGTTCTATAAAACTTTCATCTATTCAATCTAATAATTCGTCCCCATTTTTTCTTCGTTATTTGGTTGTACTAATTTTATAAATGGTTTTATATTATTTTCAATATTTGTTCATGTATTTCCTTTAATCTTTCAATTCTTGTTATAGCTGTTTCTAGTTGTTCTATCTTAATATCTATTTCTTTTTTTTCTTTAAATTTCAAGAATGAAAGCTTTTCTTTTTTTTCTACATATTCATCAATTTGTTCATTAATTTCTTTTTCTTCTTTGCATAATTTCTTGTATTCTTCATCTAATTTCATATCAATATCTTGTAGTTGTTCTTTTCCTTTTTCTATATTATCTGACGATTTTGCTACATCAAATATATTTTTTAACTTTTCATACAAGTTAGGAGTTGGATAAATACATCTATTATAATAGATGTTTTCATTCTCGTGCTCTATTTTTATTGAATATTCTTTTTCAATATAACTAATTGAAGAACTATGATTGTTAAAATTTTTATAGTAATCATCTACTTTTTTATTATGTTCTTCCGCTCTATTTTTAGCAATATATGCTCCTGCTGTTCCTCCAAGTGCAGCTCCTAATAGCATATTTGTTGTTAAATCTTTTTTTGGCATCTTTAATGGTTTTTCAGAATGAACCATCAGTCTATTTTGAACTTTACAATCAATAATAATCTTATCATTCTCATTCAATTTTTTTATAAAGTTATTTTCAAAATCAAATTTATATTTTTCTTCATCAAAATCATATAACACAGGACACACAAGTAGCAAATTATATTTGAAAATCCATAATATGTTATCTATACAAAAAATTTTAATATCTTCATTTGGTTCATATATCTTTTTTTCTTCTTCCGACATAATACATCCTATTACTTTATTTATGTCTCTCTTTATATTATCTTCATTTTCATATGTTTCCCTCGAGCCTAATTTAGTGTATTTCTTATAATATCCCGTTGCATGTTCAGTTTTAAATGGAACATATGGTTCTCTTTCAATTTCTGTATTAATATAGTCAAGTAATTTTATCAAAGTAGGTGAAAATACCTTTATAATATTAATGTTTTCTTCCTTCATTATAAATCCCCCATTTTTTATATTTGATTGCAGATTGCATATAATAATTCTTTTAGTTTTTCTTCTTTTTCAAACCAAACATATGACTGATTTAATGGATGAAACCCATTACCTTTATCTGCGTGATTATATCCTTTGCTTAATTTTTCATGTATTGTTTTTACACTATAGCTCATTTTCTTACTAATAGAATAATTCCAAATTACAAATAGCTTTAATTGTTTATAATACTTTATAACATAATTACATTCATTATTTTTAATTGGACTATTATTATAAATTCTTTGTTTCTCTCCACCTTTAGCCATTGAAATTCTACTAACCTCGAAAAGATTTTTATTTATATTCCTTTCTTTGCAAAAATTATCTACAATTTTTCTTATTTCTTGTTCATTTTCAAACATGTTTTTCTCCTTATTAAATATCTTTAATAAACTATATTTATTTTATATTATTATAAATTATTTTGTCAATATTTGTATTTGTGTCCTACTTTTCTATTTATTTTACATATTTACTTTCTATTTGTATGTTAGATAATATTTAAATAATCATATTTTTATTAAATTATCATTATTATAGGGACGAATAAAGGTCACAAAACTTGTATTTTTTTCTTAATATTCTTTAATGATATGTTTTCCTCTTTTCCTTGTATTTTCTAGCATTAGGTAACACTAAATATCACTATTTTTTTTAGTAACCTTATATGATACAAAATACTCAACAGCGTTTTCTGGAAAGAACTCCTTGAACTCTGAATAAAGTTGTCCTGCTAAGGTCTTATTATGTGCTAAAATGAGTGTTGGTTTTTGCACTTTTTCAATTACATTTGCCATTGTGAAGGTTTTTCCGTGAGCCTGTAACACCTAGAAGTGTCTGGAATCTCTTACCTTCTTCTATTCCTTTTGCAAGATATTCTATTGCTTTTGGTTGGTCGCCGAGCCTGCTTGTAATCTGAATGAATCTTGAACATTTTTCTTTTCTCCTTTGCATTTAGTATTTTACCATTTTTTATGCAAAAATACAAGGCATTTAAGCCTTGTATTTAATCTTATGCTACCATTATTTCATTATAACTTTCTTGCATTATAATATCTGTTTAAAAGCCAAAGGAAAATTTATAAAAATAGTAGACTTTTACACAAAAATATTGTAAAATAATTACCATAGGAAATAGGTAGAGTAGATGTGTATGTTGCCACTTTTAAACCTTGATTTCTAATCAAGAGCGAGGAGGTGGAGCGTATGGTGCAAATTATAGCATTCCTTATTATAGGATTAATGATTTCAATAACCATAAACTTAGCCTTATTATGTATAATCTACATAGAATGGGTTAATAGACATATAAAATAAAAAAGAACGACACATTTGCTTTTCGCCTAGCGATGTGCCGTTATTTACCAAATTGGTGGTAACCACATTTCTACGGTTATCTATTTCCTATATTTATTATACAACAAAAGAAACTAAAAAGTCAATAAAAACCAATTAAAAATCAGTTTTTATTCATTACTATTTATTTGATTAAAATATAACAAAAGCAAGTGATTGTAAATGCTTTCACTTGCTCTATATCCTGTTTCTTTAGATAATTTTTTATAATTCCTATTTTATCCATTATTAGATACATCCCAATGCATTTTTGCTATTGATGCTATCATTAAAAATGCAACTTAAACTTTACATCCTATCTTTACTCTATAAAGTTTTTAATAAAGTTCATGATTATAACTTTCAAGTAGTTCTTGGCATTTTTTATTTTCAATCTGATGAATTTCTAAAATATCTTTCTCTTTATTTTCTAAATAATTATATATCATATCATCTCGAAATCCAATTTCTGCAACTTCTTTTCTATCAGTTGCAAAATAAATTCCTTTAATATTAGACCAAATAATTGCTGATAAGCACATAGGACAAGGTTCACTAGTGGAATATTTCCATAACCAATTATTTTATTATCTTTAACAACAACTGCTCCAAATGGACCACCTTCTAAATTTTTAACTCCTAACTTAGCAAGTTCTATTGCTTTATCAAAATATTTCTGCATACTCAACCCTCCATTTTATTAATATATCATAGGAATTTAGCCTCTAATTTTTAATTATATCTTTTATTATCTCTCCTGCTATAATTAGACCAGCTACTGATGGAACAAAGGATATACTTCCTGGTACTTGATTTCTAATTGTACATTTTCTTTTTGTTCCGGGAGGACATATACATCCTGTTTTACAGCTACTATTTTCTGTTTCATCTGGAATAAGTGGTTCTTCTTTTGAATAAACTACTTTTAATTCTTTAATTCCTCTTGCTCTTAATTCTTTTCTCATAACTTTTGCTAGAGGACAGACACTTGTTTTATAAATATCTGTTACTTCAAATTTAGTTGGATCTAGTTTATTTCCTGTTCCCATACATGATATAATTGGAATATTTAGCTTATTAGCTCTTATAACTAATTCTATTTTTGCAGTTACTGTATCAACAGCGTCTACTATATAATCAACTGTATTATCTAATATTTCTTTACTATCTGGCATAAAAAATTCCTGATATGTTTCAATATTTGCATTTGGATTAATATCTAATATTCTTTCCTTTGCAACATCTACCTTATATTTTCCTACTGTCTTATGAGTAGCAATAACCTGTCTATTTAAATTTGTTAAACAAACCTTATCATCATCAACTAATATAAAATTACCAATCCCAGCTCTTACTAGCCCTTCAACAACGAAAGAACCCACTCCTCCAATACCGAACACAGCTACTTTTGCTTTTTTTAATTTTTCAACTGATTCATTTCCTATTAGTAATTCTGTTCTTGAAAATTGATTTAACATTTACTATTCCACCTTTTAATATATAACTATATTTATATCTTTTGTTATATTTTTTCAATTTCATTACATTACATCAATATTGTTATCATTGAATATCATATCCCCATTTGTATCAATGTTAAATGTTATTTTAATTATTACTCCATCATAAGGATAGTCTATAATATGTTCATCTAATATACTAGTCCTTGGCTCTAATACAGTCGATAATGAAAATTTATACTCTCCCTCATCTAATTCCCCATAAATTTCTTCCCAATTTATACTTATATCTACCTGTCCATTTTCATTTAATAGATAATTAGATTCCGTTGATAAATCATTTATTTTATTAACTTCAGGCCAAGGATCATATGCTGGCAACGACATTCCCCCATCTTCTGTATATATAACTTCTGTCTTTGTTGGAGGTGGATTATATTTTTGTATACTATATTTCATTTTTGAATAGTCATATTTTAATTCATTTTTATCTGTTATTTTAAGTTGAATTTGTTTATTATTACTTATCTCATTATTTATAGAAATAGAGATATTATCTTTTGAGCTATATGCTTTAACAAATATATCTCTTGGTACTTCTACACTACTTTCCTCTTTTAAAATTTCCACATTATCGACAACTGCTTCATATCCATTAATTTCATTTTCACTCTTACGATAATGAAAAGTTACCAATACTTCCTGTTTTTGCTTTAAATCTAAATTATTTTCTGTTTCATAGTAAAAAAATTCTTCATTTCTATATTCTTCATTTAAAGAAATTGGCATTATAGTTAGACTATCCTTTTCTGGTCTTACAACTGCTCCTTTTGTCTTAAAAGTTCCTTCATAGCTAATAATTGCCACCGTATCATCGTAAGAACTATCTTGTTCACTATTTATTTTTTCATTTTTTCTGTTCATATACATAAATCCAATTGTTACTAAAATTACAATAATTATTGTGCTTAATATAATTCCTATTATTTTTTTATTCATATTAATACTCATCGAGTAGACAAACTCGACTATTCCTTTCTATTATATTTACTAGGTTTTCGTGCATATTATCCTTTAGCCATTGTTTTATTGTAGTATAACTTATTCTTTATCTTTTTTGCTATTTCTATAAAGTACACTTATTTTTTAAGTTGTAAGCCGTCCTTAAAAGCTTCTCCAACTCTTTCAGTAACTTTATAATATCCATGTGTATATGGATCAAATGCTATTGCATTTACTTTTGAAATATCTATTTTATCTCCGTTCATTACACTTTCATCAGCAGTTACATTAACGACCTTTCCAACAACTCCTGCTCCATACTCGTCATCTTGATATTCTATAAATTCGCATTCCATACAAATTGGGAATTCATTTATAATTGGTGCATCAACATTTTCTGATTTTTTAGCTGTTAGTCCACTATTTTCAAATTTATTTGGTGTATTATTCCCTGATGCTATTCCAAAATAATCCGCTTCTACGACATGCTTACCATCTGCAATGCTAACTGTAAAAGCTTTTCTTGCTTTAATATTTTTAACAGTTTTATGTGATTCTGTTAAATTAAGCACTACATGATCTCTTTCTAACATCATTCCCCATGCAGCATTCATTACATCAATACTTCCATCTTCATTGTATGTTGCAATCATTAATACTGGCATTGGAAATATTGCTTCCGTTGTTTCAATATTTTTTCTCATAAAAAAATTCCTCCTTTAAACTTATGTTCATATTCTATCATTTCTCCATAAAAAATACAAGGTATTAGATACCTTGCATTTTTATAAATATACAATTGTTTTTATATATTGCTATTTTTATAATATATCTTTCACATTTCTCATAAATATTACATTTTCAACAATATCTATAACTGCATATACTACCATCATAATTCCAATTGTTGTAATAATTGTTCCTGAATTCATTATAACAAATAGGCCACACATAAGCATCACAATTGCTAAAATCAAACTATATATCCATATCTTTACTTTTAATGATCTTAATTCTAATGATAAATTCATTCTAATAAATGAACTATATATGATCCATATTCCTATAATGATTCTAAGTATAGAACTTATTGTATTACTATAAACTATAGTCACAATTCCTAATACACAGGTCATTAGCCCATATATTAAATCATAATTATAAAAATCATATTTTTCCTTTGTTAGAAAATAGTTAATTATTTTTAAAATTCCAATAGTAATAAAAATTATACCTAAAACATAAGATATTACCTTTATTGTTTCTTCTGGCTTCCATATTACTATTGCTCCAAGTATACCAAATACTAATGATTCTAGTATAGATATCCATCCTGTCTTTTTCAATAATTGTTTAAGTCCTTCCATTACTACATTTCCCTCCTATCTTTATTAATTTTTTATATTATATATTATAAAAATAAGCTTATTATTAACAAATAATTAATTGTTTGTTCTATTTTTCAATATCGTCTTCTACCTCATCTTTTTTCTTTTCTTCACCAGTTGAAAAAGCTGATTGCATCATTCTAAATATCTCACCTTGTTCTTATGTTTTTTAATCTTTTCATTAAAATTCTAATTATTTACACCGTGTGTAATCATAGGAGTACTTGAATTTATGCTACTAAATGTGTATCCATTCTTTAATCCATAATCTATTATATCACTAAGAGCATTTAATGTTTTAGTGTTTCCACTAAAGTCATGCATTAATACCATATTTGCTCTATTATGTTTTAGCCCCTTAGTAACATTATTGTATACATCTTGTGATGTTTTTGCACCGCCAGCATCACCAGAAGAAACATTCCAGTCAAAATATTTGAATCCTCTTGCTACTACCTCTTTTGTAAGTACTGTCATAATTCCTTTGCAGTAGTTTCTACTTACTGTATTAGAGCTTCCTCCTGGAAATCTAGTATATATACTAGTATATCCCGTAGTCTTTTTTATTTTTTCTTGAAGTTTTGTTATATTTTGCATATAAGTATCTACTGATTGATATATTGCTTTATACTCATGTGAATAACCGTGTATTCCAATTGTATGTCCTTCATCAAATTCTCTCTTAACTAATTTTTCATTTGTTGAACTATAATTTAATATAAAGAATGTGGCTTTAACACCTTTTGCTTTTAAAATGTCTAGAATTTTTGGCGTAATTGATGAAGATGGTCCATCATCAAATGTTAAATATATAACTCCTTTTTCGCTACCTGCATTCGTATTTACACTAGGTTTACTTCCATCATAAACAACTACCGTTCTAGTTTTCTTTGCTTCATTTTCGCTATTATCCTTAACTGTATAAGTAATTGTATAGCTTCCTGATTTAGATGTATCAGCTTTTCCACTAGTTTGAATTTTATCTGTTAAATCTCCATCAATTTCGTCAGTTGCAGTTGCTCCTTGTTCTGTATATTTTTCATTTAATTTGATATATACAGTAGACCCGCCTTTTAATTTTATTGTAGGCGCTACTTTATCTATTAATTTAACTGTCCTTTCAGCATATCCAATATTATGAGAACTGTCTTCTACCGTATAAATTAACTTATATTCTGTATTGCTAACTTCTTCTTTTGTAACTGTAACCGTTTCTTGCAAATCCTCATTAGAATTGTCTGTAACAGTGTATCCTGCTTCTTTATATTCTTGATTATATGATATTTCTTCTGTTTCATTTCCTGTAAGTGTAATTATTGGTGCAGTAGTATCCACTATTTCAACTGTCTGCTCCTTAGTATAATTACCTAATATAGTTGGAACTATATATTTTACTTTATAGTTTCCAACTTTATTAAAATTAACTTCTCCTTCTGTTTTCACTTTATCACTAACATCCATAAAATGATATTTAACAATAACTTGATCTAATTTTTCATTTACACCTACTTCATAGCTTATATTATCTTTTGTTTGAACAATAGGTTTTTCTACCACAAAAGTTATAGCTATTGCTAAAACAAAAATAATTGATGCAACTAACATACCAATTTTTGCCCAATTAAATTTTTTAATTTTATACACTATAATTAAAGCAATCATAATTGATACATATAAAATTGTTTCTACTAAATACAACATTTTTATTTCCTCTTTTATTAAATATCTTTATATAAAATTACATTTTCATAATTTCTTCTTTAAGTACACTAACTATTTTCTCTTGTTCTACTTTTTTAATAATTTGCCCTTTCTTAAATAAAAGTCCTTCTTTAATTCCTCCTGCAATTCCTATGTCAGCATTTTTTGCTTCCCCCGGTCCATTTACTGCACATCCCATTACTGCAACTGTAATATCTTTATCTATACCTTGCAAAAATTCTTCTACTTCTTTTGCAATCGAAATTAAATCAATTTGGGTTCTGCCACAAGTAGGACAAGATATAAACTTAGGAGATTTATTATATAAATTGCAATCTTTTAATATTTCTTTTGCAACTTTTATCTCTTCTACTGGATTGTCTGACAAAGATACTCTCATTGTATCTCCTATTCCCTGCCTTAGCAAAGTTCCAAGTCCTATACTTGATTTTATCGTTCCACTAAATGCTGTCCCTGCCTCAGTAATTCCTAAATGCAAAGGATAATCAAATGCTTTGCTTGCTTCTTCATAAGCTGCTATACATAAGTCTAAATCTGATGCTTTTAGTGAAAGACATATATCATAAAAATTTAATTTTTCTAATATTTCTATATGTCTTCTTGCACTTTCGACCATTCCTTTGGCTGTTGGTCTACCATCTACTAATAAGTCTTTTTCGAGTGATCCACCATTTACGCCTATTCGTATTGGTATTTTATGTATCTTGCAGGATTCTACAATTTTTTTCACTCGATTTTCGTCTCCGATATTTCCTGGGTTTATACGTATCTTATCTACTCCACTTTCAATTGTTTCTAATGCTATTTTATAGTCAAAATGTATATCTGCAACAATTGGAATATGTATTCTTTTCTTTATCTCTTTTATTGCTTTTGCATCTTCTATATCTAGACAAGCAACCCTTACCATTTCACATCCTGCATTTTCTAATTCTAATATTTGACTTACTGTCGCCCCGTATGTCTTTTGTCTTTGTGTTTGTCATAGATTGTATAACTACTTTATTCTGCCCGCCTATTTGCAAATCTCTTACCATTATTTTTCTAGTTTCAAATCTTTTACTCATATAACAGATTTTCTCCTTATATTGCTTGTCCCTCTGATATTACATCTTTATTTTGTTCTTCTTTATCTTTTGTTTGTTGTAATATACTATCACATGCTGCTTCTAGAATTATAGGAGTTGCTACTTCATCTTTAGTATATAAAGTTTTATGTTTTGCAGCAATATCTGATTCTATAGCTTTTATATCAATATTTGCTCTGTCTATATTATCTGGCATAAAATCATCCAGTTCTTTTATATATCCTAATTGCGTTCCTTCTAAACTTTCTAGCATTTCTTGATACTCCTTAGGTATCTTAATGCCTTCAGCTGATAGACGCTCAAATAATATAGGTAATCCTTTCATATTCTTCCCAAATGCTGAACCGATTACAGTATCTATAGTTGGATTACAATTACTAAAAACTCTTAATTGTTCTATTATATCTTTTTTTTGCTCTTTATTAGAAATTAGTCCATTTCTTTTTATTAATCCTAATATAGAGACTGCTTTATTTATAGCTTCTAACATTTTTTCATCTGATGAATATTCAGTATATGAATGAGCTGCAAAGGTAAGTCCTTCTTTTGTCATTATATCTTTATATTGTTCGTCTGATTTAGAATCTGACCAAGACCACATTCCCATGTCTTCATATTTGTATCCTAAATTTGAAAGTAAAGTATTTGCATATCCTGTTACATTTGGTCCTTCATATTCTATGATACTTGCTTCCGGACAAGATTTTCTTGCTTTTTCTATTTCTCCTTTTGGACATAATATCCAAGTGCCACTTGATAAATCTACTCCACCTTTTGTAAATGTATCTGCTGCTGATGCTTCTTTTATCTGTGATCTTGGTATATCGTCGAAAGGAACTAAAATTGCATATTTGCAATCATCCCATTGTCCATAGGCATGTGATGATACTTCTCCATTTACTGAGAAGTGAACAGTATCCCTTTCTACTGCGTAAGAATAGCTATATTCTTCTCCATTTAAAGTAACTTTATCTGCTCTTGTAGCCTGTGCTTCCTTTGTTGATTGGAGTCTTGAATCTTTAGGAAGGTAATTTCCTTTATGTACTAAAATAAAATCTTGTGTTCCTTCATAGCCTTCATCTTTAGATATATTAACTATATGCTTGTCTTCTTCGTTTAATACAATTCTTTCGCCTCTACTTTTCAAAAATTCAGTTGCGCTTTTAAAGTCAAGTCCCATATCTTCAAGTGTTGTAATTTTCTCTTCTGCTTCATATTCTCTTTCTAATTCAGATTGTTTAAAACTTCTATCTTGTTTCTTTTTTGATAATTGAGTTCTAAGCTCTCCCACTATTTCTTCATTCTTGCTTTCTTCTATTTTTTGATTAAAATATTCTTTATATGCTTTTCTTTGTGTAATATGTTTTTGTATCCAGTTAAAACTTCTATATGGTATTAATTGTGTTTTACTTTCTAATTCTTCTATTTGTTTTTGCAAAGCTTCTAATTCTTCTTCGGTTGGTATTTGTAACTTTTTTTCTCTTTCTCTTCTTTTAATTTCTTTTATTTCTCTTAACATATTTCTACTCCTTCATTATACATTTTACATTAATGTTATATATTCCTTCAATTCCCAATGGTTTTTTTATTAAAATTCCATATTTTTCATAACATTTAATATCTTCATGTTCATATTGTATAATGCTTTCATATATTTTTTCTAATATGTAGTTTTCATCTGTAAATTTTAAGTTCTTATATGGATTATCTAGGTCTCCTAGAGGAGCTATATCTTTAATTTTAGGTATTTTATCTAAGGTTATATTTTGCTTTTTTATATATATTTTAAAGAATAGGTCATAAAATTGTGGCACATAAAATATAATTGATATCTCGTCTTCTAGTATTTTCTGTTCTTCAATATAGTATTTATTTTTACATACTGTTTTTGCAAAATCGTCAAATGCCTCTTTTAAAATATTTAATAGTTTTTCTTCTTTTGTATCTTCTTTCATTTTTCTCCTTTTCTATAAATCTATTTTTAATTGATTTTCCAGTTCATTCTATTCCAAAGTACTCTATAGAAATCATTTTCAAGTATAAGTTTTGATATCTGATACTTATTGTATATCAATGAATTAATTTTTTCAATATATTCATTAATATTAAAATCTTTTTCTAATTCTTCTGATGGTTCAAATTTTTTTGTTATGCTTGAATATCTACCGTTTGTCAGTTATAAAGTTTCTGTTTGAATATATAACAAGTGGAGAAGATTCCGAAAGTAAATCTCTTCCCATGAGAAGTCTTGAATCAAACTCTACTCCAAATAAATTTAGCATTGTAGGTAATATATCTAGACTACTTCCTAATTTATCTACTTTAACAGGTTCTGTCATTTCACTATTCCATATTAATGCCGTAGAGTGATGCTTTTCAAATGTATCATCTCTTTCAAAATCTGATAGTTCGTTTATTTCGTCTAATGTTAACCCATAAGGGTAATGGTCGCCACTAATTAATATTACAGTATTTTCTAGCTCTCCTGTTTCCTCTAATCTTTCTATTAAAAGTTTAACTGCTCTATCTAGTTCTAATTGTGCTGCTAGATATCCTTTTGCTTTTGATGAATATTCTAAATCTTTTACAATATCCCAATTTTTATTTACAATGGTATTTCCATTTCGTGTATAATTTAGGTGTCCACTTACAGTCATGTAGTAAGTTATAAAATTTCCACCATCTTGTTTTAAATAATCACTTGTTGTAACATCTATCATATCTATATCACTACTTGGCCAATTTTTCAAATTCATTCTTTTTTCTAGCCCTGTACCTTTTGCTAAATATGAGTTATATCCCATAGCTTTTATATATTTATCTCTGCTATAGTATGTAGCTGTATGGTCGTGATAGGCCTGTGAAGAATATCCTTGTTTTTCAAATATATTAGCATAAGAATATGGCATGTAGTTTGTTTCTAGCTCCTTTAAACTCCACACACCCTCTTTTGGAATCAATGATGTATCTGTCATATATTCTCCATCTGCTGTACTTACAGGGAATAATGGAGTATAGAAATTATCAAACTGAAAGCCCTCTGAATATAGTTTATACAAAGTTGGTGTGATTTCTTCATCAATTGCTAAATCTGTAAATGCCTCTGCAACAAATACGACTAAATTTTTCCCTTCAAACATTCCTGTATATTCATTTTTATTACTTGGAGATGCATTTTTCATATATTCATAAATAGTTTTTATTTTACTATTCTTTTCATTTTCTATTAAATTATCCCAATTAATATCTAATTCATTATATTCTACTATTTCTTCAAGTTTAGGAGTTTCATCCTCTGAATCACTATCTTCTACATCTAAATTTACAACCTCTGATATATCTTCTTCAAACCCAAAGAATAATCTTTGCAAATCTAGTCTCATTGTGGTCATTATTCCCATTTTATTTGCTGAAAGTGTTGGAGAATTTACTTTACTATATAGATTTTTGACTGAATATAAATCATTAGAACTTAAAAATGATAAGCAAAGTAAGGCAATAATTTGTGCAATTATTCCGATTACAAGCACTATTAATCTTGCCTTTAAATCTATTTTTTCAAAGTCTAATACTTTAAATTTATGAAGTAGAATTAATACTATAAGTGGAAGTACCATAAGTAGTATTATATACCAGTTATTTAAAGCTACTTCAAATATTGTATTTGCAAATTGCCATATCTGTCCACCAGCATTTGCTGCTGAATAGAAAGATATTATTGCTTGATATATGTTATAGTAAATAAGTTGTGCTATAAATATTGAAATGATAATGAGCGTAATAAAATAAGTAGCAAATATATCCCATTTCCTACTTATTGTACTTATTAAGTATAAAACTACTGCAATTGGAATAGAAAATAATATTACATAACCTATATTTGTAATTTCATTAAATATGTTTGCTGAAAATATTACTTCTTCGTAAACTATTAATAATATTAAAAATATTAGACTCTTAAATTTTTTCATTTTATTTTCCTATCTTTACTACAGATATATATAAAGTAGCCAAACGCAGGGGTTTTATATTTAGAAGAAATTGAAGACCCCCGAAAAACTTCGTAGGCGTTTCCCGCGTGGGTTCAATTTATAATAAATATAAAATCCCCGACGAGATTTGGCGAACTGTGTTCTCTAAGCTGTGAATTGTAACTACTCTTTCTCTTAATCTCATTCTTAAACTTCAATTAATTCATATTCTTTGTTTCCAATGCCTAAATCATACGCTGCATCTATTGTATGTGTTCCATGTCTTGAGTTTATTCTTTCTAATAAATGATCTCTTCCTGGATCATCAGATTCTTTTACTAAATCAATGCAAGCTTGGTCTATTGCAACAGGATCCAAAGAGGCTAAAATTCCAATATCTTTCATGCAAGGATCTTCTGCTACATTACAGCAATCACAGTCTACTGACATATTACACATAACATTTATATATGCTATATTCTCTCCAAAATGTTTTACAACTGATGAAGCAGCATCAGCCATTGCCTCTAAGAATTTTATTTGATCTGTTTTAAACATATCTCCATAAGAACCATTTTCTGCTCCTGCACAATGAATATATCTTTTTCCTTTACCTGATGCAACTCCTATTGATAATTGTTTTAATGCTCCTCCAAATCCACCCATTGGATGACCTTTAAAATGTGAAAGAACTAACATTGAATCATAATTTTTTAAATTTTTACCAACATAGTTTTTCTTGATAACTTTTCCATCCGGTATTTCTAGAACATCATCTGGTCCTTCTGCATCCATAATATCTACTGTAAAATACTTAGACCATTCGTGGCTTTCCATTAATTTTAAATGCTTTTCTGTTGTGTCTCTTGCTCCATCGTATGCAGTATTGCACTCAACTACTGTTCCATTAAGATACTCTACCATAGGTTTTACAAATTGAGGACGAAGGTAGTTTTGGTTTCCTTCCTCACCAGAATGAAGTTTTATAGCGATTTTTCCTGGTAAATTTTTATCTAGCATTTTAAACATCTTTACTACACTTTCTGGCGTAAGCTCTCTTGTAAAATACACTTTAGACTTTGACATATTTTATCAATCCTTTCTCTTATTAAATTCTACACTATTACTATATACAATATACATTTATAAATCAGTTTAGTCAAGTATTTTTTAAAATGTTTTAATTCTTCTTAATCTCAAAGCATTTAATATAACTGTTATACTGCTTAGTACCATGGCTAAACTTGCTATCATTGGGTTTATAGATATGCCAAATGGTTTTAATATTCCTATTGCTATTGGTATCATTAAGAAGTTATAGAAAAATGCCCAGAATAGATTTTGTTTAATATTTCTCATTGTTTTTTTACTAATTTTTATTAAATTTATTATGCTCTCTAAATCAGACCTTGTAAGTATTACATCTGATGAATCCATTGCTATATCAGTTCCAGTATTTACACTTACTCCAATATCTGCTGATGTTAAAGCTGGACTATCATTTATTCCGTCTCCACACATCATTACAAATTTATTTTCTTTCTTCAAATTCTTTACTGTTTCTGCTTTTTCAGTAGGCATAACATTTGCAATTACTTTTGTTATACCTATATCTTTTGCAATTATTGAGGCTGTTTCCTTATTATCTCCTGTTAGCATTATTGTTTCAATTTTATTTTTGCTTAAATATGAAATAACCTCTTTTGCATTTTCTCTTACAATATCGTTGATTCCAATAATTGCAGATATCTCTTTATCTGTTACAACATATACTATGCTATTTCCACTCTCAGATAATTTTTTTTCATCTTCTAAATGGTTATTTTCTATATTATAATTTGCAAGTAATTTTGAATTTCCAACTAATATTTCCTTATCTTCTACTTCTGCTTTTAATCCTAATCCTGATAAATTTTCAAAATTAGTAGTTTCTAATGGTTTTAAATTTTTTTCTTCTAAATAGTCTGTAAACGCTTTACTAATTGGATGAGTAGATTTTGTTTCTATACTTCCAACTATTTGTAATAATTTTTCTTCTTCTATATTGCTGTAATTTATAACTTTGGCAATTCTTAATTTTCCATAAGTCAATGTTCCTGTTTTATCAAATACTATTGTATCAACTTTCTCTGCATTTTCAAGTATCTCGCTTTTTTTAACAAGTATTCCATTTCCTGCACACAATCCTTCCGAAACAACTATTGCAAGTGGTGTTGCTAATCCTAAACTACAAGGACAAGCTACAACTAATACAGTGACAAATGTTGTAAGTGCCGCATCTATTCCTTGGCCTAAAATTAAGTATGTAATAAATGTTAAAATTGCAATAATTATTACTACTGGCACAAATATTCCTGATACTTTGTCTGCTACTTTTGCGATTGGTGCTTTTGTTCCTGCTGCTTCTACAACTAATTTTACAATTTCTGATATTGTAGAATCTCTTCCAATTCTTTCTGCTTCATATTCTATATATCCATCATAGTTTATACTTCCTGCAATAACTGCATCTCCTACTTCTCTTGAAACTGGCTTACTTTCTCCGGTTATAAACGACTCATCAAGATGGGCTTTTCCAAATATTATCTTACCGTCAACTGCTATCTTTTCTCCTGGTCTTGCTATAACTATATCTCCCTTTTTTATTTCGTCTAGCGTTACTTTTTTCTCTACTCCATCTACCTTTATAACTGCTGAATCTGGTGTTATTTTTACAAGCTCACCTATTGCCTCTTTTGTTTTATCTTTACTTATACCATCTAAATATCTTCCAAGTTTTATAAAATATATAACTATTGCAGCTGATTCGAAGTATAAATTCATAACTTGATTATGATTTCCCTGAAATACCATATACATATTGTATAGGCTATATGATAAACTTGCTAAAACACCTATACCAACTAATGTATCCATATTGGGTGTTCTGTGAATTAAATTTTTATATCCATTTTTTAAAATATCAAATCCATACCATAAGAAAGCTATTGTAAGTATGAGTAATGCTATCATGTAATTTGTACTATTTGTATGAGGATTTAAAAATTCTGGTACAGGCAGATTTATCATATGTCCCATTGAAATATACATAAGTAGAATTGCAAGTACAGTATAAATTATAAATTTAATTGTCTCTTTCTTGCTCTTTCCTTCAATCTTTATTTCTTTAAACTCACCTAGCGATTTAAAACCTGCTTGTTTTACAAATTCATTTAAGTCTTCTACATTTAAAATGCTATCATCATACTCGATGCTAGCATTTGCCATTACTAAATTAACTTGGGCCATCTTTATTCCTTTTTGCTTATTTAGGTACTTTTCTAATCCATTAGAACAAGCAGAACAGGTCATTCCGTCAATGGCTAAAATAATTTTTTTCATTACACATATTCCTCATTTCTTATATGTCTATTTTACTTCAAAACCAATGTCTTCTATTTTTTCTTTAATAGTATTTTCGTCTACTTCTTTATTTAAGGTAACCTTTACAGTTCCATTTTCATGGTTTGCAATAACTTCCTCAACACCATCTATTGTCTTTAAAGCATTTTGTACTCTATTTTCGCAACCATTACATACCATACCTTCTACATTAAAAATTAATTCCTTCATAATTTTAATCTCCTCCTATATTATTTGTTAGACTACTCTAACATTATATTATTATAATCTTAGTTTGTCAATATTTTGGTAAATTATCCAAGTGAAATATAAGCAATTTTTTGTTACAATTCACAGCCATATTATTAATTTAAAGTAGCCAAACGCAGGGGTTTTATATTTAGAAGAAATTGAAGACCCCCGAAAAACTTCGTAGGCGTTTCCCGCGTGGGTTCAATTTATAATAAATATAAAACCCCGACGAGATTTGGCGGACTGTGTTCTATAAGCTGTGAATTGTAGCAATTTTATTATTTAAATATGGTTAATTCTTCGTATAAACTAATTCCTTTTCATTATTGATCTCTACTCTATTTCCAAAGCTTGTCTCTTCTGTATGTCCAATTATTGCACTTTCTATATTAAATCCATTTGCAATCTCAATAATTTTTTTAGCATCTTCTTCTGTTTCTACAACAATTTCCATACCTATTCCCATATTAAATGTTTGATACATATAATAATCGCTTATATTTTTTGTTTCTTTTATTGCTTTAAATATAGGTGGAATCTTTATTTTATTTGCATTGTCTTTTATGTATGCTATATTTTTTCCAAAGTTTATAGATTTTGTTAATCCTCCACCTGAGCAATGAATTATTCCGCTTATATTAATATGTTTTTCCTTTATCTTTTGAAGTACTGGTAAGAATGTTCTTGTAGGTGATAAAATTGCTTCTACAATGCTCAAACTTGTTCCTTCTAGTTTATCTTCTAAATGATATTTACCTGTAAATAAATTTTCCTCTTCTACTGTTTGGTCCATTACTTCTTTATATTTACGATAATCTGGATGTAGTAATGCATTTATCGCAAGTGTTAAGCCATTACTTCTAATTCCAGAATTTTCTTTATCTTCGTAAGTACTTTTTCCGGAAGATGCAAGTCCTACAATATATTCATTAGGTTTAATATTATTACAATCAATTATATCTTCTTTAGGAATTGTTGCACAAGCTGTTACATCAATTCCAACAGTTGTTGTATAGCTACCAACATCTGCTGTTTCTCCACCAGCGTTATATAGACTTATACCTAAGTTTTCCATTTTTTTAAAAAAGTCTGAATATCCCCCAATAATTTCTGATAAACATTCATCATCTATTCTATTTGCGTTTCTAGCAATATGATTTGAAATATATATATCATCAGTAATTCCAACACATGCCATATCGTCTGTATTCATAACAACGGCGTCTTGTGGCAAACTCCTTAGAAACCTTGTCCCAAGTCCTTCTTTATATGCTATATATGCAACATTACTCTTTGTTCCAACTCCATCAGAATGAATTATTTGTGCATATTTTTCTCTTATCTCTTCTGGAAAAGAATTTGCAACAGGAACTATTTGACAAAAAGCACCTGGGTATAACCCCTTTGATAGATTTTTTATAGCCTTATGCACGCCTTCTTTTTTAGAAGATACTCCTAAATTTGAATATGGATCTTTACTCATTAATTACCTCCTAAGATTAGTTATATAATGGATATTTTTCGCAAATTTTTGCAACTCTTGATCTTATTTCACCTTGTTTATCTTCATAATTTTCTACTGTCATATTTATAAGTTTTGCAATTTCTACCATGTCTTCTTCTTTAAATCCTCTTGTTGTAACTGCTGGTGTTCCAACTCTTATTCCACTTGTTATTGTAGGTTTTTCTGTATCAAATGGGACAGCATTTTTATTTACTGTTATTCCAACATTATCTAGTCTTGTTTCTAGCTCTTTTCCTGTGATATGTTTACTTCTTAGATCCATTAAAATCAAATGATTATCTGTTCCGCCTGATACTAAATCAAAGCCTAATTTCAATAATTCTTCAGATAATACTTTTGCATTTTTTACTATTTGTTTTTGATATTCTTTAAATTCTGGTTTTAATGCTTCTCCAAAACAAACTGCCTTTGCTGCTATAACATGCATTAAAGGTCCACCTTGCGTTCCTGGGAATATTGCCTTATCTATCTTTTTTGCATATTCTTCTTTGCAAAGTATTAGTCCACCTCTTGGTCCACGAAGTGTTTTATGTGTTGTAGATGTAACTATATCTGCATATTTTACAGGATTTTGATGAAGACCTGCCGCAACTAATCCTGCAATATGTGCCATATCTACCATAAAAATACTTCCTACTTTATCTGCAATTTTTCTTATTCTTTCAAAGTCTATCTCTCTTGGGTAAGCACTTGCTCCTGCAAGTATAAGTTTTGGTTTATTCTCTATTGCTAATCTTTCTAATTCATCATAATCTATTCTTCCTGTTTCTTTATCTAGTCCATAAGGTATAAAATTATATAACTTTCCTGATGCATTTACAGGACTTCCATGTGTTAAATGTCCACCATGTGATAGATTCATTCCTAAAACTGTATCTCCCGCTTCCAATACAGCAAAATATACAGCCATATTTGCTTGAGCTCCTGAATGAGGTTGAACATTTGCATGTTCTGCTCCAAATATCTTTTTTACTCTTTCTCTTGCTAAATTTTCTGCAACATCTACATATTCGCATCCACCATAATACCTTGAAGCTGGATATCCTTCTGCATATTTATTTGTCATGTAGCTTCCCATTGCTTCCATTACAGAATTGCTTACAAAATTTTCAGATGCTATTAATTCTATTTTATTTTGTTGTCTTTTGAGTTCGTTTTGTATTGCTTCATAAACTTCATAATCTGTTTTCTTTAAATTTTCAAAACTTGGCACATCTATCACTCCTTATATTTTTATATGGTTATTATATAATAAATAATAGGTAGTGTAAATAGATTTTAGAAGAATTTACAAAAACCACACTCAGTAATTTTGAGTGTGGTTTTATATTTATTTGTTTCTTATTTTATTCAACACTTTTTAGACTTTCTATCATATTTATTTTCTTTAAAGAAAAATATGTTACAATATTGACAATAACTGTAAATACTACTGTAATAAGTATTGCATATAAATAGCTTATTCCATGTATGATTTTTGGGAACCTTAGCATATTAATTTCACAAGTTTCCAATATATAGTAATTTAAGAAAAATCCAAAAGCTAAGCCCAATATTATTCCAATTATTGTTAAAATAACAGTTTCTTTTGCTACATAATTGTATACTTCTTTATCATAAAATCCTAAGACTTTAATTGTCGCAAGTTCTCGTATTCTTTCACTAATATTTACATTAGCTAAATTGTATAAAACTACAAATGCAAGAAGCCCAGCTGATACGATTAATACTACAACTACATAATTTAAAAGACTCATCATATCTTCTATTGTTTTAAGAGCTGATGCAATATTGCTAACAGATGCGACCTGTGATTTATCCATAATGTTAGTAGCTAATCTATCTGCTTCTTCCTCTGATAATTCAATATTCTTAGTTAATATTACATTTGTTTCATACTTTGTTTCATATAACTTTTCGTAAGTTTCTTTTGTCATAAATACATAGTGTTGTACATAGTTTTCTACAACATTTGAAACCTTTACTTCTACTTTATTTTCGTCACTATCTTCTAATGTTATTGTATCTCCTGCTTTTATTTCTAGTAGCTGTGCTGCTTTGTCTGTTAAGGAGATTTCGTTTTCTTTCATTGATATTTTATTCTTTGTTTTTGTATCATTTATATATATAATTCCATCAAGTTGTTCCTCAGTCTTTGGTATAATTATTTGTACATCTTCAGAGTTTTCTCCGTTATATACCTTTCCAGATGTCATATATGTTTTTGCTATCTTTTCTATTCTTTCTTCTTGTTCTAGTTCTTTTATAAGTTCCTCTTTTTCGTTTTCAGCTATATCATCTTTTAAAGTGATTTGCATATCATATACAAATACATTTTCAAACTGGTTAGGAATGATCTGTTTTACAGAATCTTTTAATCCAAATCCTGCTAAAATTAAAGATGTACATCCAAGTATTCCTATAATTGTCATGCAAAATCTTTTCTTGTATCTAAACAAATTTCTTACAGTAACTTTTTTGCTAAAATTTAGTCTTTTCCAGATAAATGGAATTCTCTCTAGCATTACTCTATTTCCTGACTTTGGAGCCTTAGGTCTCATAAGTACTGCTGGCTGATGTCTAAGCTCTTTTAATACTGTGTATATTGTTGCACCTAAAATACATACACTTATTAAAATTAATCCTAATCCACCAAATAGTAAATTGAATTCAATTTCAATATCAATAAGCTCATACATCATTCCATACATAAGCCAAATAACTTTTGGAAGTATAACAAACCCAATGCTCATTCCAAGTATTCCACCAATGATACATGCAAGTCCTGCATATATGATATATTTCAAAGTTATTTGTTTTCTATTATATCCAAGAGCTTTCAATGTTCCAATTTGCATCCTTTGTTCTTCTACCATCCTTGTCATAGATGTTAAAGAAATAAGTGTTGCAACTATAAAGAATACAACTGGAAATACTCTTCCAATATTTGCTATGCTATCAGTATCTTGTATAAATCCTACATATCCTGCATTTGCATTTCTGTCTAAAATATACCAAGTTGCCATTTCTATATCATTTATCTTGTCTCTTGCATCTTTAAGCTTATCTTCTGCATCTGCTATTTTTTCTTCAAATTCTTTTTTATTTTTGCTTAGTTCTTTTTCTCCTTTTTGTAATTCTTGCTTTGCTTTTTCTACTTCTTTTTCTGCATTTTTAATTTGATCATTTGTAGTTTGTTTACTCTTGCTTAATTGTATTTCATTTTTAGAAATCTCATTTTTTGCATTTTCTAATTCTTTTTTAGCTTGCTCTAATTCAAGTTTTACATATTCGCTGACCTCTGGAAGAGAATTTAATTGTTCTTCTTTTACTTTTAATTCTTCTTCCTTTTTTTGCAATTCTTCTTTTGCTTTTGCTATTTCCTTTTCTGCATTTTTAAATTCTGTATCTGCTTTTTGTTTATTAGTCTTTATCTCTGATTCTGCTTTTTTAATATCTTGTTTTGCTTTATTTAATTTCTTCTCAGCTTTTGCTATCTCATTTTCTGCATCTTTTTTTTGTTTATTTAACTCTTTTTCTGCATCATTTACCTTATCTTCTGCTTTTTTTCTTAAAGTATCATATCTTGCCTTTTCTCTTTCTTCTTTTATTTCTTCTATATCATTTTTAACATCTTCTACATAATTTTCGTATTTTTCAGAAGAAGTTGTATATTCTTCTGAATTATTTAGTTTTAAGTATATGTTTGTATAAATATCTTTTGCATTAATGTTATCATTAGTTATATAGATATAATAATTTACTTTTCCTGCTCCAAGTGAACTTGTTCCTCTGTCTCTTGAAATATATAGAGGACTCTGCACAGTTCCAACTATTGTCAAACTATCTTCACTTAAGTATTTTATATCTTCTCCATCATCATTTTTTGCATCTTCTACTTCAAGCTTTATAGTATCTCCTATTTGCTTGTCATTTTCAGTTAAAAATTTCTTTTCTACAACACATTCATTCTTATTTTCTGGTAATCTTCCGTTCCAAAAGTAGTGGTTTATTTAAATCTCCTAATGTTATTATTTTTGTTATTATTTCGCTATTTTCTAGTTCTATTTTTCCATCTTTTTCAAAACTTCCTATGACTTCTTGAACATTTAAAATTTTTCCTAAACTTTCTATATCATCATTAGTAAGTCCTAATGTTGATATAACTTGTATATCATATACTTTTTGCTCTTTATAATATCTATCTATCGTATCTACCATATCTGGTGATGTAGCTCTTATTCCTGCAAAAAAGCCCACACCTAAAAAAGCCATTAATGCAATGGATATAAATCTTTTATATGTATTTTTTATTTCTTTTACACTATCTTTAATTAATGCCTTTTTCATATTATTTCCTTTCTTAGGCTTACCACTCAATCTCTTCAATTGGTGTAGGATTTTGATTTATCTCTATTTTTTCTGCCTTTCCGTTTTTAAAGTATATTATTTTATCTGCCATTGGTGCTATTGCAGTATTGTGTGTAATTATTAATACTGTTATATTTCCTTTTCTGCAAGTATTTTGTAGCAATTTCAAAATTTGTTTTCCTGTTTTATAATCCAAAGCACCTGTTGGTTCATCACATAATAAAAGTTTAGGATTCTTAGCTATTGCTCTTGCTATCGCAACTCTTTGTTGTTCTCCTCCTGATAGTTGTGATGGGAAGTTGTTTTTTCTGTTCTTTAGTCCAACTTTTTCCATTACCTTATCTGGATCTAATGAATCTTTACATATCTGAGTTGCAAGTTCTACATTTTCTTTTGCTGTTAAATTTTGTACTAAGTTATAGAACTGAAATACAAATCCTATATCCTCTCTTCTATATTTTATTAACTCTTTTCCTTTTAAAGTTGTTACATCTTTTCCATCTACGATTACTTTCCCAGAAGTTGCAGTATCCATACCACCTAAAATATTTAATGCTGTTGTCTTACCTGCACCAGATGGGCCAACTATTACAACTAGCTCACCTTTTTCTATTTGAAAGTTTGTTTTAGACAAAGCATCAATCGTTATTTCTCCCATTTTATATTGTTTATTTACATTTTCAAATTCTATATATGACATAGCTCTCTCCTTTATATACATTCGAGGTTTATTATACCACTTTTTTGTGCCAAAATCTAGTATTTATGTAAAGTTTTTAAGAAAAGACTAGGAATGCACTCCTAGTCTTTTCCTTTGTAAATTTTATTTTATATATAGCTCATTATCCTTTACATCAACTTTTACATTTGTATTTGGCAAAATTTCTCCCATTAAAATCTTTCTTGCAATTAAAGTTTCTAGTTTTCTTTGAACAAATCTTTTAAGAGGTCTTGCGCCATATATTTCGTCATAGCCATTATCTATTAGATAATCTTTTGCTGATTTAGTTAGTTCTAAAGTTATATTCTTATCTTCTAGTCTTTTTTCTAGATCTTTTATTAATAACTCTAATATCTTTGAAATCTCACTTTTTAATAATGGTTTATAGAAAATTATCTCATCTAATCTATTTAAAAATTCTGGTCTAAAACTTTGTTTAAGCAATACATTTACTTTTTCTTTTGCTTCGTTTGTTATTTCTCCATTTTCTGTTATTCCCTCTAAAATATAATCCGAACCTAAATTTGATGTTAAGATTATTATTGTATTTTTGAAATCTACTGTTCTTCCTTGTGAATCAGTAATACGACCATCATCTAATACTTGAAGTAATATATTAAATACGTCAGGATGTGCTTTTTCTATCTCGTCAAAAAGAATAACTGAATATGGTTTTCTTCTAACCGCTTCTGTAAGCTGTCCTCCTTCTTCATATCCTACATATCCAGGAGGTGCACCAATTAATCTTGATACAGAGAATTTTTCCATATATTCTGACATATCAATTCTTATAATATTATGCTCATCATCAAATAAGCTCTCTGCTAGTGATTTTGCAAGTTCTGTTTTTCCAACTCCTGTTGGTCCTAAAAACATAAATGAACCTATTGGTCTTGCTGGATTACCTATTCCAGCTCTTGAACGCATTATTGCTTCTGATACTTTTTCTACCGCTTCATCTTGCCCAATTACTCTCTTATGAAGTATTTCGTCTAAGTGCAATATTTTTTCTTTTTCACCTTCCATAAGTTTGGTAACAGGTATTCCAGTCCATCTCGAAATTATCTTTGCTATTTCATCTTCTGTAACTTTATTTCTTAGAAGTCCATCTTCTTTACTCTTCTCAGATATTTTTTCTTCTTTTTCTAATTCTTTTTGAAGTTCTGGCAATTTTCCATATTTAAGTTCTGCTGCCTTATTTAATTCGTAATCTCTTTCTGCTTTTTCTATTTCTGCATTTACTTTTTCTATTTCTTCTCTTAATTTTTGTACTTTACTAATTGCTTGTTTTTCATTTTCCCATTTTGCTTTCATTCCATCAAACTTTGTTTTTAACTCTGCTTTTTCTTTTTGAATATCTGCTAAACGCTTTTTAGATATTTCGTCTTTTTCTTTACTTAATGCAGTTTCCTCTATTTCTAACTGCATTATTTTTCTTGATACTTCGTCAAGCTCTGTTGGCATTGATTCCATTTCTGTTTTTATCATAGCACAGGCTTCATCTACTAAGTCTATTGCTTTATCTGGTAAAAACCTATCTGATATATATCTATGAGATAAAGTTGCTGCTGCAATTAAACTATTATCTGATATTTTTACTCCATGATATACTTCATATCTTTCTTTCAAGCCTCTTAGGATAGATATTGTATCTTCAACAGTTGGTTCATCAATTAAAACTGGTTGAAAACGTCTCTCTAATGCTTGGTCTTTTTCAATATACTCTCTATATTCATTTAAAGTTGTTGCACCTATACAATGAAGTTCTCCTCTTGCAAGCATTGGTTTAAGTAAATTTCCTGCATCCATTGCTCCATCTGTTTTTCCTGCTCCAACTATTGTATGAATTTCATCTATAAATAGTATTATTCTACCTTCACTTTTTTTGATTTCTTGAAGTACTGCTTTTAATCTTTCTTCAAATTCTCCTCTGTATTTTGCACCAGCTACTAATGAACCCATATCTAGTGAAAAAATTGTACAATTCTTTAGTCCCTCTGGGACATCTCCTCTTACAATTCTTAGAGCTAAGCCCTCTGCTATTGCTGTTTTTCCAACTCCTGGCTCTCCAATCAAGCAAGGATTATTTTTTGTTTTCCTTGATAATATTCTAATCACATTTCTTATTTCTGAATCTCTTCCTATTACTGGATCAAGTTTTTGTTTCCTTGCAAGCTCTACTAAATCTTGTCCATATTTTTTAAGTGCGTCATAAGTTTCTTCTGGATTGTCAGTTGTAACTCTTGTATTTCCTCTTACATCTGCTAATTCTTTTAAAAATTTTTCTTTAGTAATATTATTAGTCTTTAGTAAATCTTTGATATCTCTATTACTATTATCAAATATTGCAAGCATTATATGTTCTACTGATACATACTCATCTTTCATACTTTTTGCAATACTTTCTGCATCTGCAAATATTAAGTCTACATTTTGTGATACATATATTCCGTCTTTTGGTCTTGCTCCTCCTGTAATTTTAGGTTTTTTTGCTATCTTTTCTCTTATCTCTTCTTCGAATTTTTCTTCATTTGATATTTTTTTAAGGAGCTCTTTTATTAAACTATTATCTTGCTCTAATAAAGCTAAAACTAGATGTTCTTCTTCGATTTGTGCATTTTGGTTTTGCACAGCTAAATTTTGAGCTTCTTGTACTGCTTCTAATGACTTCTGTGTAAATTTTTGTATATTCATTTAATTCACTCTCCTATCTTCAAATTTCGTATTTTAAAAGCACATACATTATGTATGATGTGCTTTTTTTCAATATATATTATTATACTATATAAAATTAGCACTGTCAATAGGAGAGTGCTAATTTGTAAATATTTCAAGTTAAAAGAGCCAAACGCAGGAGTTTTATATTTAGAAAAAATTCGAAGTCCCCCGAATTACTTCGTAGGCGTCTCCCGCGTGGGTTCAATTTTTTATAAATATAAAAGCTCCGACGAGATTTGGCTCTTACTTTTTTACTTAAAGTTCAATTACTTTCTCCCAAGGCAAATCATCTTTGCCAAAATGGCCATAGTTAGTTGTCTTTGCATAAATTGGCTGTCTTAAACCAAGATATTTAATAATTCCATCTGGTGTCAAGTCAAATTTATCTTTTATCTTCTTTTCGATTTCTTCTTCTGGAATAGTGTTTGTTCCAAAAGTATTTACATATATAGAAATTGGCTCTTTGAGTCCTATTCCGTAAGAAACTTGTATCTCACATTTTTTTGCATATCCATTTGCAACAACATTTTTTGCAATATGGCGAAGCATATATGCAGCGCTACGATCAACTTTTGTTGCATCTTTTCCAGAAAAAGCTCCTCCACCGTGTCTTGCATATCCACCATAAGTATCAACTATTATTTTTCTTCCTGTTAATCCAGTATCACCTAGGGGGCCCCCTATTACAAATCTTCCTGTTGGATTTACAAAGTATTTAGTATTTTCGTCTAAGTACTTCTCATCTACTACTTCTTTTACAACTTTTTCTATAATATCCTTCTTTAACTGTTCAAGAGAAACATCTTCGTCATGTTGATTAGATATCAAAATAGTTTCTATTCTTTTTGGTTTGTCATCTTCATATTCAACTGTTACTTGTGTTTTTCCATCAGGACCAAGGTATGGTAATATTCCTTTTTTTCTTACTTCTGTAAGTCTTTTTGCAAGTTTATGCGCTATTGCTATTGCAAATGGCATATACTCATCTGTATCGCAATTTGCATATCCAAACATTATACCTTGATCTCCTGCACCTCCAACATCTACTCCTTGTGCAATATCTGAACTTTGCTTTGTTATATTTATATCTATTTTGCAATTTTCTGCATCTATATCTATTCCTTTTCCTCTGTATCCTATCCCTTTTAGAACTTCTCTTGCGATTTTCTCTATATCTAATTGTGCATTTGTGTTAAGTTGTCCAGCTATTGTAATTTTATCATTAGATGCAAAGGTCTCTATTGCAACTCTTGAATATTGATCTTGCTCTAAGCATTTGTCTAATATTGTATCTGATATTAAATCACACAATTTATCTGGATGCCCTTCTGTCACACTCTCTGACGTGAATAAATATTTTTTCATTTCTTATTTCATTCCTTTCTGCATTGTTACTATAATTTATTAATGCAGTAGTTTTATATTTAAAACAAATTGAAGACCCCCGAAAAACTTCGTAGGCGTCTCCCGCGTGGGTTCAATTTGTAGTAAATATAAAACCACTGCGTTTGGCTAAGTTTATATTAATTTTAATTTTACAAGTTCATTTAGTACAATTATAAACATCGAATGAGACCATCCAAGTCCTATTACCCATTCTGATTGCATTTTATCATTATTTACTTGTTCAGCTAAGAAACCATTTTTTGTACTTGATTTTACGACAAAATCAAAGCATTCCTTTGCTCTATTATACTCTTTTATTTCCAAATAGTATAGTGCCATCCATAAAGTTGCAATTACCCAAGGCTTGTCTACTGTATAATGATCATTTTCAAATCTTAAATATCCACCTGTATATGTTCTTAAATTTAGATTCATTCTTTCTATTGTATTTGTAACTTTTTTCTCTTTTGGTGAGAACATCTTAAATGGAGTAACTATCCCAAGTATACTAATGTCTAATCTTTTATCTTCTTCATTTCTTACAAAACTCTTCTTTTGTTCATCATATAACTTATTTAGTACATATTTTTTAATCTTTAATGACTGTTTTGCCATAATGTCTTGTTGTTTATCTATTGTTTCTTGTTTTAGTCTGTTTGCTCCTAACTCGTCTTCTAATTCACTGTAAATTTTTAGCATTGCTTGATATGCTGCAAAAATGGCACTTAGTGAATAAATAGATACTCCTTCAAACATTTCCCAAATATCATAGCTAACTCTCATTTCCTTTTTGCCTTCTAGTATATCATTAACATATTCTTGTAAAAATTTTACAGCTTTTTCTACCATCTTTAAATTATCTTTTAAGAACTTTTTATCCTTTGTTCTAGTATAATGGTCATAAACTCCGTAAACAATACTTGCTGTTTCATCTATTTGATATCCCCAGCAAGGTGCTAATGTTCCATCTGTGAAAAATCTTTGCTCCCACATTCCATTTTTTGACTGTGTATTTTTGCAAAATACTTTATAGAATTTTTCTGTTTCTTTTTCCATTTTCAAAATATCTTGCGCTTTTGTAATATATACAGCATCTCTTGGCCAACAGTAAGCATATCTACCGCATTTTGAAAACTTTTCATCTACCTCCATTGCTGCTACCATTCCACCTGTTGTTTGGTTTGTAAGTAGTGGAAAAAGAAGTATTGTTCTTGTATAAATTTTTCTTATGAGCTCTTTATATGTATTTCCTTCTATAATAAAGTCCATATGACTTATTATATATTTTCTCCAATATTTTTTAGTATTTTGTAATTCTTTTTCAGCATCTATTTTTTTAAGTTTATCTATTTGGCTTTCTATGTCTTCAAAATTATTTTTTTCTTTATTATCAGAAACATATATATAAATGCTAAATTCTTTTTTATCATTAGGGTTTAATACACCTAAATCATAACTTACAGCTGACGAATTTGACATACCAATATAATCTTTATCTTGTAAAATTGCTCCTTGGATTGCTTCGTCTGTACCATTTATTGTATATCCATTCATTTTTAAGTCATTTGTTACATAGGCCATATTATATCCATGAGAATATTGCAAAATGCCATTGTTTATTATTTTTGCACCCACAAAATTATTATCGTCACTAAGCATTTTTGAATGAACTAAAAATTTTATATCAAGTGGTATATCATGCTCATTGATAAATGTATATTTTCGTATAATTATATTATTTGTCATTGGTACAAAATCAGTTTGTATCATCCTTAAATTAAAGTAAGTATTTTTTATTTCTGTTTTTAAAACATTTGTGTCTTCTATATAATGTTGTTCATATATGTTGTTTACATCATTATGCAAATATATAATTCCAGAATCATTTATCTTAACTCCCATATGCATAAAATCTGTATATTGTCTAAAATCAATATTTGGATAACAAACTCTAACTATTTCTCCTTGTTTTGTTAATCCTACTCTCAATTCTTTATTACCTATAATAGCATCATTTTGGTACGTTTTCATTAATTTATATCTTCCCTTCTTCTTCTGTCTAATTAATAATTTTACTCTATTATACTAACAATAATATTTTCAATCTCTTTTAGTTTAAGTCTTATGCTATCAATTTCAGTTTCTTTAATTTCATTTGTTAATATCTCGTTTTTCAATATGTTTTCCATATCTGTCATTTCGTCTTTTAGTACTTTGACCTTGTTTTCTATTTCAAGTTTTTCTAATCTCTTAGTAGATTCTAATTCTAGTCTTCCTTCTAATTTTACTTGATTATTTTCTACCTTATATATTTCTCCATATTTAGGTATAGTAACTGGTATATTGGTTTCTTCTAAGATTTTTTCTTTTAGAACACCTTGTGATTCTACTTCTCCATGTACTAAAATTATTTGTTTTGGTTTACTAATAAATGAATATATGAAATTCATAAGCCACTCTTGGTCTGCGTGTCCAGAATAGCCTTCTATGTACTCTATTCTAGCATTAACTGCAATTTCTTCACCAAAAATTTTTACTTTTTTAGCACCTTCTACTATCCTTCTTCCAAGTGTTCCTGCTGCTTGATATCCAACAAATAAAATAGTGTTCTTTGAATTCCATAAATTGTGTTTTAGATGGTGTTTTATTCTTCCTACATCACACATACCACTTGCTGATATGATTATAGAAGGTTCTTCTATTTCATTAAGTGCCTTAGATTCTTCTGCAGTTCTTGTAAATTTTAATCCATTAAATTCTAGTGGATCATCTCCGCTTTCTATCTCTGCTCTAACTTCATCATCAAATAGATCGTCATTTTGTTTAAATATCTCTGTTGCTGATATAGCAAGAGGGCTATCTACATATACTGGTGTTTCCATTAATAATCTATATTTATTTATAAATGATTCATCCTTTGTATTTTCTTTTATCTTATTTAGCTCATAAAGAATTTCTTGTGTTCTTCCTACTGCAAATGTTGGAATTACTACATTTCCTCCACCTTTTATAGTCTCATATACTACATCCAAGAACATTTCAGCTTTATCGTTATTTTTCATATGTAGTCTGTTTCCATAAGTAGATTCCATTACTAGATAATCTGCTGATTCAATCATTGTTGGTGATGCTAAAAGTGGTATATCGTTGTTTCCTAAGTCTCCTGTGAATACTATTTTTTCTACTTTTTCGCCTTCTTTAACCCAAACTTCTATTATCGCAGAGCCTAACATATGTCCTGCATCATTGAATCTTACTGTTATATTTTCGTCTATTTCAACTAATTCACTATATTGTACACTTTTAAAAAGCTCTAATGAATTTATAGCATCTTCTGCTGTATATAGTGGAGGGAAGCCTAACTTTCCTTCTCTCTTTCTCTTTCTATTTTTCCACTCTACTTCCATCTCTTGGATATGTCCACTATCTGGAAGCATTATAGTACATAAGTCACAAGTTGCTTTTGTTGCATATATTGATTTTCTATATCCATCTACATATAATTTTGGGATTCTTCCTGAATGGTCTATGTGTGCGTGTGTAAGTAGCATAAAATCTATTTCATTTACGTTAAATGCAAATTCATCATAGTTCCTTTCTTCTTCCTTAGCACTTCCTTGAAAAAGTCCACAATCAACTAAAAATTTTTTATTTTCTGTTTCAATTAAATAATTTGAGCCTGTAACACCTTCTGCTGCACCTAAAAATGTAATTTTCATATCATTATCCTTTCTTTTTTATTATTTTGCAAATACTTTTATTTTCTTTCTATTTTTAACTTCAATTTGTTTAGAATTTTCTAGTTCAAATGTTAATTCTAAAATATCTCCATCATATATTTCTACTTCAATATTTTTATCGTTTCTTTCAACTTGTACATTAACATTTGCTAAATTCATTATTCTTGTTTCAAGTAAAGGTTTTATTATTTTTATGTCTGTTTCTAAGTCCTTAGTTATACTATTTATTGCCTTTAATTTATATAACTTTATGATTACCTTTTCTATTAACTCCTGAATCTCGTCTTGAAGTGGTTCTACATCTTTTATAAATCTTTCATCATCATATACAATAAAATTATAATATCTTAGGATGTATAAAAATTGTAATAGTTCTTTCTTTTGTTCTGTTTCATCTATTCCATCTATCTTTTCTTCTAAGCATTTTATAAATATCTTCTGAATATCTATTTTGTATTTTTCTTTATTTCTATCATTTTTTATTTCTTTTAGTAAATCTAGGTTTTTTTCAAGTTTTTCCTTTTTTGCTATATACTTTTTAGCATCAAGCAATTCATTCGCTTCTTCTATATCGTGTAATGCTTTTTTTCTTTCCTTTTTTAATATTCCTGCTAAATTTTCTACACTAAAAATCTTTTTATATTCAGATAAAGAAGCATTTCTCTTCTCAAATTCTTTAGCAAGTAAAATTGGATCATTTAGCATTTTATCTATTTTTTTAATTTCCTTTGCGCTATCTTTTTTTGCTTTTGTAAGTTCTATAACTAAATTTTCTTTGTCATTAAGTCTTGTAAGTTCTTTTTCATCCCAAGCCTTTTCATCTTCTAGTCTTGCCTTTTCATTTTTGTTTCTTTGAGTACAAATTATAATTGAAATTTTGTAAATTAATTTTAGTAATTCTTCTGTTTTCTCTGGATCATACTCTGATTTCAATTTTTCTTCAAGTTTTTCTAATAATTCTTTTTGATATTCTTCCTTCATCCAATTATCTAAAAAGTCAAATCCAAGAAGGATTAATAAATTTTGATATATAAGATTACAATCAATATTGCTGATTTCACTTGGCAAAGTATTCCATGACCAAGCATTAAAATCACGAATTATCTCTATATTATTTATATCTCTTCCTTCGTTTAAAAGCTCTGGTAAAGCTATTCTAATGATATTGTATTTTTCATCTAAGTACATTTTTGTATCATTCACTTTAAATAATGCAAAAAGCATAGCTCTTTCTGAAGGAAATACTTTGATAGTTTTTGCTATCGTATCAACATCGCATAATTCGTGGCTTTCTATTAGTTTTTCTCCTTCTTCTGTATTTGGCCTTGCAAGTTCAATTTTATCACATTTCTCTATTATACTAATAATATTTTCTACATACTTATTTTTATTTTCTACGTTTATCTTGATATTTGCATAATCATTATATGATGTAGTTATTTTGTATAACATACTAAGTAGGAGATTTTTTACATCTCCTGAAAATCTTTTCTTAGATAAAACAGTTTCTAACTTATTATTGTTACTTTGAAATATTGATAAGATATCATTTGTTTTCATTAAATCTTTCCCTTTCTTAAAGGTTTATTCTTCTGAATTATTATTTGTTACAGGCTCTGTACCCATTTTTAGTTCTTGCCATCTTTCCTTAGTTATTAATACTTCTCTTGGCTTACTTCCTTGATAGCCTGAAATTATTCCTCTTTCTGCCATTTGGTCTATTATTCTTCCAGCTCTTGCATATCCAACTTTTAATCTTCTTTGTATAAATGAAGTTGAAGCCTGTCCATATTCTATAACTTCTTCTATTGCTTCATCTAGTTTTGGATCTACATCGTCTTCCTCTGCATCTTCTTCTATTTCTTTATCTGTTTTATTTGCATTTTCTATTGATTCAATTATATCTGTGTTATAGATTGTTTCTCCGTCTTTCTTTAAGAAATCTACTATTTTTTCAACTTCTTTGTCTGATACAAATGTACCCTGTACCCTTATTGGTTTTGAGCTTCCTGTTGGATAGTATAACATATCACCTTTTCCAAGAAGTTTTTCTGCACCAGTCATATCAAGTATTGTTCTTGAATCTATTTGAGATGATACTGCAAACGCTATTCTTGATGGGATATTTGCCTTGATTAATCCTGTGATTACATCAACAGATGGTCTTTGTGTTGCTATAACTAAGTGCATTCCTGCAGCTCTTGCTTTTTGTGCAAGTCTACATATTGCATCTTCTACATCTTTTGCTGCAACCATCATTAAATCTGCAAGCTCGTCTATGATTATTACTATTTGTGGCATTTTTACATTTTGTTCTTCTTCTGTACCATTCTCTAATGCTTTGTTATATCCTTTTATATCTCTTACACCTTTTGCTGCAAATTTTGCATATCTGTCTTCCATTTCTTGTACTGCCCACGCAAGTGCTCCTGCTGCCTTTCTTGGATCTGTTACAACTGGTATTAAAAGATGTGGTATTCCATTATATACTGAAAGCTCAACTATTTTTGGGTCTACCATAAGAAGTTTTACTTCACTTGGTTTAGCTTTATATATAATACTTGTAATCATTGTATTTATGCATACACTCTTTCCAGAACCTGTACTTCCTGCAACAAGTAAGTGTGGCATCTTTGCAATATCAATTATGACCCTTTTACCACTTACATCTTTTCCTAATCCCATAGAAAGTTTTGCATCAGATGTTGCAAATTCTTCTGAATCAATTACATCTCTTAAATGCACTACCTCTGTTTCTTTGTTTGGTATCTCTATCCCAACAGCCTGTTTTCCAGGTATTGGTGCTTCTATTCTTATACTTTGTGCTGCTAAGTTTAAAGCTATATCATCTGCAAGATTTGCAATTTTGCTTACTCTTACACCTTCTGCTGGTTTTAATTCATACCTTGTAATTGCAGGTCCAACAGATACATCTTCTACCTTTGCTGTAACTCCGAAACTATGAAGTGTTTTTTGTAATTTTAAAGCATTATCTGCAATAGTTTTCTTCTCTGATCTTACTTTTTTTCCACCATTTTCTAGTAAAGCAATTGGTGGAAATTCATAATTTTGGTCATCTACAACTTGTGCATGCTCTAGCTGTAATACTTGTTTTGTTTTATCTTCTTTTTGTTCTTCTGTTTCTTTAAATAAATTTGCCTCTATAAAATCTGTTTGTTTAACTTTTTTATTCTCCTCATCCTTTTCATCAAATGCTAAAGGTATATCATGGTCATATTTTGCAATACTGCTTGTATCTTCCTCATCATCTGCGAAAGGATTTGGCATAATGCTTGAATGTACTTTTTTCTTTTTATCTTTCTTATCTTTTTTCTTTGGCTCTACAATTTCTTCTTCCTCTTCTTCGTCTTCTTCTTCATATTCTCTTGCTTCTCTTATCCTTTCAGATATAGAGTCTATTAGTTCTGCAGGTTTAATTCCAAATGTAAATATTGCAAGAAGTATAGCTACTCCTATCAAAACAACATTAGTTCCCAATGATCCTATCATTTTTGTCATAGGAACTGCAACAAGTGCACCTATTACTCCTCCACCTTTATTTTCTGTTCCCATATCATAAGCTTGAGATACTATATTTGAGAAATCATCATCTACATTTAATACTTTGTTTTTGCTAGATAATTGCATTGATGTTATAAATGCACATACACATAAAATTATTATTGCATATTGCATAATCTTTGGAAAAACAAATTCTTTTTCTTCTTTTATAAGTGTTATTCCTATTAAAAATGTTCCAATAGGTACTAAGTATTTTATCCATCCCATTAACCCACCTAGCATTGGGCTTAGGTGTTCTCCAATATATCCTGATTGTACATAAATTAATACTGCTAATAATAAACTAAAAATCATAACAATGATTGCATGTACATATGCATCTTGTTTAGCTTTTTTCTTTCTTGTAACCTTTCTTTTTCTTCCCATGTTCTTCTCCTATTTGCTTTTTTAAATCATATTTTTACAAATTATATTTTATCATTGAGCCAATCAAATTGCAATGTTTTTGGAAAAATAATAAAAAATAAATACCACTCAAATTTTTATGGGTGGTATTTTTTATACTTGTAATTATTTTACCTATGCTATTTTTACTTAAGCTCTTCTATTCTCTTTTCAACTATTTCTAACATTTCTTTATATTTCGCAAGCTTTTCTTCTTCTTCCTTTACTTTTTCTTTTGGAGCTTTTTCTGTAAAGCCTTTGTTTGATAACATCTTACTTGCCCTCTCAACTTCGCTCTTAAGTTTTTCTTTTTCTCCATTTAATCTTTCTAGCTCTTGTTTTATATCTACTAATTCTTCAAAAGGTATAAACACTTCTATTCCCTCTTGAACGATAGATATTGCATTATTTGGTATGCCCTCTTTGTTTTCTCTAATTTCTATATTATCAGCATATCCAAGTTTCTTTAAAAATTCTAGTGATTCATTTATTACATTTTTATATTTTGTCGTAACAAAGATTAATTTCGTTTTTTTGCTAGGAACTACATTCATATTAGCTCTGATATTTCTTATATTAACGATTATATCTTTTAATGTTTCAATGTTTTCTTCTTCTTCGTTATATTCAAATTTTTTCTTTATCTCAGGCCATGTATCTAACATTATGCTTTCTTTATCTACAATAAGTTCTCTATATATTCTCTCTGTAATAAATGGCATAAATGGATGTAATAATTTAAGTGAATTTACAAGTACATAGTTTAATGTATACATTACTTCTTTTTTGCCTAAATCTTCATCGCTATATAGTCTTGGTTTTACCATTTCTATATACCAGTCGCAAAATTCACTCCATATAAAGTCATAAATCTTAGTTGCAGCAATTCCTACTTCATATTTTTCAATATGATTTGTTACATCTAATGTTAATTTATCTAATTTATTTAATATCCATTTATCTTCTATGTGCAAGTTCTCTTTTTGGTAATCTTTTAAGCTTTCATCAATATTTGCTAAAACAAATTTTGATGCATTCCATATTTTATTTGCAAAGTTTTTAGTTGCAACAGCTTTATCTTTTGAATATTTTACATCATTTCCAAGTGTCATATTTTGAACTAAAGAAAATCTTAAGCTATCTGCTCCACACTCATTTATTATATCCATTGGATCTATACCATTTCCAAGGCTCTTAGACATTTTTCTTCCTTGTGCATCTCTAACTAATCCATGCATAAATACTGTATCAAATGGAATTTGTTTTGTGTGCTCTAAGCTTGAGAAAATCATCCTTGCTACCCAGAAGAAAATTATATCATAAGCTGTAACTAATGTATTTGTTGGATAGAAATATTTAAAATCTTCTGTTTCGTTAGGCCATCCCATTGTTGAAAATGGCCAAAGTGCTGAGCTAAACCAAGTATCCAAAGTGTCTGCGTCTTGATATATATTTAAGCTTCCACATTTAGCACATTTTTTTGGCTTTTCGCTTGCAACCATTATTTCTCCGCAGTCTTTGCAATAATATGCTGGTATTCTATGTCCCCACCATATTTGTCTAGATATACACCAGTCTTTGATATTTTCCATCCAATGGAAATATGTTTTATCGAATCTTTCTGGTACAAATCTTATTTTCCCAGATTTAACAACCTCTATTGCAGGTTTTGCAAGCTCATCCATTTTCATAAACCATTGCATAGATATTCTTGGTTCTACTGTGTTATGGCATCTATAACATTTTCCAACATTATGAACATAGTCTTCTACTTTTTCAAGAACTCCTAAATCTTCTAAGTCTTTTACTATTTCTTTTCTTGCTTCGTATATATCCATTCCTTCATATTTTGGAACTAAATCTAGCATTATATTTTTTTCATTAAATACTTCTATTTCGTCTAAGTTAAATCTCTTTCCAGCTTCATAATCGTTAAAATCATGAGCAGGTGTAAGTTTAACACAACCTGTCCCAAATTCTTTTTCAACAAATGGATCTGCAATGATAGGTATTTCTCTATTAACTAATGGAACTACAACTTTTTTACCTATCATATCTTTATATCTATCATCTTCTGGATTAACTGCAACTCCTGTATCTCCAAGCATTGTTTCAGGACGAGTTGTTGCAACTGTGATATATTCTTTTTTATCTTTTGTATAATATCTTATATACCATAAATTAGTGCTTTCCTCTGCAAATTCAACTTCTGCATCAGATAGAGAAGTTTTGCAAGTAGGGCACCAGTTTATCATTCTATTTCCTCTATATATTGCACCTTTGCTAAACATATCAATAAATACTTTTTCAACTGCTTTTGATAAACCTTCATCTAGTGTAAATCTCTCTCTTGTCCAGTCACAGGCGCATCCTAAACTTTTTAATTGTCTAACTATTGTTCCACCATATTCTCTTGTCCAGCTCCATGCTTCTTCCAAAAAAGCATCTCTTCCTATTTCTTCTTTCGTCTTTCCTTCTTTTTTTAGCTTTTCTACTACTTTAACTTCTGTTGCAATAGCTGAATGGTCTGTTCCTGGAATCCACAAAGTATTAAATCCTCTTAGTTTTTTATATCTTATTAATATATCTTGAAGTGTCATAACTAGGGCATGTCCCATATGTAGTTTTCCTGTTACATTTGGTGGTGGAATTACTATTGTAAAAGGTGTTTTTGTCTTATCTACTACTGGTGTAAAATATCCTTTTTCATTCCATTCATTATATAATTTTTCTTCAAATTCTTTTGGATCATATTGATTTAAAGTGTGTTCCTTCATTATATAGCTTCCTTAATTAATATATTTAGGTTTTTTCTTAAAGGATATACCTATAAACCTTTTTTGCATTTATACAATATTATTATTTTCTACTGAATTTAACTCGTTTTTAGGTTTACTTTCAGTTGTAACATTTGTAGAAGTATCTACTACATTTTGTTCCACAGTTTGATTTGTATTTGCATTTAACTGATTTGTATTTTCATTTTTATTTGATTGATTAGTATCTGATTGATTTGTGCTTGGTTTACTTGTTTCTGTCTTATTTGATTCATCATAATTTTTCCAAGGGTTGTTTGGATCTGGATCCGTAGGATCCCAATTTCTTAGATTTTCATAGCTACTTATCTTTTTTGCAGTTGGCTTTCCAAGTGGGCCTGGATTTGATGAATAATAGAATTCAACCTGTGTGCCTGACTTACAATTTTCATATATCCATTTAGCATCTTCTACTTTTAATCTTATACAACCAAGTGATGCTTTTGTTCCAAGTTTGTCATATTCCCACCATTCAAGGGCTGATTTATCTTGTTTTGTATATGGTACAGAGTGGAACAATATATTTCCTGTTATCTTACAAGCATATTGTCCATAGACATTTCCTTGAAGTAATCTCCAAGTATATCTTATAGACATTTTATATACTCCTGATTCAGGAGTTGCATCTCCAATTGAGCAAATCATTGCTTTTATAGGAACGGTGTATTTTCCCTTTGAATCTTTTTTATATACTGTTACTGTATTTGCTTGATTGTTTACTTTTATATAATATGGCATTTCATAGCTAATCTCAGTTTTGTTATCAGTAGTTGTATTTGTATCTACTGTGTTATTCACTGTATTGTTCACTTCATTATTCTCATTTGTTTCATTTTTATCCGCTAAATTAACAACTAACATATTATTTTCTTCCTTTTCTTTATTTTCATTATAGTATAATATATTATTGTTTTCTTCATTCATTCCATTTTGTGAAAAAAATATAACTGCTGTTATAAGCATAAGAATAATTAAAATGACCACAGAAAATAATGCTATAACAATTCTCTTTTTTTCTTTATTACTAATTTTCTTTCCTTGTCCCATAAATAGTTCAATCCTTTTTAGTTAAAATATATAATTAAAGTTCCTATAACTGCCATAATAAATCCTAATATTTTTAGTCCTGCTGCTGCCTCGTTTTGATCTCCGAATCCAAATAATTTTTTTGCTATTTGTCTTGCATCATATATTGATATAACCCCAAGTATTGCAAGAGCAAGTCCAATTATTAATACAATTAAATTCCACATATATTTTACTTCCTTAATTTATTTTCTTTTATTATTATATTATTTTTTAGGTGCATAAGTCAAGCATTCTAAGCTTTTTTCGTAATTTTATGAAATAATAAATTAAAATGGAAAATTTTGGATTTTTTTCATTTTATATTTTTTTGCTTAATGTATATTTTCTTTTGTTTTTGTCCATAATATGTATATATAAAAGCGAATGACATAAATTTTACATTTATACATTCGTCTATATGAATCTGATTCTATGGAGGTGCTTGATATGTCAAACGATAAGAAAAATAATAATAACAACAATAACAACAGCAAAAATAATAAAAATAACCAAAACAACCAAAATGAAAACAACAATCATTAGTGATTACTTGTCCTACAATTATGGATAAAGCAAAATTCCAGAGAGCAATTTCTGGAATTTTTGCATTTGGAAATATATTGCATTTTTATTTTTTTATTGTTATAATAGAGAAAATAATTTCCTTATAATACTCATCGAAAGGAGCAATACTATGAATAGAAAAAGAATTACTATTATAACCATTGTTTTAGTATGTTTTTTAGTATATTTATTTACCCATAATTCTGATAATACATATATAAATTCTTCAAACCCTGACGCAGTAAATAGTATTATAGATCCTGAAGATGCTAAAAATTCAACAGATAGAGCAATATATATTAACTCAATATTATAATTCTTTTAATAATTAAATTTTATAGATATTTTTTTAAAAATTGTCCCGTATAACTTTTTTCATTTTTTACAACTTGTTCTGGTGTACCTACTTGTACTACTGTTCCACCATATTCTCCACCTTCTGGTCCTAAATCTATAATATAATCAGCTGTTTTTATGATATCTAAGTTATGTTCTATCACTATTATACTATTTCCTGTATCAACAAGTCTTTGAAGTATATCTACTAATCTATGAACATCTGCTATATGAAGTCCAGTAGATGGTTCGTCTAAGATATATAAAGTTTTTCCTGTTGCTTTTTTAGAAAGTTCTGTTCCGAAGTTTTACTCTTTGTGCCTCTCCTCCTGATAAAGTTGTAGATGGTTGTCCAAGTTTTATATATCCGAAGTCCTACATCAGCAAGGGTTTGGATTTTCTGTTTTATTCTTGGAACATTTGCAAAAAATTCTAATGCTTCTTCAACAGTCATATCTAGTACATCCGCTATATTTTTTCCTTTGTATTTTACTTCCAAAGTTTCTTGATTATATCTTTTTCCTTTACAAACTTCACAAGGTACATATATATCTGGTAAGAAATGCATCTCTATTCTATGAACTCCATCTCCTTGGCAAGCTTCGCATCTTCCACCTGGTACATTAAAACTAAATCTACCTTTTTGATATCCCCTCATTTTTGCTTCATTTGTTGCTGCAAATAATTCTCTTATTATATCAAATACACCTGTATATGTTGCTGGGTTAGAACGTGGCGTTCTACCTATTGGAGATTGGTCAATATCTATGATTTTGTCTATATTTTCTATTCCTTTTATTTCTTTGCATTTACCAGGTTTTTCATTTGACCTATTTATTTGTTTTGCAACTGTCTTATATAATATATCATTTACCAAAGTTGATTTTCC
Source organism: uncultured Clostridia bacterium (assembly GCA_947629765.1). GTDB lineage: Bacteria > Bacillota > Clostridia > TANB77 > CAG-508 > JAAWPK01. The sequence goes on from CANREW010000005.1 coordinate 50,771, forward strand.
TGAGCCTGAAACACCTGTTACACAAGTAAATACTCCAAGTGGTATTTTTACGTCTATATTTTTTAAGTTATTCTCTTTTGCACCTATTATTTCAATTGATTTTCCATTTGATTTTCTTCTTTTCTTAGGAACTGGAATCTTTTTCCTTCCACTTAAATAATTTCCTGTTTCAGAATTTTCAGCAAGTTTTACTTCTTCTGCAGTTCCTTGTGCAATTACATTTCCACCATGTACTCCTGGACCTGGTCCTATGTCTATTATTTGGTCTGCTGCATACATTGTCTCTTCGTCATGTTCTACAACAAGTACAGAATTTCCTAAATCTCTTAATTTTTTAAGTGTCGCAATTAATTTATCATTATCTCTTTGATGTAAACCTATACTTGGTTCGTCAAGAATATACAAAACTCCTGTCAAGCTTGAACCTATCTGAGTTGCAAGCCTTATTCTTTGTGCTTCTCCTCCTGATAAAGTTCCTGCTGACCTTGATAATGTCAAATATTCTAGTCCTACATCTATTAGGAATTGTAATCTCTTATTTAATTCCTTGAAAATTGGATCTGCTATCATTTTTTCTTTTTGACTTAATTCTAGATTATTTATGAAATCTAATATAGCTACAATTGACATATCTGTAAATTCTTTGATGTTTTTTCCTCCGACCTTTACAGATAAGCTTTCTTTTTTTAGTCTTGCTCCATTGCAAGTTGGACAGTCACTATCAGTCATATAGAATTCATAAAAATCACGCATTCCTTGTGATTTTGTTTCATTGTGTCTTCTCTCTAATGTTGGTATAACTCCTTCAAATGGTGCTCTAAATTTTCTTATTCCTGCAAAAGACTCATATTCAAAATCTATTGCCTCTGTGCCTGTTCCATATAAAATCTTATCTAAGAATTCTCTTGGTAATTTCTTTATTGGTTTTTTAATATCTACTCCATAATGTCTTCCTATACTTTCAAAGTACATCTTAGCCATTGTTTCGCCTTTTTTCATTGTACTCGATCCAAACGCTTTTACTCCATCATATAAAGTTTTATCTTTGTCTGGTATTATTAAATCTTCATCCATTCTCATTAAATATCCAATACCTGTGCAAGTTGGGCAAGCTCCAAAAGGATTATTAAATGAAAACATCCTTGGAGATAGTTCTCCTATGCTTATTCCACAGTCTGGGCAAGCTAAATTTGAGCTATATAATTTTTCTTCCTTTCCATTAATATCAACTAAAACTAAATTGTCTGAATTTTTAAGTGCTACTTCTACTGATTCTGCTAGTCTATTTCTTATTCCTTCTTTTATAACTAACCTATCTATTATAAGTTCGATATTGTGTTTTTTCTTTCTATCTAGGTTTAAATCGTCACTAAGCTCTACTGTTTCCCCATCAACTCTTGCTCTTACAAATCCTTCTTTTTGATATTTTTCTAATTGTTTAACAAATTCGCCTTTTTTTCCACGAACTATTGGGGCAAGTATTTGAATCTTTGTTCCTTCGTCTAATTCAAGTATATTATCTACTATTTGGTCCAAAGTTTGCTTTTCTATTTTTTTACCACAGTTTGGGCAATATGCTATACCAATTCTAGCATATAGCAAACGGATATAATCATATATTTCTGTTACAGTTCCAACTGTTGAACGTGGATTTTTTGATGTTGTTTTTTGGTCAATAGAAATTGCAGGTGAAAGACCTTCTATTGATTCTACATTTGGTTTTTCCATTATTCCTAAGAATTGTCTAGCATAAGAAGAAAGACTTTCTACATATCTTCTTTGTCCTTCTGCATATAATGTATCGAATGCTAATGATGACTTTCCTGAACCAGAAAGTCCTGTTATTACTACTAATTTATTTCTTGGTATTTCTAGATTTATATTTTTTAAATTATGCTCTTTTGCACCTTTTATAATTATTTTGTCATTCATCTTCGCCTTTACCCCCATTGCTAAATATTATACACTAAATTTTTATAAAAAACAAGAGTTTGTATATGAATATATAATATAGTTGTTACAATTCACAGCTTATAGAACACAGTCCGCCAAATCTCATCGGGGATTTTATATTTATTATAAATTGAACCCACGTGGGAGACGCCTACGAAGTTTTTCGGGGGTCTTCAATTTCTTCTAAATATAAAACCCCTGCGTTTGGCTACTTTAGATTTTAATAGCTGTGAATTGTAGCAAATAGTTTTATTGTATTTACATAATGTTGAAATTTATTGATATTTATGCTATAATCTTGTTAAGGTATATTTTACCTAAAAATCAGAAAAGGAGTGCAACATTTTATGCAAGCAATCGATTGGAAACTGCTCATCTCCGAGGCTCACTATTATATTAGGTTTCGGGAGGAAACTGACAGTCTGACAAAGCAGAAGGAAGATCTTGCAAAAAAACTTTCTTATATGGAGAGCATCTTTGAGCTCTGTACAAAGAAAGATTTCCAGCGCATCTTTAATCTGTATATGTCTTCTCCTGCTACGATAACTGAAGAAAGTTATCTAAAGCTCTCAAAAGACATTGAGGAAATGAAAGAAGCTTTAAGAGCTCATAAAAAAGCTCTTAAAAGCGTAAGCTCGTACATGTCCCATAAGTACACGTCCATCCATCATATCCTTATAAATATAATGGATGACGACGATAAGGATTATTGCAGTCACTTCTATTGTCCAGACGAGTTTGTGAAAGAAGAGAACATCCCAGCATTTAAGATTATCATATCTTTTGCAAGGAAGGCTGCTCCTACCATGTATGGAGGAGGTGGCTTTGCCGATGGAGACAGTGTCATCGGCAATCTGTCTCAAAGGGTAGATGAGCTTGAAAAAGGGCTCAGTGCTTAATGCATAATGCACACCAATCAGATGATTCCTCGAATAAGGATTCAAAAGCAAAAATTCCAGCAAAAAATTGCTGGAATTTTTGTCAGATTATTGACAAACCCCAGATATTTTTTTCTGGGGTTTTCAATACTTTTAATAAAATTGTAATTTTAAAATTTA
>CANREW010000006.1 GCA_947629765.1 uncultured Clostridia bacterium
TATTAAACTGCTTTTTAAAAAATTCTTTTTGACCATTTTTTTATCTCCTCCCTTTTTACTTGGAGAGAGAATGAGCCTGAAAAGAAAGAAATGTAAGGAAATTTAACAGATTGGATATTTTAATGTATGCAGTAAAAGTATGCAATAGCAATAGATATGCAATAAAAGATAAATAAAGATTTATGTCTATAATATAACAAACATTAGTATTTTCAAATAATACATAGAAAATCAAAGTATGCAAACGAGTATGCAATAGAGTATGCAGTAAAATTTTTATATTGAAAATTGAAGTAGTATATAATATAATATAATCAAAATTAAAGAATAGGGAATGATAGTATGAAAATTTTAGTTACTGGTTCAAATGGTATGCTTGCAAATTCAGTTAAAGATAGATTTAAAATGCATGAACTTATATGCACAGATGTAAATGAACTGGATATAACAGATGAAAACGCAGTTATAAATAAAGTAAATGAAATTAAACCAGAGTATATTATAAATTGTGCTGCTTATACAGCAGTAGATAAGGCAGAGGAAGATTATGACTTGGCATATAAAATAAATAGCATAGGACCAAAAAATTTAGCTATTGCTGCTAAAAAGTCTGGAGCAATACTTGTACATATAAGCACAGACTATGTATTTGATGGTGATTTAAGTTTAGATAAAGCATATATTGAAGAAGATAGAACAAATCCAGTTACTGCATATGGAAAGACTAAACTTTCAGGAGAAAATGAGATAATTAAAATTACTGATAGATATTACATTTTTAGAACAGCTTGGCTTTATGGCAAAGGAAATAATTTTGTAAAAACTATGCTTAAACTAGGAAACAGTAAAGAAGAAATAAATGTTGTTTCAGACCAATATGGTAGCCCAACAAATGCAGATGATTTAGCAGATATTATTTATCAAGCAATAGAAAAGAAAATTCCTTTTGGAATATACCATTCGACTAATTTGGGCTTTACGACTTGGTATGAATTTACTAAGAAGATATTTGAATTAGCTAATATTTCATGCAAGGTAAATCCAGTAACTACTGATAAATATATAAAGATTATGAATATTGTACAAGCTAAAAGACCACATAATTCAAAGCTTTCTAAAGATAAAATATTAAGAGAGGGGATAGTAGTACCTAATTGGAAAGATAGTCTAAAAAAATATTTGGAGATATATGTAAATTTTTGACGAAAAATTCACATAATATATTGAAAAATTTGCTATTTTGTTATATAGTTATCTTGTAAATTTATACAGAATAAAAGGAGGTTGTATGATAAATAATATCATACAAGTAGATATATGAAAAAAAGAAAAGGTATTGTTCTAGCTGGCGGTAGTGCTACAAGATTATATCCATTAACACTTGCAATTTCAAAGCAAATTATGCCAGTATATGATAAACCAATGATATATTACCCATTGTCAGTTTTGATGGAAGCAGATATAAGAGAGGTGCTAATTATATCAACACCAAGAGATATTGCGACCTTTAAAGAGCTTCTTGGAGATGGAACGCAATGGGGAATGAATTTTACATATAAAGTGCAAGAAAAACCAAACGGATTAGCAGAAGCTTTTATTATTGCAGAGGATTTTATAGGAGATGATAATGTAGCTCTAATTCTAGGTGACAATATGTTTTATGGAGCAAATTTAGAAGAAGTATTAAAAAGAGCAAACGAGAGAGAAAGTGAGTCTACAATATTTGGACTATATATTAAAGATCCAAGAGCATATGGCGTTGTTGAAATGGATAACGATAATAATGTTATTTCAATCGAGGAGAAACCAGAAAACCCAAAATCAAATTATGCAGTTCCAGGACTATATTTTTATACAAATGATGTTGTTAAAATTGCAAAAGGTCTAAAACCTTCTGCAAGGGGAGAACTAGAAATAACAAGTGTTAGTGAAGAATATATGAAACAAGGAAAATTAAAGGTAGAAAAATTAGGAAAAGGTATGACTTGGTTTGATACAGGTACGCACGATGCATTAAATGAAGCAGCAAATTTCGTTCAAACAATAGAAAAAAGACAAGGTATTCAAGTTTGTTGTCCTGAGGAAATTGCATTTAAAAAAGGATGGATTACAAATAAAGAATTATCAGATCTTGCAGACAAATACATAAAAACTAATTATGGATTGTATTTAAAGGAATTAGCAAATAACAAATTAGGAGAATAATAAAATTTATGAGTAATTTTGAAAAGAAAGAAACTTCTATTGAAGGAGTATATATTATTGAACCTAAAGTATTTGGAGATGATAGAGGTTACTTCATGGAAACATATAGTAAGACAGAGTTCGAAGAAATAGGTCTAAGATATAATTTTGTGCAAGATAATCAATCTAAGTCTAGAAAAGGCGTTTTAAGAGGTTTACATTTCCAAAAAGAAAATACACAAGCAAAACTTGTAAGAGTTATTAAAGGAAAAGTTTTTGACGTTGCAGTTGATTTAAGACCAAACAGTAAAACTTATGGAAAATGGGAAGGTGTTATACTTTCTGATGAAAATAAAAAAATGTTTATGATTCCAAAAGGATTTGCACATGGATTTTTAGTATTATCTGATGAAGCAGAGTTTACCTATAAATGTGATGACACATATAATCCTAAGGCAGAAGGAGGCCTTGCTTGGAATGATGAAGATATAGGTATTAAATGGCCTTTGGATGAAATAAATGAAGGAGAGTTATTAACATCAGAAAAAGATGCTAAATGGCCTACTTTAAAAGAATTAAAGAATACAGATTTATTTAAAGATTTATAAAAAAGTGAGGGATTATAATGACTAATAATGTTTTAATTACAGGAGCAGCAGGTTTTATAGGTGCAAATTTTGCAGAGTATTTTGTAAATAAATATCCAAATTACAATGTAGTTGTTTTAGATAAATTAACCTATGCAGGCAATTTAGATAATTTAAAAAAGATAATGGATAAAATAACCTTTATTAAAGGTGATATATGTGATTATGATTTAATCTTAGATATTTTAAAGAAATATAATATAAATGGTATTATTCATTTTGCAGCAGAAACTCATGTAGATAATAGCATAAAAGATCCATTTATATTCACACATACGAATGTTATAGGAACACATACTCTTTTAGAAGCAGCTAAAAATGTATGGGGAGAGGGAAGTAATAACAAATTTGTACATATCTCAACTGATGAAGTATATGGCTCTTTGCAAAATGAAGGATATTTTTCAGAGACTTCACCAATAAAACCAAGCAGTCCGTATTCTGCATCTAAGGCAAGTTCTGATTTGATAGCATTTGCATATAACAAAACATATAAAATGAATGTTAATGTTACAAATTGTTCTAACAATTATGGACCATATCAACACAACGAAAAACTAATTCCTCATATGATAAAATTAGCTATGCAGGATAAAAAACTTCCAGTATATGGAACAGGAAGTAATATTAGAGATTGGCTATATGTTGAAGACCATTGTGAAGCGATTGACCTAGTATATCATAAAGGAGTTCCTGGTGAGAGATACAACATAGGAGGGCATAATGAAAAAAGAAATATAGATATAGTAAAATTAATTTTGAAGAGATTAGGAAAACCAGAAGACTTAATTGATTTTGTAGAAGATAGAAAAGGTCATGATTACAGATATGCAATAGATGCAATCAAAATAGAAAATGACCTAGGATGGATTCCAAATACAAAATTTGAAGATGGAATTATTAAGACAATTGATTGGTATTTAGAAAATAAGGATTGGTTAAAATAGTATGAATAAAAAAGAAAGATAAAATGCTTTTATGTGTTTTATCTTTTTTTTTGTTATAAAAAAATCCCCCTAAGCGCACTTAGGGGGACCGAACCGAAATATAGTAGCTTTGGGAGAAAAGCGAGTAAAGACAGAGAGGATGTTATGACAAAACGTGTAAGTGTTAGGCAAGGAATTACTATCTATGTAAAATATCCCCCCAAAACTATCTCGGTTCTATTCTCAAATGCCGAGCAAACATATGCTAGACATCAGTAAAGTTAAAAATATATTATATTAAACTATATTTCATATAAATAATATCACAAATACATAAAAATTGCAAGCGTTTTTTAAAAAAAGTAAATAAATTATGGTACCTAAATTAAATATAGCCGTTAAAGTATAGATAACTTACACACTATTTGTCAGAAAAAATCATAAAATGTAATATAGACAAAAATAGAGGTGTGACAAGTGGAAATAAAAAAAGGAGATATAGTTGGAAGAATATCATATAACAAAGATATTTATTTTTATGTAGATAGAATAATAAAAAATTCAAATGGTAGTAATTATGCAATACTTAAAGGTGTAAATTATAGAATAGAAGCAGATGCTCCATTAGAAGATTTAGAAAAAATTGATAAAGAAAAGATTGAAACAGAAAAACGTGGAATAGAAACAAAAATTAAAAAAAGAGTTATCAAAGCAAGCAAGGATTTATTTTTTAAGAAAAGTAGAAGCATAAAGGTAACTGATGCTTTAATTTTGCATTTGGATGGAGATAGAAAATATACACAAAAGTCAATGAGATACTATAATAGATTAGGCTTAAAAGCAATAGTTAGAAATGTACCTGAAAATAGACAACCACAAGTTGTTGGAAGTTTAATTAGAAGATATAATCCAGATATACTTGTTATAACTGGACATGACCGGAATGATAAGGAATGGAACAAATTATAATGATATATATAATTATAGAAATTCAAAGTATTTTATAAAAACTGTCATAGAAGCAAAAAGAGCCTCAAACCCAAATAAAGATTTAGTAATATTTGCAGGGGCCTGCCAAAGTTTTTTTGAAGCTATTATGGCTTCTCGGAGCAAATTTTGCATCATCTCCTGGAAGAGTTTTAATAGACTTTATGGATCCATTAATAGTTGCAGAAAAAGTTGCAACGACTGATAGAAACAAACTAGTAACTGCGAGAGATATTTCTAAGGAACTTGGAGATGAAGGAAAAAGAGTTGGAGGAAGCTTTGCAAAAGGGAAAAAATAGAATATTACAATTTTGTTACAAAATTGTAATACAATTGTAATATTAGAAAATAATTTTAAATAAATCCCAAAAAATTAGGAAATTATCCACTTTACAGATAAATTTATTTTTTGACAAATTATGCTAAAAATGATATAATTCAGTCATCTTAATAAAGTAGGTGATTAAATGATTTATAGGGATGATATCACGAACTTAAGAGGAGATTTAGAAGAAAAAGTAGGACAGAGGATAATAGTAAAAGGAACATTAGGAAGAAGTAAATTTTTTGAAAAAAAAGCTACATTAGAAAAAGCATATCCAAATTTATTTGTTGTAAAATATGACAAAGAAGAAGGAAATGCAACATACAGTTATACAGATGTATTAACTAGAACAATAGATCTTCAAATATTTGATGGAGAAAATTATAGCTCAGTAGTTCCACCAAGAGTAGAAACATCTAAAAAAGTTAAACCAGAAGTATTAGAAGACGTTTTAGAAAATTTAGGATAGAAAGTATAAAAATTACAAAATAACGAAAAATAAGTATAATCATAAAATTGATTATACTTATTTTTTTTCTATAGGAATTTTTTTGTCCCGATTACATATATATTATAGTAAAGAAAAACTAATATAAAGAGGAGGAAAATAAATGGTAGAGGCAGTGAAAGAGAATTTATGCATTAATAAAATTGTAGGGAGCAAAACATTCCAAATAAATGTCCAAGGAGATACAATTATTCCTGATACAAAGCCTGACATACTAAGTGAGATAAGTGCAAATGGAAATGTTTGTATATACAAGAAAGAGGTTATGGAGGACAAAATTAGGCTTGATGGAAATGTAAATATATATCTTATGTATTTAGCAGATACAGAAGAAGGTAGAATAAGAGGCTGCTCTTCTACAATAGACTTTACAGAAATACTTGATTTTCCAGGTGTGAATCCTAAAATGGTATTAGATGAAAATATCGAAATCAAAAAAATCGAATGCAAAGTATTAAATGGCAGAAAAGTTAGCTTTAATGTATTTTTAGAAGTGAATGTAAATGTATCATCAAATGAAAACGAAGAAATTGTCAAAGAAATTAACAATGTAGATGATATACAGCTTCAAATAACACCATTACAAATGAATTCATTAGTAGGTCAAAATTCAAGTAAGGCTTATGCAAAAGAAAGTGTGATAATTGAAAATACTGATACTATTGCAGAAATACTTAATACTGATTTTAATATCATAAACAAAGATACAAAAGTAAGCTATAACAAGGTACTTGCAAAAGCTGATATTAGTGTTAAAATTCTATATCTAACAGATGAAGGAAGACTAAAAAAGGTAGAAGAAACAATACCTGTAATGGGATTTATTGATGTAATTGGAGTCTCAGAAGACAACTTATGTGATGTTAAATATAAACTTAAAAATATTGTCGTTAAGCCAAATTCAAAAGAAGAACATTCAATATATGTTGAAATTGAATTAGAGATATTTTGCAATGTTTACGAGAATAAAGACATAGATATAATACAAGATATGTATAGTCCAAGTAAGAATTTGTCTTTTGAAGAGACAAAGGTAAGTACATTGATTAATATGAAAAATTCAAATGATACAATAAATGTAAGAGATAGGGTACAATTAGACGATATTGATCATACAAATATTTGTGATGTAAGTGTAACACCAACTGTAACTGAGAAAAATGTACTTGATGGCAGAGTAAGAGTAAGTGGAGAGCTAAATCTTAATTTTGTGCTTTCAAATAACAATGAAGATGATTTAACAACTCTTGAAAGAAGTATTCCATTTGATTTTACAGAGGAGATAGAAGGATTAAATACAGAAAGCAAGGTAAATATAGAGATAGTTCCAAGGACACAAGAGTTTTTAATTGACAATATGGACATAGAAGTAAAGACAGATTTAGAAGTGAGCATAAATTCATATAACTTAGAGACTGTAAGTGTAATTGATAACATACAAGAATTAGAAGAAAATAACGAGAATCCATATAGTATGGTTATATATTTTGTAAAACCTGGTGATACATTATGGAGAATTGCTAAAAAATATAAAAGTACAATAAAAGATATTGTAAGAGTAAATAACATAGAAAATCCAGATAATTTAGTGGTTGGAACACAGTTATTTATACCAAAATGCTCAGTATGTAGAACATAAATTAAACCCTAGGCATATTATAGATTATGGAAAAGATATATTCAAGAAAAAGAATAAGATTACCATATATAAATTTTAAGAATTTTAATAGATTTCCTAGAGGAAGATTAGATATTAAAAGAAGAATAACATCTGAAATACTTTTAACAATAACCATTGCAATTTTTGCAATGGTTATGATAATTAATGCGATAAATCCAATAATTGATAAAATATGTGTAGATGAAAGCAGAAACAAGGCAACACTAATTGCAAATAAAATGACAACAGAAGTAATGAAAGACTACAATTATGAAGATTTAGTAACAATAAATAGAGATGATGATGGAAATGTATCAATGCTTGAAGCAAATATTATGAAGATAAATGCAATAGCATCAGATGTCGCAGTAAAGATTCAAGAGGAGATTAACGAAAATTCTGGAAGTAAAGTACATATAAAACTTCGGAAGTTTGACAGGCATTAGATTTTTGTCTGGTATGGGACCAAGTATTCCAATGAAACTTTCAACTACTGGAACAGTTGAAACTAGTGTAAGAAGTGAATTTGAAAGCAAAGGAATTAATCAAACGATTCATAGACTTTATTTAGATGTTGAATGCAAAGTTAGTATTCTGACTCCATATAACACAATCGAGGATAGCATTACAAACCAAGTAGTGCTAATTGAAAATGTCATTGTTGGCCTTATTCCATCTACTTATTATAACTTAGAAGGTATGGATCAAAGTAATTTAATTGATATAGTTGAATAAAGAATTTTAGGTTAAGTATAAAAGTAAATTCCTATTGAGCTTTTGCTGGAATTTACTTTTAAATTTAAGGAAGAATTTTTTTATAGTATATTTACTTGCTAAATAGATAAAAACGTGATATAGTATAACAGAAATCAAAAAAAGAGGTGCAAAATAAATGGGATTATTTAGAAATATATTTGGCAGTTATTCAGAAAAAGAAGTAAAAAGGGTTATGCCATTAGTAGATAAAATAAATAGTTTAGAGGAAGAGATATCAAAACTTTCTGATGATGAACTAAGAAATAAAACAGCAGAATTTAAAGTAAGAGTTCAAGATGGAGAATCATTAGATGATCTTCTTCCAGAAGCATTTGCAGTTGTAAGAGAAGGAGCAAAGAGAGTTCTTGGAATGAGACACTTTGATGTGCAGTTAATAGGTGGAATCATTCTTCACCAAGGAAGAATTGCAGAAATGAAAACTGGTGAAGGAAAAACATTAGTTGCAACACTTCCTGCATATTTAAATGCTTTAAGTGGTAAAGGAGTTCATATAATTACTGTAAATGACTACTTGGCAAAACGTGATAGTGAGTGGATGGGAAAACTATATAAATTCTTAGGCTTAACAGTAGGATTAGTTATAAGTGGAATGAGGCCAGAAGAGAAACAAAGAGCTTATGCATCAGATATCATATATGGTACTAACAATGAGTTTGGATTTGACTATCTAAGAGATAATATGGTTATATATAAAAGCCAAGCAGTGCAAAGAGAACTTAACTTTGCAATCGTAGACGAGATAGATAGTATTTTGATAGATGAGGCAAGAACTCCACTTATCATATCTGGTAGAGCTGATAAATCTTCTGATTTATATAAACAAGCTAATGATTTTGTAAGAAGACTTAACCCAAAAGTAATTGTTGAGGAAGATATAAAAGACTTAAATCAAGAGGAAGACAACGAAAAATATGACTATATAGTAGATCTAAAAGCAAAGTCAGCAACATTAACCCAAAAAGGTATAAAGAAAGCAGAACAATACTTTAATATAGAGAACTTCAACGATTTGGACAATTCAGAAATAGTTCACCACGTTACTCAAAGTTTACGTGCTCATGGGGTAATGAAGAAAGATATTGACTATATCGTAAAAGATGGAGAAGTTTTAATCGTAGATGAATTTACAGGAAGAATTATGTATGGAAGAAGATACAATAATGGATTACATCAAGCAATAGAGGCAAAGGAAAATGTAAAAATCGCTGACGAATCTAAGACTTTAGCAACTATTACTTTCCAGAATTATTTCAGAATGTATAATAAATTATCTGGAATGACAGGTACTGCTATGACAGAAGAGGAAGAATTTAGAGAGATATACAATTTGGATGTTATTAGCATACCAACAAATAAGCCAATGATAAGAGTAGATCATAACGATATAATATATAAAAATGAAGATGCAAAATTTAGAGCAGTAGTAGAAGATATAAAAGAAAGTCATGCTAAAGGACAACCAGTATTAGTCGGAACTATCTCTATTGAAAAGTCAGAAAAATTGAGTAATATTTTGAAAAGAGATGGAATCCCTCACGAAGTATTAAATGCTAAATATCACGAAAAAGAGGCTGAAATAATCGCACAAGCTGGTAAATATGGTGCTGTAACAATAGCAACAAACATGGCTGGACGTGGTACGGATATTATGCTAGGGGGAAACTCTGAATTCTTAGCACTTCAAGAAATGAGAAAAAGAAAAGTTCCAGAAGAATTAATCGAACAAGCTACTACATTTAATGAGACAGATGATCCTGATATTTTACAAGCAAGAAAAGATTTTAAAGAGTTAAAAGCAAAATATGATGAAACTATAAAAGAAGAAAAAGAGAAAGTAATTGAAGCTGGTGGATTAAAAATCATAGGAACAGAAAGACACGAATCAAGAAGAATTGATAATCAGTTAAGAGGTAGAAGTGGTCGTCAAGGAGACAATGGTGAATCAAGGTTTTATATAGGACTTGATGATGACTTAATGAAAATATTCGGCGGAGATATGATAACAAATGTATACGAAACACTTGGAGCTGATGAAAATATTCCTATACAGTCTAAAATGATTTCTAATGCAGTAGAAAGAGCTCAAAAGAGAGTAGAAGGAAGAAACTTTAGTATTCGTAAAAATGTACTTCAATATGACGATGTTATGAATGTACAAAGGGAGATTATATACAAACAAAGAAAAGAAGTACTTGATGGAGAAAATCTAAAAAATAACATAACTTCTATGATAAAGAGTGTTGCAGAAGATGTAGTTGCAATGTATGCTGGTGAAGAAGGCGGAAATAAAGAAGGATTAATACAAGAAATTAACAACATATTTGGAATCAATATAGCAGATAAAGTTAATGAATTACATGGACAAGATTTATCAGACTATATAAACGAAAAAGCTTTGGAGATATATGAAAACAAAGAAAAAGAAGTAGGAACAGAGGCTTTAAGAGAACTAGAAAGAGTTGTTATGCTTAAAGTCGTAGACCAAAAATGGATGGATCATATTGATAATATGGACGAGTTAAAAGATGGTATAGGACTTAGAGCTTATGGACAAAGCAATCCTGTTGATAAATATAGAATCGAAGGATTTGATATGTTTGACGAGATGGTTGCAAATATAAAAGTTGACGTTGTAAAATTAATTTTACATTTACAAAAAAGAGAAGAAATAAAGAGAACACAAACAATACAAATTACAAAAGCAGCACAAGAAAAATTAAACAGTATTAACTTTGAAAGTTCTACTGATCCTAATAAAAAACAAGGTGCTGAGCAAAAGGTAAATACAACTGTTGTAAATAATGGACCAAAGGTAGGAAGAAATGATCCTTGTCCATGTGGAAGCGGGAAAAAATACAAAAACTGCTGTGGCAGAAATGAGTAATAAAAAAGCTATGGAAACATAGCTTTTTTTTAGTATAAAATTTGGAAATAAAATTGAGAAAATGTGTTGACAAGGACTACCCCTGCATAGTATAATAAATTGATAGTTAAATAAGGGAACATAATTTAAAAAAACATTAAAGGAGGATGAATATATGAAAATTAAAAAAATCACATCATTACTACTTGTTTTAACATTTCTTATAGCAGAATTAAGCTTTCTAAGCTTTGGAGGCATATCAATTGCCGCAAGTCCAAATAAAGATTTAAGCTTAGATACATATTCAAAAGATTATTATGGTAGACAGCTTAATGAACAGGCTTGGAAATTTTATAACGCAATGGTAGACATGTACAATAATGATATATTTAAAAAAGGTCAAGATTATAACTTATTAGAAAAAGGAGTAGTTGAAGAAACAGATTTATTGAAATATGCAACAGGAACAACACAATTATTATACGATATGACTGCTGCAAGAGACGCATTTCAATATGATTATCCAGAGGTATTCTGGGTTGATTGGTCAGCTATTTCTCTAAGAGTAACAAGAAATAGTAATGGAGAATATTTCGCATTTTTAGGTAGAGGAAAAAGAGATGATTATTATCTACCTGGATTTAATAAAGATAATGTAGATAAAGCAATTGAAGACTATGAACAATTGCTAGATGAAGCAATAACAGAAATCAGAGCACAGGCTAAACAAGAAGACAATGAAGACAGTAGAAATTATGAATTAGCAAAAGCTGCCCATAACTGGGAAATGAATCAAATGTCATATAAATTTGAATATGAGGTAGATAATTATAATACAGATACCCCATATAGTAATGCTAGAACAGCTTATGACTGCTTAAAATATGGTGAAGGTGTTTGCGAAAGCTACACTAGAGCATATAAAGCAATATTAGACAAATTAGGAATTAATTGTATAGTAGCAGGTGGAGGATACAAAGTATCAGATACTCAAACAGAAAACCACGCTTGGAACTATGTACAAATTGGTGGAAAATGGTATGGAGTAGATGTTACTCATGACGATGACGAAAATTCAAATAAACAAAGCCGCAAATACTTTATGGTAGGAACAGCTGAATTATTTGATCGTCGTATTGAATCAGGAATTTTCTCACAATCAATGTTTGAATTTAAATATCCAACACTAGAGACATCTTCTTTACAAGAAATCGAAGAAGAATATGATGATGGAAAATTCTATGTAGAGGTAATCACATCAGATTATGTAGAAGAAGGAGACCATGCAGGAGATGACGCAGGTCACGTTTTAAAAGATACATTTAGATTATTTGTAAGCTATGATGATAAAGATTATACACAAAATGCAGAACAAGGAAAGTATATGTTAGCTCGTTTTGCAACATTTGATGAAGATACAAATACTTGGACATATACACCTTGGGGATATATAACTCCTGATTTATATCCAGTTCTTGAAGAAAAAACAGGAGAGAAGAACGGCAAACCATATAGATATATAGATTTCAAATTGCCACAAGTTGAATTAGTTCAATTTGCAGTTGCTGATAAAGGACCTAAAATTAACGAGGAAACTGGTGCACCACATATTGACGAATTATATTATAAAGGAGATGCTTCTCTTTTAGAGGAAAGAACAAAAACATTTATAAATAATACAGGTAATATTTATCAAGCACCACCTTACATAAAGAAGGCTACACCACCTCAAAATGTAAAACTAGGATTTGAAAGTACTTATAGAGTAAAAGTAGAATATGACGATTATTTTGATGCAGAAGAAGGTCAAACAACAGGAAATATAGCAATTACTGCAGTTTACAAACCAGATAGAACAACGAGAAATGATTTAATTAAATCATCAAAAATAAGCAATGTTAGTTATCATTTAGGAAATGCTAACGAAAATGCTTGGGTTGAATTTGATTTCACACCTAGTGCTCAATTCTCAGCAAATGAAGTAGCTTATGATATAACATGGCAAGGCGTTGTAGGACATAAGAGCAAAAAAGCTCCAATGCCTGCAAACTATGCAGTTGGAAACAAGTGCGATTTCTGTGCATTAAGTGGTCAAGGAATTGACTGCAACGTATTTGCACAACCTGAATTAATGGATACATCAAATTTATCAACAGAAGGATGGAAAACAAAAGGTGAGAATGGTGAAGAAGTTGAATTACCAAAAGAACTTGCCGGTGCGAACTTAGATCAATTATCACATAGATTAACATTATCAACAACATCAATTGCAGATGATGAAAGCTTAGATATGGTTAATGGTCTTACTGAATTAAATAATAAAAACGCAACAACGGAAAGCTATAATATAAGAATGCAATTATGTAAGAAACAAGTTGTTAATACAGGAAACTCAGTAAGAATAAGACTTGGATTCCCAGAAGGAACAACTTATGAAGATTACATTTCAGGAAGAAGAGAATTTAAAGTATACCATTATTTCTATGATGAATTAGGAACTATAACAGGACATGAAGAAATTCCAGTAGAAGTAGTTCCACAAGGATTAATACTATATGTAAAATCTTTCAGCCCATTTACAATAGCTGGAATTGAGGTTCCACAAGAAGAACAAGAAGCAAAAGCTGAAAAAGCAAAAGAAAAAGTACTTATGTTAGCAAGTACAGAAGGTGGATATATAACATATGAAGGTTCTGAAACAGAAAAAATAGATATGAAAGATAAAGAAGAAGTTACAATAATAATTCATCCAGATGAAAATAGAACAATTGAAAGTATAGCAGTTGGAAGTACAGTTATTCCACTTATAAGTGAAAATATAAAAAGAAATGATGATGGAACATTCTCATTTAAAGTAAAAAGAGATGAATTATCAGATGGAGCAACAATGGTATATGTTAAACTTATGTCTTCTTTGATTGTTGAGGAAGATATTGACGAAGACCACGGTTATCAAGTAGAACAACCTGAGGAAGATAAATATGTTGACACAACAGATTCAGATGGAAATGGATATTGTGATATACATCCATCAACAGCAACAACTATTGAAGCTTTAATAGCTGAAAAATCAGTTCCGGGAGTAAAAGTTGAAGTTCTAGACGCAAGCGGAAATGCTGTGACAGATACAGGCAAATTACTTGGAACAGGTATGAAGATAAGAATTTCAAATGACAAAAATTCTTCACACATATATACAGAAACTGAAATTGTTGTTTCAGGAGACATGACGGGTGATGGATTAATGAATGCTAATGATATTAAAAATTGGAGAATAGGTATATTATCAGAATCACTTGAAGGAGCATTTAAAATGGCAGCAGATTACAACAATGATGGAAAACAAGATGCTACCGATATGAGAAATATGAGAACAGATATAGTATCAACACTTTAATATATAGATTTTAAGAAAGGAAGTATAAAAATGAATTTTAAATTAAAAAAACTTTTCGTTTTAGTTTTGACATTAATAATAGTTAGTATTACTGGCTCAGTATTTGCAGTTGATGCAACAGTAGGAAATCTTGCACTTGCAACAGAAACTACAGTAGAGCAAGGTAAAGAATTTACAGTTAAAATTAACTTATCAGAATTCCAAACATCTGCATCTTCAGTTACTATTATAGGAAAAATAGAGTATGATAAAGATAAATTAGAATATGTTTCAAATTCAATATCATCAAATACAGATGAAGGATGGGATGATGTAAAAGCACTTGGAGAACAATGTTTCAAAGAAAGCAATATGGGATTTTTATTTGAAAATAGAACTCCAAGTAAAATAGGAAAAAATAGCAATTTCTTAACTTTAAAATTTAAAGCAAAAGCAAATGTAGAGGGAAATGCAAATATTACAGTAAGTATTAACTCAGTATCAGATGCTACTAATTTCTCAGGAGATTCTAAAACAGTAGCAATTACTAAAAAAGTCGAGCAAGTTGAAAGCAAACCATCAGATGAGAAAAAACCAACTGAAGAACAAAGCAAACCAAAAAATGAAACTAGTAAAAATACTGTAACAAATACTGCAACAAATTCTACAACAAACACTGCAACAAATTCTGCAAAAGACAATACAATAAAAACAGGAAAATTACCACAAACAGGAGTAAATGATACTCTATGGGTTGTAGTAGCAGTTTGTGCAGTTGGAGCAGTTATAAACTTTGTTTATATGAAAAAAGGTAAAAAAGAATAATATAGTTAATTAAAAAGTATTAAATAAGTAAAAAGAGCTATGGAAACATGGCTCTTTTTTTAGATAAAGCATTGACATATCTTAATAAATGTATTATAATGTTAACCGAAGTTAACAAAAAGGAGAATAAAATGATTTCAAAATCTTTAAGTGAGTATTTAAAAACAATTTATATATTACAAGTAAAAAATCAAGAAATAAGAGTAACAGATATAGCAATAGAAATGAACTGCTCTAAACCCAGTGTTAATAAAGCAATAAATAACTTAAAGGAAAATAAACTAATAAATTATAAAACATATGGAAAAATAGAATTAACAAGAGAAGGAGAAGATTTAGCAAAAAAGATACTTGAAGCTTATGATATTGTCTATATATTTTTAAAAGATGTATTGGGCTTGACAGAAGAAGATGCAAAAAGTGAAGCTGAAAAAATAAAATTAACACTTACGGATAATACTATAAATAAACTTGCAAAATATGTATATAAGCAATTAAATTTAGATACATTAAATTGCAATTATGATATAGCAAATAAAAGATGCTTAGAATGTGAAAGAAGAAAAATAAAGAAGAGTGAAAAAGTGGAGGAATAAAGATGTCAAAAAAATTGTTAGAGATTAAAGATTTATATGTAAATGCAGGAGATAAAGAAATTTTAAAAGGAGTAGATTTAAAGATAAATAAAGGAGAGATTCATGTAATAATGGGGCCAAATGGCTCTGGAAAATCTACAACAGCAAATGCAATATTAAATAATCCTGCTTATACAAAAATGGGCGGAAAAATAATTTTAGAAGATACTGATATAACTAATTTAAAAACAGATGAGATAGCAAGAAAAGGCGTATTTATGTCTTTTCAGTTGCCAGAAGAAATACCGGGAATAACTGTAAGTAATTTTTTAAGATATTCTAAAAACAAAGTTACAGGAAAGCCTGTAAAAGTGTTTGAGTTTAAAAATGAACTAAAAAAACATATGGAAGAACTTCAAATGAAACCAGAATATAGTGAAAGATATTTAAATGTCGGTTTTTCAGGAGGAGAGAAAAAGAAAAATGAGATTTTACAGATGCTAGTATTAAATCCTAAACTTGCAATACTCGACGAAACAGATTCTGGATTAGATGTAGACAGTATAAATATAGTTTCAAAGGGGATTGAAATGTACAAGAATAAAAACAATGCTGTACTTATAATAACACATAATACTAAGATTTTACATTCATTAAAGGTAGACTATGTACATGTACTTATAAACGGTAAAATTGTAAAGACAGGTACAGGAGAACTTGCATCAGAAATCGAAGAAAAAGGATATAAAATGTTTAAATAAATTATGAAAGGATAACTAAATTGAAAACAGAGTTAGATGAGATAAATAGAAATATTTACGATATAAAGAATAAAGATGATTATGACTTCAAAATAAAAAAAGGTCTGACAAGAGAGATAATCGAAGAAATTTCTAGACAGAAAAATGATCCTGAATGGATGAGAGATTTTAGATTAAAAGCATTAGAAACATATAATAAGTTAGAAATGCCAACTTGGGGGCCAGATTTATCAGAACTAAATATGGATGATATCGCAACATATGTAAGACCTAAAACCAAAATGACTGGAAATTGGGAAGATGTACCAGAGGATATAAAAAATACTTTTGATAAACTAGGAATTCCTGAGGCAGAGAAAAAATCTCTTGCAGGAGTTGGAGCACAATATGATTCAGA
The DNA here is from genome assembly GCA_947629765.1 of uncultured Clostridia bacterium. Classification (GTDB taxonomy): domain Bacteria; phylum Bacillota; class Clostridia; order TANB77; family CAG-508; genus JAAWPK01. Next base: position 16,812 of record CANREW010000006.1, read on the forward strand.
AGTTGTTTATCATAGTATGAAAAATGAGCTTCTTGCACAAGGTGTAATTTATACAGATATGGAAACAGCTGTAAGAGAATACCCTGATATTGTACAACAACATTTTATGAAATGTGTTCCAGTAACAGATCATAAATTTGTTGCATTGCACGGAGCTGTTTGGTCTGGTGGATCATTTGTTTATGTACCTAAAAATGTAAAAGTAGAAATTCCGCTTCAATCATACTTTAGATTAAATTCACCAGAATCAGGACAATTTGAACATACTCTAATTATAGTTGACGAAGGAGCATCACTTCATTTTATTGAAGGATGTAGTGCTCCAAAATATAACAAAGTAAACCTTCATGCAGGATGTGTTGAACTTTATGTTAAAGATGGCGCATATTTAAGATATTCTACAATAGAAAACTGGTCTAAGAATATGCTAAATCTAAATACTAAAAAAGCAATTATAGGAAAAAATGCTCAGGTTGACTGGGTATCTGGTTCATTTGGCTCTAAAATTTCTATGCTATATCCAATGAGTATATTAAATGGAGAAGGAGCTAGAACAGAGTATACAGGAATTTCATTTGCAGGTAAGGGACAAAATCTAGACACAGGCTTTAAAGTTGTTCATAACAGTAGGAATACATCTAGTCTAGTAAATTCTAAATCAATTTCTAAAAATGGCGGAATTGCAACATATAGAGCATTAGTTAGAATAAATGAAAATGCAAAGGGCTCAAAATGCAATGTATCTTGTGAATCTTTGATGTTAGACGATATATCAAGGTCTGATACTATTCCTGTAAATGATGTTAGAACAGATGAAGTAGAATTTTCACACGAGGCTAAGATAGGAAAGATAAGTGATAAATCAATCTTCTATTTAATGAGCAGAGGATTATCAGAAGAAGATGCAAAAGCTATGATAGTACGTGGATTTGCAGATCCAATTTCAAAAGAACTTCCAGTAGAATATGCAGCAGAAATGAATAATTTGATTAATCTAGAGTTAGAAGGAAGTATAGGATAAAGAAAGGAATGTTAAAATGATATTAAACGAAACACCTATAAGAACAGCAAAGAATTATGAAATAAATAATATTAATGTAGATGATTTTAGCTTACCTAAAAATATAAAAAAGTTTAATGGGTTAAATATAAGTGGAGATTTAGATAAGATTTCAGTAATAGAGGAGAAAAATAAAGCTAATCTAAAATATGGAAATGGTGAAATTTTATCTAAGCAAATAGAAAGTGATTCAAATGTAAATCTTCACCTAAAAATAGATAGCCAAGATAACAAAGAGATTACATTAGAATTTAACTTATCAGAAGAAAATCAAAACTTAGTAGATGATATATTAATAGATGCATCTGAAAATGCAGCCTCAACAATAGTTATAAAATATATATCTGATCGCAAAGGTAAATTTTATCATAATGGCCAAATTAGAGTAGTTTCGAAAAACAACTCTAATCTAAACATAATATTCTTAAACTTATTAAATAAAGAGACTGAAAATTATGTTTCAATAGAAAATGTTTTAGATGATAATTCAACTGTAAAATACACTATGGTTGACTTTGGCGGAAAAAATAGCATAACGAATTATTACACAAATCTAAAGGGCGAAAATTCTAATAATGAAATAAATACTATTTATTTAGGAACAGATAATCAGTTATTAGATTTAAACTATATAGTAGAAGTATATGGAAAAAAATCTAGTATAAATATGAACTTAAAAGGTGCTATAAAAGATAAATCAAAAAAACATTTTAAAGGCACAATAGATTTCAAAAAAGATTGCAAAAAAGCAAAAGGCGATGAAAACGAATATTGCACAATACTTTCTGATACTGCAAAATCCATATCACTTCCAGTGCTTTTATGCACAGAAGAAGATATAGAAGGAAATCATGGAACAGCATCTGGAAAGGTAGATGAAAAACAATTATTTTACTTAATGACGAGGGGCTTAAGCCTAAAAGAAGCCCAAAAATTAATCGTAAGAGGACAGTTTAATGAAATAATAGAAAATATACCAGATGAAGATATAAGAGATATGGTAGTAGATCAAATAGAACAAAAATTATAGGAGATTTTATAATGGATATAGAAGAAATAAGGAAAGATTTTCCACTTTTAGAAAAAAGGAATATTGCATATTTAGACAATGGTGCAACTACTCAAAAGCCAATTCAAGTGATTGAAGCGGTTAATAATTTTTATAAAAATTTTAATGCAAATCCTCATAGAGGTGCATACACTTTAAGTGTAGAAGCAACTGAAGTTTATGAAAATACAAGAACAAAAGTTGCAGAATTTATAAATGCAAGACATAGAGAAGAAATAATATTTACAAAAAATGCATCAGAAAGTTTAAATTTAATTGCATATTCTTATGGTATGGAAAATGTAAAACAAGGCGAAGAAATAGTTCTTTCAATAATGGAACATCATTCTAATTTAGTTCCTTGGCAAAAAGTAGCTAAAAACACTGGTGCTACTTTGAAATATATGTATATTAATGACAATTTTGAGATTCCAAATGAAGAAATAGAAAGCAAAATAACTCCTAATACAAAAATCGTAGGAATAACTTATGTGTCAAATTCATTAGGCACTATAAATGATGCTAAAAGAATTATAAAACAAGCTCATAAAAATAATGCTATTGTAGTTTTAGACTGCGCTCAAAGTATACCTCATATGAAAATAGACGTACAAGATTTAGATGCAGATTTTATTGTATTTTCAGGACATAAAATGCTTGCTCCTTTAGGAATCGGTGTTTTATATGGAAAAAAAGAATTATTAAATAACATGACCCCATTTTTGATGGGTGGAGATATGATTGAGTATGTATATGAACAAGATACAACATTTGCACCACTTCCAAATAAGTTTGAGGCTGGAACTCAAAATGTAGGAGGAGTTGTAGGACTTGGCGCTGCGATTGATTATATCGAAAAGCTAGGATATGATAAAATACAAAAGTTAGAAAGAGAAGCCGTCAAATATGCAAGAGAAGAACTTTCTAAACTAAATTACTTGACTTTGTATATGACTCCAAATGAAGAAAATCACACAAGTACTATATCATTTAATATAGACGGTGTTCATCCACATGATATAGCGAGTATTTTAGATAGCGAGGGTGTATGTGTTCGCTCTCGGAAATCACTGCACGCAACCACTTATGAGATTTTTAGGAATTGATTCAACATGTAGAGCAAGTTTTTATTTCTATAATACAAAAGAAGATGTAGATAGATTAGTAAAAGGCCTAAATAAGGCATATAAGATGTTTGAAAAATATATCAAAAATTAGATTTAAGAGGTATAAAAATGGATGATTTAGATGAAATGTATAATGATTTGATTATGGAGCACAGTATGAATTCATATAACAAGAAAAAACTTGAAAATGCAGATTTTGAAGAAAAAGGACATAACCCAAATTGTGGAGACGAAATTACATTGGAAATAAAATTAGATGGAGATATAATAGAAGATATGGCATTTACCGGACACGGTTGTGCAATATCTACAAGTTCTACATCTATTATGATAGATACTTTAAAAGGTAAAACAGTAAATGAGGCTAAAGACATCATAAAAACATTTATAAAAATGATTAAAAGAGAAGAATTAAGCGAAAAAGAACAGGAATCATTAGAAGATGCAATTGCTTTTAAAAATATATCTAATATGCCTGCTAGGGTAAAATGTGCTTTACTTGCTTGGCATACATTAGAAGATATGTTAGACAAAACCAATTGACAAATGCCGTATTAATAAATATAATAATATTGGTAATTTATACCACATAAGATAAATTATAAGGAGAGAATAAAATGTTTTATTCAGATAAAAGGTTTTTATATTTGATGCTAATAGTTTTAGTATTAATGAGATTAATGGGAATGTCAGGAATTGAATGGGTGATATTATTACTTACTATACCAGGAGTACTAGTTGCAATAACTTTCCACGAGTTTGCACACGCTTATGTTGCAACAAAACTTGGAGATGATACGCCAATGCTCCAAAATAGATTAAATTTAAATCCATTATCACATATAGATCCAATAGGCTTTGCATTACTACTATTTGCAGGATTTGGATGGGGAAAACCGGTTGCAATAAATCCAAGAAACTTTAATCATAAATATTCACAAACAGCAAGTGAAGCAATTGTTGCAGCTGCTGGACCAATAATGAATTTTATCCTTGCGATTGTATTTACATTATTGTATTGTGTAATTCTTAGATTTGCAACTTCATTTGCTCAAACAAGCATTGGAGATATTATTGTATCAATGATACAATATGCAATAATTGTTAATTTAGGGCTTGGAATATTTAACCTAATTCCACTTCCACCACTAGATGGATCAAAAATATTAATAAATTTCTTATCATACAATGCAAAACAATGGATTTATGACCACGAGTCAATATTCTATATAATCTTTTTAGTTATATGGATAACAGGCTTAGCAGGAAATATAATCTCACCTATACTTAACTTTTTATACACTGGATTAATACACATAGGAGCATCAATATTCGGAATAATGATAATGTAGGAAGGAAACATAAATGAAAGATATAACGATTCTAGGAGTTGAAACAAGCTGTGATGAAACCTCTGTCGCAATTGTAAAAAATGGGCGAGAGGTTCTTTCTAATGTTATAAACTCACAAATAAAGATACATGAAAAATTTGGTGGAGTAGTTCCAGAAATAGCATCAAGAAAACATATAGAAGCAATATCAGAGGTTACTGAAGAAGCCTTAAAAAAAGCAAATATGACTTTTTCAGATATAGATGTGATTGCTTGTACTTATGGACCAGGGCTTGTTGGAGCTTTACTTGTGGGTGTTGGATATACAAAGGCTTTAAGCTATGCTTTAAATAAACCACTTGTCCGGAGTAAATCATATAGAAGGACATATTGCAGCAAACTATATAACATTTAAAGAATTAGAGCCTGAGTTTTTATGCTTAGTAATCTCAGGTGGACATACACATTTAGTAAAAGTAGAAGACTATACAAAGTTTAAAATACTTGGAAAGACCAAAGATGATGCAATAGGAGAAGCATTTGATAAGGTTGCAAGAGTTATGTCTCTTCCATATCCGGGAGGACCAAAAGTAGACAAGCTTGCTAAAATGCGGAAATCCAAATATAGAACTTCCAAAGACACATTTAGAAGGCTTAGATTTTAGTTTTAGTGGAATTAAAACAGCAGTAATTAACTTAAATCATAATAAAAAAGATATAAAAAAAGAAGACTTATGTGCAAGTTTTGAAAAAACTGTTACAGATATGCTTGTTCAAAATACTAAAGAAGCATTAAAAATGTGCAACTTAAAAAAATTAGCCTTAGCAGGAGGAGTTTCAGCAAATTCATATATTAGAGAAAGATTTTTAGAACTTGGAAAAGAACTTAATGCATCAGTATATTTTCCAGAATTATCACTATGCACAGATAATGCAGCAATGATAGCATCAAGTGCATATTATAACTACTTAGCAGGAAATTTATCAGATTTATCACTTAATGCAGTACCTAACTTAAAAATATGTTGAAAGGAACAAAAATATGTCAATATACGCAATAGGAGATTTACATTTGTCTTTCGATACTTCAAAGCCAATGGATATTTTTGGAGATAATTGGAAAGATCACGAAAATAAAATAAAGAATGACTGGATAGAAAAAGTAAAACAAGATGACTTAGTGTTACTTCCAGGAGATTTTTCATGGGCAATGAATTTAAAAGATACATATAAAGACTTTTGTTACCTAAATGAATTGCCAGGAAAGAAAATATTACTAAAAGGTAACCACGATTATTGGTGGAATAGTTTAAAAAAACTTAATGAATACATAGAAGAAAATAATTTTAAAGATATATATTTTTTGCATAACAATTCTTATGAAGTTGAAGGAAAAATTATAGCAGGTACAAGAGGTTGGAATTTAAGCCTATTAAATGAAGAAGATAAGGCAATAATTAATAGAGAGCTTATACGACTAGAGCTTTCTATACAAGACGGAATAAAAAAATATGGAGAGGATAAAGAAATAATAGTTTGTATGCATTATCCCCCAACAAATAAAGAGCTATTAGAAAATTCTGACTTTATAAAATTAATGCAAAAATATGGAGTTAAGAAATGTATATACGGCCATTTGCACGGAGAAGCATTAGCAGACGTAGTAGAAGGAAAATACTTACGGAATTGAAATTAAACTTGTAAGTGCAGATTACTTAGATTTTAAATTAGAAAAGATTTAGGAGGAAACTAATATAAACGGAAAAGTTATAAAAAGTATTTCAAATAAATATATAGTAAGTTCAGACGAAAAGCAATATGAATGTAGTTTACGTGGCAAATTAAAACTTTCAGATTTAAAACTTACGGTCCGGAGATAATGTAGAGTTTGAAGTTATAAATGATAAAGAAGCGGTTATTAATTCAATTCTTCCTAGAATCTCATACATGAAAAGACCAAAAGTTTCTAATATTTCTCAAATAATATTTGTAATTTCTCCAAAAATGCCAAAGCCAAATTTGCTTGTATTAGATAAAGAGCTTGTCTATGCAGAATTCTTAAAAATTAAGCCAGTTATCGTTATAAATAAAATAGATTTAGATGCAAAAATGACAGATGAGATATACAAGCTATATAAATCTATCGGGTATGAAGTAATTAAAACAAATTGTATAACAGGTGAAGGAATTAAAGATGTACAAAAACTATTAAAAAACAATACAAGTGCTTTTGCTCGGACAATCTGGCGTACGGAAAATCTACTCTAACAAATAAAATAATTGGAAAAGATATAACGCAAATAGGCGATATCAGTAAGAAAAATAAAATGGGGAAAAATACTACAACAGATGTGACTTTATATGAAATAGAAAAGAACTCATATTTACTAGATACACCAGGATTTCAAAGTATAGATATTTATGAGATACCATCAAAAGATTTAGCAAATTTCTTTTTAGAATTTAGAGAGTATCTAAAAAACTGTGAGTTTGTATCTTGCCTTCATTTAAAAGAAGAAAATTGCGGTGTATTAAATGCGCTAAAAAATGGAAAAATATCAAATAAGAGATATGAAAATTTTGTAAAAATATATAATGATTTAAAATATGAGGAGGAGCACAAATGGTAGAAATATCAACTTCAATATTAAATGTAAAAAAGGAAGATGCAATGAGAATCTTTTATGGATTAGAGGTTGCTCATACAGATTACTTTCATATAGATGTAATGGATCGGAAAATTTGTCCCAAAAGACACAGTAAGTCTTATGAGAGAATATGCAAATTCAATAAAACAAATGTCAAATATTCCACTTGATGTACACCTAATGGTAAAAGATGTAAAAGAGTTTATTGACGATTATATTGGATTAGAGCCAAATACAATAACATTTCATATTGAAACAACATCTTCAAAAGAAGAAACAATGGATATTATAAATTACCTAAAAGAAAATAACATAAAGGCAGGATTAGCAATAAAGCCAAGTACAAAAATAGAAGAAGTATATGAATTTTTACCATATATACACATGTGTTTAGTAATGACAGTAGAGCCGGGCCTTGGAGGACAAAAGTTAATTCCTGAAACATTAGAAAAAGTAAAAACTTTAAAGGAATATATAGATAAAAATAATATTGATATAGACATAGAAGTAGATGGCGGAATAAATGCAGAAACAATAGAAGATGCAAAAAAATCAGGAGCAAATATTTTTGTTATAGGTACAGCAATAGTAAATGCAGAAAACATAGAGGAGGCAGCACAAAACTTTAAAAAATAGAGGAGATATAATTTTGGATACACTAACAGGAGAAATCTTAACAATTATATATTTTAACGAAATAAACTCATATACAATTGCACGAATGTTAACTGATGAAGAAGAAATAACAATTGTTGGATATTTGCCATTTGTAAATGCAGGAGATAACCTTACAGTTTCAGGACAGTATGTTGTACATAAAGAGTATGGAAGACAGTTTAAAGTAGAAACATTTAAGAAAAATATACCTGAAACACCAGATGCATTAGAGAGATATTTAGCAAATGGTAATATAAAATGGGTAGGACCAAAAACAGCAGAGAAGATAATTCAAAAATTTGGAGAAGAAACTGTATATATTTTAGAAAAAGAGCCAGAAAAGTTAGCCACTATAAAAGGTATAACAGAAGAAAAAGCAATTGAGATTTCTGAAAGTTTTATAGAAAATAAAGAGCTTTGGAAAATAGTAAGTTTCCTAGAAAAAATAGGAATAAGTGCAAGTTATGCAAAAAAAGTTTATGAACTATATGGCACAAATGCAATAGATGAGATTGAGAAAGATCCATATAGGCTAATAGATGTTGTAAGAGGAATAAATTTTAAAACAATAGATGAAGCGGCTTTAAGGCTAGGGGTAAATATTGATGACGAGCAAAGAATAATATATGGAATAAAATATGCACTTCTTCTTGCAACATATAATGGGCATACATGTGTTATCAAGGAGAATTTGACTGATTTTGTATCAACACTTCTTCAAATATCAGAAAGCACAATTAAAGAGTTTTTAAACCAAATGAAGGTTAGAGGGATAGTTGCTATAGAGGAAAGAGACGAGGAAGAATGGTTATATCTTGCAGAGTATTATGAAGCAGAAAAGTTTATTGCAGGAAAGCTTATACTTCTTGATAATGTAAAAAATAGAAAAAGAATAGATAATATAGAGACAAAACTTGAAAGAATAGAAAAGATAAATAAAATAGAGCTTTCAGATAAGCAAAGAGAAGCAATTTATGCAGTAAATGAGAATAATGTCTGCGTTATAACAGGAGGACCAGGTACTGGAAAAACTACGATTATAAAAAATATAATAGATTTATATAAAAATGAAGGTAAAAAAGTTGTACTATGTGCTCCAACAGGGAGAGCTGCAAAAAGAATGACAGAAACAACTGGAGAAGATGCAAAAACACTTCATAGACTTCTCCAAATATCAAAAATTGATGATGCAAAATACATAAATGAGGGAATCGATATACAACCAATAGATGCAGATGTGATTATAGTAGACGAAACATCAATGATAGATTTAGCTCTAATGAAATATTTGCTTATGGGGATATATGAAGGAACAAAGTTGGTGCTTGCACGGAGATGTAGACCAATTACCATCAGTAGGACCTGGAAGTATATTAAAAGATATAATTGCTTCAAAAAGAATAAATGTAATAGTATTAGACAAGATATTTAGACAAGCTGCTAAAAGTAAGATTATACTTAATGCACATAGGGTAAATTTAGGAGAGTATTTTGTTGAAGAAGAAGACGAAGATTTAAACAAGGATTTCTTTTTTGTGCAAGAGACAAGTGAAGAAAGAATATTAAATTTTGTATTATCTTTATATAAAGATGGACTTAAACAATTTGATAACTATGAAGATTTTAATAGTGTGCAGATTATAACTCCTAGCAAAAAAGGAAATGTAGGCACAAGAGAATTAAATAAAAAGATTCAGGAACTTATAAATCCAAAAGATATTAAAAAAGAAGAAAAATCTATTGGAGCATTCACATTTAGAGAAGGTGACTCTGTTATGCAAATTAAGAACAATTACGATATAGCTTGGGAACAAAACGGAGAAATAAGTTCAGGAATCTTTAATGGAGAAATGGGCACTATAACTAAAATAAGTAATATATCAGAAAGTGTAGAGGTAGATTATGACGGGAAAATTGTAACTTATGCATTTTCAGAATTAGACCAAATAGAACATTCTTATGCAATTACTGTTCATAAATCACAAGGAAGCGAATTTGATGTAGTAATTCTTCCAATAGTAAGATCAGCTCCAATGCTTCTTACAAGGAATTTGCTATATACCGCTATAACAAGAGCAAAAAAATTATTAATAGTTGTAGGAAATAAAGAAATTATTAAATTTATGATAAATAATACAGATTCAAAAGTTAGAAATACTGGGCTAAAATATAAACTTGAGGTGATTTAGAATAAATATTTTAGACATACTTTACCCAAATGTATGTGGGTTTTGTGGAAAGATTGATTCAAATTCTTTATGCAAAGATTGCGAAGAAAAAATAAATAAGAAGTTATTATTCAAAACAGAGGAAGTAACAGATAAATATTTTGATAAGCAGATTTATTTAGCAAGGTATGAAGGAGATTTTAGAAATAAAATTCTAGAATATAAATTCTTTGATAAATCATATATGTACAAAACTTTTGCAAGAATTATATTAAATAATGAAAAAATTTATGAAATTTTAAAATCTTATGATATAATAATATCTGTACCAATACATAAAAAAAGAAAAAATGTTAGAGGATATAACCAAAGTGAGCTAATTGCCAAAGAAATTGCAAGACACATACAAGGATTAGAATATAAAAATATTCTAAAAAAGACAATAAACAATAAAGAGCAAAGTTCATTAAATAAAGATGAGCGTGCAGAAAATGTCAAAAATGTATATGAAATACAAAATAAAGAAATAATATTTAATAAAAAAGTTATTTTATTTGACGACATCTACACAACTGGAAACACAACAAATGAATGCAGCCTCGTGTTAAAAACAAATGGAGCAAAGGAAATATTAGTGTTTAGCCTAGCTAGATAAAATATCATTATATAGATTGGAGGTAGCAAATGGAAGAGTTAGTCGAAAGTATATTGGATTATGTAAGAGCAGATTATACAGATTATGCTGTTATGATAAACCGGTGAATGGGGAAGCGGAAAGACATATTTTTGGAATAATAAAGTAAGAAATAAAATAGAGTCTTTGAATTTAAATCGGAAGATCATTTACAACAATATATATGTCACTTTACCGGAATATCAAATCTAGAAGAAATAAGCAAAAAGTTATTCATAGAAACTACCCAACTTATGGATAAAAACTTAAAAAAATTTATGAATGCAAATGGCATAACAAAAATACCAGAATATGCAAAAACTGGAATTGATATGGCTAACCTTTTTGGTGTTACACAAAATGGAGACAGAGTCAATTACTCAGACTTTTTCTCAACTGATGATAAAGTATTATGCTTCGACGACCTAGAAAGAGCAAATGTAGATGTTATAGATATTTTAGGATATATCAATAATTTCGTAGAACATGATCATATAAAAACAATAATTATTTGTAATGAAAAAGAATTATCTACTAAGCTTAAAAGTTCAAACCTAGAAATGAAAACGTTTATTGCAACATATATACTAGATAGACAAAAAGAATTAACAGAAGTTACAGACAAGCCTATGGTAGAGAAAATTCAAGATACAATAGAATATGTATTTGATAAAGCTAATGACTATGAAAGAATAAAAGAAAAATTAATAGGTGAAACTTTCGAATATCAACCAAAATTCGATTATATAATTAATGGACTTTTAATGAGATATGAAAGTAACGAAGACTTGATAAGATTTTTAAGGGAGTCAACTGGACTTATAATAACGACTTTCAATAAGAGTGGAACTAGAAACCTAAGAATATTAAAACACGCTTTAAATGACTTTAAGAAAATATTTGAAATGGTTAATAATAATTATCCAAATACAAACCATAGAGTGTTACAGACTATGCTAATATTTACAATAGCTGTATCATTTGAAATAAAAGCAGGAAAAATAACAAAGGATAAATTTGTAAATATCGCAAACAACGAAGAATATAAGGCTATACTTGTTTCTTCAAGGGTTTTGATGGATAATAGACAATTCTATATCAAGGAATTCGATAATACTTATTACTATAATTTTAAGTCAGAATATAGATTCTTCAAATTTATTGAAATGTATGTAAGAACTAGAATATTTGATATGAAGACATTTAAAAAAGATATGGAAATGATAATAAATACAGTAGATACATCAAATTTACCAGGATATAGAAGACTTTTAACAGAAGAATATTGGAAAATAGATGATGATGATTTTGATAGAATTATTGATGAAGTCATAGAAGATGTTAAAGCAGGAAAGACAACTCTAATCGAAAATGTAAAGCTATTTATATATTTTGATTATTTCATAAGAAAAGGCTTAATAAAGTATGATATGAAGACGATCAAAAATATATTTATAAACGGAATGAATATATCTTCTCTTGTATCAAAGTATTGTGATAATGTGGAAGAAGAACTAGATACAATAGGTATAGCAGAACCAACACCTGATATAGAAGAAATGCTTAAACATTTTCATACACTAAATTCTAAGCTAAAAGATAGGATGTATATAGAAAAAGCAGATTCTATTTTCAAATGTATTCCAATGAAGATGGAAGAATTTTATGAAAGATTTGATAGAGAATGTATGAATATACCAATATTCAAATATTATGATGTATATCAAACTTTCCAAAGATTATCTTGTGCAAGTAATGAAGACATAGTAACAATAAAAGAAAAGCTAATTAACAGAGCAGACCTATATACAAAAGAAATAGAACCTGAAATGAAAAATATTAAGCAATTAAAACAGATAATTGATGATTATGCAAAAGGAAAGGATAATAGCATAAAACTAGTAATGCTAAAAGACTTTTCAAAAGATCTAGGCAAAATCTTAGACAAATATAAAGGCAGTGTATTTGCTGGAAATAAAGAAGAATAAAATTTAAGCACAAATTAAAATATAAAGGAATAAGTTAAATTTTATATTTAGCTTATTCCTTTTTTTATTCTAGGGTATGGTTTTGATTCATCTGTTAATCCCAACATGTAATCAATATTTGTGTTAAAAAATATTGCTAATTTTACTAAGGTATCAACAGGAATATTAATTTTTCCAAGCTCATATTTGCTATAATTTGTTTGTGAAATATTTAACATTTTAGCTACATCTTTTTGATATAAGTCATTATCTTCTCTTAAATCTTTTAATCTAAGCATAAAAACCCTCCATTAAAAAATAGAATAAATTCTCTATAACATATTTTACAATAGTTAAAAAATAACTATTGACTTATAGTTATATTTTGACTATAATAATAATGTAAATTATAATATTTTGACTTATTATGCTAATAATATAAAAAGAATAATTTACGAGAAACAAAAGAAAGGAAGAAAAACATGGAAAAATTGTTTAACAAAAGAATTACAGAAAGATTAAGAGAAAACAAAGGTATTACGTTAATAGCACTCATTATCACAATAATAATCTTAATCATATTAACAGCAGTGACAATAAATAATGTAATAGGAACAGACCTAATAGGATTTGCAACAAAGGCAGTAGAGAACTATACAGATGCAGCAAGAGATGAGGCAGACAAAGTAGATAAGCTAGCAGGAACACTTGATAATCAAGGAGTAGGAGAAGATAGTATCGTAAGAGCAGGACAGATAGTAGAAAAGACAGAAAAAGATAATTATACAGATGCAGACGGAAGAAAAGCAACAATACCAGAAGGCTTTAAAGTATCAACAAAATCATCAGAACAATATATAAAAGATGGACTAGTAATACAAGACAACGAGGGAAATGAATTTGTATGGGTGCCTTGTTATTATGGAGAGACAAAACCAAATGGCACAGCTGAGGATGTACAAGAATATAAAAAGCATGAATATATAGAAAACGATACATGGAAAAAAGATAATGCTGCAAACTATACAGATTGGAAAGACGAGGCAACAGAAAATGAAGAAAGCTATGGAAATAAAAGTGTAAAAGAATATGGTGGGTTCTATATTGGAAGGTATGAAGCAGGATGGGATGAAACAGATACATCAACTTTCGATGGAGATGCACATGATTATATTACTAGTGACGAATCTGAAAGAAAAAAAAAGAATATAACAGGCAAAAAACCAATAAGTAAAGCAAATGTATTTGCCTGGAATTTTATAAGCCAACCCAATGCATTAAAAGTAGCAGATAATATGTACAAAGACAGTAAGGACAGTAAAAATAATAATGTAGGAGTAACAAGTCATTTAGTAGATGGAACAGCATGGGACACAATAACAAATTGGATAGCAACTGATGGAGAGAATATAGTAACAGATAGTACACCATATGGCAATTATTTAAATAATAATAGCAATTATACAGGATGGCATGCAGTACATTTATGGGCATGGAGGGTGTCAGATAATGACGATGAATCATTAGGTTTTACGCTATATGCAAATAAATTCAAAAATGGATCAATAACATTTCTGGCGAAGCTGTTATCAAATTCTGAATTGAATACAATGAAAGACGATTATGCAAATTGGCAATCTAATGCATCAGAATGCAATCTAGAAACGAGAATAGAAATCCCAACAGGAAGTTTTGATAAATTCAAGTTGAAAAACATATATGACTTAGCAGGAAATATGTATGAATGGACAACAGAGGTACGAAATAGTAAAGAAACAGATGGGCCTGCAACGAGTGGGGATTCGTCCGCTGTTATTCGTAGCGGCGGCTTTAGTAACAGCGGTGCGATTTTCTCTATTTGCGTGCGCGGGATTGAAACCACTTCTCTTGAATTTGCGAACGTGAGCGTGTCGTTCCGTGTTGTGCTTTATATAAAATAACCAAATGTCGTAATTTTGCCTGAAAGTTTATATTCACAAAGAAGATCAAAAAACAATGCTTAATTCCTTACAAAATTGACAATTGACATAATAAATAGTATAATTAAATTATAAAAACTTGATATATTTCTTGCGTATTTGCGAGGAATATCCAAGAGAGAGAGGATTCTTTCAATATTAGGAGGTAACATCATGGAAAACACATCTGTAAGCAAGAAGGAAAATCCTAATCTCTACGTACCGGAATGGTACCGCGAGATGGTAAAGGAACTTATGGAGTCCTTTGAAGGAACGAGTACTTCTTCCGATTTTCCGGCAGAAGAATGGGACAAGATCCGAAGGAATGCTCTGTTGATGGGGTAACCATCAAAAGCAGAAAAAGTCCAGCATTGCTGGGCTTTTTCTGCTGTATAAAATTGATTTAAAATATATGATAAAAAGATACCAAGTTTATTTAAGAATTTTTTATATAAATTTGCAATTTTTTGTTTACTTTTGTCAAAAGTTAATATACAATATATATGTAAAACTAAAGAAATGAGGAATGTAATTTATGAAAATTTTAATGCTTACATGGGAATATCCACCAAGGATAGTAGGCGGAATATCTAGAGTTGTATATGATTTATCTTGTAGATTAATAAAAGATGGGCACGAAGTTACAGTTGTAACTTATAGGGAAGGAAACTCACCATATTTTGAAGTAGACAAAGGTGTAAAAGTATATAGAGTAGATAACTATATGATAAATCCAAATAACTTTATAGACTGGATAATGCAACTTAATTTTAAATTAGTTGCAAAAGCTAGTGAAATAATTGCAAAAGAACGGAAAATTTGATGTTATACACGCTCACGACTGGTTAGTCGCATATTCTGCAAAAGCATTAAAAGACGCATATGATATCCCAATCTGTGCAACAATACACGCAACAGAAAACGGTAGAAATAGCGGTATACATGATGAAACACAAAAATACATAAATGATACAGAATGGATGTTAACTTATGAAGCAACAGAAGTTATAGTAAATAGTAATTACATGAAATGTGAAATGCAAAGATTATTTGGACTTCCATTTGAAAAGATAAGTGTAATTCCAAATCGGAATAAATATGAATATGTATTCTGGAATAGAAAAAGATTATGATTTTAGAAGAAAATTCGCATCAGATAATGAAAAGATAATAATGTGTGCTGGAAGATTAGTATATGAGAAAGGATTCCAATATTTAATATCAGCAGCACCAAAGATTTTGGATGGATACCACGATACAAAATTTATAATTGCTGGTAAAGGTGGAATGCTAGACGAATTAAAAGCACAAGCAAATTATCTTGGAATAAGCAATAAAGTATATTTTACAGGACAATTGAATTACAAAGATCTATACAAAATGTATAAATCAGCAGATGTTGCAGTATTTCCTAGCACATACGAACCATTTGGACTAGTTGCAATAGAGGCTATGTATGCAGGAATACCAACAGTTGTTTCAGATGTAGGAGGCTTAAATGAAATTGTTGAACATAGAGTAGATGGAATGAAGAGCTATGCAGGTAACCCAAATTCAATAGCAGACTCAATTTTAGCATTGCTTTATGACCATCAATTAGCTGACAATATTTCAAAAAATGCAAGAGCAAAAGTAAAAAATATATATAATTGGAATAAAATTGCTCAAGATACACATTTTATATATCAGAAGGCTATATGTCAGACTGTTGCAGAAAGACAAAAACATCAAATCGCACAAGAAAAAGCCGGAAAGCAAAAGAAAAAGAGCAAAGGTACGCTTATTATGTTTAGAGGAAGAGAAGCTATGGCTTAAAGCTAATCTCTTTCAAAGTATATAAAATGTATTGCAAGGGGATGTTAAAATATGAACGTATATGATACAGCAAATAGATTAGCAAGTGAACTTAAAAGTTCACAAGAATATTTAGATTATAAAAAGGTAAAAGAAGAGTTAAACAATAATCCTGAAATTAAAGAAAAGATGGATCAATTTGAAAAAGCAAGATATGAAGTTCAAGTAGAGGCAATAAAAGGACAAGAAGAACAAAAAGAAAAAGTAGAGCAAATGCAAAAAATATATCTAGACTTAATTCAAAATGATTTAGCAAAAAGATATTTTGAAATTGAACTAAAATTTAACGTATTACTTGCAGATGTTAATAAAATTATAGCAGAATCAGTTCAAGATGTATTAAATTAAAACAAAGGGATACACTCCCCAGAAATCTGGGGAGCATTATTTATTTAGGAGAAAAGTATGAACAAAAAATGGCAATATAATGAAATAAATATAGAAAAGGCAAAAGAAATTGCAGAAAAATATAATTTAGGTATTCTTACAGCGAGTGTCATAGAGAGTAAAGGTTTGGATGACGAAAAGATAAAAATATTTTTAAATCCAACACGAAAAAACTTTTATGATCCATTTTTATTGCCAAATATGAGTATTGCAACTGAAAGAATAATAAAAGCAATAAAATCACAAGAAAAAGTAGTTATATTTGGAGATTATGATGTAGACGGAATTACAAGTACCACAGTCTTAAAAAGATTTCTAGAAGAAAGAGGTTTAAAACCTCGGATATTATATACCTAATAGATTAAAAGAAGGATATGGTCTAAATAAAGAAGCAATAAAGAAAATAGCAGATGAAGGTACAAATTTAATGATAACAGTTGACTGCCGGAATTTCTGGAATAGAAGATGTAGAGTATGCAAATGAACTTGGAATAGATACAATAATAACAGACCATCACGAACCATTAGAAATTTTACCAAAAGCAATGGCAGTAATAGATCCAAAGATAAAAGAAAGCAAGTATCCTTTTAATCAACTTGCAGGAGTTGGAGTTGTATTTAAATTAATTCAGGCTTTATCTAAAGAGTTAGAATTAGAAGAAAAAGAATATTTGAAATATTTAGATTTAGTTTGTCTTGGAACAATATCAGATATAGTACCATTAATTGACGAAAATAGAGTTATAGCAAAACTTGGACTAAAACTTATAGAAACTCAAAGAAATCCAGGATTAAAATGTTTAATAGAGTCATCAGAATATAAAGATATAAATTCAAATACAATATCTTTTGGAATAGCTCCAAGAGTAAATGCTTGTGGAAGAATGGGCTATGCAGATGAAGCATTAAAGTTATTTCTTACAAATGATAAATCAGAAATTAAACTTCTTACAGATGAGCTAAATGAATATAATAGACAAAGACAAGATAAAGAAAAGATAATACTAGAAGAAGCATTAGAAGAAATAAACAAAAATAACGAATTAGATAATGAAATAATTATAGTTTCAAAAGAAAATTGGCATCATGGAGTAATAGGAATAGTTTCTTCAAAAATAACAGATATGTATTTTAAGCCAAGTATATTGCTATGCGAAGAAAATGGAATCTGCAAAGGTTCTGGAAGGAGTATACCAGGTTTAGACTTACATAATACAATATGTCAAAATAGTAAACTTCTAGAAAAGTATGGTGGGCACTCAATGGCAGTTGGTCTAAGCATAAAAAAAGAAAATCTTCCAAAATTTAAAGAAACTATAAATAAATACATAAAAAATTTGAATATAAAAGAAGCACAACCAATATTAAATATAGATATGGAAGTAAAATTAAAAAATCTTACCATAAAAGAGATAGAAGAGCTTAAAAAACTAGAACCTTTTGGAGAGGCTAATAAAGTCCCTATATTTTCTATAAAAAATCTTAAAATACAATCAATTAGGTCAATAACAAATGGAAAGCATTTAAAATTAAGGCTAAGTGATAATAATTTATGTATAGATGCGATAGGATTTAATTTAGGAGAATTAGCAGATCATTATAAGATAGGAGAAAAGGTTGACATAGTAGGTAATCTTGAAATAAATTCATACAACGGAATGGAGAGTATCCAAGTTAATATGAAAGACATGATGAAATCATTATAAGGAGAGTGAAAAAAACTTATGGCAGAAGAAGAGCAAAAGCTTACAATATATGATATAATCAATACCTTAAAAAAGAATAGAAAAAAGGTTAATACAAAGTTAATATTAAAAGCATATCATTTTTCAAAGGATAATCATAATGATCAAAAGAGATTATCAGGAGAAGATTATATAATACATCCTTTGAATGTTGCAAATATTTTATCTCAAATTAATCTAGATGATGAAACTATTTGTGCTGCACTTCTCCATGATGTTGTAGAAGATACTTCAATTACAAAAGAAGATGTCATAAGAGAATTTGGCGAAGAAATTGCAAATATGGTAGACCGGAGTTACAAAACTTGGAAAATTACAATATACAACAAGAGAGGAACAACAAGTAGAAAATTACAGAAAAATGTTTTTAGCAATGGGAAAAGATATAAGGGTTATACTTATAAAACTTGCAGATAGATTGCACAATATGAGAACATTAAAATATCTAACAAGAGATAGACAAATAGCAAATTCAAAAGAGACAATGGATTTATATGCACCTCTTGCAAATCGTTTAGGTATGTATTCACTAAAATGGGAACTAGAAGATTTGGCATTTAAATATTTAGAGCCTGAAGAATATAGAGAAATAGTAGAAGGATTAGACGAAAAAAGAGAAGAAAGATTAGCATTTATAGAAAAGATAAAACAGCAAATAGCAAATGAACTAAAAATTCAAAGAATAGATGCACAAATAACAGGAAGGGCAAAACATATATATAGTATATATAGAAAAATGCAAAGAGACAATATTACACTAGACCAAGTATATGATTTATTAGCACTTAGAATAATTGTAAACTCTGTAAAAGACTGCTACGCAGCACTTCGGAGTTGTACACGAACTGTATAACCCAATGCCTGGAAGATTTAAAGACTATATAGCACTTCCAAAGGCTAATATGTATCAGTCATTACACACAACTTTGATCGGACCAAAGGGAATCCCATTTGAAGTTCAACTTCGTACTTGGGATATGCATAGAATTGCGGAATTTGGTATCGCTGCGCATTGGGCATATAAAGAAGCAAACAAAACTAAAAAGACAACAGTTATAGTTGAAGATGACAAACTTTCTTGGCTTAGAGAAACTTTGGAATGGCAAAAAGATATGCAGAATCCACAAGAATTTTTAAATACTTTAAAGACAGAATTATTTGAAGATGAGGTATATGTATTTACAAGAAATGGAGATATAAAAGTTTTACCAAAGGGCTCAACTCCAATAGATTTTGCATATAATGTGCATACAGAAATTGGACATAGAATGACAGGCGCAAAAATAAATGGAAAAATGATGCCAATTATAACTAAACTAAACAATGGAGATATAGTAGAAATAATAACTACTGATAATCCAAAAGGGCCAAGTAGAGATTGGCTAAAATTTGTACAAAGTTCTAGTGCAAGAAATAAAATTTTACAATGGTTTAAGAAAGAAGATAGAGAAGAAAACATTGAAAAAGGAAAAGAAGCACTTCAAAGAGAAATAAAGAGAATAGGAATGACAGAAACAGATCTTTACAAGCAAGAATATGTAAATGCAGCACTAGAAAGATATAAGTTTAACAGCATTAATGATATGTATGCAGCAGTTGGATTTGGTACAATTTCTGCTGGAAAAATAATATCTAAGTTGTTATTTGAATATAGACAAGAGCATCAAGAGGAAAATATTGAAGAAAAGATAGAAGAACTTGCTCAAAAGAAAATGATTGCTCCAAAGAGTACAAAATCTGGTGTTATTGTAAAAGGAATAGATAATTGTTTAGTTAAATTTTCTAAATGTTGTAATCCAGTTCCAGGAGACGAAATAATAGGATATATAACAAGAGGAAGAGGGGTTTCAATTCATAGAAAAGACTGTATAAATGTAAAAGATTTATTCCAAGAAGAGGATAGAATAATTGATGTAGAATGGTCTGATACAGAAAAAGCCTCATATAAGGTTGATATTGAGATACATTCAAACGATAGAGATGGATTAGTCTCAGATATAGCAAAAGAAATGAACAATGAAAAAGCAACAATGCTTGAAATAAATTCTAAGCTTACAAAAGAAAGAATAGTTATAACTAATATAACGCTTGAAGTAGAAAATATTGACGAGTTAAATAAAGCATTAAAAGCATTAAGAAAAATTGATAGCGTTTATGAGGTTAAGAGAAAGAAATAGAATTTGTTCTTGATTTTAGCTTAAAAATAACTAAAAAGAAGGTAATCAAATGATCTTAAAAAGATTAAAAATAGAAAATTCAATTAGCAGTTACACTAATTGTTATATAGTAGTAGATGAAAATAAAAAAGAAGGAATGGTAATAGATCCTGCTGGTGAATGTGAAAAAATATTGGATATGCTAGATATATTAGGAGTCAACTTGAAATATATATATCTAACACATTGCCATTCAGACCATACAGGAGCATTAGAAGAATTAAAAGAAAAAACAGGAGCAAAACTTTTAATTCATAGGATAGAAAGTGAAAATTTAAAAGACAAAAATATAAATTTATCTACGGAGCTTGGAATAAAAAATGTAGAAATAGAAGCAGATGCTCGTGTAGATGATGGAGATATTTTACATGTTGGAGATATAGAGCTAAAAGTAATTCATACACCAGGGCATACAAATGGTGGTAGTTCTCTATATATAGAAAAAGAAAAAATAGTATTTACAGGTGATACTATATTTAAAGGAACATATCGGAAGATATGACCTTCCAACAGGAAGTAAAGAGGATATATTAAGCTCAATAAAAAATAAATTACTTACACTTCCAGAAGATACTCTTGTATATCCGGGACATGGCATGCCTACAATAATTTCTGAGGAGAAACCGTTATATTAATATTCATAAATTGTCCTTTTGCATCATATAATTAATTTAGATATGTGCAAAAGGAGTAACTATGAATATTGCAGTAATCAATTTAAAAGATTTAATAAGATATATGATATGCTTCATAGCAATTTTAATTATTGTATCATTAGGAATGAAAAAAGTATTCGAGCAAAATAAAAATTATGAAATTAAAGAAGGAATTTTAAGTAAAATACAAAATTCCTCTTTTTTATACTGTCTAGAAAATGAGGCAGCAATCTTTTCAAGTCAGGAGGATACAGAAGAGTTTGAAATAAAAAGTATGAATTTAAAGGAAATATTAAATGTAGAGCTTTCAATGTTACCTAATTTAAAAGAAAATGTAGAAGACAAAACAAGTGAAGAGAATAATACTGAGAATCAAGAAACAGATATAAAACAAGACGAGGAGGTAAAATTACCAGAAACAAATGTAGAAACAAAGGTCATTGATGAAAAGAATTTAAAAGAATCTTTTAATGCTACATTGAGTGATGTAAAAATAAAAAATGAAACAAAACTTGATATATCTGGTTTAAAACCAAACTATGAACTTAAAAACAAAAATAAGGTAATCATATATCATACACATACTTGCGAAAGCTATACTTCAAGTGAAAAGTTTAACTACAAAATGACAGGAGTATATAGAACAACAGATTTAAACTTCACAGTTTCAAGAGTTGGAGATGAATTAGAAAAATATCTTAAAGAATATGGAAAACAGGTAATTCATAGTAAGACATATCACGATTACCCAGCATATAATGGGTCTTATGGAAGATCTTTAACAACACTTGAAGGTATTATGAAAGACAACAAAGATGCAGAAGTTGTGATAGATTTACATAGAGATGCGATTGGAAGCGGAGATACTTATGGACCAACTGTTAAGATAGGAGACGACGTTTGTGCACAAGTAATGTTTGTTATGGGAACAAATGGATCACGGACTTTATCATCCAAACTGGAAACAAAATTTACAATTTGCAATGAAAGTACAAGAGATTGCAAATAAGATGTATCCTGGACTTTTTAGACCAATAATACTAAGAAATTCAAGATATAATCAACATTTAACAACAGCAACATCAATAATAGAAGTTGGAGCAACAGGAAATACATTAGACCAAGCATTAAACAGTATGAAGTATTTATCAGCTGTATTAAATGAGGCTATGAAATAAATTTTTATATTTAGCTATTTATAAAATAAAAATTTGCAATTTTATGTAAAATGGTATATAATTATGTAAAATGCCAACTTGGTAAAAGTAAAGCATAAGGAGGTTTAAGCATGCGGACTATCGAAGAAGAAGAACTGATGGTTGTGTGCAAGCAATGCGGTAAGAAGTTGCTAGTCACAAAGAGGGATTTAGGGTATATGCCTATGACTTATAACAGGCACAATGTAACAATAAACATTATTCCAGAAGATATAACTAATCCCGAAATTGGCTACTATTTTACCTGCATTTGCTGTAACAACAGAAACTATATCAGGAAAAACGACCATCAAGAAATCAGTTTTTTCGGTATCAAGATGCAGACCAGTGAACCGGCATTAGAATAAATGCCGGTTTATCTAAATATAAAAGCTCCGATGAGATTTGGCGGACTTTATACTACAAGCTGTGAAAATGTCCCAAAAAAATATTGACAAAGCAGAAATATTATGCTAAAATATTTAATTGTAACCGCATAAGTCAAGGTTCATAAAACCTAATTAAGTTTAGGTACCTAAATTTTAAGGTTAGCGAGTATACGAAAAAGGGAGGTGCTTTCATAATGTACGCAATAATCGAAACTTGTGGAAAGCAATACAAAGTATCAGAAGGAGATGTAGTATTCTTCGAAAAATTAGACGCTGAAGAAGGAAAAAAAGTTAAATTTGACAATGTTATCCTTGTATCAGACGGAAAAAAAGTAGAAGTTGGAACTCCTTATGTTAAAGGTGCTAAGGTAGAAGGAAAAGTAATTGCTCACGGTAAGGGTAAGAAAATCGTTGTTTTCAAATATAAAGCTAAAAAGAATTATAGAAGAAAACAAGGACATAGACAACCTTATACAAAAGTAGAAATTACATCTGTAAAATTAGTTGCTGAAAAAGAAACTGCTGCAAAGGAAACAGCAGAAAAAGAAACTACTGCAAAGACAACAACAAAAAAAGCAGGAACAACAACAAAGACAGCACAAAAAAAGTCTACAACAAGTAAAACAACTGAAAAGAAATCAACAGCTAAAAAGACAGAAACAAAGAAAACAGCAACAAAAAAAGTAGAAGCTTAATTTCTAAAAACATATAAAACTTTAGAAAGGAGAAATTACTATGGCACATAAAAAAGGGCAAGGTAGCGTAAAAAATGGTAGAGATAGTGAATCTAAGCGCCTTGGAGTAAAAAGAGCCGATGGTCAATTTGTTCTAGCAGGAAATATATTAATGAGACAAAGAGGAACAAAGATACATCCAGGCACTAATGTAGGAATTGGTAGTGATGACACACTTTATGCAAAAACTAACGGAATAGTTAAATTTGAAAGATTAGGAAAAGACAAAAAGAAGGTAAGTGTCTATCCAGAAGAACAAGTATAAAATTAAAGCACTAGGGCGAATCGCACTAGTGCTTTTGTATAAAAGGAGAAAAAATTGAAAAAAAGAGTATTGTTAGGTATGAGTGGAGGTGTAGATAGTTCCACATCAGCAGTTCTTTTGCAAGAACAAGGATATGAAGTAATAGGAACAACATTAGAATTATACAGAGGTAGTAGTTGTTGTAGCCAAGAAACTATTATGGATGCTAAAAAAATATGCAATCAAATAGGAATACCACATTTTACATATAATTTTAAAGACGAATTTAAAAAATACGTTATAGATGATTTTATAAAATGCTATGAAGAATGTAAAACACCAAATCCTTGTATAGAATGCAATAAATATATAAAATTTGATTTACTATACAAGAAAGCAAAAGAATTAGGCTGTGACTATATTGCAACAGGCCATTATGCAAAAATAGAATATAGCGAAAAATATGGTGGATATGTTTTAAAAAAGTCTGAGGAGAATAAAAAAGATCAGACCTACTTTTTATATAGCATAAATAGAGAAATATTGCCTAATATATTATTTCCACTTGCAGATTATAAAGATAAGAAAGAAGTAAGGAATATAGCAACAGAAAATGGACTTTTAGTTGCAGAAAAACCAGATAGTGAAGAAGTTTGCTTTATAATTAATGACGATTATGCCTCATTTGTTGAAAAAAATATACAAGACAAGCCAAAGCCTGGTAATATTGTACTTAGATCAGGAGAAATATTAGGAAGGCATAATGGACTTATACATTACACAGTAGGACAAAGAAAAGGACTTGGAATTTCGTATAAAGAACCACTTTATGTAATAGCACTAAATAAAGAAAAAAACGAACTAATAGTAGGTACAGAAAAAGAGCTATATGGAAGTAAACTCTATGCTAATGAAATAAACTTTTTAGTAGATTTTGAAAAATGGGACAAAGAAATATTTGCAAAAATAAGATATAGAGCTTCTTTTGCAAAAGCAAAAGTAAATAAGCAAGAAGACATCCTAGAAGTAACATTTGATGAACCACAAAGGGCAATAACTAAGGGACAATCAGCAGTATTTTATGATAAAGATGGTGTAGTTCTTGGTGGAGGAAAGATATTATAGGAAAAATATTCAACTATAAAAGGATTAGTTTAAAAAATGAAGTGAACCCAGATTGTTAAACTTTTAGTCTAACAATCTGGGTTCACTTCATTAACTAACCTTTTTTCATATAAAATTAAGATGCTTTGAATTTATCGGTCATAGGTCCAAGTAAATCTGTAACCTCTATTCCAAGAACAACAGATAAAGCACATATTTCATAGTCTCTAACAGTTCTTTGATTATTTTCTATTCTATGAAGACTAGTAACAGGTATATTAATACCAAGCAGAAGTAGCTTTGAAGAAAGTGCTTCTAATGAAATTTTTTTCTCTTTTCTTTTTTCCCTCAAAATTGGACCAACTATATTTAAGTTATCTTCATACTTTCCACAATTATTCATACTCAACCTCGAATTTATATAATTATAAAAATATTATATAAGTAAAATAATAAAATGACATTGACACCAGTGTGAAAAAATGATAATATTAAAATGAATTATTGAATAAAATGCACATTTATGACAAGAATATTTTATAGGAGGGAACAAAAGATGATTAAACAAACAAAAGGTATTACATTAATAGCATTAATTATAACAATAATAATTTTAATCATATTAACAGCAGTAACGATAAATAATGTAATAGGAACAGACCTAATAGGATTTGCAACAAAGGCGGTGGGAAACTATACAGATTCAGCAAAAGATGAGGCAGACAAAGTAGATAAACTAGTAGGAACACTTGATAATCAAGGAGTAGGAGAAGGTAGTGCCGTAAGAGCAGGACAGATAGTAGAGAAGACAGAAAAAGATAATTATACAGATGCACAAGGAAGACATGCAACAATACCAGAAGGCTTTAAGGTATCAACAAAATCATCAGAACAATATATAAAAGATGGACTAGTAATACAAGACAACGATGGGAATGAATTTGTATGGGTGCCTTGTTATTATGGAGAGACAAAGCCAGTTGGAACAGCTGAGGATGTACAACAATACAAAAGCCATTCTTATGAAAAGAACGATGATACTTCTGGACCGACCGTAGAAAAAAACGGTGATGGTTGGAAGACATACTGCTATACTAACTATGAAGATTGGTTTGATGAAACAGTAGAAAAAAGAGATGAAACAACTGGTGCAATAACAAAAGATGA
The DNA here is from genome assembly GCA_947629765.1 of uncultured Clostridia bacterium. GTDB lineage: Bacteria > Bacillota > Clostridia > TANB77 > CAG-508 > JAAWPK01. Next base: position 43,141 of record CANREW010000006.1, read on the forward strand.
GAGTGCATATGGAAATGACAGTGTCAAAAAATATGGAGGATTCTATATAGCAAGATACGAAGCAGGATGGGATGAAACGACAGTAGAAAAGTTAAATGAAGAAGAATCAAAAACAGACTATATTACAACAGGTTGGGAGCAAGAAAAAATAAAGAAGAATGACAATGTAGTTAATAAAAAGCCAATAAGTAAACCAAATGTATTTGCTTGGAATTTTATAAGTCAACAAACTGCATTGGATGTAGCAAGTAAAATGTATGAAAAAAGTGAAACAGAAGGACGTACAAATAGTTACTTAGTAGATGGAACAGCATGGGACACAATAACAAACTGGATAGCAGCGGATAATGTAGATGCAACTAACAGTACAACATATGGAAATTATTTAGATAATGACAGTAATTATACAGGTTGGTATGCAGAGCATGTATGGGGAGGACAAAAAAATGGCCAATTTGGAGGCGTAACAGAATGGCTATATGCAAAACATTTCACAAATGGATCTATAAAACTTCAATTGGTTAGATTAAGCGAGAATAATTTATGGGAAAATAAAGAAGGAAATTATACTAATTATGAAAAAGCAGATATAAGTAAAAATTATCTAGACACCAGAATAGAAATACCAACAGGAAGCTATGATGGATTCAAATTAAAGAATATATATGACTTAGCAGGAAATATGTGGGAATGGACAACAGAAGTAGGAAAACATGACACCACGAACGGAAGTTCGTTCGCTGTGCTCTGCGGTGGTTGCTTTAATAACGGTGGTACTACTACTCCGCTTTGCTATCGCGATGGTGGCTCTAGTTCGTCGGATACTATGAATGTGGACCTCGGGTTCCGTGTTGTGCTTTATATAAAATAAATATATAATGAGTCTTGTATTTTAGGCTCATTTATTTTGCCCATAAATGTAGAAAAAAGAAAGATAATGTGATATATTAATATATATGAATATAGGAGGCACTTATGGGTGAAGTAAAATGGACTAACGAACAACTACTTGCAATTAAAGAAAAAGGAGAAAACATATTAGTTGCAGCAGCTGCTGGAAGTGGAAAAACAGCAGTATTAGTTGAGAGAATAATTAATAAAATAATAAATGAAAAAATAGATATAGACAAAATATTAGTAGTTACATTTACAAAAAGTGCAGCTTCTGAAATGAGAGCTAGGATATTAGATGCTATATATGAAAATATAGAAAAAAACCCCGAAGATATGCATCTCCAAAAACAAATCACTCTTCTTTCAAAAGCAAATATTTGTACGATAGATTCATTTTGCTTAGATGTGGTTAAGAATAATTTCTTTGAAATAGGAATATCTCCAAATCTAAAAATAGCAGATAACACTGAAATAGAAATCTTAAAGCAAGAAACTTTGGAAGATCTTTTTGAAGAAAATTACGAAACAGGTAATGAAGAATTTTTAGAGCTTATAAACACATATACAAATTATAGAGGGGATGAGAACTTACAAAACCTTATATTAGAGATATATAGGTTTATACAAAGTATGCCTTTTCCAGAAAAATGGCTAGAAAAAAAGGTAGAAATGTTTAATTTAAGTGATATAAGTTTTGAAAAAACAACTTGGGGACAGATATTATTTTCAAAAGTCAAAGAAGATTTACAAGATGGAATATTAAAACTAGAAGAAGAAATAGAAAAGATAAAAAATGAAGAAAATATAAATGAGATAATAGATATACTTTCAGAAGATATATCTCAAATGAAGTTAGCATTTGAAAAGGATAATTGGGATGATATATATAATGGAACACATGGTATAGATTTTAAGCCATTTACTAGAAGTAAGAAAATGTCTGAGGATATAAAACAAGAAGCAAAAGATAAAAGAGATGAAGTTAAAAAAATAGTAAATAAGTTAAAAGAAAAGATTTTAGTTTGCAGATCAGAAGATGCAATAAAAGAAATTCAAGATATGTACGAAATATTAGTAAAAGTAAAAAATCTAGTTTTAGAGTTTTCTAATAGATTTTTACAAGCAAAGCAAGACAAGAATATTATGGATTTCAACGACATAGAGCATTATGCCTTAAATATACTTTATAAATATAATGGAGAAAATTACGTTTCTAAAAAGTATCAAGATAAATACGAAGAAATATTGATAGACGAATATCAAGACAGTAATTTAGTACAAGAGTATATCTTAAATGCAATATCAAGAAAAAATAACATATTTATGGTTGGTGATGTTAAGCAAAGTATATACAAATTTAGAGGAGCAAGACCAGAACTATTTTTAGATAAATATGAAAAGTATAAAGAAAAAGATTTAAAAGAAAATGATGGACTTAAAATACAACTTTTCAAAAATTTTAGAAGTAGAAAAAATGTGCTTGATATAACAAATATAATTTTTAACGACATAATGAGTAAAGAACTAGGAGACATTGATTATACAGAAGAAGAATATTTAAATCTAGGAGCAGAATACCCAGAAGGAAATAAGCTAGAAGCAGAATTACATATTATAGATTCAAAAGAAGAAGTTTATCAAAAAGAAGATGATGACGAGGAAGAAGATGCAGAAGAAACAGAAAGAGTCGAGGATATAGTATTAGAAGCAAAATTTGTTGCAAATAAAATAAAAGAACTAATGGATAATGAAACTCTAATATGTAATAAGGACAAGACATATAGAAAAATAATGTATAAAGACATAGTTGTTTTGCTTCGTTCAACTAAAGAAATAGCACCAATTTATGAACAGGAAATTTCTAAACTAAATTTACCTGTATTTTGTGATATGACAGCCCGGATATCTTGATACAATTGAGATACAAGTTATAATAAGTTTACTTAATATAATAGATAACCCTATAAATGATATAGCACTTGTAACTGTTTTAAGGTCTGCAATTGGAAATTTTACAGATAATGAGTTGATAGAGATAAGATTAGAAAACAAAAATAAAACATTTTATGAGGCAATGCAAGGCTATTTAAAATTAGAAGATGCAAAAGAGAACTTAAAAGAGAAAATATCAAAGTTTTTGAATCAAATAGACGAATTTAGAAAATGCCAAGAATATATGCCACTTGATGAACTTATATGGAAAATATATACAGATACTGGCTACTATAACTATGTAAGTCTTATGCCAAATGGAGCATTGAGAACAGCTAATCTAAAAATATTGTTTGAAAAGGCAAAACAGTATGAACAAACTAGTTTCAAAGGACTATATAGTTTTATAAGATTTATAGATAGATTAAAGCTAAGTAATAAAGATATGACAGGAGCAAAGCTAATAGGTGAAAATGAAGATGTAATAAGGATAATGAGTATTCATAAGAGCAAGGGATTGGAATTTCCAGTAGTATTTTTAAGTAATACAGGAAAAGGATTTAATATGAGGGATATATACTCTAATCCAATATTATTACACCAGGATATTGGAATAGGTCCTAAATATATTAATTATGAAAAAGGAATAAGGTATGATACATTAGCAAGACAAGCAATAAAATATAAGTCAAAAGAAGAAATGATTGCAGAAGAAATGAGAATACTATATGTAGCTTTGACTAGAGCAAAAGAGAAGCTTATCATTACAGGTATGGAAAAAGACTATGTAAAAAATATTACTAAAAAGAGAGAAACATTACAAATGTATAGTAATATTACAAAAGATGATAAGATAAATAAACACATAATACAGGACAACTTAAGTTATTTGAAGTGGATAGAATTTGTAGCCTTAAATTCTGAAAAAAAATTAGATAAGATATTAAATACATACACATATAAAAAAGAAGAATTACTAGAAGATTTGATGAAGGAAGAAACTATTGAAGAATCTGATTTAATGCAAAAATTAGATGAGATTAAGGTAGAAGATTCAAAAGAAATTAAAGAAAAACTTGAATGGGAATATAGATACAAGATTGCAAATAATATACTTACAAAAACTTCTGTTACAAAGATTAAAAATGTAGAAGAAGATGTAGAAAAAGAGTCAATAGACTATGCTGTACCAAAATTCTTGAAAGAGGAAACAAAAATAACTGCTAGTCAGAAAGGTACACTAATGCATTTAGTTTTACAAAAATTAGACGAGAAGATAAATTACAACGAAGAAAAAATACAAGAATTATTGGATAAATTAGAAGAAAAGAATATTATAGACAGCAAGGAAAAAGATGTAATAGATATTAAAAAAATATATGAGTTTACCCTCTCAGATATATGGAAAGAACTAAAAAATACAAAGAAGATAGAAAGAGAAAAACCATTTTATATAAACTTATCTGCAAAAGAAGCCTATGGAGAAGATATCGATGAAAATATTCTTGTTCAAGGAATAATCGATTTATACTACATAACAGAAGATGGAAGGATAATATTAGTAGATTATAAAACAGATAGACTAAATAGAACTGAGGAATTTATAGAAAGATATAGAAGACAACTTGAAATATATGGAAAAGCATTAGAAAAAGTATTAGGCAAAAAGCCTTATAAAACTTATATATATTCAACTTATCTTGGAAAAACAATAGAAATCTAAAAATCATCTTTACAAAATAATAAAAAAATGTTATCATATAGATAACGTTTTCAAGCCCGAGTGGCGGAACTGGCAGACGCACACGACTCAAAATCGTGCGGGCAACCATGCGGGTTCGAGTCCCGCCTTGGGCACCAAAACTAATTATTTTTTAAAGATGAAGATGCATTTTCTTCATTTTATTTTTTATTAATATTAACATAAATGAAATAATAAGTGGAATAAAAAAAAGAAGATAAAGTAATAAAGATATGGTATTTTAAGTATTTTTGTGATGCATTAATAAATAATTATCAGTTTAATTACATTATAGAAAAAGATATACAAAAAATAAGTGATTTATTAGAACAACTAAAAGAAATAGATTTAAGTGAATTTGGAATAGGTAAAGCTAATGCTATAAAATATATAATAAAAGACTTAGAAAAAATGAAAGATTATAAAAATTAAAACAAAGGAGGAATTATATGTTTGAAGTAAAAAACTTTGACAACTGGATAGAAGATACAGAATCAGGAAAATTTGGTAGTGGCGCAAGTGAAAAAATATGGCTTATAAATCCAGAAACAAAAGAAAAAGGTATCTTCAAATTTCCAAAAGTAAGAACAAATGGAAAAATAACAGGAGAATATTGGGCAGAAAAACTTGCAACAGAAATCGGAAAGTTAATAGATGTAAAATGCGCAAATGTTGATATAGGGATATACAAACGGTAGAATTGGATCAATGAGTTATAATATAATAAAACAAAATGAAACTTTAAATGAAGGAGTAACCTATATACAGGATAAATATCCATTTTACAATAAAAAGAAGTTGGTAGATGAATATAGTGAAGAAAAGTATTGCTTTCAAATGATAGAAGAATGTCTTACTGAGGATGGAATTAAAAATATTTTGAAAATGATGATATTTGATATATTAATAGGAAATAGTGATAGACATCATAGTAATTGGGGCATTGTAATTCATATTAATACATATAAAGGATTTGAATCGCATTTTTGTCCATTATACGATAATGGCTCATCTTTATGTTCATATGTTAATGAAGAAGATATAGATACTATATTAAAAGATAGAATGAGATTTGTAGCTTTAGTTGATACAAAATCACAATCAACAATAGGATGGAAAAATAAAAGACCGATTAGACATTTTGAATTATTAGAACATTTGAAAGAAGAAAAATATGATGATACAATAGAATATATTGAAAATATAAAAAATAACATAAATGAACAAAGTATAAACAATATATTAAATGAATTTGATAATAATATTATAAGTGAAAATATGAAAAGGTTAGTAAAGGAATATCTTTTAGAGAGAAGAAAAAGAATATTAGATATATATAATTTGGAGGATAAATAAAATGGAAAAAGATTTGGTTTATTTGGTTTGGACAGATGTAAATACTGGAAATAAATATAAAGTTGCTATGTTATATAAAGA
>CANREW010000007.1 GCA_947629765.1 uncultured Clostridia bacterium
CTTTCACGATCCTTCGGACGTGAACTATTTCCATAAAACAAATATAAGAATTTCTATGCTCAATTATTTGAAACACGATTTTTTCAATTTTTAATTTTATTTGATTTTGATATAAATATATATTAATATTTGAAAGGATGAAAAAATATGAAACAAGAAAAATTAGAATTATTATCAGATTTTTATGAATTTACAATGTCAAATGGATATTTTGAAAAAAATAGAAATGATATAGCATATTTCGATATATTTTTTAGAAAAGTTCCAGATAAAGGTGGATATGCGATAGTTTGTGGACTTGAAGGAATTATTGACTATGTAAAAAATTTAAGATTTGATGAAGAAGATATTGAATATCTAAGAAGTCAAAATATATTTTCAGAAAAATATCTAAATCATTTATTGAATTTTAAATTTACAGGAGATATTTGGGCTATTCCAGAAGGAACAGTCGTATTTCCTAATGAGCCATTAATCACTGTAAGAGCTCCAATTGTGGAGGCTCAACTTCTTGAAACTGCAATGCTTAACTTTATAAATCATGAAAGTTTAATTGCAACTAAAACTTCAAGAATTGTAAGAGCAGCTGAGCGGAAGACCTGTAATGGAATTTGGCGCAAGAAGAGCGCACGGTGTAAGCTCTGCAATATATGGAGCAAGAGCTGCAATAATTCGGTGGAGCTGTACGGAACATCTTGCACTTTAACTGCAAAAGAATTTGATGTACCTGCATCTGGTACTATGGCACATAGCTGGATACAAAGTTTCGATAATGAATATGAGGCATTTAAAACTTATGCTGAGTTATATCCAAATAACTGTACTTTTTTGATTGATACATATAACACCTTAGAAAGTGGACTTCCTAATGCTATAAAAGTATTTGATGAAGTTCTAAAACCAAAAGGTATTAGACCTGTTGCTGTTAGACTTGATAGTGGAGATTTAGCATATCTTTCAAAAAAGGTAAGAAAAATGTTAGATGATGCAGGATATAAAGATTGTAAAATCTGCGTTACAAATTCACTTGATGAATATCTTATTACTTCATTAATAAATCAAAATGCGTCTGTTGATTCATTTGGAGTTGGAGAAAATTTAATTACTGCTAAAAGTGATCCTGTATTTGGAGGAGTATATAAATTAGTTGCTTTGGAGGAAAATGGAAAACTTATACCTAAAATTAAAATAAGTGAAAATGTAGAAAAAATTACAAATCCAAGTTTTAAAAAGGTATGTAGATTTTATTCTAAAGAAACAAATTTTGCATTAGCTGATGTAATTATGCTAAAAAATGAAACTGTTCCAGAGGATAGCTATGAAATATTTGACCAACATAATACTTGGAAAAAGAAAACTTTGACAAACTATTATGTAAGGGAATTACAAGAAAAGATTTTTGAAAATGGAGAATTAATATATACATCTCCTACTCTAAAGGAAATAGCTGATTATTCTAAAAAAGAATTAGGTACAATTTGGGATGAAGTTAAGAGATTAAATAACCCTCAAAGATACTATGTGGATTTATCTAAGGACTTATATGATTTAAAAACAAAAATGTTAAATAAATAGAATTATATAATTGAGAAGGATGCTTTTAAAAAAGCACCCTTCTTGTTTTGTGTAGTTTTAGTTAATTGGATATTGCATAACTTCTTCAGGTAAGTAGAAAATGTATTCCTTCCACGTTGTCAAAACTTCTGTATGCTCTTCTCCAGTATTGTGGTCAGTCGTTTTTTTCTGCTTACTGTAACTGGTAATTTTTACATATGGACTGTCATTTTCACTTGAAATGTCTAATTCTGAACTAGTAGCTGGAGCTTTGTCATATTTCCAAGTGCCTTCTTTATCAATATACCAATATGGGATTTCATCTGTTGTTTTGATATTTCCGGAAACGCTTCCAAAAAATAAGGTAGATGATCCTTCTATATGTCCGGAAACATTTTGCACTGGTATATCGTGGAAATACAAAAGTTCCCTTTCCTCTGTTGATGTTGTTACGATTTCAGTAGTTTTCTCAATATTTTCATTATAATTATTGATTGGAATAGTCCAACAAACTACAGAAATAATAAAAACAACTCCAAAGAAAATTTGAGATGAGATTTTTTCGAAGTGGTATAGCCCCAATATCAACCAGCCAACAACGTATGTGATACCTCCTGCAATGGCCATTCCAAAAATATAAGCCCATATACTACCGCAAGGACTAAGGAATTTAGCAACTGCTATTCCTCCTACAAGAGAAATGCATATAATTACAGGTATATGCATTAACTCTTCTACATTCTGACTTTGCCACTCAAAGTCGCTATATGACCTGCCATCAATGAGAATTGGTTTTTCTCGTTCAGGACAAAGCCGATTGATTCCGATTCTTGTTACAACGGTTATAGCGATACCTACGAACCAATAATACCAAAACTTCACTTTTATTTTCCCCCTTAAAAAATTATTTTTACTATAGATGAATTTATATAAACCTGCAAAACAGGGTATGAAAAATTGACATAATGATTTTATCATAATTTTATTAAGTTTGCAATAGAATATCCAATTTTACCTTTGCACTTGATTAATTTCTTACTTCTTTAAATTCATACACAGTTTTTCCAAATATAATCACATTTAATTTCTTTTGAAGTTCAATTATTTATAAAATGTAACAAAAGGATGCTTTAAAAAAAAGCACCCTTTTTATTTTGTGTAGTTTTAGTTAATTGGATATTTCATAATGTCCTGAAACATTTTGCACTGGTATATTATGGAAATACAAAACTTCCCTTTCCTCTGTTGATGTTGTTACGATTTCAGTAATTGTCTCAATATTTTCATTATAATTATTGATTGGAATAGTCCAACAAACTACCGAAACAATAAAAACAACTACAAAGCAAATTTGAGATAAAATTCTTTCGAAGTGGTATACCCCCAATATCAACCAGACAACAATGTATGTAATGACTCCTACCAAAACCGCTAAAAAAATATAACTCCCTATATCATCGAGAGTGCCAAGGAATTTAGCAACTGCTATTCCCCCTACAAGAGAAATACATATAAATACAGGTATGTGCATTAACACTTCTACATCATTGCTTTTCCATTCATAATCATACTCGCATGTCCATGAATCTTCTGAAAGCAGATTAATTCCGATCCGTGTTAAAACGGTTATTGCCACACCAATCCACCAATAATACCAAAACTTCACTTTTATTTTCCCCCTTAAAAAATTATTTTTACTATAGATGAATTTATATAAACCTGCAAAACAGGGTATGAAAAATTGACATAATGATTTTATCATAATTTTATTAAGTTTGCAATAGAATATCCAATTTTACCTTTGCACTTGATTAATTTCTTACTTCTTTAAACTCATACACAGTTTTTCCAAATATAATCTCATTTAATTTCTTTTGAAGTTCAATTATTATAATTGGAGCTATTGAAATAATTGCAACATATAGCCATTGTGTAGCATTTAAGCTAACTAAGCTAAATATTTTAGCAACACTTGGGATAAATACAACTCCAACTTGCATTATGAAGCCTAGCAAAAATGCTCCCCATAGATATTTATTTTTAAATAATCCTATCTTAAATATCGATTCTTCACTTCTAATATTAAAGCTATGTACCATTTCTATTAAACCTAGTCCTACAAATGTCATAGTTCTTGCAACTTCGATTCCATATAGTCTATTTGCCATACTAAATATAAATAATGTTAAAGTTCCAATCATTAGCCCCTCTACTAGAATCTTTGACCATAAGCCATCTGCAAATACTCCTTTTTTGCTGTCCTTTGGTTTTTTGTTCATTATATCTTTATCTTCTGGCTCTAATCCTAATGCTATTGCAGGAAGTGAATCTGTGACTAGATTTATCCATAAAAGTTGTATTGCAAGAAGCGGAGTATTTATGCCTAAAAGTAATCCTAGAAATATAGTTACTATCTCTCCAATATTTGTAGAAAGTAAAAAATGTATTGCTTTTCTGATATTTTCATATATACTTCTTCCCTGTTTTACCGCTTCAACTATTGTTACAAAGTTGTCATCTGTTAGAATCATATCAGAGGCATTTTTTGCAACATCAGTTCCGATTTAGTCCCATAGATATTCCAATATCTGCATTTTTTAGAGCAGGTGCATCATTTACTCCGGTCTCCTGTCATTGCAACAACTTTTCCTGTACTTTGAAATGCTTTTACAATTCTTACTTTGTGTTCTGGTGATACTCTTGCAAACACACTATAATTCATAATATCCCTTTCTAGTACATTTTGAGGTATTTTATCTAACTCTTTTCCTGTTATTGCAAGAGAATTATATCCGAAGTATTCCAAGTTCTCTTGCAATAGCTGTTGCAGTTACAATATGATCTCCTGTTATCATTACTGTTTTTATTCCAGCATTTTTGCAAGTTCTTATTGCTTCTTTTACTCCTTCTCTTGGTGGATCTATCATACCAACTAATCCTACAAAAATTAAATCTTTCTCAGTATTTTTTGTATCTATCTCTTTTGGAATAATATTTACATCTAAATATGCTACTGCAAGTACTCTTAGAGCCTTATCTGCCATATTATCATTTTTCTTCAATATGTTATTTTTATCCTGATCAGTTATTGTTTTTATATCCCCATCTTTATATATTTTAATGCATTTATTTAGAAGTACATCTACTGCCCCTTTTGTTATTATCCTGTATTTATCTCCGATTTTATGTACTGTCGTCATAAGTTTTCTGTCAGAATCAAATGGAAGTTCATTAACTTTTGGCATACTTAAATATAGTTTATCTTTATTAATTCCATATTCCAAAGCTTTTTCTACTATTGCAGTTTCTGTTGGGTCTCCTATTATTTCATTTGTCTTTGATATGGTGCAATCTGTACACATAGAGCCAAGTTCTAAAACAAACTCTGTATCTCCATAGCTTTCTAATACTTTCATTTTATTTTGAGTAAGAGTTCCTGTTTTATCTGAACAAATTATACTGCTACTTCCGAGTGTTTCAACTGCTGCAAGTTTTCGTATAATCGCATTCTTTTTTGCCATTTTTGTAACACCTATTGATAACATTATAGTGACTATTGCAGGTAATCCTTCTGGTATAGCTGCAACAGCAAGCCCAACAGATGTTAAAAACATTTCTTGAATTGATATATTTTTAAATATTCCTATTATAAATATTGCAAAACAAATAATTAAGCATACTATTCCTAGTGTTTTTCCTACTTCTTCTAATTTCTTTTGTATAGGCGTTTGTGGTGTTTCGTCTGTTATAATTATTTTAGCAATACTACCTACTTTGGTTTCCATTCCTGTTTTTGTAACAATTGCCTTTCCTGTTCCTCCTACTACTATTGTAGTTGCAAAAGCCTGATTTATCATATCCCCTATGCTTATATCTTCTTTAAGTATAGCATCTGCATCTTTAAGAGAAGGGACGGTTTCTCCTGTTAAAATTGATTCATCTATTTTTAAATTAAAGCTTTCTATTAGCCTGCAATCAGCTGGTACATAGTTTCCCGCTTCTAAAATTACTATATCTCCGAGGTATTACATCTTCTCCTGGAATAATCATTTCTTTTCCTGATCTTATAACCTTAGCTACTGGTGCAGACATCTTTTTTAATGCCTCTAATGATTTTTCTGCCTTATTTTCCTGAACTAGTCCCATTATTGCATTAAATACAACTATTGCAATTATTATAACAGATTCTATATAATCTCCTGTTCCTTCTACCTTTGCCATAACTGCTGATATAATTGATGCGACAATTAGTATTATTATCATAAAATCATTAAATTGTTTTAAAAATTTAATGATAATTCCTTCTTTTTTCTTGTCCTCTAGCTTATTTTTTCCATATTCTTTTAATCTCCTATTTGCCTCTTCTTCTGTTAATCCCACAGCGAAATTACTCTTGAGTTTTCTTTTTATCTCTTCTTTTGATAGAGTATGTTCCATTTTGCAATCCTTCCTTTCTATATTATAAATCAAGTTTGAAAACTATTTAATATATATGCTTGTCTATAAAATTTATGTTCATTTTTAATAATATTTTATTGTAGTAAAATTTATTGACATTGTAAATAAATTTTGATATAATGCATATACTATAATTATATTAAGAAAGGAAGTGTATTTTAATGTCACAAACAAACATTAACATAAGAATGGATGCAGATTTAAAAAAACAATTCGATAAATTTTGTTCTGATGTAGGTATGTCTATGACAACTGCTATATGTGTATTTGCTAAAAAAACCGTAAAAGAGCAAAAAATACCTTTTGAAATAACTGCTGATCCTTTTTATAGTACAACTAATATAGAAAGACTTAAAAAGGCAATAGATGATTTGAATAACGGAAAAGGAAAAGAACATGAGATTATGGAGGTAGAAGATGAATAAAATATGGCAAGATAATGCTTGGGAGGATTATTTATATTGGCAAAGTCAAGATAAAAAGACTCTCAAGCGTATTAATGATTTATTAAAAGATATTGACAGAAATGGTTATATTGGTCTCGGAAAACCTGAACCTCTGACTGGTAGTCTATCAGGTTTTTGGAGTAGAAGAATAGACAGCAAAAATAGAATTGTTTATAGAATTTTAAATAATCAAATTGAAATCGCGCAATGTGGTTCTCACTATCGTGATTAATAAGATATATTTTTATAATCAAATTTTTTATTTTCTCTAATAAAGATTTATCCCATTTTACATACATCTTTCATATTATGTTAATATACAGTATTAATTTAAAATGGAGGAATATATGTTTCGGCTTAATCTTACTTGCGTTATCTATCAGTATTGATTCTTTAGGAATTGGTATCACTTATGGATTACGAAATACAAAGTTTACTCTTTTATCTAAATGTATTTTATTTATCACATCATTATTGATAGGTCTTGCTTCAATTTTTATCGGAAGGTTTATCGGGTCATTTATTTCAGATTTTGCAAGTCATATTATAAGTGGTGTAATGTTAATAATTATAGGAATTGTAATTTTGATAGATCCTATCCCCTTTGATTTTGATAAATCTTATGCAATAGATTCCAAAGAGGCTTTCATATTAGGAATAGCCTTATCATTAGATACAATATCAATAGGTATATGCACAAGCATCGGTGGTTACTTAAATTTTTATTTTCCTGTATTAGTTGCTATTTTTCAAATTATGCTTCTATTTTTAGGAATCACGATAGGAAATAAAATTATAAAAAGTTTTAAAGTTCCAGATAAAATATGGAATATTATATCTGGGTGTATTTTAATACTATTTGGCATAGTAAAATTATTTTAAACTTGTATTAATTAATTTCATAATTTTAACACTTTTTCATATAATATTACAAATGAAAAAAAGAACTATTAGAGCAAATTTTATTTTTATATCTTTAAAGAAAAATCTATTAACTATTATATTTGTTTTATTTGCAGTTGGACTTATTGTATTTTCAAGAGAAAATTTAACTGCATCAAAAGAAGGGTTATCCCTATGGATGCGGTCAAGTTGTGCCTTCACTTCTACCTTTTTTTATTGCCTGTGAACTTCTTTCTTCAACGAATATTATAGATTATCTTGGAATTAAATTAAGGAAAATAATGAAGCCAATATTCAATGTTCCAGGAGAAGGTGCTTTTCCTCTTATAATGGGAATTATTAGTGGGTATCCAGTTCGGAGCAAAAATTGTTACTAATTTTAGGAAAAATGGAATATGTACAAAAGCTGAGGCAGAAAGACTTCTAACTTTTACAAACAATTCTGGCCCTTTATTTATTATTGGAACTGTGCGGAATATCTCTTTTTGGAAATACAACTATTGGACTTTTATTATTTTTTACACATCTTTTAGCTTGTCTTACTGTTGGATTTTTATTTAGATTTTGGAAATATAATGATAGAGAAAACCTTCAAAATTTATCTACCTATCAAATAAACAAAAAGACACCTCCTTCAATTAATAGTTTAGGAAGTATCTTGCAGAGCAGTATAATGTCGTCTGTTAGCACTGTTGTTATGATAGGTGGCTTTGTAATGCTTTTCAGTGTCATTATATCAATATTAAATAACTCAAATATTCTTAATATATTAGGTACATTTGTATCTCCTATATTTTCAATTCTTCATATACCTACTGAGTTTATAAATGGTACTTTATCAGGAATAGTAGAGCTTACTAATGGTGTATCAATTATATCTAATATTCCTATTAAGAGTATATCAATAAATATAACTATTTGTGCTTTTCTTCTTGGCTTTGGTGGTATATCTATTTTACTACAAGTTTTGTCAATAACTTCAACATCAGATATCTCTATAAAACCATATATTATAGCTAAAATAATGCAAGGTGCTTTTGCTGCATTTTATACCTATATGCTACTTCAAAATTTTACATTTTTGAATTTAGATTTGTAGCTCTATCTATAATATCTACGATAGCCATATCTATTATTGCATCCACAATCTGAAGAATTATTGTCATTTCCATTATTATTTCCGTTTCCATTATCGTCATCATCATCATCATCATTTATTAAATTTAAAATTATTTTTGTAATAACAGCTGAAACAAACGCAAGAATAGTATATAGAATAACATATACTAAAAATGTTGCATCAAATGCTGCAAAAGCAACTATTAGATAAATTGCAAATATAAGTGATGCAACTGCAATAGGATTTTTTAAAACCATTTCTAAAACACTTGCAATAATTATTGTAGCTATTGGTAGAGCAAAAAGTAATAATAATAAATTACCCATAATATGTATCTCCTTAAAATTTAATATTTCTACAATATATTATGAGTAATTTATTTTTTTGTTACTAATTAAATTTAACTTCCACTAAATAAAGTCCATATGGTGGAAGTGTTTTTCCTGCTCTTGTTCTATCTTTACTTTCTATTATGTCAGGTATTTCCATTGGGTTAATTTTCCCGAAGTCCAACATCTACTAGCGTTCCTGATATAATTCTTACCATATTATATAAAAATCCATTTCCTGTAAGTTCTATTATAATTCTGTCTCCATCTTGTTTTAATTCTGCTTTATAAATAGTTCTTATACTACTTTTACTACTTGTTCCACTGGCTTTGAATCCTTTAAAATCGTGAGTTCCTTCAAAATATTTTATAGCTTCTTTCATTTTTTCTATGTCTAGTTTTTGTGGTATGTGATATTCTAAATATCTATATATTGCACTCCCTGTACTAGAATTATTTATTATATATCTATATGTTTTTTCTTTGCAATTATATCTAGAATGGAAGTCTTCGTCTACTTCTTCTGCCTTCTTTATCACTATTGATTTTTTTAAGTTTGCATTTAATGCCATTACAAACTTTTCTAAAGGCAAATCGCTATTTGTTTTAAAATTTGCAACTTGTCCGAAGTGCGTGTACTCCCGCATCTGTTCTTCCAGATGCTGTCAAATCCACTTCTTCCTTTGTAATTGTATGTATTGCTTGTTCAATTTCACCTTGAATATTTAATCTATTCGGTTGTTTTTGCCACCCGATTAAAATCTTTTCCATCATATTCAATGGTAAGTTTTATATTTCTCACTATATATCATTCCTTTTATAAGCTTTTTTATCATATTTTCAAAAGTTATTATACATTATTTTTTAATGAATTACAATATAAGTATATCAGAAGTTTATTTCTATAAATTAATAACATTTTCTATAATTTTTATGTCTTCTATTCTATTAATTCCAAAACATTTTTTACCTAAATCTTTTAGAGATGCACCGACAATGATACATTTCTTTATTATCAATAACAATAAATCTATCATGAAATTTATTTGTTTTAGTAACTTTTAATATAGGATATTCTTCATTAAATTTTTTTATATCTAAATCTTCAATGTTACTTTTATCAGTTGTTAAAATAACTACTTCTACATTATTTTTCTTTTTAGTTAGCATTTTCAGAATACTATCATCAATATAATTATCTATAATTACAATTTTTGTATTTGCTTTTTTTATAATATCTATAATTAAACTATATGCATCATATATTTGACCATTAAAAAATATCCTTTGTTTAATGTTATCTTCTAGCTGTAGCTCATTAAAAACTTTATCAAATTTTTTATCATATTCTAATAGTTTATATTCTATGTTTGTTAATCTTTCAAATACTTGTCCATTACTTATCAAGAATTTTCTCATTTCAGCAAATGCTCTCATTATATTAATACTAACTCTTACAGCAATTTCATTTTTTAGTACACCAGATAGCATTGAAATACCTTGTTCAGTAAAAGCATATGGTAAATATTTTCTTGTTACATCTCCATTGTTAACCTTCCTATTTAAGGTTCCAGTTTGGAACCTTAAATTTTGAAATTCCATTTCAGTCAATTGAAAGCAAAAGTCCTCTGGAAATCTATCTATATTTCTTTTTACCGCTTTATTGACATTTTTAGTTTCATAGTGATATAACATAGCTACATCACTATCTAGCATAACTTGTTTTCCTCTTATAGTATATATTAAATTCTTTATATCTAAATTAGTTAAATTATTTTGAATTTCTAATTTGTTTTCTTCCATATACTCAACTCCTATTTTATATAGTTATATTATAAAACATATGTTTGTATATGTCAATACTTTTTTTGCTTTTCATAAAAAGACTTACGAACTTTAAAAGTTCGTAAGTCTTTACTTAATGATAAAGTTAATTTAGTTTAAGTAAGTCTTTAAGATATAGCTTTATTCAATCTCTTTTCTACACTTTCTTTTCCAAGAACTTGCATAATTTCATACATATCTGGAGTGTTTGCTCTGCCGGTTAAAGAAATTCTAATAACTGTACTTACGTCTCCAACATGTCCTTTAAATCCATCTGGATTTTGTTTGTATTCCTTTACTTCTCTTGCATATCCAAGTTTTTCACTTAAATCTTTAATCTTGTTAAACCAAGTTTGCTTATCATCAGATATATCAAAATAATTATTTAAATATTCAGTTATTATTGTTTTAATCTCTGCTTTATCATTTATATTTTGATACTCATAATTTACATTGCTGTCTAAGAATCTATCGTCATACATATATTCTATGTTATCCTTTACATCAGACCACTTAGAAATATCTTTTCTTGGCTTTTCATTTCCTCTCTCTATTCCTAAAACTTTCAAAGAATATTCCTTATCTTTTTCTAATAAAACTTTCAAATCTTCGTCATATTCATTTGCCCAAGTATATGCATAATCATATACTTCTTCTTTTGAATATCTTGATATTACTGATTTTGATATGTCTAATAATTTTGTCATATCAAATAAAGCTCCACTAACGCTCATTTTGTTAAGCTCTAAGTTAAACTCGTCTATTGAAGCTGTTTTATTTTGTCTTCTCCATTGTTCAAAATTTGAATTTGCAATATTTAAAAGATATTCTTTTGCAGCATCAGAAGGGATACCTTCTTTTGCATAAAACTCAACAGCAGCCTCTGGGTCTTTTCTCTTACTTAACTTTCTCTTTGCTCCATTTTCTTCCTTCATTATTGGTGCAATATGAGCATATTTAGGTGGTTTTACACCTAAAGCTTTAAATAATTCTAAGTGTACAGGAAGTGATGATAACCATTCATCTCCACGAATTACATGTGTTGTTCTCATTAGATAATCATCTACTGCGTGTGCGAAATGATATGTTGGAAGTCCATCTGATTTTATAATTACTATATCTTGATCATTTTCTGGGAAATCAATATTACCTTTTATAACATCATGATGTTTTATCTTTCTTTCTGGATCTCCTTCTGATCTAAATCTTATTATATAATCTTCGTTATTCTTAATTCTTTTTTCGATTTCGTCTAATCCAAGATTTCTACAAGTTGCCCAAGCTCCATAATATCCAGGTCTTAATTTAGCACTTTCTTGTTTTTCTCTCATTCTATCTAGATCTTCTTGTTTGCAAAAACAAGGATATGCTTTTTTCTCTTCAATTAATCTTTTAGCAAAAGCCTGATATATTTCTTTCCTTTGACTTTGTTTGTATGGTCCATAAGCACCATTAGATGTTTCTTCATCAATCATTCCTTCATCTGGCTCTAATTTGAATTTCTTTAAAGCATCTATAATTCCATTTACTCCATTTTCTACTTCTCTTTTTTGGTCTGTATCCTCTATTCTTAATATAAATACACCATCTGTTTGTTTTGCAAGTTTAGAGCATATAACACTTGTGAATATTCCTCCAATATGTACAAATCCAGTTGGACTTGGTGCAAATCTTACGACCATTGCACCATCTTTTAAATTTCTCTCTGGATATTTTTCTTCATAATATTCTCTATCCTTTACATCTGGAAATATTAAATTTGCGAGCTCTTTGTAATCCATAATTTATCATTCCTTCCTCAAATACTACACTTCTAATATAATTGGGAGTACCATAGGGTTTCTCCTGTTTTTCTTTGCTAAAAAGTCCTTTAATGTATCTTTTATTGTAAGTTTTATTACTGCCCAGTCTGTTACATGATTTTCTTCTAATTTTGAAAGTTCCTCTCTTATTATTTCTTTCATTTCTTCCATTAGATTTTCAGATTCTCTTACATAAACAAATCCTCTTGAAATAATTTCTGGACCTGATACTATTTCTCCTGTTGCAGCATCCATAGCTAATACTATAATTATCAAACCATCTTGTGATAAATGTTGTCTATCTTTTAATACTATATTTCCTACATCTCCGATACCTAGTCCATCTACCATTACTTTTCCTGCTTGAACTGTGCCTGTTATCTTTGCTTCTTTTTCTCCTATTTCAAGTACTTTTCCATTTTTCATAATAAATATATTTTCGTGAGGTATGCCTAATTTTTCTGCTGTTTCTGCATGTGCTATTAATTGTCTATATTCACCGTGTACTGGCATAAAGTATTTTGGTTTAACAAGTGATATCATAAGTTTTTGTTCTTCTTGGCAACCGTGGCCTGAAACATGTACATCTGCAAGTGAGCTATATACAACTTCTGCACCTATTTGCATTAAGTCGTCTATTACTTTTGTTACAAATTTTTCATTTCCAGGTATTGGGTTTGCAGAAATTATTACTAAATCATTTGGAGTAATTTCTACTTTTTTGTGATCTCCTGCTGCCATTCTTGTTAGTGCTGACATTGGTTCTCCTTGACTTCCTGTTGTAATTATTGTAAGTTTTTCGTCAGCATATTTATTTATTAAATCAATATCTATCAAAGTATTTTTAGGAATATTCATATATCCTAATTCACAAGCTGTCTCTATCATTTTTACCATACTTCTACCACATATTGCAACTTTTCTTCCATTTTCATAAGATGCGTCAATTATTTGTTGAACTCTGTGTACATTTGAAGCAAAGGTTGCAACTATTATTCTCTTTTTGCAATGCATAAATAGCTCGTCAAATACTTCACCTATTGTGCTTTCTGATTTTGTAAATCCTTTTCTTTCAGCATTTGTGCTATCTGACATAAGAAGTAATACACCTTTTTCACCTATTTCTGCTAATCTTCCGAAATCTATCTTTTGACCATCTATTGGAGTATAGTCTATCTTAAAGTCTCCTGTATGCATAACTATTCCAACTGGTGTATATATTGCAAATCCAACTGCATCAGGTATGCTATGTGAGGTTCTTATAAACTCTACTTTCATTTTTCCTGCATCTATTGTTGTTCCTTGTTCTACCTCATACAATGTTGTGCTTTTTAATAGTCTATGTTCCTCGAGTTTATTTCTAATCAAGCCAAGTGTGAATTTTGTTCCATATATTGGTACATTTACTTGTCTTAAAAGATAAGGTATTCCACCTATGTGGTCTTCGTGACCATGTGTTACAAAAAGTCCTTTTATTTTGTTTTTGTTCTTTTCTAGATATGACATATCTGCAACAACTAAGTCTACTCCTAGCATATCCTCTGTTGGGAAAGCTAAACCACAATCTACAATTATGATTTCGTCTTCATACTCAAATACAGTAATGTTTTTTCCTATCTCTAATAAACCACCTAATGGTATTATTTTAAGTGGTGATTTTTTGAATCTTACTTCTTCTGTTACTCTTTTATTCTTTCTTGGTTTTCTTGAACTTGTTTTCTTTTTTGATATATCTGTAATATTTTTTGTTTCTTTTGTAGGCTTTCTAGTTTGTCTCGTCTTTTTTAAAGTGCTCTTATTTTGTCTTTCATTTGTGTCTGCCATTTTTCTTTAATCAATCCTTTCTTATTTTATATAATCTCTTTTATTAAAAAATTCCAATTCTAAATTATGATGTTTATATGAAACACCATTAAAAATATTAAATTTCCCGTTCAACAACCTTAAACAAATGGCTTAAAACCTTTGTTTAAATATTTAAATCTCATTTTCGCATCATATATAATATGATACACACTATTTGAAATTATACTACAAAATAAAGGATTTGTCAAATTTGACTTAATTTTATATTTACATAAAATTAATAAACTTTTTATTTTACGTCTTGTATTTTTCTATAAATATCATACCAACTAAATACTCTAATCATATTGTCACAGTTCAAATTTATATTGTATCTATTATCAAAGCATAATACTTTTGTATATTTTGTTATCTCTAATATGGTTTCTGGATAATCTTCTATCATAATATCTATCTTTTTTTCTTTTACTTCATTTACTTTAGGGCAAGGTGCAAAGCATATTTCATCATAGACAATTTTATTTTTATTTAGCCAATTAATTGTATCATCTCTTACTTGTTGACCAAGTTTTGAATTTTCTAATGCCTTAGATCTTCCTGTTATGATTATTATTTTATTTCCATCATTATGTAATTTTTGAATCACTTCTGATGCATATTTTCTTACATTAGCATTTTTTACATAAGTAAAAAAATATTCTTTTAAATAACCTTCCTTAGATTCTTTGGGCCAATTATATTTACTACTTTCATATTTATATGGATATTCTAAATCTGATAAATTATTTTCATAACTATATTTTGTCATAGTATCTAATCTGTATGTATCCTCATCTGTTAAAACACCATCTATGTCAATTCCTATATTCATTTTGGTCCTCCTTTATTATAATTTTTGTCATATGTTGTTGTTTCATAGAAATTATAACATAAGTAAGAATATGAATCAAGAATTTTTAAATTGTTAAATTTATGGCTTGCATACTTTATGTGAATTTACTTGTTGATAATAATGTAATGTTATGATATACTATGAAATATAATTTTTTTGCGATATTGTCGACATAAAAAATTAGACTTGACATATAATAAAATATGTGCTATTATATAAATACTAGAAGTAAACCAGTCTAGTAATATAAAGAACACAATAAAAGACTAGGAAGCCTGAACAATTTCCTAGTCTTTTTCTATGCTATTCACTTATTAACTTTATAATTAAATAAAGTACTATAAGTTTTAACACGGTAAACCAGTTTCTCATATAAAGAACACCTCCTTTCTACCTTTTGAGTAAAAAGGCTTTTTTATAATACAATATTTTACATATTTTGTCAATTGCGACTGAATACAAAAATGCCCAAATACTTTTATTGTATTCGGGCACTTTTGTATTATCAACATCTATTTAAAATGTCGATTTGTAAGAAGGTTTGCTTACATCTCCTCTCCTGAACAAAGCTCATATGCTTTATCCATAGACGATCCATCTTTTTCTGGGTTTGAAAAATCAATACAGATATCAGGTGGCAAGTGAATTATAGGTTTTAGTTTGAGAGGGTCAGGCGGATAAAAATTCACAACTACATGTCTCCAAGGAGAATTCGGTCCACCCAAAGTCGGCATATACATAACCATTGTGGCTAAATCATCTCGATAAAAGTCACTTTTGTATTTTTCAGTCAGACAAATCATACACTGATTAAACTTTTCTTTCAGATCCTCAAATAACTCATAAAAAAAGTCATCCCTAAGTACTTTTCCTTCTGCTTTAAGTTTTTTATTACCATAAAGCTTTGCATGTTGTTCTGCTATCTGTTTTGCTGCTTCTTGTGTTAAAGGTCCCTTGTTTATGAAAATGCTGTCTATCCTTCCTGTAGGAATCAAATAGAATTCGCCAGACAATCTAACGATAGAGCCATAAACTTTTTCTCTGCTGGATAGCCTCTGGTCTGTTTCACTTCCCGTTAGACTGCTTGGGAAAATCTCTGTCCTATCGTCTAGCTCTAACCATACAATTTTAGTCGAGTCTTGATTTTTGCGTGTCAAAACTTCAAAATTCTCGAGTCTTTCTGTGCGCTCCCAAGCATACTCCAATGTTGGTCTTAGGTTTTGCATTTTTTCTCCTTTCGTTGTAATTAATCAAAAAGTTGTGTCTTGTGCTTTTCCTACTTGATTTCTTATTTGAGCTTTCCTATAATCTCCTTTGTTTTAAACCTCCTTTTTTTAATTTGTCTATTACAACTTAGTTATAGACAATATATATAATTTTTACGTCATTAATTATACTATTTATTATGTTAATTGTCAATTGAACAATTTTAAAGACTAGGAAAAGTCCTAGTCTTTTATTTTATATAAATTTTCTAAAAAAGTTTTTGATTCTTCTTTTAACTCTCTTATACCAAGGCTCTATTACTACTAACTTAAAGCATTGACCATCTGTATTTTCTACCTGTTTTACCACTTGAGCTTGCTCTTTCTGTTTTTTCTCAAATATTTTATCTGGATCATACTTTTTCCTTTTTTCTTCTTCTAACCTCAAATCATTTTCTTTACAAGCAACTAAAATTTCATTTCCATCTTCTTCTCTACAACAGTATTTTATAAATATTGCTGATAACAATTCCTTTGTTGCAGGCAAAAGCTTTTGTTCTTTTAAAGTCTTACTTTCATCTATTTTGAAATTATATTCTTTATTTGAAATTTTCTCTAATTCGTTCTTTAATTTTTCTGGTATCTTATCTAGAACTGGTTCATCAACAAATTTAAATATTTCTATTATTTCCGTTGCAACATCCGGACATATAATACTGTTTTCCATTATCTTTTCCTTTCTCTTATGTTTATTTATCTCTCTTCTAAGTCTTTTGAATCATTTAACTTTTCTATTTTGTCTAGTGCACCTAATGCCTTATTAATTCCGCTTGCTAATTGCATTTTAGCAAAAGATTTAATATCCGACCAGGTTATTTTGGTTTTGTTTTTTTCGCCTCTACTTTTTTTAAGAAAATACTTACCTGTTAAGTTTTTTATTCCTTTTATTTCACTCATATTTTTCTCCTGTTTATTTTGATATATAAATTATATTATATGATATATAATTTTTCAATATCTAATCTTAATTTTCTTTAGATTTATACATATTTAATATATCTTTAAGTCCCATTTTTGTTCCATAATTTAATATTGCATTTGAATATATTTTAATTGCAACTTGTGCAACTATTAATATTGATGCAAATAAAATTACAATTGAAATAACTACATCTGTTACACTTGCTAAGCCCATCATTATTCTAAAAGGCATACAGAAAGGTGCCGAAAATGGGAATAATGAAGCAAAAATGTTTAAATTGCTTGTTGGATTCATCATTGTAAAGTATGATAGATAAAATGATATTACTGCAAAAATTGCAACAGGTGAGTTAGCTGATTGTATATCTTCTGGTTTGCTTATTGTTGATCCTGTTAGAGCATACAACAATGCATATATTAAATATCCTAGTATAAAATATACGATAGTTATAACTGCAAGATATGGCGTTATATTTGACATATCTAATACTGAATTTAGAAGTTCTGGATCTAAGAAAGATTTTGCAGATATAAACGCTGTACCTACAATTACTATCATTTGAATTAATCCAACTATTCCAATTCCTAATGTTTTACCAAGTACAATCGTTCTTGGGCTAGTAGATGTTACAAGAGTTTCTATTATCTTTGATGTTTTCTCTGTTGTTATAGAGCTAGAAACTTGATATGCACAGAAATATATTGCATAGAATAAAATTATAGACATAATCATCATTACAAGTATATTTCCACTTGCTTCTTCTTCGCCTGTTTGTTCTAATGTAAATTCAAAATTAGGTGTGATTGATTCTAATTCTTCTTGTGTTAAGCCTAATTTACTTATTTGTATATTTGAATACAAAGTATTAAATGTGCTCATTAAATCTTCTGGTACACCTTGCATCATTGTAATATCTTCTAATATGTATCTTATTTTTACATTTTCTTCTTGTTTTTCAATTATTATTGCAGCTGATATTTCATCATTTTCTATTTTTGTTTTTATCTCGTCAAAACTTGCTTTTCCTATTTCTATATCATATCCCGAATCTGCTTCCTTTAAGGCTTCGAGTTGTCCTTCAAAAACATTATCATTATCAACTACTAATAATTTATCTGAAAAGCCTCCTTCTGATATAGAATTTATAAAATTTGGTATATTAAATCCAACAACTATCATTACTAATATGATTAGAGTAGATATAATAAAAGATTTTCTCTTTATCATTTCTTTTATAGTAAATTTTGCAACCGTTATTACATCTTTCATTTTACTCACCCACCTTTTCTATAAATATATCATTTAGTGTAGGTTTCATTATGTCAAATTTATTAACTTTTATTCCATTAGAAATTACATTATTTAAAAGTGTATGAGCTTTTTCTTCGTCTGTAATTTTTATAACATATTCGTTATTCTTTTCATTCTCTATTTTTAAATCAAGCTCTTGTATGTATTTTTCTATTTTAGCATTAGTGTCTATTCTGACTCTACTTGCAGGATATGTCTCTTTGATTTCTTTAAGATTTCCCTTTAAAACAGTTTTTCCTTTATCTAAGATTAATATATCACTACAAAATTCCTCTATTGTTGGCATTTGATGTGCTGACATTATCACATATTTGCCATTTCTTACTAAGTCTATAATAATATTTTTTAAAATTTCTGTATTTACAGGATCTAGACCGCTAAATGGTTCATCTATGACTACTAGCTCTGGATTATGAATTATAGCTGTCATAAACTGTATTTTTTGCTGATTTCCTTTTGAAAGCTTTTCAGCAGGCATATCCATATATTCTTCTACTTTTAGTTCTTTCGCCCATTTATTTATCGAATCCTTTGCATCTTCCGTTCTCATTCCTTTTAATTCTGCAAAATATATTAATTGATCATATATTTTTGTTTTAGGATAAACTCCTCTTTCTTCTGGTAAATATCCAAAATTAACACTTTTTCTATCTACTGCTTTTCCATTCCAAGTTATTTCTCCACTGTCCTTTTTTATAATTCCGAGTATCATTCTTATTGTTGTCGTTTTTCCTGCACCATTTGTGCCAAGTAAGCCGTATACACCCGGAGTATTTAATGTTAATGAAATATTATCAACTGCTACTTTACCAGCAAATGTTTTTGATACATTTTTTAATTCTAATCCCATAATTTACTCCTTTTCTTTTATAAATTTTAAATATAATATATCACATTTAAGTTTAATTTTCAATAGACATGAAAAGGTAGAAAGCCTAAATTAGACTTTCTACCTTTTTCAAATGTCACATTACTTAGTCAGTTTAGCCCACCTTCCAATGTCAGTTTCTAAGTTGTACTGTATGCCAATTATCGTTCTTTTGCACAAAGGGCATACTGCACTTCCGTACGTGTACATATCACTGTAAGATATATCCTTGAGAGGATGCCCCAGAGGATTGCAAACTTCCACAAGGTACCTGTCCTGGAAGCTTTTTAGCTCTTCTTCAAGCTTTTTAAGCTTTCCTTCCATTTCACGGCGCTTGTCTTCTATTTCCTTGATTTCTTTTTGCATTTCTTCAGGAATAGATACATCCTTGCCGGAATCCCCACTACCAAAGCCCTTCGACGTATAGCTTTTTTCTTCACCACAGCACATGCATTTTTCTGTTATTCTATACATCGATTCAGAGCCATAAAGGAATGAATGCCTTCCAGTATATCCAAGATCTTTTGAATCTATCCTCTTGAAGATATGCCCATACTTTTCACAGAGTTGTCTTTTCTTTTCCCATTCTCTTTTTCTAGAGTAGGATTCCAAATACTCTGCACAGAGTTCCTCATATTGCTTTTTAAGTTTCTCTTCCTCTTGGCTAATTCTTACTATTCTCCGGTCTCTTTCCTCCTGTACTAACTTTTGTACTTCTTGGATGTTTGCTTGGATCTGTTTTGCAGCAGTACTGATTTGTACTACTGCGTTGCTAAGCTGGTTTTGCCCATCTGTAGCTTTTGCTTTTTCCTGCGACATTTTATACCCATCCTTTCTCATATAAATTATTATTTTGAGTTGTGGTATATATTATAAAATGTTCCATAGAACATATTTTATATATTAACATAATTTTTATCTATTTGCAAGCTTTCTAAATCTTTTACTATGCTTTCTGCATCTAGCATATATTTCTTCTCAAGCTCTAATACACTTCCGTGTTTTATAAACTCATCTGGATATCCATATTTTTTAAATGTTATATCTTCTAAATTTTCTTTAACTATAATATCTTGAACAGCACTTCCAAGTCCACCTTTTAAAATATTATCTTCAATAGTTATAACTTTTCTTGTCTTTTTTATAGAATCTATAATCGTTTTACTATCTATTGGTTTTAAAAATCTTGCATTTATTACTTCTACGCTTTGGTCTTGTTCTTCTAAGATATTTGCTATCTCTACTGCTCTATCTACCATCTTTCCAATTGCTATTATACTTAAATCATTTCCTTCTTTTATTATTTCTGCTGTTTGTGTTTCAAGTGGTTCATATATATCAAATTTTGTGTTTCCTTCTCCACCTCTTGGGTATCTTATAACCACTGGTCTATTTAAAGTCACAGCATATTCTAACATATTTTCTAGTTCTTTAAAATCTTTTGGTGCCATTATTGTAAGGTTTGGGATTATAGAGAAGAAAGATAAATCAAACACACCTTGATGTGTTTCTCCATCATTACCAACTATTCCAGCTCTATCCACACACATTACAACTCCAAGATTTTGCAAACAAATATCGTGAATTACTTGATCATATCCTCTTTGATAAAATGAAGAATATATTGGTACAACTGGTATTATGCCATTTTTAGCAAGTCCTGCTGCAAATCCGAAGTGCGTGTTGTTCTGCAATTCCTACATCAAAAAATCTATCTGGAAATTCTTTTGCAAAATCTGTAAGTCCTGTTCCATCTGTCATTGCTGCTGTTATTGCAACTACTTTTTCATTTTTCTTTGCAATTTCTACTAATTTTTCTCCAAATACTTTTGAATAATCTCTCTTTGACTTGTTTTTGCTCTGTCCTGTTTCTATATCAAAGTTAGATGCACTATGAAATTTATCTGGATTTTCTTCTGCTGGTTTGTATCCTTTTCCCTTTTTAGTAACAACATGTATTAGTATTGGTCCTTCTAGTTCTTTGCTGATTTTTAATATTTCCTCTAATGTAGAAATGTTATGTCCATCTATTGGGCCTAGATATCTAAATCCAAGGTCCTCAAAAAGCATATTAGGAATTAATAATTGTTTTATACTATATTTTATTCTTCTTATGAATTTTATAATTTTATTACTTCCTTTTGGAAGTTTATTAACTATATTTTTAATATATCTATTAGATTCTGTATAAAACTTTCTGGTTCTTACTTTACTTAAGAATAGAGAGATTCCTCCAACATTTTTTGATATACTCATTTCGTTGTCATTTAATATAACTATAAGATTTTTCTTTAAAAATCCTGCGTGGTTTAGAGCCTCTAATGCCATACCACCTGTTAATGCTCCGGTCACCTATAACTGCAATGATATGCTCTTTTTCTCCTTTTAAATCTCTTGCAGTAGCCATTCCAAGAGCAGCAGATATAGATGTGCTACTATGTCCAGTATCAAAACAGTCATATTCTGACTCACTTGATTTAGGAAAACCTGCTATTCCTTCAAATTGTCTCAATGTACTAAATTTTTCTTTTCTACCTGTAAGTATTTTATGTACATAACTTTGATGACCTACATCCCATATTATTTTATCTGTTGGGGTATCAAAAACACTGTGCAAAGCTATTGTAAGCTCTACAACTCCTAAATTTGAAGATAGATGTCCTCCTGTTTTTGATACTGTATCTATTATTAATTCTCTTATTTCATTTGCTAATTCCTGTTTTTGCTTTATATCTAACTTTTTCAAATCTTCAGGCATATTAATTTTGTCAAGTATTTCTCCCATTATATTGCAATTCCTTTCTTATAAATCGCGCATTATTATACTTATTAAATATATCACAAAAAACATGTATATGCAATATATAATATAAACTGATAATAGTAAATCTGGAACTTAAATTAACCTTGTTGTATACGGAAAATCTTATATAGGGTCAAGATAAAAGTTGATTTTTCCTATACAATAAAAAACTTGCCTAACCAGTATAAAACTGATTAGGCTAAGTATGGCTTATACTCTTTTGAAGTTAATACGCTTTTCTCTTACCTTTTCTACATATTTCAGATCAATGAAATAGTGGTAGAAGATTCGGCAAAATAAGATGTAGTCTATTCCAGTAAATATCCACATCACCCATTTGAAGGTATCTTCTCCTAAGTGATGGAACAGCCCCGTAGCAGATGCATATGTTATAACAAGTGCTATCAGCCACAAAGCATTGTCTTTGACGGATTTCCTACACTTCAAAATTCCGCCGATCCTATTCCGGAACGAGTGAAGCATCACACAGAATGCGACAAAACTTGCACTGGATAAAAAAGCAATTCCAATTATTACAAAAGGTTCTGCAATAGGATCATAGTTGTTCTTGTTGTAAATTTCTAAGAATATTGCCATTCCTGCGAACACCCACCAAAGATATGTCGCTGTGTTCTTCTTGTCAAAGCGCTTTATGCTTGCATTAACCCAAAGGCACATAACCCAAAGGAAAAAGCAGTCCACGCCAAGAAGAATCTGGATGACTAACGTCCGAACTTCAAGTAAGCCCATCTCCTTTGCAATGTAAAGTGCTGCCGTTCCAAGTGTTGTAACTAACCACATTGTAAAGCTTGCCATTTTAAAACCACCTTTCAAGGTTTTGTGTAATAAAATTTTATCATAAAATTTGTTTCTAGTCAACATAATTATTAAATATTAAAAAAATTATTTATTTTTATTAATATTTTAATTCTTAAACTTATTTCTTAGAAATATGTATATTTTCAACATTTGCATTAAGTTCACGAGATATTATATTTTGAATCTGCGCGATTTCATCTTGCGAAAGTTCTGCTTTTCCTATAATTACACTTATACTATCTCCATTTACAAAAATTATATTATTTTCAAAACCCTTTGTAGATAGCAAATTCTCAGCTATCATAATAGCATTTTGAAGTTCATTTATCTTGTTTATTTCTTCTTGTGCTACTGTCTTTTGCTCTGTAATTGCGCTCGATGAATCAATAATCTTTTGATAACTGTCTATCATTTGTGAGTACATAATATTTCTTTCTAATTTAGATGTAACAAAATAATCATTTCCTTGTACCTCGGTTTGGACATAACCGCTATTTGTTTCTATCACGTTATTTTCTGTATCAGACACAGCATCTGCTATTTCTCCACTACTTTCGTTTACATCTGTAACATTTGCATTAACAAGCTCTGCATCTCCAATACTTGCTAAATCTATTGTATTGCTAGCATCTGTTCCGAGTTTCTTTTGTTTCTTTTTGCATACTGTCATAATTTAAATATCCTGCTGTAATAAGCATCAAAGAAATAACTAAAAGAGCTAATTGATTCTTTTTTAAAACTTTCATAAAAAAATACCATTCCTTTCATTAAATTATTTTATATTAGTTCATAGCAAATACTTGAACTTTATGAGCTTGCACACCTGTTACCGCTTCAACTGCTGAAATAATATTAGCTTTCACATTTGCATCTCCTGCACCTTCTGCAATAACAATAACACCTTCAACTTTCGGATTCACTACTGTTTTCGTTGCAGGCACGTTAGATCCATTTTCATCTGTGAAAATCACTTCTTTTTTTGTGCTTTCTTCTTGCACATCTCTATTTCCGTCCTGCTGAATCTTCTTCTGATGTATGAGATATTTCAGTATTTTCATTATACATTGCAACAACTTCACTTGTTTGAGAATATGTAATAAGTACATTAACATTTCCTACTCCAACCATTTTGCCTAATATATTTTCAAGTCTTCCTTCAAGTTCTTGTTTTTCTTCATTCTTTTTAGGTGTAACTTCTGCAAGTTCTTTATATGGATTATTTGTGCTATCTACTGTATTTTTATCATTTCCTTTTAGAATTGTATTAATTGCAATTAAAGTAACTATTAGTATAATTAAAAAAACTACTAGATTTTCTATCTTTCTTTTTTCAGATTTAGGCCTTTCTCCATCCTCTGTTTTCTTAGAAAACATATCCTTAATTTTGTTCATTTGTTCCTTAAACATAAATTTCTCTCCTTCATATTGAATTTATCCTTATCTCTTCTTTATCTATGCCATAATCTTCTTTAAGCTTTTCTTTTATTTTTTCAATTTCTTGTCTTGTCAGGTTATTTTCTTCAATTTTATTTTCACTTTTTCCTATTTCTATATTGTTTATTGCTATTCTATTACTTTCAGTTTCTTTTTCTTTTCTATCTATTACTAAATTTACATTTTTTATATTACCTTCTTGAACGGTAAAATCTAATGATATAGCATTTAATTTAAAGCCCATACCTTCTATATCATTTTTGATTTGCCTTTCTATCTCTGTCTTATATGTATTTTCTATGATATTTGTGTCTACATTATTTACTTCATTTCTAACCACTTCTTGTTCATCTGTATAATTAAAATATTTCTCATAATCACTATATGCTAGTTTTAAATCTTTTCCTGTAAATGCTCCTATAACTGGCGAAATTATAGTATAAAGTATGTATATTCCAATTACAGTTTTAATATATTTTTCAGTATTTCCTTTAGGCAGAATCATTTCTATAATTGTTCCAATTATTACTGCAATAATTACTTGTTCTGCCCAAGAACTTATTCCATTTATCATCTGTACATCATCCCACTATTAGTTATTTTTATAACAAGGGTTAAACCTATGATTAACATTACTGATATTGCTATTACCATTCCAAGTAGCACCTTAAAAGTATCTCCCATTTGTTCTAAAACTGATACAATCTTTTTATCTGCGATCGGCTCACTTAAAGCTGCTGTCAGGTTAAATGAAATAGACATAATAGCAAGCTTTATAATTGGCAAGATTGATATAGAAATAACTACAAAGATTCCAACAAATCCAACTGCATTTTTTAATATATTGCTACAACCAAGTACTGCATCAACAGTTTCTCCAAGAATCTTTCCTACAACTGGTATTGTACTTGTTACAACTGCCTTAGTTGTTTTAGCTGTTAGTCCATCTACACTACTAGTTAATGTTCCTTCTAATGATAATATTCCTACAAAAATTGTAAGAACTATTCCAAGTACCCAAACTACGCTTGATTTAAAAAATTTTGAAAGTTTACTTATTTGAACTTTATCAGAGATTTTTGATATAATTCCAAGTGCTGTTCCAATTAAAATCAGTGGCAAAAGTACTGAAGATATGAAATTTCCAATAAATGTTATAACCATTAATAAAATAGGTTGTATAGTAGATGCTGTAACAATATTTCCTGTTGTTATCATTAATGATAAAAGTATAGGTAACAATGAATTTAAAAAGCCTACTAAACTATTTGTCGTTTCTCGTATAAGATTTATCATTTCTGAGAAATTAGTCATAATTAACGTTACAATCAAAATATATACTACATAATGAGTTATTTCTCCGATTTGATTATTACCTAATCCATCACTTATATTTTTTATTATGCTATGTATGATGATAATGACTAATATGTATCCTAAACTTCTAATTGTGCTTGCTACTTCTTTTCCAGTAAGTTTTATAACTTTACCTAAAACCCCTTGTATGTTTATATTTCCTGATATTGCATCTTTATATAACGTATTTAGATCTACATCAGAAAAACTTTCTCCTACATATTCTTTTGATTCCTTGATAAATTCTGTAATTCCTAAACTTTTTTCTTGCTTTTCTATTATGCCGTTTGTGTCTATGCTATTTGTTTCTGTTCCATATGAAGTTATACTATAGCAAATGGTAAGAAAAAAAGTTAATATAAATACTATCTTTTTCATATGTTCCTCTTTCCTTTTAAGGTAATATTTGAATTACAGTTTCTAACATTGACGATATAATAGGAATTGACATAGCAATAATTATTACTTTACCTCCTAAATCTATTTTGGATCCTATTGCACTTTCACCAGCATCTTTGCATATACTTACTGCAAATTCTGTTAAAAATGCTATTCCTGTTATTTTTACAAGTATTTTTAGAAATTCTTGTCCATTATTTAATTTATTAGAAAGGTCACTCAAAAGATTTATAGTTCCTGAAAGTTTATCTATTATAAATGATAATATTATTATTCCTGTGATAATAGATATATATATTGCAAATTCTGGTCTATACTGTTTTATTATAATAATTATTACCACAGCAAGAATTGCTATCCCTATAATTTTTATTATTTCCATAGCATTATTCCCCTACAAATCAAATATTGTCCTTACAGTGTCAAACAATGTGCTAATCTCTTGTATAACCATAGTAAGAACTATCACAAGTCCTGCAAGTGTTGTCATCATTGCCTGGTCTTCTCTGCCTGCTCTAACTAATACTTGGTGAAGTACTGCAACTAATATTCCAATCGCAGCTATTTTAAATAATAAATCAATATTCAAAATCTTTTCCTCCTCTTCTTCTTCCTAAATAAGTATTATAACTATTATCATTCCAATCATTATTCCTAAATTTTTATACAATTTTGCATTTTTTATTTGTTCTTCCTCTGCCTTTTTTATTTGAACATCTATAAATTCTTTTATAAGATTTATCTCAGAAAGTTGTCCATCTATATCTGTTTTTCCAAGTAGCTTTTCTAAGCCATTTAATATATTTAAGTCCTCTTCATTCATATTTGTATTTGAATTTTCTATTGCAAAATGCCAAGCCTCTCCTGCTGAAAGCTCTAGCATCTTTTCTTTTGCTGTTTGAAATATCTTAGAAATTCCACCTGTAAATTCATTTGAGATTTCTTCAAATATTTGTGGGAGAGGTTCATATGTAAATTTTATTTTTGTTTCAAGTATGTTGAGTATATTTCGTATGTTTTTTAAGTCATTTACTCTATTTTTATATCTATCTGCAATAGATATGCCTATCACAGTTGATATAAAAAATATTGCAAATAAAATTGTCCATTTTATGAATATCACTTAAAAATCCATCCTTCGTAAAATATGATAATATATATATATTCATTTTTTTATATTTTAGAACCAAAATATAAAGCATATATCCTGCTTGAATTATTTTTCTGTATACACACTACTTATTTCTCCTTTTTTATTTTGATTTAAAAATATAATTTTCTCAAATAATTTCATTTTTAGCATTTCGTTAAATATAGGATTTGCCTTAAGATATTCTATTGAATTTCCGTGTGCTGTAAATATCCCTTTTATTCCTGAGCATAAGCAATAATTTATGGCAGATACGTCTTCTATATTTCCAATTTCGTCTGAAATTATTACATTTGGTGACATACTTCTTATTAACATCTCAATTCCTATATCTTTTCTTACATTATTTAAAATATCAGTTCTTATACCAATATTATTCTCTGCTTTTCCTTTGTGCATTGCTGATATTTCTCCTCTTTCATCAACTATTCCAACTGTAATTCCGCTTAAAATTTATATCTTTAATCCCATTACTAATATTTTTTGCTAAATCTCTTAATATTGTAGTTTTGCCGGGTATTGGGTGGTCCAACTATTAAGCTATTATATACACTGTTATTTTCAGTATCTAGAATATATTTCATTACTTTATTAGATGCACCATCTACTTCTCTTGCAATTCTAAAATTCAAGCTGTATACATATGATATATTTTTAACTTTGCCATCTTCAATTACAACATCCCCAGATATTCCAACTCTGTGTCCTCCTTTTACTGTTATATATCCGTTTGCAGATTTGATTTTGATATGAATATATAGAATTATCACACATAAATTGCAAAATTTTTAAAATTTCATCTTGTGAGATTATATAATCTAGAACAAATTCTTTATCAGTAAATTTTAAAATGATTGGTTTTTGAACTCTTAATCGTATTTCTTCTAAAGTGTCTAAATCAATGTCTGATTTTTGAAATATTTGATTTGAAATATTTTTTGGAAATAAATCTAAAATCTCTAACATTATATCTTCCTTTTCTTTTGTCTCTTGTAACTATTATATGAAACAAATTCCTATAATAGAACTTATACTTGGCAAAATTCTTGAAAAATAAATATAATTACAGTTTCATAATATTGACATTATGTAAATTTTGTAATATAATTATTCTACATTACATCCTAAAAGGAGGATTGTTTATGACCAGAGATCCTTCCAAGGAAACTGAGCTTGCTCAATTTGAAGCTCGGTTCGGTAAGGAATCCGTCAATCGCATGATTGATGACGGGGTAAGCATGTTGACCAGCAGTCTTTTTGACTTAGCAGAACCTGTTAACCCTGACGAAATCATAGTAACAGCGGAAACTCTTCCCAAGGAAGTGATGGAAGACATGTCGTCTAACATCATTTTGAGGTTCAGGGCACTCTTTCCCAGAACTGACAAAGCAACGGAAAAGCACATTCCGCCTACTGTGATCATCTGGGGAGAAATCCCTGGAAACATCACTGGCTCCATTTGGAAACCTGACCCTACCTGCTCTGCGTAAGAAGTAAAATCAGAGATTCAAAATGGTAAGTCACCTGAGAAAAAGGTCGCAAGTTTTAAATCTTGCGACCTTTTCTAATATTTTTTTGTTAATTTAATAGGCAATTTTATTCATTCCAATTATGGAAAACCTCTGATACATCATCTAATTCATCAAGTCTTTCCAATAATCTTTCCATTTTTTCTGCACCTTTTTCGTCTAAATCTACATAAGTTGTTGGAACCATTTGTACATCAGCTTCTATAAATGTTAAACCTTTTAATTCTAAGCTTTCTCTAACAGAAGAAAAATCTTCTGGAGAAGTAGTTATTTCATAGAACTCTTCCTCTGCTGAAAAATCTTCTGCTCCACAGTCTAATGCAAGTAACATAAGATCATCTTCTGACATGTCTGTGCTTGCCTTCTCTATTACAATTACACCTTTTCTATTAAACATATATGATACGCATCCAGTAGTTCCAAGACTTCCTCCTGCTTTATCAAATACATGTCTTACATCAGCTGCTGTTCTATTTCTATTGTCAGTTGTTGCATTTACAATTATTGCAACACCGTTTGGTCCATATCCTTCATATGTAATTTCTTCATAATTTTCATTATTTCCTGCTCCTGATGCTCTTTTTATAGCGCTATTTATTGTATCGTTTGGCATATTTGCAGCCTTACATTTAGCTATAACATCTTTTAATTTTGAATTTCCCGCTGGGTCAGGTCCTCCTTGTTTTACTGCTATTAATAATTCTCTACCAAGCTTTGTAAATACTTTTCCACGAGCTGCATCTGCTTTTCCTTTTTTAGCTTGGATATTATGCCATTTGCTGTGTCCTGACATAGTTAATTCCTCCTTTTATTTTAAGTGTTTAAATATATACATAATTTCCTACTAATTCATTTTAGCATATTATTATAGCTTTATGCAAGTATTTTTGCTAATTTTATATACAATATAGCTCTTTTTCTGTTACAATTCACAGCTTATAGAACACAGTCCGCCAAATCTCGTCGGGGATTTTATATTTATTATAAATTGAACCCACGCGGGAAACGCCTACGAAGTTTTTCGGGGGTCTTCAATTTCTTCTAAATATAAAACCCCTGCGTTTGGCTACTTTAGCTTTTAATGGCTGTGAATTGTAACCTTTTTCTAACTTTTTTAGCATTCTATTTTAAATCTGTTCAACAAATATTTTTCTAAACGTCTCTTCTATAAATTTGCTATCGTTCATTTTGTTTTCTAGATATTTATTGAAGTTATCTTCATTTATCCCATTATCTGCTATGTCATTATAGTTAGGATATAGCTCTTGAATCTGGTTTCTACTTACTTTATATGAGTTTCCACTAAAATTAAAAGTAATATCTTGAACATTATCAATTAGAGAAAATATAGATACAGTATTATATAATAAGCATTTCTCTAAATATTGATTTTCATTTATATACCAATCTGTAATATGATAATTAATAGTTAAGCCTAAATTTTTTGAATCTATTTCAAATGCATATCCATATTCTGAAAGTGGCAGACTATCAATTAAATGACTATCATTACTATTGTCTCCTACATATTTACTTTTAAATTTTATTATATTGTCAATTCCTGATTTGTCCCTATCAAATGGAGTTATAGGGACAGTTTCTTCTGTATATACCTTTTTCGTATCAACTATATAATATTCATTTTTTGTATTTCGATTTATTCTATAAACATTACAAAGTGGAGATTCATAAATAATCATATCCTCACTTGTTTTTGTTAAGTAAGAAAACCTCGGGGCTGTATTATTTAATTTCACATTTGCATAGTCTATTCCTATCAATAATATTAGTCCTAAAAGAAAATATCCAAAGTTTAAAATTAATCTTTTTATATATGATTTTTTCTTATTTAATTTAGAAAAACCTATTAAAGATATAACTAGTCCAAATACAGAATAAATTGATCCCCAACTACTTTCTGATGGAAATATAGTAAATGCTATAAAGGCAAGTCCAAGTCCAAAAAGCATTATCATTTGTGCTATTAATTTGTTTTTTTCATATACCTTTTTACTTGTGTAATCAATAGTATCAATGATATTTTTTTCCAGTTTTTCTTGATAATGTTCTTTATCTACCTCTTCTCCGCTTATTAAGTCATTTAGTGTTACACCAAGTTCTTCACTTAATGGTTTAAGTAAAGAAATATCTGGCATATAGTTTCCATTCTCCCATCTTGATATAGTTTTAGAAGTTACTCCTAACTTTTCTGCTAATTTTTCTTGTGTTAATTTTTTTGCTTTTCTATTCTCAGCAATGAATTTTCCTATTTTAATAACATCCATATTCTTTTGCTCCTTTCACTTTAAAGTTAGCAAAAACACGTAAAAATTAACACCCCACAAATAGCGAATTGTTTATTTTTTTGCATTTATACTTAATTTTTCTCATTAAAATTGGGAGTTAAAAACTTAATTTTAACCCCCATAAATTAAATTACGCTTTTATTTTGAGCTAGCGTCTGCTCGAATATATTGTTCGCCATTTTTTGTGAGTTGCGAAACACTCGAATATATCGTTCGCCATTTTTTGTGAGTTGCGAAACACTCGAATTACTAAATAGCTATTCTTTATTAGTATATTAATTATACTACATTTTTATTCATTATGTCAATGCTAATCTACAATTTTAAATAGTAATCTTGTCGATTATTACAAAATTATAATAATTAATGAATTTCTATGAGTTTTTTACCTTACATCTTGTTTATTTTATGCTCTCATGATATAATAATTGCATTCTTTTTATGTATATTTAGAGAATGAGATTTAACTATCAATTACAAATTTAACATAATTGCAGGAGGTAAAAAAATGTCTAATGAACGTTTTGTAAAAGCTGTAAGTGATAGTGTGGCTAATAGGGAGCATCATTCAGATCATCATCCACCTGATTTAATTCCCGGAACTAGTAGGTTTAGAACTTGTACTCCAACTCCGGATTATTTCTTTTCAAGTGAAAGTGATCTTGAAAATATACTTCGCGGTCACAGAATTTCAAAAAAATAATTTTTCTCTAAGTAGGCTAAGGCTGTTGACAATTTTTTGTCAACAGTCTTTCCTATTTAATTAATTTTTCAATATCTTCCACTTTACATAATTTTTTCAATTATTGAAGCTATTACTCCAATTGTTTCCAAAACATCATATTATCCCTAAACTCATAACTAATTCTATTTTCATCATATAAATAAGATAAATATGACTTTACTGTACTACCTACTAAA
Organism: uncultured Clostridia bacterium; assembly: GCA_947629765.1. Taxonomy (GTDB): domain Bacteria; phylum Bacillota; class Clostridia; order TANB77; family CAG-508; genus JAAWPK01. Next base: position 32,218 of record CANREW010000007.1, read on the forward strand.
ACATATTGATTAGCATTCATTGTAAGATTATATTCGTCAAATATATACTTTAAAATTTCTTCAAAAGTTTTTTCTTTCTTACAACTTTCATAAATTTTATTTGCAACTTCTTGTATTTTTTCTCTGTTTAGTTTTATTAAAGGATCTATATTATCTGTTGCCTCACAATGTGATGGAATATATAAATTACCTTTTAATTCACTTAGAAAATCTAAGGTGTTAAGGAACTCTTTAACATCATAAATAAAGAATAAATGATATTTAGTAATTGTTTCTTCACTAAATAAAGCATCTGCTAAAAAGTACACATTGTCACTTGTCTTAATGCCGGCACATATCAAAAAAATGTCCCTTTAAATTAAAATATTCTAATCCTTCTGGTAAATTATTTTCTATTTGGATAGCAGTCGATTCTTTTGCTAATAAAAACTTATTTCTAATATCTTTAAATGGATATCCTCCATATAAGAAAGATGGCTCTAATATAGGGTTTTCTGTAAAACTTTTTTCAATATTATTAGCTAATATTTTACAATTTGTTCTATCTTGAATAACTTTATTTCCTCCGATATGATCAGCATTAGAATGTGTAGTTATAATTCCTTTGACTTTCCAGCCTTGTTCTTGGATAATTTTTAATATTTTCTTGCCTGCATCTTTATCATTTCCAGTATCTATTAAATAAACATTTTCATTATCTATTTTGTATATTCCAATATTTGTAGGATTTTTTATATAGTACGTTTTTTCTCCAATCTTTATTAGTTCCATAAATTTTCTCCTTTATTTCATATTTTCCCTAATTCTTCAATTTCTTTTTGGCATTCTTCCCATAAGGTCATACTTTCTTCAATTTCTTTATTTAATAAATCTATATTGTTTTGAATCTCTCCTACCTTTATATAGTCAGAATATATCTCTTCTTTTGTAAGTTCGTTTTGCAAATTAGATATTTCCTCTTCCTTTTTTGAAATTTCTTCTTCAAGTTTCTTTATCTTTCTTTCTAATTTGTCCTTTTCTTTTAATGGGTTTATATATTGCTTTACTGTTTTTTCCTTTTTTATAGATATATTTTCTTCTGAAATTTCGTTTCTTTTTTCTAAGTAATATTCATATCCATAAGGATAGTATATTGCTTTTCCACCTTCAAAACTTAAAATTGAATCTGCAATTTTATTTACAAAAAATCTGTCATGTGATACGAAAATCAGTGTTCCTTTATATTCTTTTAACATATTTTCTAGTGATTCTTTTCCAACAATATCCATGTGATTTGTAGGCTCATCAAGTATTAAAAGATTTGGTCCCTTTTTTAGTATTTTGCTTATAGAAAGTCTTACCTTTTCTCCTCCTGAAAGCATATTTACTTTCTTAAATACGTCGTCTCCTGTGAACATAAAAGCTGCCAATGAATTTCTTACTTCTGTAACTGTTAAATCTGGAAATTCTTCGTAAAGTTCTTCGAATACAGTTTTTTCTGGATTTAGTCCAAGCATTTGTTGGTCAAAGTATCCTATTTCTACTTTATGTCCAAATTCAAATTTTCCACTTATTGGTTTTAAGTTTCCGACTAATGTTTTAAGTAAAGTTGATTTTCCTGTTCCATTACTTCCAATTATGCCTAGCTTTTGGCCTTTATATAAATCAAATGAACATTTTGTTAAAACCTTATCATATCCTATCTCTAAATCTTTTACTGATAAAACATTATTTCCACTTTGAGTATTAATTTCAAAGTTTGTCTTAAATGTTTTCAAATCATACTTGTTTGGTTCTTCTTTCTTTTCCATTCTTTCAATCTGTTTTAATTTTGACATAGCCATTCTTGCTTTTGTTGGCTTGTATCTAAATCTATCTGCTATCATTTGTAATCTTTTTATCTCTTTTTGTTGAAATTCAAAATCTTTTAATTGTTTCTCATAATTTATTCTTTTTTGTTTCTCAAAGAACTCATAATTTCCGCTATATTCTGTAATTGTTCCATATTCTATTTCATAGATTTTATCCACAATTTTATTTAAGAACATTCTATCATGTGAAACTATAACTATTGCTTTTGGATAATCTTTTAAATAGCCTTCAAGCCACTCAATTGCACTAATATCCAAATGGTTTGTAGGTTCGTCCAAAATTAATAAATCTGGTTTGCTGAGAAGTAATTTGATAAATGCGATTTTTGTTCTTTGTCCTCCTGAAAATTCACTTATCTTTTTATTTTTATCCTCACTTGTAAATCCAAATTTACTGATTGCTGTTTCATATTCTTTTTTATATGTGTATCCATCTAATAGTTCATATCTATCTAGTGTTTTAGAATATTCCTTAGCTAATTCTTCTGATGAATTTTTTTGCATTTCTATAACTAAACTTTCTAGTTTTTTCTCTATTTCAATGATTGGTCTATATACTTTCAAGATCTCGTCAAGCATTGTTATATTGTCATCTTCAAAATCAATTTGCTTAAGGTATCCTATTTCTTTTATGCTTTCTTTGTAAATGCTAAATTTTTCTGTTCCTATTCCTTCTGAAAGTAGTTCATTATCTATAAGCGCTTTTAACAGAGTAGTTTTTCCGCTTCCATTTCTACCTACTATTGCAACTTTTTCTTTATCCTTTACATCAAAATTTATTTCTTCTAAAATTGTGTCAGCTCCATACGATACAGAACCATTAGTAATTCTATAACTCATTTTATTCTCCTCGTATATTTGCATTTCTACTCTTTTTCTAGAAATATATTAGCATAAAAATCAATAAATTTCAATTTGTTTTTTATAATGTAATAAAAAAAGCCTCCCACTTAGGGGAGGAAAAACTATTTTTGGCTCGTATTCTCAATGGCATGACCAATAATATAAGCTCCTATAAGTATACAACAAGCTATAACTGCATTGTCAGGACTCATTTGATCCCTAAGACCACTAACAGCTATTGCAATGAGTGCAACGCATGTGATTACCCAACTCTTCATAGTTTTATTCCTCCTATAAGTGTTTTGTCAATAGACTTTTGGGTGGCGTAGTCAAAAATAGACTACTTTTATTTGATATAATAGTATTGTATCATATTCTGCTTAATTTGTCCAATTTTGCTCATATTCATATAGGTTAATTTATTCTTCTTTAATAATATTTTTACTTCCGAAATATGTTGCCAAAAAGTATGAACCATAGATTACACTAATAATTATTACTGTTCCTATGATAGATGGTAATAAGTCATCTTTAGATGCTAGCCCTGACATTATTGTTATTACAAATTGTATTCCAAAGATAGAATGTATAATTGCCAAAACAAGTGGCATACCAAAAAATATTCCTATTTGACTAAATAATGACTTATTTATCATTTTTTCATCACAACCAATTTTCCTTAAAATAGTATATCTTTGTTTATTATCTGTACTTTCTGTTAATTGCTTTAATGCTAAAATTGCAGAACTTGCTATTAAGAATATGAGTCCTAAATAAATGGCTATAAATAGTACTATTGTTGCTATACCAATACTCGCTTCCCTTAAGCTGATTTTTGTAAAGCCCTCTAATTCTATTCCATTATCATTTAGTGTTTTTATAAGATTTGATGATTCTGCGTTACCTGAAAATATTTTTTCTATTTCTTCTTTTTCTTCATCAGTTGCCACATTATAATTTGCTGATAATAGGTACATTTCTTTCATTTCTTCTGTTAAAGGACAACTATCTGGAACTAATATAATTCCTGTATTTGTGTGACTTGTTGACATTGTTATAAATCCTTCTTGGCATTTATTATATTTTGATTTGTACTCTTTTCCTGCAATAGTTAAAGGATAATTTCCTTTTGCCAATACTTTATTTCTTAACTCTGTTTGACTATCAAAATCACAAAGAACAATATATTCATCTTCATTTAAAGTATATTCCTTTATCCCATATAATTTTGCCATTTTATTATAATCTGATATTCTTACTATTTCCTCTGCTGTTCCATAGGCTAAGCCTGGAAATTTCTCTTTAACTTCATTAAAACTATCTCCAAAGAAATCTCTCCAAGTCAAATTACTATCTGTATAAACTTCTATTTCAACAATGTCTTTTAATACATTCATATCTAATCCGTTATTTATCAAGGTTTCTTTAATAGGATGTTTTGAATCTTCTCTTTGTTTTTCATTTGTTATTCTTTTTTCTACTCCATATCTCATATAACTTTCTTTTAAATTAGCTGTTTTATATAGGTTCAAATCTACTGGAGTCATCTCGACTAATTCTCTTTGCATAGTATTTCTAAGTGCTAAACTAGAAGATAAAACACTAATTGTCATAAATAGCATTAAACATATAACACTCATACTTGCAACAGTTGTATTAATCTTATTATTTATTTGCCTTAAAACAAACATATTTGTATCTTTTAAATAAACATTTTTTATTTTTTGAATAACAGTTATTATAAATCCAGATAAAGACCAGAAAATTAATACTGTTCCGGGCAATTCCCATAAGAATAGGTGGTAGCATTTTTTCTGCTGTATTCATTGAATGTACATCTCCTGTTACTTTCCAATATGCAAAGCCTAGAATACTGATGCCAAATATAAATACTAAAATTGCTAAAAATGGATTCTTCATTTTTACCTTTTCATTTTTCTTTCCAGCATTTAACAAGTTAATTAGTTTATATCTTGAAACAGTTATTGTGTTAAAAAACATTACTGCGATATACATTACTGCAAAATATATACAAGTCTTTATACAGCTATCCTTTGAAAATACAAATTGAAATTCACTCATATCTGTTTCAAATAGTTTGCTAACAAGTATTGACATAAATTGTGATGCAAATACACCAATTATAAGTCCGGTTGCAAGTGATATTATTCCTACAAATACTGTCTCTAATAGAATAATTTTTGATATCTGTCTTTTACTCATTCCAAGAGTCATATATATACCAAATTCTTTTTTTCTTCTATTTATTAAAAAATTATTAGCATATACAATTAATAATCCTAGTACTACTGATACAAACACAGAAACGAATCCTAGCATACCTATCATTAGTTTTATAATTTCTCTTGTAGACTGTGATACTTCAAGCATTGCTTGCTGGCTATCTAATGAATTAAACATATAAAAGATCGCAACCCCTAATACTAATGTTAAAAAATATATGCTATAATCTTTTATGCTTTTAGTCATATTTTTAAGTGATAGTTTTAATATTAAACTACCTTTAGATTTTTTATTTTCACTATAACTAACTTCATATTTTTCTCTATCAAAGTACATTGTTCAAATCACCTCCGAGAAGTGTTTGGACTTCAATTATTTTTTCAAAAAATTGCTTTCTTGAATCAGTTCCTTTGATTAACTCATTAAAGATTTTTCCATCTTTTATAAAAAGTATTCTACTAGCATAAGATGCTGTAAATGCATCATGAGTCACCATAAGTATTGTTGCTCCTAAGTTTTTATTTAAATATTCAAAGTTCTCCAATAATTGTCTTGACGATTTCGAATCTAATGCTCCGAGTTGGCTCGTCTGCAAGTACAATCTTTGGATTTGTTACAATGGCTCTACTAGAAGCAACTCTTTGCTTTTGCCCACCTGAAATTTGATAAGGATACTTTTTTAAAATATCTTTTATTCCTAACTTTTCTGCTATTTCGTTTACTCTTTTATCAATCTCCTTAGGATTTACTCTTTGAATTGTCAAAGCCAAAGCTATATTTTCATAACAAGTTAGAGTATCTAACAAATTAAAATCTTGAAATATAAAACCTAATTCTTCTCTCCTAAACTTATTTAATTTGTTTCCTTTTAGCCTTGTAATATCTTCATTATTAACAATTATGTGTCCGCAAGTTACTCTATCTATCGTAGATATACAGTTTAAAAGAGTAGTCTTCCCGAGAACCAGATGCTCCCATTATTCCTACAAATTCTCCTTTGTTTACACTAAAACTAATGTTGTCTATTGCTTTTGTTAAGTTCGATTTCGTGCCATAGTATTTTCCGATATTTTGTACATCTAAAATTTTTTCCATATTAATAACTCCCTTCTCCCTTAACTAAGATTATAATGGGTTTTTAAAAAAGTTGCCATCGATTATTCTTACAAATCACTTACAATTTTGTAAGATTTCTTATGTTATAATTTATTGCATAAAGTCCGCCAAATCTCGTCGGAGCTTTTATATTTTTTGTTTTCAAGAAAATTTCGAAAGGTCAAGGAGTGATCCGTAAGCAGCAGGCTGTTCGAACATTTTCTTTCAAAAAAAATATAAAACTCCTGCGTTTGGCTAGTTTTAGCTAATTTAATGACATATAGCTACTATTTGGAAAAATTAATCTAACTTCTGTGCCTTCATTTTGAACTGATTCTACTTCAATTCCTATTCCTAATTTATCACATAATTTTTTGCATAAATATAGCCCTATACCAGTAGATTTTTTATTTAAGTTTCTGCCATTTGTTCCTGTAAAACCTTTATCAAATACTCTACTTATCTCTCCTTTTTCTATTCCCATTCCATTGTCTTTAATATATAAAACTACATTTTCTTTTCCTTGCTTTGCAAAAAATTCAATCTCAGACTGCTTGTCCATTTTTCTATACTTTATACTATTTTGAATAACTTGATTTAAAATAAATATTATCCACTTACTATCAGTATTTACATATAAATTTAAATCGTGTATATTGATAGATATCTTTTCTCCAATCAAAACCTTTTTATTCTTTTTTATACATTCGTTTACCATCTCTTCTAAGCTATTCTTTTTTATATAGTAATCTTTATCTACTGTATTGCTCCTAGCATAATACAAAGCTTGTTCAACATAGTTTTCTATCTTATCCAATTCCTCATCTATGCTTTCGGTTGCTTTTGTTTTATTATTCTCAATAATCATTTTTCCGGTTAGCGATTGGTATTTTTATTTCGTGGATCCACATTTCTATATATTCTTTATAATCTTCCGTTAAGTATTTATATTTATTTACATTCTCTAGCATTGATTTATCTACTTGTTCTAGTATTTCTTTTAGTATATCTCCTTCGATAAAATCAGGACTTTTTATAATCTCTGTTATTAAATATTTTTCTTCTAGTTCATTTAACAGTTTATAAATATTTGTATAATATTGTCTCTTTCTTAGATATTCAATTACAATTGATATAAAATATAGTCCTAGGATTATTATCGGAATATATATTTTTATAAAATTTCCAAAAGGATATGCTAGTAAAAATATTTCTATTGTTGCGATTCCAAATATAATTAATGAAATCTGTAATAATTTATCTTTTAAAAATAAGCTAAATTTCATACTTTCCTCCTTATTTTAGTATGTAGCCTTGTCCTCTCTTAGTCTCTAATAATTCTTTTAAGTTTAATTCTTCTAGTTTATTTCTTAATCTTGTTATATTTACTGTCAAAGTATTATCATCTATAAAACTTTCACTCTCCCATAAATAGTCCATAATTTCTTCCCTTGAGACAATTTTATTTCTATTTTCAGTTAAATACTTTAATATTTTAAGTTCATTTTTAGTTAGCTCAATTATTTTTTCTCCTTTTACAACAGTACTATCTGATAGATTGATAATAAAATCTTTTGCGTTTATTTTATCCTGCGAATTTCCAATACTACTCCTTCTAAGTAGAGAGTTAGTTTTTGCAAGCAATATTTGAATATTAAAAGGCTTAGTGATATAGTGATCTGCACCATAATTTATACTTAGTAATTCGTCAACTTCATTATCTCTACTAGTTATTATAATAATTGGAACATTGGACTGTTTTCTAACTTCTTTACATACATATTCTCCATCTGCTCCTGGCAAATTTATATCTAATAATACCAAATCTGGGTTTATATCTATAATATCTTGAATCGTATTATCAAATTTTTTTAAAGATTCTGTTTCATATCCGTTATGGCCAAAAAATATTTCTATTTCGTCTCTTAATTTTTCGTCATCTTCTACAATTAATATCTTTTGCATAATTAAATACCTCCAATTTCATTATATCATAAAAGTTAAAAAAATAACCTTACAAAATTGTAAGGCTATTTTTTCCTCATCACATAAGTGGTGCAAATATTCTTAAAATTGCTTGCCACATACTTTTTATAATACCATATTTAGTTTCTTCAAGAGTTTCTTTGTGCGATACCTTTATTGCCTCATTTATATCCTGCTTTATATCTTCTATTACATCTGTATCTTTCATATAAATTCCACATTCAAAGTGTAAATACAAACTCCTATAATCCATATTAATTGTACCAACAGTTGCAACTTCATCATCTGAGATAAATACTTTGCTATGCACAAATCCTGGTGTATATGTATATATTTTAACTCCGCCTTGTATCAATGTATGGAAATATGATTGTGTTAAATCATAGACAAATTTTTTGTCTGGTATTCCTGGAACTATAATTCTAACATCTACACCTCTCCTTGCTGCTAAAATTAAACTATTTATTACATCTGTATCAATTATTAAATATGGTGTATAAATGTAAACATATCTTTTTGCTTGGTTTATAATATTTAAATATATGTCTTCTCCTATAATTTCGTCATCTAATGGGCTTTCTCCATAAGGTACAACAAATCCATTTTCTTTGTATTGCTCTTTAAATTCATATTTATATTTTGTGTAATCTTTATCTTCATTTCTAAAAGCATTCCATATTTCTAAAAACATTACTGTAAAATTCCAAACTGCTTCACCTTTAATCATAATGCCATTATCTTTCCAATGACCATGCGTAGTTTTTACATTTATGTATTCATCTGAGATATTTATACCACCTGAGAAAACAGTGTGTCCATCAATAATTGTCATTTTTCTGTGGTCTCTATGATTCATAATAATACCTGAAAATGGAGAAAGTTTGTTAAATAATACGCACTTAATTCCATCTTTTTCAAGTTCTTTTGGGAAACTTGTTGGTAGCATTGCAACAGAGCCCATATCATCATACATCACTCTAACATCAACACCTTGCTTTGCCTTTTCTTTCAAAATATCTACTATTTTTTGCCACATTTCTCCCTTGTTAATGATAAAATATTCCATAAATATAAACTTCTGTGCCTTTTTCAATTCTTCAAGCATTACTGGAAATACATCGTCTCCTAATGGATAATATTTTACTTCATTGTTTTTAGTTATAGGAAAGCCTGCAAAATCACTTATGTATTGCAACTGTCCAAGATTTTTATCTTTAATTTCTTGTTTTATATTTTCATCCTGAACTAAATATTTTTGTCCTTCGTTTATATTTCTGTTGATGTTTTTTAATATTTTACTGTTATTTCTGTTTTTATTTAGTATGATAAACAAAAGTGTTCCTACTATTGGAAATAGCATTATTACAATAACCCATATTAAGTCACTACTTAGTCTTTTGCTATTTTTTATAATTGCTAATACTATTAATACACTAATAATTCCATATAAAATATGAATAATTTGTATGTATTCTCCTAATTTTAGATATATAAATAAACTCAATAATATTTGTAGTAATAACCCTATTATTACAATACTTCCTCTTTTTATTGCAAGCCACATAAAATTTTCTCCTATCTATTTTATTTGATTGAAATATTAAACCTTTTTCTTGTTTTATATTGTATATTATATAATATGAACTCTTTTTTGTCTATTTATTTAATAAACTTTTATGCTAATTTCTGTATTGTTTTAATATTTAATCAAATAACTTAAAAACAGATAATTATAAAATATAACTATCTGTTTTCATATTTTTATATAAATCTATTTGCCTGGCTCATATAAATCTCTCCATAGAAAAGTATAATACCACTTAACAGTATGTATATCTAAATCATAATTTAATCCATATTCTTCTATTATTTCTTTTGGTGCATAGCTATCAATATACCAATGTTTCCACTCGTCTGATGTCATTACTTTCATATCTTTATTCCATATTTCTTTTAGGTTTCCTTTTTTATCTTCTATGTAGATTTTCTTAACACTTTCATCTAATTCAAATATTTCATTTCTGCCATTTATATATCCCATTCCATTATCAATAGCTAATGCACTCCTTGTTATTTTCAGATATACTGTCTTATTTCCTGCATCGTCAACTACTTCATATTTTTCTCCATTAATAGGATGCCTCTTATATTTTTCAGAATATAAATAAACTTCTAAACAATCTTTTCCATCATATTCATTTATAAACATATATTCAGTATTAACATCATTTACATCTATAAATAGTTCTGTATCACGAAGAATATTAAATGCTATAATTGACATTATGAAGATACTAAGTATAATATCTATTGTCAATGTAATAGCAAAAATGATAGTAATTATTTTATTCTTTTTATATCTTTTTAAATAATCAATTTGTTCATCTTGATTTTCAACAATTTCAGTATCTATTTCTTTATTCATATTTCTTAATGCTGCATTGCACTTTTTGCAAGTTTTTAAATGTTCTTCAACAAGCTTATTCGTTGCATCGCTTGATACTTTATCACTATAACTTGGCAATAGATCTTGAATTACATCACAATCAATCTGTTTCATATAATCTCCTCCTTACTTAGTTTCTGCTTTCCTCTAAAGAACGTAACTCTTGCCCAGTTCTCACTTTTATGTAATATCTTTCCAATTTCTTTAAAAGTTAATTCTCCTGTAAGTCTTAAATACATTACTTCTCTAGTATTAGCATCTAAACTTTGAAGGGTTTCATATAATTTTAATTTACCGTTATTTTCTATGTACTCACTTTCTACTTGTTTTGCATCTTCAAGTTCTAATTCATGAATAGATATTGTTTTACTAAGATTATCTTTTTTTAGTCTTTTATATAAGATTTTCTTTGCTATTGAGCGTAGCCATACAGAGATTTCGCAGTCTCCTCGGAATTTATTTATCCCATCAATAGCTACAACAAAGGTTTCTTGCATAATCTCCTCAGATAAATCTCTATTCCTTGTAATAAAAAAGATGTAATTTTTTATTAAATTAGCATATTTCTTGTAAATTTCCTCGATATCTTCCATTATTTTTACCCTTCTATAAGTATAGTGTCATTTTTTATCAGTTTCGTTACAAAGAAATAAAAATTTATACTACTTTTTAAATTTCCTTAATTTATCTTTACTTTTATTAATATACTCTTCTTTCATATTATTAAGTTTAGTTATTTCCTTTTTTGTTATAATATTGATATATGAAGTAACAATAATCTTAATCATATTTGTTATAACTTTTTTATCTTCTGTTGATATTTCTCCATACTTTTTAAGCATTTTTGAAATATTAGTTGATAAATTTTTAGATATATCTCCAAATGTATTTGCATCTGTTGAGTAAAATATTTCAAACACTGTATCTACAAATATTTTTCTCTGCTCAGCTGTTGTATTCTCTAGCCAGTCAGTTAATGTTTTGTCTATATTTTCGCTTATCTCTGTGTTATGATTTAACTTTATCAAATTATCTTTAATTACTTGCCATGAATAAATATCATGCTGAAATATTCCTTTTTCATTGCTTAATGAAATCGTTATTTTTTCTTTATGGTTTAAAATTCTTCCTATTACTGAATCTTGTGGAATATATGTTTCTATTTTATTTACAATTTTCTCATTTCCATATTTATCAATAATATTTTTACTAAATCCTGGTCCGTCATAATTATATACTTTTATAACCCTATTTTGTAACTCAGCAGGAATAGTAATTGCTGAATAAATTGCAACATTACCTCCTTTTGAATGTCCACTTATTCTAACACTTTTGTCAGGATATTTCTTAATAACTTTTTCTGCGTACTCTTTTCCTGCAATTTGGCATGGTACATTATCCATAAAAGACATATTAAAATCTTCTTTCCAGCCATATATAGTGCTATCAGTTCCAATATATGAAATATACATTTCTTTATCTGATATGTGAATTGTAATACCACAAAACTGTTTTTCTGATTTTTTATCATTATTGCTTACATAGTCTGTTACTTCCATATCTTTAAAGCGGTTACTTTGACCTAAATATGTAATTAACTCCTTATCACCATTGTAGCGAAATTCTTCATTAGGTATATCTTTCATTTTTTGAGAAATAGATTCAATTGTTTCATTTTTTCTCATATCAATTCTATCAAATAACAAATATGAAAACCTTGCTAAAATCATACTGTCAACTTCATTGAATTTAAATTTCGAGCTTATTGGGATATCCCCTCTCCATAATAAATAATCATTTATATTAGACATATTTAACCTCCATCTCTATTTTAAGCCTTTCTGCTTGTACTTTTCAAGTAATTCGTCATAATCGTCTAAAAAGCTATGACTTGTTCCATCTCTTTGACTTCTATATGAAATAACTGTATCTAAATTTACATTTTGGGCACTTCTAAAAATATTCATATCAACCCTATCATATACTTGTCTTAACTTTTCTATCAGTTTCTTTACTTCTTCTCTTTTTGAGCCATTTTCATCATCCATTTTGTATTTTTCAGTAACTTTGCAAGCACATTGAATAAAGTCTAAATTATTCTTTTCTTTCCATGCTATAATACTTGACTCTTTAACATAGTATAATGGTCTAATTAGCTCCATACCTGGATGTGATGTACTTAAAACTTTTGGCATCATTGTTTGCATTTGGGCTCCATAAAGCATTCCCATTAGTATTGTTTCTATAACATCATCAAAATGGTGTCCAAGTGCAATTTTGTTACATCCAAGTTCTTTTGCCTTTTCATATAAATATCCTCTTCTCATTCTTGCACATACATAACAAGGATGATATTCTATTCTTTCTACTGCATTAAAAATTTCTGTTTTAAATAAAGTTAATGGTATATTTAAAAGCTTACTATTTTCTATAACTTTTTGTCTATTAATTTCATTATATCCAGGATCCATAGATATAAATTCTAAATCAAAATTGATTTTCCCGTGCCTTTTTAATTCTTGCATACATTTTGCAAGTAGCATTGAATCTTTTCCACCTGAGATGCATACTGCAATTTTATCTCCATCTCGTATCATATCATACTCATTGATGCCTTGTATAAACTTATTCCATATTTTCTTCTTATAGCTTGTTATAATGCTTCTTTCTATTTCTTTATATCTCTCCAATTTAATTCCCCTTACATAAATCAAATTAAAAATAGATAGAAAGTTTTGACAAAATTCAAAACTTCTATCTATTTTATATAATATTATATTTTTGTTGTCAAGAATTATTTTTTAGGCAAAATATGATATTAGGTTATTGTATATAAAGCACAACACGGAAGCCAACAATGAAAGAGTAAAGCTTCAAATTATTGTATCCGTTCAGTATGTGCAACAGAGTCTGTCAAACCACTTTCACCGTAGCTACCGCCAACCGTAACAAAGTACAAATCATAAGGGGTTAAAAGATGACTAGTCGTCCACTCCCACATATTTCCAGCCATGTCATATATATTATATTTTTTGAAATCATCACTTGAACCTGTTGCTAATTCAGTATATTCACATGTGGTTTCACTTTGATTACTATGCTGTACGTCATCAGTCGTATAATTTTTTGCAATGTCAAATTGCTCATTATTACTCACATGCCTTGTCCAAAGTGTTCCAGGTTTCGTTATAAATGTTTTGTTATTAAGGTAATTTCCATAGTTTGTTGAATCTATACTAGTATCTGTTCCAACTTTAAATATGTTGCTACAAATATGATTCCACGCTTGTGAATCTACTAAATAGCTTCCTACACTGTTACTACCTTTATACATATTCTCTGCTACCATTTTAGCATTTGGTTGTGTTATATAATTCCATGCTTGCATTCCTTGCTTACTTACTGGCTTAAGATTTTTTATACTATTTGTATCTGTTACACTTCCTCTTGCATGATTTTCATCACCTTCCCATTTTACATTAAAGGTTTCATTTTGTGTGTTTATATAGTTATTACCATCTTTTATATTTTCATTTTTAAAATAGAAACTAGCATCTTCTGGAATACCTGCTTCATATCTTGCTATATAAAACCCTCCATAATTTCCTATACTAGTTTTTCCAATTGCAATTTGATCTTTTTCCCACGTCTCTGTTGGAAGCTTATTTTCGTCTTTGTATACTTCATCTAATTTTGTCTTATCTTCATCTGTATAATTATCTCCCCATCCTTGTTTATCTATCCCACTAAAAGACTCATCTATTACATCATCTTTTGCATCATTATACTGTTCCGTTGTGCATGGTATCCAGACAAATTCGTTGCCATCTGCATCTTGTATTACTAGTCCATCTTTTATATATTGCTCTGATGATTTTGTTGATACTTTAAATCCTGCTGGTACTGTTGCATGTCTTCCTTGTGCATCTTTATAATTATCTTTTTCTGTATTTGCAACTATTTCTCCTGCCTTTACTATACTATCTTTTCCTACTCCTAAATTATCAGTTATTCCTACTAACTCATCTATTTTATCTGCCTCATCTCTTGCTGCATCTGTATAATTTTCTACTGCCTTTGTTGCAAATCCTATTAAGTCTGTTCCTATTACATTATTTATTGTTACTACTGTTAATATGATTAAGATTATTATTGTTATAATATTCTGTTATGACTATTTTTTATCTAGCCAACATTTATTAGTT
>CANREW010000008.1 GCA_947629765.1 uncultured Clostridia bacterium
GTACTCTAAATCGCTCATTAATTTAGAATATTTTTCTAAACTCATTACTACCATTGAGCCATATCCGTTTTTGGTTAGATAAACTGCCTCATCTTCTTTTAAAACCAACTCTTCTATCTCTGGATATTTATTTCTTAAATCTGATACTGGTCTAATATTAATCATTTAATATTCCTCCTTGAAATTTTATTATCATAATTTTATCATTATTTTATGTCTTTTTCAATATTTTATGCAAAAATTTTAAATGTTTTACACATAAAAAAAAGATGTTATCAAACACCTTGTTTCTGTAAATATTTTTATTTCATTTAATCATCTAGTTCTTTTCCTTCTAAAGTGGGGCATTTTTCGGTATTCTATTGTTTGACTTTTATGTAGCTTTACGATATAATAAAATTTGGTATTTGTGTGGTATATATCAAAGGCAGATTGACTTTGGTAGACTAAAGTGTATATGCACGAATACACTCTACAGAAAGGAGATTAGAAACTATTGACAGTAAAGAACAAGCTTTAAATGGTCGAGAAAATGCTGTCGCTAGCAAAGCACAAGTTCCTCAACTGTCACAATAAGGAGGATAATACGATGACAAAGGAACAACTTATGGCGTTAAAGCCAAAACCAAAAACGACAAAGCATTCTATGTATGATCCACCAAAGGTTTCTGTAGAAGCAAAACGTGTCGTCATAACGCATCATGACAAGCAGAAAAAAGAAGCAAAGATGGATTGAAGGCTCCTTAGCCTAATAACGTAACTGCCGAATAGGCAGAAATCAAAACAGTTTAATAGTTTTTATCTCTAATCGATCCTCTCAAGGCATTGCCTTGGGAGGATTTAAAAAAAAGATGTTTCCAAACACCTCGCCTCTGTAAATATTTTTATTTTAATATATAAAATTCTTCTTACTCCCATAGTATAATCCGTAATATGATCTAAATCTTTATAGAACAAAGAAAGATATTTTATATCTTTTTCAATATTTTATGAAAAAAATTTCAAGCAGTTTTACTATTTTTTTGATTTAAGAGTTCTTCAATTTTGATAAATTCACCTAGATTTTCATTAATAGAGTTAAGTTTTGAAAAATTAAAATATATGTATACATTTTTATCTTTATCGATTTCAATTTTATTGATTAATCGATATAAATATATTTTATCAATTTGCTCTAATTTCAAAAAGTTTTCTATTAATTCGTCTAGTTCTTTTTCTTTTTTTGTTTTGCTTTTTGTGCTAATTTTGTCTTCAGTTTGAGTTAATTTTTCTTGTAATTCTTCCTTTTGTTTAATTAAATTTGTTCTTTCAAAAATGAATTTTTGTGAATATCTTATATAGTCTTCTTCTAAGAGAACACCTTTTAATTTGTCCATATACATCTTGTCTAAATTGCTGTTCATTTCATAAATTGATTTATCTAATTGTTCAATTTTTTTCTTAAAACCTTTTTCTTTATCAAGAGTTTTGTTTTGATATTTTTCATAAACTGAGTAAAAAACTTCTTTATCAGCATAGATTTGAGTAATATTTTTTACTATATAAAAAATATATTTTTCAAACTTTTCATAATTGATACTTAATGGGTAACAACCTCTTGATTTATGATCTGCGCAAGTTATATATGGATGTGATGTGCTATTTCTCCTTGAATTCTTTTTAAGCACGATTTGCAATTTTCTTTTGCAATGATAACAATAAAGCAGACCTCTTAATAAGTAGTCGTATTTAAGCTTTGTATTTGTTCCTCTCTTTTCTAAAAGACGGCTTACTTTTTCGAATACATCTTCATCTATGATGGGTTCATGTGTATTATTTACTCGTATTTGATTTTCCTTTTCTACAGTTCTAGTTTTCTTGACCTTATATGATACAACTGTTTTTTTGTTTTGTATGGTATTCCCGATGTATACTTCATTTTTAAGCATATTACATAGCGTTACCTCATTCCAATCATAGTTTATTTTGTTTTCATCTTGTACTATTCCAGTTTTTCTGTAACCAGTTGGAGATAAGTAGTGATGGTTATTTAAGTAATTTACTATCTCCACGCTTCCATGATTATTCGCATACATATCAAAAATTTTCCTTACAATATCAGCTACATTTTCATCAATTACTAGCTTATTTTTAATACTAGGATGTCTTTTATAACCGATATGCTGGAATACTACACAAATATTCACCTTGCTTTTGTTTTTCTTTATAAACACTTCTGATTTTCTTTGAAATATCTTTTGCATACATATCATTCATAATTGCTTTAAAAGGTGTTATATCGTTATTTATACTATCAATATAAGTGTCTATTCCGTCAAGTATTGCAACATATCTAATATTCTTTTCTGGGAAATAATTTTCGATGTATTCTCCAGTTTTTATATAGTCCCTACCAAGTCTAGATAAGTCTTTTGTAATAACCATATTAATACTCTTGTTTTCAATATCTTGCAATAATTCATTAAACCCAGGTCTATTAAAAGTTGTACCTGATACACCATCATCAATGTATTCTTTAATAAGTGTTAAATTGTTCTCCTTTATATATCTTTGCAAAATTTTTCTTTGATTACCGATACTTTCGCTTTCTTGCTTGTCGCCATCTTCTCTAGATAGTCTGATATACATTCCGTACTTTGAAGTTTTGACTTTTTATTTCTAGCATTTAACCTCCTATCCGTAATCATCTACACATTAATTGTAACGTGCTCAAATAAATTTTGCAAATACTTTTAAATAATTACTTATTTTTAATTTTTAAACTTTCTATATAGTCTTTAAACATTAATCCTATGGTTTTATTTACATCTTGCCTTTCTTCTGTAAAAATACAATATGTATTAAATTCTAATTTATCACTTTTTAATTCTTTTTTGTCCTTATTCACATTGACATCAGCTCCTTTTTAATTAATTTCATCTAATACAGATTATTAAAGAAAATGGCTTGTTATGACACTTGTTTTCAAGTGTATTTGTCAATGTGCTATTTGTTTTCTAATATGTCTATAGTAAATGAGAGTTTAAAATATTAAATTTTTCATTTACTTTTCTACTAGATAAATTCCAAACCATACTCTAAAATGTTGCATTTTTAGAAATAATTATAAAATTTTTTCTTCTCTAATATGTAAGTTCCATTTATAAGTCCAAAATGTAAACTTTTTATAAAAAATTTTTCCCTTCTAACTAATAATGTCTTGAAAATATTAAAAATGGGTAATTTTTTATAAATTTTTCATTAAAAAAAAGAACATAGGTGAGTTAGAAATTTTCTAACTCTATGTTCTTTTTTCATATATTATATTTTTATAATATTAATCTATATTTTCTATTTCTTGCAATTTAACAAATAAACTTTTCCACTTACTAAGTATTTCATCCTTTTCTTTTCTATCTTTTGTAACATACTTTTTAGCAATTTTAACTTTCCATCCTTCTTCTAAATTTATATTATTACTTTCGGCATACTCCTGTATTTGCTCTATTATACTTTTTTTAGATTTTTTATTATATTCAAAATCTTCTTCTTCAGAATGGAACTCTCTATTTACAGCTTCTTCAATTACTTTTTCATCCATAATATCTTCAATTTCTGGTAATTCTATTTCTCTATGTATAAAATCTATTACTGAAAGTAATTTTTCCTCATTATCTTTATATAAATTCTTGCTTAAGGATTTTTTCTTTTCATTCCCCGCATCATCAGAGTCTATAAGAATTATTGGTAATTCCTCTTCTTTTCCTGTTATAATTGATACAACAGGTTTTATATTTTTTGTACCATCAACAGGCATAAATACCAATTCTTTTTCAAGTTGTACGTCTGATAACTTCATTAATTGTCTTTTTATATATGTTAAATATATTTGATCAGAAATTCCTTCTACTATAATTGGTTTTGAACCAATTAACATAGTATCAGATATAGTTATTCCTATTGCAGAATTTATAGGATATATTGACTTTTGTGCAGCTTTCTTTTTTATTTTTAGATTATCAGAAATATTTGTTTTTCCTTTTTCATCTGCATAGACAACTTTCGTTCTCGTTATGTTCATTGGATCTACCAGAAAAGGAGAATGCGTAGTGTATAATAATTGATTCTTTTCAGCTAAGGAATTAAAAAATATAGCTAAATCTTTTTGTGCCATTGGATGTAGTGTATGTCCAGGTTCATCTAATAAAATAATAGAATTATTATGTTCTCCTGCGCTTTCTGTTACAAATACTAAATAAAAGCTAAAGAACCATTGTAATCCACTACTTCTATTTTCTAATTCTACATTCTCTGGTCTTATTTCATCACTAACCCATATTCTAAAATAGTCTCCATCTGCAGAAAACTTAAATCTATAATTTCCTTGTTTCCACCATTCTTTAAAACTTCTTGTCATATTAGATGATGCAGAGTCTAACATGATTTCTCTTTCTTTTTTCTTCTCAAATTCTTGTTCAATTTCCTTTTCTGATTTATTTGTTTTTTGTATCTCATTTCCTAAATCCAATATTTCTTCTGGACTAAGATTTACAAAATCGAATAATACTTTTAATGTTTTAACTTTATTTTTTGCTTTTTCTGATAAATCATTATATCTATCTAAATCACTTATTATATTTGGTAAATATAATTCCGAACTTAAATTAGCATATGAAGCATAGTAAACAAATTTAGGAAGTTTATTTATTACATTTTCTTTAGTTTTTATTAATTCTTCATAATTATCTTCATTATCAATATTTTCTTCATTTTCTATTACAAATACTTTATATTCCCCATTGTAATATCTTTCTACTTTAGTATATTCATATTCTTTTATCTCTTCTTTATCTGGTTGTTGTTCTTCTTCTCCTGTTTCATCATTTATTATTGGATCTTGTTTTGTGGTGAATTTAACTCCGTGTGGTGTATCAAATTTGAATATAGCCTCTATAAATTTTTTCGAATCAGCAACATCTCTATCTTCTGTATATTTATGTCTTGGATAATCTGATAATAAATCAATTTTTATTTTTTCATCAGCTGGATTAAGTTTTAATAATGCTGTTAATACATTTGTTTTTCCTGATTCATTTTCTCCTACTAAGCAAGTAATATCATCCGTTGTTATCCATTCACTTTCTTCTATTGTTTTAAAATTAGAAACTTTAAATTTAATCAGTTTCATTGGATACCTCCTTATTATATTTTTTCATTTTATAGTTTTTCATTTATTTCATTTATCCAACTATCATCATCACTCTCAAATTTTTCAATAAACTTTAAAATGTTGGTACTAGATAGTTCTTCATCATTTGTAGATAATTTTTTTACATTTTCTTTCATGACATCATAATTTTCTCTTTTGATTTTGCTAAATAATTCTTTCCTTTGTTCATCTGTCGCTTTGTAACTTTGTATTCCTGTTAGTTCTTTTATATATTTAGCATTTACAGACTTGCTTTGGCTAGTTAATTTTATTTCTGCAAAATGTGAAAGTATGATTTGCATTGTACACGGATTACCAAATATAATAATGTCATCTGCAACATCTGCTTCATGAAATTCATTTATCTTTTGTTTTATTTCCTTATACTTTTCAGATGGTCCTTTATCTGTATCGCAAAATATTAATACTAATGAATATGAATCTGATTGGAATTTTTCTTGATATCTTGCAATAATAGTGTTTATTGACTTAGCGTTAACCGTTATAAAATCATACTTATTTGAAAAAACAGCTTTATTTTTTAATACTTCAATATAATCTAATTCCTCATACCCTTCACAGATAATACAAATTTTCTTGCCACTATACTTTCTCATCCATATCAACCTCCAATAGTGTAGAAATTAAATCTGGATCTGGTATAGCTCCAAATGCTCCCTTGCTATATCTATCTTGTATGTCTGTAGTATCTCTAACACCTGCTTGATCATAGCTAAATTCTCTTAATGAATATAATTCTGTTCCATTATCGTTCTTATCTGTAAACCAAATTTGCTCTTTTCTAAACATTTTTTTACAATCTAATAAGCTAATGTCATGTAATGTAGCAATTAGTTGAGCATTTTTATTTATATCATTGTTAAACATACTTATTATTGCTCTTGTAATTTTAAAATGTAAACTACTGTCTAATTCATCAACAATTAATGTTTTTCCTTCTTCAATAGCTGTTATTACATAACTAGCAAGTGCTGCTATTTTTCTTGTTCCTAAAGAATCAAAAATAATACTAGGAACTGCTTTTCCTTTGTAAACTGAAACTAATTTTATTTGGTCTACAAAATTTTGATTTTTTAAAACCTTTTCATCAGCTTCTTTTCCATCAATTTCAAATTGTATATCTTCTTCATATCTATAGTCCTCTAGATATATATCTGCATTCTTAATAAAGTCAACTATTTTTTTAGTTTCCTTACTTTTATTTTTTAGCATTTCTATAGTCTTTGAATTAGGAATATGATTCATATCAACAATTTCTATACTACTAGCAACACTTGTTAATATTTCTTTTATTTTTTGCAAAATTTCAAATTTTTCAATTTGTACTGTATATATAAGAATATTATTTGTAGAAGCTATATTTAAAACATTTTGTAAATTTAAGTCTGATGGACATTCATAATGTTCATTTATCGTATCTTTTATAAAAATTACATTTTCACCTTCATTTTTATGCTGATCTCTTGTTATTTCAGCCATTTTCTCATATATATATGAACGCTGACTACAATCAAATTTATATTCATAACAATATTCTTTGCCTTCCAAAACAAAAGAAATAGACTCATAACAAATTGGACTATTTGTAAATATATTAGCATTTAGCATTATTTCTCTATTTTGTAAAGTTCTTTTTATTGCTCTTATACAATTTATAAAGCTTGTTTTTCCAGTATTATTAGGTCCATATATAGCAACAGATTTTAATACATTAAGATTTTCATTTATATTTGAAACATTTGAAGAAAATCTTTTTGTCCTCATATCTGCTCTTAAAGTCATCTCTACTTGCTTATCGAAAGCAAAACAATTGTCAAATTTAAAACTTGTTATCATAACAAATTCCTCCTAACATTTTCTATATTATATCATTTATTTATTTTTTATGCAAGTTTTTTGCACAAAAAATATCATACTATATAATATGCTTAAAATTTATAAAATTATACAAAATAAATATCAGCATTTCTGCTAATATTTATTTTTGAGATTAACTATAAAAATCAATAGTTGCCCTTGTTATAAATTTTTTGCTTCTATAACTATTTTTTTTATTTTTAATGTAAACTACTATGTATATTCAATATCAATTTGAATACTAACTATATATTATTTTTCCATCTACCATTTTTATACTATTATATACTGGTATTCTTTGTAATTCCTTTTTTTCTTCATTATAAAATATAGTTGTTTCTATCGATTTATTTTCTATCTCTTTTGAATTTTCATTATTTCTTGCTTTTCGTTCTTTATAAACAGCTTCTATAAACTCATTTATTTCTTTTTGTTTTGATAATAATAAAGAATGTATATTTAATAAATATGTTCCTAATCTATCATAATAATTAGCTTTTGTATATATATCTTCATTAACTAATGTATAATAATCTTCATATATATACCATAACATTTCTGTAATATCTCCTATTTCACATTCCATACATTCAAGTTTGCTAAAACTTTCTTTTTCTAAATTTTCCATTATTAAATTCCTCCTATTTTACTTAAAATAAAGCAAAAAATTTATAACATCAATATTTAGATATATCAAATTCCTCTAATACTGGAATAGCACCATATCTTCCAGTTAAATAGTCTTTATTGTATGTTGCATCATTTCTAACTTTTTTGCCTGTTTTGTTTTTATTCTCTTCATCTTCTAGTATATAATCAGATAATGCATAAATTTCAGATACACCATCTCTATTTTTTTCAGTAAACCATATTTCATCTCTTCTAAATGTATCTTTATTTAAGTTTACGGTATCATGTGTAGAATATATTAGCTGTCCATTACCGACATTAGTTTCGCTATTATGAAATAGATTTATAATATATCTTGTTAACAATGGGTGCAATTTAGCATCTAATTCATCAATAAATAATACCATACCATTTTTTAATGCATCCATAAAGAAGTCAAATAAGTGGAACATCTTTCTAGTACCATTTGATTCTAAATCTAGTGGTAAGGCTTTTAACTTGTTATCTTCACCTCTATGGATCAATTCAATTTTAATTACTCTATTGTTATTCTGCACTTCTTCTATTGAATTTGGAGTGGTCTTAATTCCTTCTATTCCAGAATCAAAGGTTTTTATAAATCTTAATAATTCTTCTTTATAGTTTTCATCACTTAATATTTTAAATGAAATTCTATTATTTATAAAATCTTCAAATCTTGGATTTCCTAAGTCTAAATAATTACTATTCATAAACCACTCATACACACTATTAAAATCTTCATTACTTTTATCTATTGCTCTAAATGATTTCAAAAATAAACTTCTATCATCGATATTTCCTAAATCAAATAATTTATTTTTAACTTTCATAATTTGAACATTATTATTATTTCTTTCAAATATTTCGTAGAATTTATTTATTCTTTTTTCATATAACCACTCTGAAATTATTATATCTTTTGATACTTCAAAACCATATTTATATATTTTATTATTTCTTGCAAGTATTTCGACTTCTAAACTAATTGGCTCATTATTTATCATAAAACTATATATATTTTCTTCATCTATTGGAGAATTTGCTTTAGAATCATCACTTACTAATATTCTTTTTTTCATATAATCAAATGCTTGTAAT
Source organism: uncultured Clostridia bacterium (assembly GCA_947629765.1). Lineage (GTDB taxonomy): Bacteria > Bacillota > Clostridia > TANB77 > CAG-508 > JAAWPK01. Next base: position 8,816 of record CANREW010000008.1, read on the forward strand.
ACATTTGTTTTTCCACTTGCATTGGCACCATATATTGCTGCTACTTTTAAAAGATTGATATTATTATTTTTTACAACATTGTATTCATGCTCTTTTTGTGATGTAGCTTCCATATCTAGTAAATTTTCATCTTTAAAAGATTTAAAATTTTTAAAACTAAACCTTATTAACATTTTAATTTTCCTCCTCTCATACTATATTATATGCTATTATTTTAAAAATATCAATAAAATTTGAGATTTTTTCTCAAATTTTATGGTTTTTAATTTTGATTTATAAAAATGACAAAAGTAAGATTGTATGATATAATAGCTATAAATGCAATGGAGATATTGGTAATAATACAAAAAATGAAATCGAATTTATAAATCTTTAAATAAATCAGTTATATACTATTCTGATTTATAATATTATAGGAGGTAAAAGGTGAATTTTAACGAAGAAATAATTAGGAATAATACTAATAGTCTAAAATATGATTTTAAATCTGATAAAAATAAACCAGATGATGTATTTCCTATGTGGGTTGCAGATATGGATTTTAAATGTTGTGATGAAATATTAAATGATATGCATAAAAGAATTGACCATGGTATATTTGGGTATTCAAAAAATGATCAAAATTATTTTAAAGCTGTACAAAAATGGTATAAAAATAATTTTGATACAGAATTAAAAGAAAAATGGCTTATCACAACACCTGGTGTAGTTTTTGCTTTGGCAACAGCTGTTAAGACACTTACTAAAGAAAATGAATATGTTTTAATAAATAATCCTGTTTATTATCCTTTTACAGAAGTTGTAGAAGATAATAAAAGGAAAGTTATAAGTAGCAATTTAATATTAAAAAATAATCATTATGAAATTGATTATAAAGATTTTGAAAATAAAATTAAACAATATAATATAAAATTATTTTTACTATGTTCACCACATAATCCAGTTGGTAGAGTTTGGAATAAAAATGAGTTAGATAGAATAATAGAAATATGTAAAAAGTATAATGTGTTTATTGTGAGTGATGAGATTCATAGTGACTTTATATGGAGCGGTAAACATACCTGTTTATTAAAATATGAAGATTATAAAGATAATATAATACTTTGTTCTGCACCTACTAAAACATTTAATCTTGCAGGATTACAGGTTTCGAATATATTTATACCTAATAAAAAAGTAAGAGAAAAATTTCAATTAGAGTTATGGAATACAGGGTATAGTTTAATAAATATAATGGGATTAGTAGCTTGTCAATCTGCATATGAAAAAGGTCAAGAATGGTTAAATAGTTTAAAAAGATATTTATTAGAAAATATAAAATATGTTGATAATTTTTTAAAGAAAAAATTACCAAAAATAAAGTTAATATATCCAGAAGGAACATATCTTCTTTGGCTAGACTTTAATGAACTTGGCCTATCTGATAGCAAAATTGAAGAGATGATGGTCAACAAAGCAAAATTATGGTTAGATAATGGCAAAATGTTTGGTGAAATCGGAAAAGGATTTCAAAGATTAAATATTGCTTTACCCAAGAAAAAATTAGAATGGGCAATGAAACAATTAGAGAATACTTTTAAAGATTTTTAAGTAACTATAATTTTATAGCAATATAGAAAAATATTTAAAAATAACTATACTAATTTTAAAAGTATAGTTATTAATTTTTGACATATAAAAAATATCAAAATTAGCGAAGCGTAATTTGATATTTTGAGCAAAATTTTTTTGCTCCGACAAGGTAGGGCATTTTTTTTTGCCCTTTGGTCGCCAGCATGGTCCGTTGGACCACAAATCGCCGTTTAGGGAAAAATCCCTAATACCCTTTTTAGCCCTCTGGGAGTCATAATTTTTATCATTTTTTAGAATAATTGTATTAAAAAAACGGATATAATTTATTTAAAATTCGCATACAAACTATTTAAAAATTCCTCTGAATATTGTCTTTGATTTGCATAAAAAAACAGAATATTTCTTTAATATCGAAATACTCTGTAATATAGATGATTACTGCATTTTATTAAATTTTCTTTGTGGTTGGTATATTTTAAACACGAGAGGTGTGGATTTAAATTTGCAATTTCCTGCAAGCTGGGAACAAGCAAAAGAAATTAAATTTGAACAAGGTTTTACTTCTCCTGCACCTCGTGATTATGTAGGATCTGGTCCACTTGTTGCTCCTGAATCTATTGCCTTATACAATTTCACTTTATCTCACAATTTCAGACTTATTTTAGCTTATCACACGCAAGGAAGAGTTATTTATTGGAGATATTTAGATTTTATTCCTCCTTCTTCTTATTATATTGCTGAACAATTTGCATCTTCTAGTGGATATGATTTAGAAGATACACCTTTCTCTGCTAGTTTTGCAGGATATAAAGATTGGTTTATTCAAACTTATAATTTACCTGGTTATACTATTGAGTGTGGTTTAGGAGAAAATCCGCTTCCTATTTCTCAGTTTAACACTATATACGCAGAAAATGAGGGTATATTGGTACTTGGCACAGTTTTAGGTCAAAATTAGGAAAGCTATAATGGCTTTCCTAATTTTCTAATTCATTTTCTCCTGTTTCATAATTAATTTTAATGCCAGGTTGTACATTGTAGCAATATACATTAAAATGAAGTCCCTCTCCTTTATCTTCTACAGAACTTGCCTCTATTTCTACCCCACTTGCTAAAAGATTATTTCCTTCAAAGATAGGTGTTACTCTATATAATACATGACTTTTTTCATTATTATCAATATAATCTACTACTTGATTTTCAAATGGTAACATACCTTCTGTATTTAAATATCTTGTTCCGGTTATTAAATTCTTTTCATTTGCATTTTCTCCTGCAAGTTGCCAACCAATCAAATGACAGCGATTATATAAGTACTTATCCTTAATTATATCATCATATCTTTTTTGTACCCACCCAGTTGGCTTAATCATTCCTATTTCTCCTCGTTCTTCTCCTTCTTTTGGCATTATCTCTTTGCAAATATTAGCTATCGCAACTCCGCTTCTTCCTAAATTGTCCAATTCACTATATTTTTCAAATGCTTCTAGCTTATATTCCTCCTCTGTAAAATATGGAATATTATTGTTTATTTCAACATAAGGGCTTTCTGAGTATTCCGGTATTGTAGATAAATCAAATAGAGTGTTTTGATTATTTGCATTATAATTATTTACTGTTTTAGGTATAGCATTTTGGTTTATATATCCATAAATTGAAATACAAATTAATATGGTTAATGCAAAAACATATTGCCAAGTATTTAATTTTTGAATTTTCTTTTTTCTTCCCATAAAGCTTTACCTCATTTTATTCTTAATCATTCGTATTATAGTATAATAGTTAAATACTTCAATTACTTTTATATTCAGCAATTCAAATCGGCACTGAAATCTTTATCTTTTAGATATTCTTCCATGTTTTCTTTTTCTATTGGCTTTGAATAATAATATCCTTGAATAATGTCACAGCCTAAGCTTTTTATGAAATCTGCTTGTTCTTTTGTTTCGACTCCTTCTACTACTATTTCTGTTCCCATCTGTTTTGCAATTAATACCATATAATTTATTATGTTCTTATCACTGTCAAAGTTTGCTTTATCCACAAAAACTTTATCTATCTTTATGACATCTATTGGTAATTCTTGTAGCATTGCAAGTGACGAGTATCCTGTTCCAAAGTCGTCTAATGAAATGCTAAATCCATAAGATTTAATTTTATTTACTATTTTTACTACATCTATATTTTTGTCTATTGTCGCACTTTCTGTTATTTCTAATTCTAAATTACTTGTGTCAACATCATACTTATTTGCTATTTTGACATATTCTTGTATAAAATTCTCATCGACAAAGTGTTCTTTTGAAACATTTACTGAAATTCTTAAACTTGCATCAAATTCTTTTTTCCAATAGGCTAAATCCTTACATACTTGCTCAAAAATGTATAAATCTAACTTTAATATAAATTTATCTTTTTCAAATAGCGGAATAAAATTGTTTGGCATTATAGTTGCACCATTTTTATACCATCTTACTAAGGATTCTGCACCTACTATTTTTTCATTTTCAGTTGAAAATTTAGGTTGATATATTATTTTAAATTCTTTATTTTTTAGAGCCTCTTCCATAGAAGTTTCTATATCCTCTTCTTTTAGCAGAGCTCTTTCAAGAGCATCATCAAACATATAGTAATTATTACTGTATGTTCCTTTTATTTGTCTACGAGCAATGTATGCTTTGTCTAAAATTTTATTTATATCTGTATCTGATTTTTTTATTTTATATACACCCATAGAAATGCTTAAATGTATATTTATATTATCTACATTAATATTAGATATATTGTCAGATATTTTCTTTATTACTTGTTTTACATCTTTATCATATTCAAATATAATTGCAAAAACATCACTATACATTCTACATGTAATATTATTTTGTGGTAATACTTCTTTTAACTTTTCTCCAAGCACATTTAAAAGTTTATTACAAAAATCATATCCATATAAACTATTTATCGATTTAAATTTATTAATATCAAGTGTTATTATATATCTATTTCCATTCAGTTTATCTAGAAACATCTTGCTATTTTCTTTAAAATAATTTTCATTACCAAGTAATGTTACTGGATCTACATAAGCGGCTTTGTATAGTTTGTGATTTTTTGATTGATTAGATACATCAATATAAACACAAATTCCAATGACTATGCAATTTATGAGTATGCATACTCCTAGTGATATTGCAATAAATTGATTTAATTCATTAGCCATTGCGCTTGCAGGAACTATGCTAATCACATACCAATCGTTTATTCCTACATTTTCATAATGGATAAAATATGTATCTTTAGAAAGTGTTATATCAAATGTTCCTGTGCCTTTATTTTTGATATTTTCTTCCATTTGATTAATTTTAGCTAATTTTTCATTATTTGTTACACTATATCTATTAATTATAAAATCATACAAATTGACTTTATTTTCCTTTATTAAATCAAATGAATCTATAAGTACTATTCCATCGTTATTAATTAAATATGTGCCTCCAAGTCCATTGTATAATCTTCTAAGTAAAATCTCTTTATAATCCTCTGTATATATTGTCGCAAACAGTACTTTTTCTTTTCCATTTAAGTAAAATGCCCTTGAATATATATTTATTTGATCGTCTGATATTGTACTTTTTCTATTATCTGACAAGTATACATCCTCAAAATTGAAAAAGTCGTCTGTTATAGGATAATTTGTTACAGTATACCCATCACTAGTAAGTCCATTTCCTTTTCTATCTAAAATAGCAAGTCGTGTAAAATGATGGCTTTTTAGGTCATCTGCATAGTTATCAAAAATTTCAGATTCATTTTCAAAATATCCCCTATTTATAGAATCAATCATTGTATTAACAAATTGTTTTTGCTCATTTATAGAAAGATTCAGTTGTGCTACGGTTTGGTTTCCAAGTTCTGAAATTGTTGTATATATATTTCTGTAAGTTAAAGCTTTTATATAGTTAAAGCCCAAAAATGATAATATGGCTATAACAATAAATATAGGTAAAATCCATTTTAAATTTAATTTGTAATTCTTTAAATTAATATAATCATATTTTTCTTTCATATTTTAATTATATCCTCCTTATCATTGCAGGCTAAAACAATTATAACATATATATCTTATTTTTTCCTTATTTTTGCAACAAAAAATCCTTCATATAGTTTACTTGGTACTATACATATTGTGCCATCAATTTTAGTAGGTAATAATTCTATGTTTCTAAATAATTCTTTTTCAATCGGTACTATTTCTGCATTTGCTTTTGGTAATATTTTATTTAATATATTCTCATTTTCTTCTTTAAGTATTGAACAAGTAGAATACACCATCTCTTTTCCTGATTTTAATATTTTCAAAGCTTTTGTTAATAATTCTTCTTGCACTTTTACTGATCTTTCTATTAATTCTTCTGTAAAATTTTTTGAATATATATTTTCGGTTCCGCTTCCACTGCAAGGTGCATCTAAAAGTATTTTATCAAATGAGAAGTAATCATCTAGTTTTCTTGCATCTTCCTTCATTACATTAACTCTTTTTGCCCCTTGTTTTTCTAAGTTATATTTTAATCTTTCTGCCCTTATTGTATTTTTTTCACAAGCTGTTATCATTGTTTCATTTTTAGATATCGCAGACATTTGAGTTGTTTTTCCTCCCGGTGCTGCTGCCATATCTAAAATATTTTCGTCTTTTCCGTGGGTTTAAAATAAGGACTGGTATCATTGAAGACAAGCTTTGCATATATATTTCGCCATTTTCATATATTTGTAGTTCTCTTATTTTATCTTCTCTTACATTTTCAATTATTAATGCATCTTTATACCAATCTACTTCTTTAAAAACAATATTTTCTTTTCTTAATGCATTTTTTATATTTTCTAAATTTGATTTTATTGTATTTACTCTGATTGTTACAGGTTTTTCTTGCTTATATCCTTTTATTATTTTATCTGTAATTTCTTTGCCATACTCATTTATTAATAGTTCATATAAAAATTTATTAATTTCTTTTTCCATAATTCGTTTTTCCTTTATTAAGACATCAATTTAATTCATCTCTACTTTTCCAATTATTGTATTTATATCTTCTATATTATGGCGTTTCATATAATCTTCTACTTCACCTATTGCTTTTATACTTATTTCTGGCTCTATGAAGTTTCCTGTTCCAATTGACACTGCTGTTGCTCCTGCAAGCATAAATTCTATTACATCTCTTCCATTTACTATTCCTCCAAGTCCTAATACTGGAATTTTTATAGCTTTTGAAACTTGATATACCATACGAACAGCAACTGGTTTTATTGCAGGTCCTGAAAGTCCTCCCATATTATTTGCTAACACTGGTTTTTTCTTTTCTATATCTATGCTCATTCCAAGTAAAGTATTGATTAATGATACTCCGTCAGCTCCTGCATCTTCTGCTCCTTTTGCTGGCTCTGTTATATCTGTAACATTTGGAGTTAGTTTTACTATTAGTGGTTTATCTAAAACTTTTCTTACCCTAGATGTCACTTCTTTTACACCTTCATAAGATGTTCCAAATGCCATACAACCTGACTTTACATTTGGGCAAGATAGATTTAGCTCTACTCCATCAATGTCTAATGTATTTAATACTTTCGCAAGTTCAACATATTCTTCTACCGAGCTTCCACAGGCATTTACTATAATTTTTGTATCAAATTTTCTAAGCCATGGTAAATCATTTTGCATAAAGTATTCTACTCCCGGATTTTGAAGTCCTATTGAATTAAGCATTCCTGCTGTTGTTTCATATACTCTTGGTGGCCTATTTCCGAGGTCTAGGTTTTAGGGATGTTCCTTTTGTTATTATCCCACCTAATTTATTTAGGTCTATAAGTTCATCAAATTCTCTACCATATCCAAACGTTCCTGATGCGACTGTTACTGGATTTTTCATTTTTATTCCAGCTAAATTTACTTCTGTATTCATTTTTATCTCCTTTTATATTTCTACTATATTTGAATCAAACACAGGTCCTGCTTTACAAACGTGAGTATATATTTCTTGATCTCCTGCATTTACTTTTACTGCACATCCAAGACATACTCCTATTCCACAACCCATTCTTTCTTCTAATGATATTTGGCAAGGAATTTTAGTCTCTTTTGCTAAGCTTTGCACTGCTTTTAACATTGGAAGTGGTCCACAAGCAAATATCATATCTATATTTTCTTGCTTTAAATCTTCCTTTAAGAAATCTATCGCATATCCTTTATTTCCGTAGGTCCCGTCGTCTGTTGTAAGTATAAATTTATCTGATACTTTTCTATATTCATCTTCTAATACAACAAAGTCTTTACTTCTAAAACCTAAGTACATATTGACTTTTGCAGTTTTTCTTGCTTCTTTTGCAAGCTCATATAGTGGGAATATTCCTATTCCTCCTCCTATTATTGCAATATTTTTTGCACCTTCATATTTAAATGTACCTTTTCCTAGTGGTCCTAAAATGTCTATTTTATCTCCTACTTCTTTTTCAGCAAGTATATTTGTTCCTTTTCCCTTTACTTGAAAGATAAATTCTATATTTGTTCCTTCTATATTGTGTATGCTTATTGGTCTTCGAAGAAGTGGCTCTACTCCATCTGATACTCTTATATTAATAAATTGTCCGTGGCTTTGAGTCATTTACTATTTCTTTTGCATCTATTGTAAATTTATAGATATCGTCTTTTAATTTTTCCTTTTTTAATAATTTACACTTAATATGTGTTGGCATTTATATACCCCCCCTTTTTATTTTTCTATATATTGTAATATTTCGTCTCTCATTCTAATTGCTTCTTGCCTTGTACTTTCTGCAAATTGCTCTTCTTTAAATTTTTCTTTCCACATATCAGATTTATATGCACACATTAAAGTTCTAGAAGCATTTACAAGTCCTCCGTAGTCCTTTTTCGTCAAAACCAAGAGCTATATCTTCTGCTTTTCCTCCTTGTGCTCCATATCCTGGTATTAAGAAATATGTATGAGGGGCTTTTCTTCTAATTTGTCTTAATTGTTCTGGATAAGTTGCTCCTACAACAGCAGCTATACTGCTATATCCATATTCTCCTCTTAATTCTTCTCCCCATTTTTCTACTAAGCTTGCAACTTGCATGTATACTTCTTTTCCATTTTCTAATTTTAAATCTTGCAACTCTCCTGATGAAGGGTTTGATGTTTTTACTAATATGAATATTCCTTTATTATATTTTTTTGAGTCTTCTATAAATGGTTTTACAGAATCTATTCCCATATATGGATTTACAGTTATAAAGTCTACATCAAATATGTTTTCTTCTTTTTCTCCTATTTTAGTTTTTCCAAGATATGCATTTGAATATCCGCTCAGCTGTTGATCCTATATCTCCTCTTTTTATATCTGCAATTACTATCATTCCTTTTTGTTTGGCATATCTACATGTTTCTTCAAATGCTTTTATTCCAGCTATTCCAAACATTTCATAAAATGCTATTTGTGGTTTTACTGCTGGGATTATATCATATACTTTATCTATTAATGCTTTATTAAACTCTATTATTGCTTTTGATGCACCTTCTAAATTTTTTTCATATTTTTCTTTTATGCAATTTGGTATTATATCGTATCTAGGATCTAGTCCCATAACTGTTGGGTTTTTCATTTCTTTAATTTTATTTATTAATTTATCCATCATATTTTCCATAGCTTTTAACTCCTTTTATTTATCTTTCAAATTTTATATCTCCACCAACTATTGTATAAACAACTTGTCCTTTAAGTTTTTTACCTATAAATGGCGTATTTTTTGATTTTGATACTATATCTTCTTTTGAATATATGTACTCTACATTAGGGTCGAATACTGTTATATCTGCATCAAATCCTTCTTTTAGTTCTCCCTTATTTGTTAATTTTAATAATTTTGCTGGGTTATATGACATGAGTCTTACCATATCTAAATATGAAATTAAGTTTTTGCTAATTAGAGCTGTTATTGTTGCTGGAAGTGCTGTTTCAAACCCTATTATTCCATTTGGAGCCTTTGATAATTCTCTATTTTTTTCTTCTTCTGAATGTGGTGCGTGGTCTGTTATTATAGCATCTATTGTGCCTGTCCTTAGTCCTTCTATTATCGCCTGTCTATCTTTTTCAGTTCTAAGTGGTGGATTCATTTTTGCGTTTGCTTTGCTTATTTCTACTTCATCTTCTGTAAAGAAATAATAATGTGGACAAGTTTCACAAGTGATATTTACCCCTCTTTTTTTAGCATCTCTAATCATTTCTACTGATGTTTTTGTACTTATGTGGCATATATGAGTATGTAAATTATTTGTTTCTGCAATGACTATATCTCTTGATGCCATTATTTCTTCTGCCTCTGGAAATACCCCTTCTACTCCTAGCTTTTCAGCGATTTTTCCTGCATTTATTGCTCCGGCAGATACTGATTTTTCTTCGCAATGTTCTGATACAAAGCTTCCAAGTTTATTGGTTTCTATCATTGCTTCTCTTACCATTCTTGCATTTTCTATTGGCATACCATCGTCTGAAAATGCAATCGCTCCTGCATCTAAACATTCTTTAAAATTTACAAGCTCTTCTCCTTTTTCTCCTTTTGTTACACTTGCAAATGGTAATATATTGCAAAGTTCTACTTTCTTTCCTTTTTCTATTATTTGTTTTAGGACTTCTGGATTGTCTGGCGTAGGATTTGTGTTTGGCATTGGGCATATTGTTGTAAATCCACCTTTTACTGCACTTTTTGATCCTGTTTCTATTGTCTCTTTGTACTCAAATCCTGGTTCTCTTAAATGGCAATGCATATCTATCATTCCTGGCATTATGTACAATCCTTCGCAATTTAAAACCTTATCTACATCTTTTTCTATATGTTTGTCTATTTTTGATATTTTTCCGTCCTTTATTAATACATCTAGTTTTTCATTAGTATTACTTGCATAGTCTAATACTGTACCATTTTTGAGTAATAGTTCCATCCTTTACCTCCTAAAAATATTTACTTGACTACATCTTATCATTTTACTATCTATTTTTCAAGTAGTATTTTAATTGTGCTCTTTTGGTGAATTTTCCATATTTTCATTATATTGAAAAAATTTAAAATAAATATAGACTTTCTTAGAAAAATAGTGTAAAATATGGGACATAGGAAAGAAGGAATATATATTGCAATATATTGGCAAAATAAATCTAAATATTTTCAAGAAAATATCTCAAAACATTCTAACAGACGAAGTTATATTCACCGATAAGCAAAGAGAACATATTCAATTGCGTCATCCAGAAATATTAGAAAAATATGAAAAATATTTCACAGAAATCATAGAAAAACCAGATTTTATTTTAAAGGATAATGTTAGAGAAAACACAGCTTTAATATTTAAGACAATATATGAAAGAAATAAGGCAAACCAAATTATAGGCACTGTAAATTTAGTATTAAGATTAGCAGTAGGAGGAGACAATAAAAATAATAAAAATTCTATAATTACGTGCATACCAATTGGAAAGAATAGGTTAAACTCCTATAAAAAAAATGGAAAAATCATTTACAAATGCGAATAAAAATGTTATAATATAAGTACAATAGATATGGGTTATTTGAGGTGGTAAAATGTTGCAACCACGCACCTTCGGGTTAAAAGAGATGTAGGAACGGCGACTCCTACCAAATAACCATTTCAGGATGGGCTATGGAAACATAGCCCGTATTTTAATTGTGCTCTTTTGGTGAATTTTCTATATTTTTCTTGACTTTATTTCTTTTTTAATTTATTATATAAGTGATTAATTATATAAGTTTTTCATGTCGTTGCAATAAAAGCAAAGACTTAGAAAGGAATGATTACATGAGTAATTTAGTTTCATATTTATTTAAAACTAATGCTTTTAAAGTTTGCCCTGATAATAAACCTTTTTGGTACACGTCTGGTAAAATAGGTCCTTATTTTATTAATACACATTTTCTTTATGGTAGTGAAGAAGAGGCAGTAGAATTTCTATCATTTATTGATGTGGAAAAAGATAATAAAATAGAACTTCCAAAAAAGGTTTTTGATAAAGCTTTTGCACAATATACTAGTAATAATATTTACAAAGAGGTTATTGACGAAATGATTTCTTTTATAAATTCACATATTAACGTAGATGAGATTGATTATGTATCTGGTGGAGAAAGAAGAGATTGGTTTTTCTCAAATATCGTAGCATATCTTCTTAAAAAACCTCATATTACAATTTTCAAGGATTTATCTACTGTTGTTAGCACAGCTGATTTTGAAGAAACTTCTGTTAGGTCAGAGTTAAATGGTAAAAAAGTTTTACATGTTGCAGATTTAGTTACAGCAGCTTCTAGTTATTTACGTGCTTGGATTCCAGCTATTCAGTCACTTGGTGCAGAAATCGTATGGAGCACAGTTGTTGTTGATAGAATGCAGGGTGGAAATGATAGACTTAGAGAGCTTGGAATAAATGCTTATTCCTTAGTTCAAATTGCTCCTGAAATGTTTAAAAAAGCATTAGATTTAGGAATTATCTCAGAAGAGCAAAATATAATGCTTAACAAATTTTTTGAAGATCCAGATGGAACTATGAGAAAATTTCTAATAGAGCATCCTGAATTTTTAGAAAATGCTCTAAAATCTGACGAAAAAACTATTGTAAGAGCAAGACTTTGTCTTGAAGGAGATTTATATAATTTAAAGGGATAATTAAAATTAATATATGGAGCCAGCAAAAATTTTGCTGGCTCCTTTTCGCTATTTATAATTTTAATTGTTAGCTAAGTACGATGTACTTTTCCAAGAACTCCTCAAAGGATACGACCTTGTACTCTTTCCGGACAGACTGGTCATTGACAGTTATTTCTGCTATAATCTGGACTTCGTCTTCACTTTTTCTTATTGCATACAGTGTGCATACTTCTTCTAGAAAATCGAAAAGATACATTTCTTCGTTTTCTTCGGAGGCAGCAACTGCTGTATAGGCATTTTCTGCCAGAGCATTTTCGACTATTTTTGTAACTCTTTTATGCTCTTTTTTATTCGCCGACATATTAAGAGCTGCGCCAATGTCTACTATAACCGCCAATACCAGACCTGCAATAAGTCTTCTCGCATCATAATTGCCCATGTATGCTATCGTCATGATAGCTATAATGAGCAGATTAAATATTGCTATTATCATGATGCTGCTTATGAGTTTGTTCCGTTTTTCCACTGCTATTAAGTCTCCTTTTTTAATTAAAATTTATAACTAGCTTGTGTTTTACATATAATCTTATTATATGCACCTCCAAATATTAATTTTTAGGTTTTCAAACTATGTAAACTTGTGCTTGACAAGATTATATATATTATTATATTAACATAATTTAACTGCTTTTGCAACTATTTTCGCCTTTTGCTACATTTATTTTGACATTTTTTTAGAAAGATATTTATATGATAATATCGTACAACTTAAATTTATAAGTTTTATGTTTTGATTATAATATCTTTTCTTCTTGCTATTTAGCCTTCTTTTCATATATCTATATTTTGCATATTTCCCCTTATTATTTCTTCCTAAGAAAATAAAATTATTGGTATTTTTGTATATTCTAGTTTTATTATTAAGTTTCAGTCTTTCTTTTTTCAAAAAATTTTTTAACTCTTTCAAGCAAAATTTCAAATATTCTTTTGACTCAGAGAATAATAGAAAATCGTCTTGGTATCTTACATAGTATTTTATTTTCAATTCTTCTTTTATAAAATGATCCATATCATTTAAATAAAAAATAGCAAGTATTTGGCTTGTCATATTTCCTATCCCAAGACCTAACTTTTCACTATCAATAATGTCATATACTATCTTTAAAGCATCCTTATCTTTTATCCTTCTTTGTAATTTTTCTTTTAATATATCATGATCTATGCTATAAAAAAACTTACTTATATCACATTTTAGCACGTAATAATCCTTATATTTGCTATTACAAATTCTCCTATACTTTTGATAAAGCTCTATTCCTTTATGAGTGCCTTTTTCCTCTCTACTTGCTACATTAGCATCTATTAGACAGCCTAATAGTGCTGGCATGAGTATATACCTTGACACTAAATGATTTACTGCTTTATCTATCATATTTTGACTAACTACTTTTCTTTCCTTTGGTTCATATATCGTAAATCTATTATATGGTCCTGGTACATACTCACGATTTTTTAATATATTGTATATTCTAGTAATATTTATACTTTTGTACTCCATAAATCTTTGTACTTTTCTTTTGTTTTTTGTATTTCTGCATATCTCATTAAATACTTCTTTTATATTCTCAATTTTATACATATTATCATATAAATTATTTTTTCTTTTCATAACCTACTCCAAAAATTATTAGTTTGGTACGTTGAACGGTTTGGTACATTGAACTTCTTTTTTGCATTAAAAAAGATAGATCGATCACAATCTATCTTAAAAATAGTGATAAAATACACTCCCTTTCAGTTACCTTACTAACAAATATATCTATCTATTTTTATTTTATAGTGAATTAAGCATCACTAATGGACATAATTTGTTTCCTCTAAAACTTCTCTTGTGTAACATTAGTAACACACAACCACAGTTTTTTAGAAGCTACGGGACGAAGGCCCAAGTTGTTGTTGTTATAGTTGTTGTTGTTCACGTTGCCGTTGTAGTTCACGTTCATCAAGTTGTTGTTGTTGTTAGCCGAAGGAGACGCCAACCAGTACAATTATGCCCTATATTATAGATTTAAGCCATCCATTTGTATATCTAGCAATATCGTCTAATCTTTGGCTTAATTTATAATATTTCTTTTCTGTTATGAGCTTATTATCTAAACTCATATTCAATAAAAAATCAATGACCTTGGTTTTTGCTATAATTTTTACTATTAGCTCTTTTTTATATTCTATATCTATCGCACCATTAGCCTCATATACTAACTCTAACATATCATAGCTATTACTTCTTATTCTATTTTTCAATTCAATATCTTTTTTAGGAAAATTATCCATTAATTTATCTATATTTAATATTAATTCTCTTATAAATTGAGCTACTTTAAATTTATCCTCTATCATAAATTATATCTTCTATTCTTCCTAGTATTTTTCTAAAATCTTTTTCATTTATATGCTCTAATAAAAAATCATTGATATTCTCTATTCTTCCCTTGTAGGTTATATATATATTCGATTTTTCGTAAATTTCTCTATATCTATTTAAATTTTTGAAATTGCAAAATTCTTCTTCGTCATAATTACTCCTCTTATCTATGATTGCATAATTTATCTTTTTATCTTCTAATTTTGCTCTTATTTTATTTAGAGAATTTACAGGAAATCCACATTCTCTTGTGTTTTCCCCTGTTATTTTTAATTTGTACCCAAATAGGTACGCTAAGATATATGCATCTCTATTGTAACAATGATAAAAAGTTCCAATCTTGAACAAACATATATCTTCTTTGTGTATTTCTTTAATTGTTTTTACTAGTTCATTCATAAAATCAAATCCTTTATTTTCGGTGCGAGCACCGGACACAAGGCCCGGCCTGCTCGCATTTACTTTTGATTTAAATTTTCCGCTTATTTACTTAATTGCCATACATTTCCTTCTTTGGTCGCTGAGACATCAGAATTTAGACAAACTACGGGACGAAGGCCCAAGTTGTAGTCGTAAGAGTCGTAGTTGCTCACGCTGCCGTTGCAGTACACGTCCATCAAGCGGTAGTCGTAGCCGTCGCCAGCCGAAGGAGACGCCAACCAGTACCCGTAGCAACTGCTATACTCAGTTGTGTGAGGGAAGTACATTGAATAGTTAGATTGTAATCTAGTTAAGTCAGTAGAACTTATTGAGGTTTGTGTACCATTTACATATAGCCAGTATTGATCTTGCGACTTATCAGATGATACTTTGTATCCATATGTATCAGTGGTTCCTGGGCGAATGTCTGTAAATACATTAGATGCATCTGGGTGTTTGTTTAAATAAGTATTCCAGCTTTCACACCACATTTCTAGTGTTGGTCCTCCTATTGCATATTGTCCATAGTGTGTGCTAGTATCTAGGAAACTAGCCCAATTTGTTGTATCTAGTAAATTGCTTACACACTTTGAGTTACTATAACTATTTGTTAAAGTATATTTAGTTGCCATAAATAAGTCTTTGTGTGTACTCCATCCGTTCTTTCAAGTTTGGTACACTGCTCCAATATGCACAATAAGTACCATATGTTCCATTCATTCCCGCTAAATTTCTTGCTGTTTCACTCTTTGTATTTTGTACATAGTCGTCTGCTATAATAAATACATTGCCGCTATTATCTTTGTAGAATATCTTCCAATCATTATCGCTTGTGACTCCATCTATGTCTACTGGATAATTTACTGGTTCTCCATAATTAGTCTCTTGTACCATATCTTCAATCGAACTTCTCTTTCTTCTTACGTGTACACTGTTACTATTTGCATTTCCAGCTCCATCTGTACTTGTTGCTGTTATTGTATAATCTCCCTCTTCTTTTAAATCAAGTGTCTTAACTGTATTATTGTCTATCGTTCCGTTAGTGGTCATTTTTCCTTGAACTTCATATGTTGTGCTGGCCACTCCCGTCGTTCCAAGTGCTGTGTCAGTTCCTGGCGTTATTGTAACTGTAATATCTGATATAAAGTCATCATTTGAGTCTTGTTTACCAGCTGTATTTATTTGAGGCTTAGTTGGTGGGGTTGTATCTACATTTGTTTGTTTCGCAGTAGCTATTTTTGATTCATTTCCAGCGTGGTCATATGCCTTTACTTGAACTGTATATACATTATCAGAAAGTTCTTTAAATATGTTTTGTGCTGTTTGAGCACTCGCATCGGTTGCATTTGCATCAATATCTTCCCATTTCTGACCGTCAGTACTGAATTTTAATCCATCTATTCCGCTTAATTCATTTACGTGTCCTTCTGTTGGATTCTCATCGTGAGCACTTGCAGATACTGTTAAATCATTTTTCTTACCTGAATGTGTTACATCACTAACGTTCGTTGTGATAACTGTTGGAACACTTGGTGCAACTTTATCAATATTGCCAACAGTAGCTGTGGCTGTTGCTCCTGTTTGACCTGTGCTATCTTTTAATCTTGCAAATATCGTTCCATTTGTTGTCATTGTTACTGGTTCATTATTATCATATGTACTCCATTTTGTATTTTCTGTTATGCTTGATTCTTTTGTGTATTCTATTGTATAATTATCATTTTCTTCCTTTCCTTCATACGCTGCCTCTATTGTTACTGTTACATCGGTGTTTGTCCAGCCAGTCTTTGTATCTGGGCTATATGTGAATTTAAGTGCTCCTGAGCCACCTACTAGTGGGTCTCCGCCAGGTATTTTTTTAGTTTTTACATTATTTGTTTCTTTTGATTTTTCATTTCCCGCTTTGTCTATTGCTGTTACTGTTACTTTATATGAAGTATCTTGTTTTAATCCATCAAATGTATGTGATTTTGTTATTTCTGCTTGTGTTTCGTCCTGCGAGTTTTCTACTTTTTCTTCTTCTTCTGATTTGCTTTCTGCATTATCAATTTCTTCTATTTCATATTTTATATCTACTATTCCACTTTTTTCACCTGGATGTGTACTCTCTTCTGGCTCTCCATCTTTTACGCTTGCTGTTACTGTTATACTGCTTGACGTTTGTGATGTTGTAACTTGTGGTTCGTCTGGCTCTACTGTGTCTATATTATTTACTGTGGCTGTTGCTGTATATTTTGATGTGTCCCCTACTTTATTCTTTAATCTTGCTGTTATCGTTCCATTGGTCGTCATTTTTGGTTTATTACTATCATTATAGGTTGTCCATCCAGTTGTTGCATTACTATCTGTTGTATATTGTATTATAAAGTCTGATAAATCTTGTTCTTCATCGCTTTTTGCTGTTATAGTTACTGTTATTGGTCCCTTTGTCCAGCTGTTTGTCTCTGTACCTTCTGGTTGTTCTAGTTTTATTTCTAGACTTCCTTGTTTTATCTCTGGTAATGGTTCAAAGCCTTTATCTCCTAGTGATCCTACATATTTTGTTTCTTTCTCTGTTACATCAAATACATATCCTTCTTTTGTTACTATCCTTAGTTTGTCTTCCTCTTCTCCTTCTTCTTTGCCTATTATATCTGCTGATTTCCTATCTTTGAATACTTCCGATTCTTCTACCTTCTTTTTAAATTCTTCTAAGTATTCTTTTCCTGTTAAGTTTTTATGTATGTTATCGGCTATTACCATTATTCCTATCTGGTCTAAATTTTCTTGATATTCTGCTATTCTTGTCCTCACTGCTGCCTCTGTTGCTACATCTATTAACCCATGCTCTCCAACTGTACTATTTATTGTTATTGCAGACAGAATTATCAGTATTATTATCGTTATTATTAATGCAATCAAGGTTATTCCTTTTTCTTTTCTCATAAGTTTTGCTTTCCCTTCTTTCTTCTTTCTATTTGTTAATTAGTAATTTAAAATTAGGATTTATTTACTTACTCTAAAATCATAAGCATTTGCATAATCTAATGTACAGCTTGCAATAAGTTCTGTGCTCTCTCCTGGTTTTACTCCTTCTACATATACTGGCAAGGTTTCTAATTCTTTTCCGGTCTTATCTATTAGTGTTATCTTTATTACTTTTGTTTGAACTACACTTGTTGTATTTGTTACTTTTCCAAGAAGTAGTGTTTCATTTCCTTTTTGTGTTAGTTGTAAATCACTGATTTCTAATCCATCTACTACTTTTGTCTTATGTAGTTCCTCACTTACATTTAATTTTGTTCCATCTTCTAAGACATTTACAAACTCTTCTTCTGGTGTATTTGTCTCATTTCCTCCTGCTTGATTTGCATTTCCTCCTTTGTTTTTTGTTAATAGGGTTATTCCTCCTATTATTACTACTGCGACAATAATTAATATTATTATCATTTTTTTCTCTGAGTCTTTCATTTGTTTTCCTCCCTCTTTTTTTTATATAATTTTTATTTTTAAACAAATTAAAATTGCAACAAAAAAGCACACAAAACTTATACTAAAATTAAGTATAAGTCCTGTGTGTCCTTATATTATCTTTTTCTTCTAATATACTATGTGTGTGTGTGTGTGTGTGTGTGTGTGTGTAGAGTCACTAGCGTTTCAGCGTTTCTTATCATTAGTTTTCCTCCAAATTTTTTGTTTTTTTGTCATAATTTAGCATTATAACACTTTTATTGTAACAAAAAATATTGGATTTATTTTATAATACATAACAAATTATGTGGTATAAATTTTAAAATTCTGCTCTGATATTAGCAATTCATAATAGCCAATCTAATACATTTATTTTCTTTATTCCATCATAATCAGTATCTAATTCATTATCTAATGTTAATATATATTTAGGATAATTATCGTTTATTTTTTTCAATGGTGCTAATTCTCTTTCTAGAATACTATTTTTTCCATCAATACCATCTCTTGTAGTTAATGCAACTTGATAATAAATTGTATTTTCTGGATTTTTTGCCACAAAATCAACTTCTAAATCATCATATTTTCCAATATAAACTTCATATCCTCGCCTTAACAATTCAAGATAAACTACATTCTCTAATATGTGCCCCATATCTTTATTAGATCCTTGCCCTAACATATAGTATCTAAGCCCAATATCTACTGCGTAGTATTTTTCTTGTGTTTTTAAAAATTCTTTTCCTTTTATATCATATCTGTTTGCTTTATATACAATATAACTATCTATTAAGGCCTGAACATAGGCTGAAACTGTATTATATGAATTATTTTTTTCTAATCCTTCGATGTTATCACTTATATTTTTCATACTTGTTCTATTGCCTATGTTATCATACAAGTATTTAGTTACTCTTTCCAAAGTGTTTTTATCTGTTATTCCTTTTCTTTGCATTACATCTTTAAATAAAATTGTATTATATATTCCATCTAAAAACAGGTTAATATTTTTCGGATTGATTTTAAATAATTCTATTGCTTGTGGGAATGAACTATATTGTAAATAATCTCTAAATTTTCTCGATATATCAGTTTTATCTTCAAATGCTGACAAATATTCTTTAAATGATAAAGGCAACATTTTAATTTCTATATATCTTCCTGTAAGTAATGTTGCAAGTTCTGACGATAAGAGCCAAGCATTTGAGCCAGTTATATATAAATCTACATCTTTATTAATGAAAAGACTATCTACTGTTTTCTCAAATTCAACAACATTTTGAATTTCATCTAAAAATATATATGTTTTTTTGCCTTTTACTAATTTTGATTTTAAATATTCATATAATTTTTTTCTATCTTGTAATTCTTCATAATCTGCATTTTCAAAGTTGATTGATATTATTTGTTTCTCTTCTACTCCATTTTCTTTTAAATAGTCTTGGAATAATTCTAATAAAGTAGATTTACCACATCTTCTTATCCCTGTTATTACTTTTATAATTTGCTTATCTTTGAAATTCCTTAATATAGATAAATAGTTTTCTCTTTTTATTTTCTCCATAAAATCGCCTCCAACTATTTTTATTATACTCTTTTTTATTATTATAGTCAAGTTTTTTCAAAATTATGAAAAAACTATTAGATTTTATGAAGTTTTTTCATTCTGTCTACTATTTAACTTTCTGTCTTAATATCAATGTAAATAAAATAGCTACTATTTACTTCCTCCCAAGTACAATTGGTATTTCAAGCACCTTTTTATTTCTCAAAATAGTTAATTTTACTTCATCTCCTACTTCTTTTGTGTAAATATATTTCCTTAAATCACTCATTTTATTTAAAGTAACACCATCAATTTGAGTTATTATATCTCCTACTAATAAGCCTTTTCCATAAGCTGCACCTGTCTTATTTATCGATACAACATATATTCCTGAGTCGAATTTTAAATTTTCTTCTAAATATTGTATGACTTCTTTATCATAAGCATATATTCCAATCGAGCTTTCTACAAAGTTTCCTGTATCTTTTATTTTTTCTATTATTGGTTTGACTATATCTATTGGTATTGCAAAACCGATATTATTTCCTTCTTTTATTTTTACAGCATTTATTCCAATAACTTCCCCTTTTTCATTTATAAGTGGTCCTCCACTATTTCCCTCATTTATAGTTGCATCTGTTTGTATCAAGTCTTCCATATATGAAAGTTCGTCTTCTTCTTTTAGTTTTATCGTTCTATCTACTGCACTTATTATTCCTGATGTCACTGTACTTTGGAATTCTAGTCCTATTGGATTTCCTATTGCATAAACTGTTTGCCCTATTCTTATATCACTTGAATTTCCCAAAGGCAATTGTGTAAGTCCTGCTAATTCAACTTTTACTATACTTAAATCTATATCAGAATCTGCCCATATAACAGTCCCTGAATGTTCTTCTCCATTTTCTAATGTAACATAGCATCTACTATATTTTTCTCCTGTTACGTGTTCATTTGTTAAAATATATCCATCATCTGTTAATATGATTCCGCTTCCAAGCGATAATGTTACAGGTGAATTTATACTAAAAATAGATGTATCATTTGCATCTATTTTTGATATTCCGTACTACACTTTTTGTTGCTTTTTCTAGCATACTACTTATATCTGTAACATTTTCTACATTTGTTTCTTTTGACAATTTTTCACTAGAATAAGATTCTTTTGGTTCTACATCTATATTAACATACATATCATACAAAACTATACTTGCTGTTGATATGATAAATACTGCTAATATTTTTGTTAATATATTCAAAAAAAAGTGGTTTCTCTTTTTCTCTACTCTATGTTTTTTCAATCTTTTCATTCCTTTATTTTGGCTTTATTTAAATTGTTCCCATTATTTTACATTCGTATTCATATGTATATTTAAAATTTTGCTTGTTTTTTTATATTCGTTATTATATAATGAGTTTGTATTATTTTTTGACAATTTTCGGGGGCAAAAATGAAAAAGGATGTATATGATTTAAGTAAGCCACAAGAGTCTATTTGGCTTACTGAACAATATTTTAAAAATACTAATATTAATCGTATTATTACTATTGTAGATTTTTCAAAAGATATTAAAATTTTGGATTTTAATGCTTTGAAACAAGCTTTAAATAATATGATTAAATCTAATGATAATTTTCAAATCAGACTTTTCTTAGATAACGGTACTATTAAGCAATATTTTTGTGACTTTGAAGAAATAGATTTCCCTATCTATGAAATTGATTCTCTAGATGCTTTTATAGACGAAGATTGTAACAGACAAAATGTATTTAATCTTTTAGATAGCCCTCTTTATGAATTTAAGATTTTCAAAATTAAAGGAACAAATACTGGTGGTATTATAGGTAATTTCCATCATATCATTTGTGATGCAATAACTACTGCTCTTTGTGTTAGACAAGTTGCAGAAAGTTATAACTCTTTAATCGATTCTGGCTCTTTGCCAAACCTAAATCCTGATAATAATTCATATTTGCAATACATAAATAGTGAAAAAGAATATGTTCAAAGTGATAAATTTATAAAAGATAAAGAATTTTGGGATAAAATTTATGAAACCGTTCCAGAAGTTGCAACGATTTATAGTAATCATCCTGCAACTAGTTATCTAGGTTGCCAGGCAGATAGATTAACTTTTTCTTTTGATAAAAATATAAGTGATAAAATAACTAGTTTTTGTCAAGATTTAAAAGTTTCAGTATATAACTTCTTTATGGCTATTTTAGGAATATATATTTCTAGGGTATCTAGACTTGACGATTTTGTAATTGGTACACCAATTTTAAACAGAACTAATTTTAAAGAAAAACATACTCTTGGTATGTTTATTAGTACAATACCTTTTAGAATGAAAATAGATAATAGTATGACTTTTGAATCTTTTGTAACTCAAATTGGAAAAGATACTTTATCTATGCTTAGACATCAAAAGTATTCATATCAATATATCTTAGAAAATCTTAGAAAAAAAGATTCGAGCCTACCTAATTTATATAATATTATGGTTTCATATCAAGTTAATAAGGCATCAGACGATTCTTCTAACTATACTACTGGGTGGCTTTTTAATCATTGTACAAATAATGACCTAGATATTCATATATATGATTATAATAGTGAGCATAAAATAAATATTTCTTATGATTATAGTTTAAACAAATATACAAAAGAAGATATTAATTTAATTCATCCAAGAATTTTAAATATTATTAATCAAATTCTTGAAAACAAAGATATATTGCTTGAAGATATCGATATTGCAACTCCTGAAGAAAAAGCACAAATTTTGAATGAATTTAATAATACAAAAGTTAAGTATCCAAGTGAAGAGAGTGTTATTTCATTATTTGAAAAACAGGTCAATTTAACTCCAAATGCTCCTGCTGTTTGTTTTGAAAATAACACTCTTACGTATAAAGAGTTAAATGATAAGGCAAATATCTTAGCACACTTTTTAAAGTCTCAGGATATTGGCCTATATGATACTGTTTCAATATTTTTAGATAAATCACTTGAAGCAATTGTATCAATCATAGCTGCCTTAAAGGTTGGAGCAAGTTTCTTGCCTATTGATATTTCTTATCCAAATAGCAGAATTTTATATATGATAAAAGATGCTGCATCTAAGATTTGTTTTACATCCTCAGATTTAGAAAATCGCTTAGAATTAGATATTCCAAAGTTTGTAGTTGATTTAAATTCTGATATGTATAAAAAAGACATGCGCTTTGTATCAGCTAAAACTGAAAGTGCTGACGTTGTATATATAATGTACACATCTGGTTCTACTGGCACTCCAAAAGGTGTAATGGTTCCTAACAAAAGTATTGTTAGGCTTGTTAAAAATACCAATTTTATAAAATTTTCTAAGGGAGATAGAATCCTTCAAACAGGTTCTATCGCTTTTGATGCATCTACTTTTGAGATCTGGGGAGCTCTGCTTAATGGCTTAGAATTGTTTATTCTAAAAAAAGAAAATCTTCTTAATCCAGATTATTTTAGTGATTATATAAGAGAAAATAAGATCAGTAGTTTGTTTCTTACAACTTCACTTTTCAATAAATTTTGTGAATATAACCCTAAAATGTTTGGATGTTTAAAATATCTACTTATAGGAGGAGAGGCTTTATCTTTTAAACATATTAAATCTGCAAGAGAGGCTAATCCTGATTTAAATATTGTAAATGGCTACGGTCCAACTGAAAATACTACTTTTTCAGCATATTATAATATTAAAGATTTATCATTAGGATTTATCCCTATTGGCTTTCCTCTTGCTAATTCTACATGCTATGTCGTATCTAATACTGGAAATCTTCAACCTGTTGGCGTTCCAGGAGAGCTTTGGGTTGGCGGTGATGGTCTTTCTTTGGGTTATTTAAATAGACCTGATTTAACAGAGGAGAAGTTTATTAAAAATCCTTTCGGAGATGGAAAGGTATATAAAACTGGAGACCTTACTGTATTCTTAGCAGATGGAAGTATTAATTATATAGGTAGAATTGATAATCAAATAAAACTTAGAGGTTTTAGAATTGAGCTTAGTGAAATTGATTCTAAAATACTTACCTTCTCTGGAATTAAAGAAAGTGTTACTATTATCCACAATAAAAATATTTGCTCATATATTGTAACTGAAAAAAATACTTCTGTGGATACTTTAAGGAAATATTTAGGAACAGTTTTACCTTCATTTATGATTCCAAATTTTATTACAGAACTTGATAGTCTTCCTTTAAATGTTAATGGTAAAGTTGATAGAAAAAAACTTCCTCTCCCTACTTTAAATGAGGAAAATCGTGAAATCGTCCCTGCAAGAAATGATTTAGATAAAATTATTATTGATGAATTAAAAGAAATATTAGGTATTGATAATATAAGTATTAAAGATTCTTTTTTCGGAATTGGTGGAGATTCTTTAAATGCTATTACTTTGTGTACTCATATAGCAAATAAGCTCGGTATTTCAATATCTGTAAAGGATATTTTTGAAAACCCAATTATTGAAAATTTATCTGATTTGGTTGCAGATAATAAAATTATGGAGACTTATGAAGTTACAAAAGCGCCAGAAAGTGAATCTTATCCATTGTCTTGTGCGCAATCTAGAATATATTACGCAAATACTGTCGCTCTTAATGAAAAAATTCTATATAATGTTTCTGGCGGACTTCTATTTGATACAGTCCTTGATTCTTCAAAAGTACAGGAATCTTTAAATAAACTTATCAAATTACATTCTAGTTTTAGAACAGTCTTTAAATATGAAAATGGAGAACTTAAACAGTCTATTCTTGATAATGTTTCTATTGATTTAGAAGTAGAAGAATCTTCTAATGATGTTCAAAGTTTAGTAGATAAATTTCCAAGGCCTTTTGATTTAGCAAAGGCTCCTCTACTCCATGCTAAATTATACATATTAGATAATTCAAAGAGTTTGCTTTTGTTAGATTCTCACCACATAATTGTTGATGGAACTTCTCTTTCTATAATTTTTGATGATTTTTGCAGATTATATAATGGAGAAAAACTTGAAGAACACAATTTAAGATATGTTGATTATAGCGTTTGGGAAAAGGAATTTTTAGCTTCTGATAAGATAAAATCTTTTGAAGAATATTGGGACAATAAATTTAAGAATTTTGATTTTGAATCTCTTAATTTGCCTTATGATTATCCTTTGTCTAATGTTAAGTCTTATAGTGGAGATAAGATTTCAATTTCTTTGGATAAAAATGAATTTAAAGCATTAGAAAATATTGCTAAAACTAACAATATTTCTAGTTATTCTGTATTTTTATCTGCACTATATATACTTTTATACAAATATACTGGACAAAATGATATTGTTATAGGAAGTCCTTTTGCTGGCAGAAGTTTTAAAGAGGTTCAGAATTTAGTTGGAATGTTTGTTAATAATATGGTATTTAACAAGCATATTAACCCTGATTTAAGTTTTGCTGAATTTTTAAAGAATATTCACAGCGATGTTTTAGATGGAATTTCAAATCAGCCTTATCCTTATGAAATTTTGCAAAAAAAATTAACTAAAGATGCAAATACTTCCCTTCTTGATGTAATGTTTACTTATCAAAATATAGGTGCTACTATACCTACAATTAGTGGAAATAAAGCTAAGGTCTTTATTCCTAATACAAAAACTTCTAAGTTTAATTTATGGTTTGAGATAATTCCTGAAACTTACACATTTAATTTAGAGTTTAATACTGATTTATTCAAATTTGAGACAGCTGAAAGTATTCTTAAGCATTATATCTTTGTATTAAAGCAAATGCTCTTAGATACAAATTGCAAAATTTGTGATTTATCTATTATTACTGACGAAGAAGCGGATCTTTTAAATAAATTTAATGATACATATATGCCTATTAATGACGACACTATTGTTTCTATTTTTGAGGATCAAGTCCAAAAGACTCCTGAAAAAATAGCTGTTATTTGTAATGACGAAAAGCTTACATATAGTGAACTTAATAAAAAAGCTAATTCTTTGGCTCATTATCTAATTAAGTTTGGTATAAAAGAAAATGATATTGTTTGTATTATGACAAATCGTTCTCTTGAAACTATCGTGTCAATGCTTGGTATTTTAAAGGCTGGAGCATCCTTCTTTAATGTTGATCCTACTTATCCAATAGACAGAACTAAGTATTACATAGAGGATAGCAAAACTCAATATGTACTAACACAAGCTGAACTTAAACAAAATGTTAAGCAAATCAAAAATTTAATTGAAATTGATTTAAGTAATGAAAAAATTTATGGAGATAATTTTGATAACCCAAATATTAGACCTAACAAAGATTCTTTGTCATATATAATTTATACATCTGGTTCTACTGGTACTCCAAAGGGAGTTATGCTAAATCAAGTAGGTTTTGCTAATATGGCCAAAGCTATGACTTATGCATTAGACTATTTACGTGATGGTAAACATCATACTATTGCATCAGTTACATCTACTCCTTTTGATATTTTCGTTTATGAGATTTTTGTATCTTTAACTCATGGTATGACGGTTGTTATGGCAAATAACAGCGAGCATAGAAATCCAAAATTGCTAGATAGCTTAATTAAAAAACACAATGTTGATGTTATGACTGTTACACCTAGTCTTATGAAAATAAATTACGATAATAGAGAGAAAAATACTGCACTTGCTAGGGTTAAAAATATGGTTTTTGGTGGAGAACCTCTCCCACAAAAAT
Organism: uncultured Clostridia bacterium; assembly: GCA_947629765.1. Classification (GTDB taxonomy): domain Bacteria; phylum Bacillota; class Clostridia; order TANB77; family CAG-508; genus JAAWPK01. The sequence continues at coordinate 35,661 of CANREW010000008.1, forward strand.
TTGTAGACGATTTACACGCATTAGCAAGTGATATAAATATATATAATATTTACGGTCCGAGTGAGATTACTGTTTTAAGTAATGTTCAAAACTTAGAAGGTGAAAAGGAAATCACTGTTGGTCCTCCTATTAAAAATACTCAAATTCATATTTTGGATAAAAATATGAAAAGAGTTCCTATTGGCGTTATTGGCGAGATTTACATCTCTGGTATACAAGTTGGAAATGGTTATATTGGAAAGCCTGAGCTAACTTCAAAAGTATTTTTGGACAATCCTTTTGGAGAGGGCAAAATATATAAATCTGGCGATATTGGAAGATGGACTTTTGATGGAAAAGTTCAATGTCTAGGACGTGTTGACCACCAAATTAAACTTCGTGGTCTTCGTGTTGAGCTTGGAGAAATCGAAAATAAAATGTCTCAAATCGAAGGAATCACTTCTTGTGTTGTAAACAAAGCTATTGTTAATAATAGAGAAGTTTTATGTGGTTATTATGTGACAAATGAAAATATTTCTGAGAATAAAGTTAAAGAGTTTTTAAGAAAATTCTTGCCTCAATATATGGTTCCAACTTATATTATTAAGTTAGATGAGATGCCTTATACAATAAACAGAAAGATAGATAGAAAAGCACTTCCGCTTCCAGAAGTTGCTCCAAGTATGTCTGAAACAAGTGTTATTGATATTTCTAAAATTGATTCTAACGAAGACAAGCTTCTTCAAATTTGGAAGAATATTTTGAAAGTCGATAATATTTCTATTGATGACAATTTCTTTGATATTGGTGGAGATTCTATTTCTGCAATTAATATGCAAATAGAGGCTATTAAATATGGCTTGAATTTTGAATATGGAGATATTTTTAGATTCCCTACTATAAGAAAACTTTCTCGCAAAATTCCTGCTCTTGATAATTCATTTATAGAGAATTATGATTATACCAAAGTTAATGATGTTCTTTCAAGAAATACTGAAAATAACTTTAAAACCATTTCTAAGATAAAAGTAAAAGATATCTTAGTTATTGGTGGTACTGGATATCTTGGTTCTCATATTATATATGAATTTTTAAAACAAAACTCTGGAACTGTATATTGTTTAATTAGAAATAAAAATAATGTGTCTCCAAGATACAGACTACTTCAAAGTTTGAGATTTTACTTTGGAAATGATTTTGCCTCTAAAGTAGAAAATAGAATCAAAGTTATTTCCGGAGATATTACTGATGGAATTGCTTTTGGTATTTTTCCTAAGGCATTTAAAGAACTAGTTGAAAATGTTTCATGTGTAATAAATTCTGGTGCTATTGTTAAACATTTTGGAAATGAACAAGAATTTGAGGATATAAATGTAAAAGGTACTGCTAATGTTATTGCTTTTTGTAAAAAATATGGAAAAAGATTAATACATATTTCTACTATTAGCGTTTCTGGAAATGGTGAAAAAGAGGAAACTATAATAGAAACTGCGGAAAATATTAAGGATAAAAAAATATTTACTGAAAATGATTTATATATTGGACAAAATATTCAAAGTGTATATACAATAACTAAATTTAAGGCTGAAATTTTAGTCCTTGAAGCAATTTCTGATGGATTAGATGCTCAAATATTAAGACTTGGAAATATTACAAATAGATATTCTGATGGTGCTTTCCAAAGAAACGCCATAGATAATGCTTTTGCAAAAAGGATAAAGAGTTTTACTGAAATTGGTGCTTTTCCTAGATATACATTAGAGCATGAATTAGAACTTACTCCAGTAGATTTAGCTTCAAATGCGATTATAAAAATATTAAATCATACATCTGATTGTAATGTATTTCATATTCAAAACCCTAAATTACTTTCCATAAAACTTTTATTGGAAACTGTAACTGCGTTGGGATTTGATATTTTACCTGTATCTACTCAAATGATGAAGGATATTATTACCGGAATACTTGATGACAATTCAAGGAAAGAGCTTGTTTCAGGTATTATTCATGATTTAAATAAAGATAAAGAGCTTATATATACTTCAAATATTCGACTTAATTCAAAATTTTCTGAAAATTATTTAAAAAATATCGGTTTTCACTGGAAAAAAATTGATAAAAATTATATAATAAGATATATGAATTATTTTAAAAAAATCGGTTTTATAAATTTTTAGAATTTATTATATTGTTTAACAAAAGAAAACGGAGGGTTTAGATATGCAATTGTTTGATTTATCATTTATTTTACTTATCATTTCTACATTGCTTTCGATATTCCTAGTATACTATGTACTAAAGAAAAAGCCTATCATGCAAATACAATATTTCCTTTCTGCTATGTTGCTTTCAGTTATTATTATTTGTGTAGGCCTTATTTTTCAAAAGTTTTTTGTAGTATATTATGATGCAAAGCCTATTTTATTTGAGAATTTCATTTATATAGGTACTTGTTTTTTACCTGTTGCATTTTTCTTAATGGTTTCTTCTTTTGTTAATACAAAAATTAAATATAATGATAAATATTTATTGCTTCTAGTAATTCCTATTATTTCACTATTAGTTCTTTTTACAAATGATTTGCATCATTTATTTTACGAAAATTATTCTTTTAATTTTAGTGAAATGGTTTATGGACCATATATGTATGTACACCTTTTATATACTTATGGATTATTCGTTATAAGTATTATAAGGATGTTAAAACATACTTTTAAAAATGTAGGTTTCTTTTCTAAACAATCATTATTTATTATAATTGGTGCATCTATTCCGGCCATTGCTAATACATTAGCTATTTTAAATGTTATTCCAGCAAATATATACCTTACACCAATTTCATTTTCTTTTGCAATAATGTTTATAACTATTGCAATTTTTAAATTTGACTTTTTGTCTGTTACGCCTATCGCTCTTGAAAGAGTTGTTGATAGGATGTCAGATAGCTATGTCGTTTTAAATGAAAAAAATAATATAATTGATTTTAATAGATCTTTTCTTACGGTTTTTAAAGAAAAAGAGCAAAATATTCGTAATACTAATATTTTTGATTGGAACAAAAGTAGTTATTTACCTAAATTAAAAAATGCTTTGCGTACTGTTTCTCTGAGTCCAAAAACGATTTCTTTTGCAGCTCATTTTGATAATATTAATAAATATTTTAATGTTGAAGTTTCTAGTATTGTTAATAAAAGTATGTTTTTGGGTACTTTGATTTTATTTAAAGATATTACTCAGCACGTACTTGACTTACAAACTATTCGTTCTAATCAAGATATGCTTATTGAAAAAGAGCGTTTTGCATCTCTTGGTCAAATGATTGGTGGTATTGCTCACAACTTAAAAACACCTATCATGTCTATTGCTGGTGCAACCGAGGCTTTGAATGATTTAATTACAGAATATGATACTTCTATTGGTGATATAGAAGTTACAAATGAAGATCATCATGCAATTGCTAAAGATATGTCAACTTGGGTTGCTAAGATAAAAACTCATACATCATATATGTCTGATGTAATCACTGCTGTTAAAGGACAGGCTGTTGAAACCAGTGATAATGTTTCTGCTGAATTTACTATTGAGGAATTGATTAAACGTGTTAATATTTTAATGAAACATGAACTTAAAAATGCTTTGATTGAGTTAAATTTAAATCTTGGTGTTGATAAAGATTTCATTATGCATGGAGATATAAATTGCCTTGTGCAGGTTATAAATAATCTTATTTCAAATGCAATTCAATCATATAATGGTGTTCCTGATAATAAAATTGATTTTTCAATAGTTAAAGATTCATCTTCTATAATCTTTAATGTTCAAGATTATGGATGTGGTATGAGTAAAGAAGTACAAAATAAATTGTTTAAGCAAATGATTACAACCAAAGGTAAAAATGGTACTGGACTTGGACTATTTATGTCTTACTCTAATATAAGAGCCCACTTTAATGGTACTATTGATTTTCATTCTGAGGTAAATAAAGGTACAACATTTAGTATAGTTATTCCTTGTGAATAGATAGAATTTAATTTATGAGCAAGCTAGGGTAAAACCTAATTTGCTCACATTTTTTATATGAGATATGATTTGTGGCAAAACATTTTGTCAAATTTGGAATTTTTTTGTAAATTTTCCTTGATTTTTTTTGAATTTATCGCTATAATTTTTGTAGAGGATGTGATAATGTGAGAAAAAATATGCAAGCTCAAGCTACAAATGGTATTAAAGTGCTTGTTGTTGATGATGAAATCGGTATAATTGATTCATTATCAATATTTTTAAAGAAGTCTGGTTACAGCTTTGCTGGCGTCACAGATCCTCTTGAAGCAATTGAAAGGGTTAAACAAGAACATTTTGATTTAATGATTCTTGACTTTATTATGACACCTATTCACGGTGATAAGGTTGTTGAGGAAATTCGTGAGTTTAATAAGGAACTTTATATTTTACTCCTTACAGGACACAAAGATTTGGCCCCACCTCTTGAAACAATAAAAAGATTAGATATTCAAGGTTATTGTGAAAAGAGTGATAAATTTGACCAACTATTGCTTTTAATTGAGTCTGGCGTAAAAGCAATTAAGCAGATGAATACTATTAAAGAAATAAACGAAGAATTAAAAGAAGCAAATGAAAAATTGGAAAATGCTTATTTGCAAAGCATTGAGACTTTAAGATATACTGTTGAAGCAAAAGATCCTTATACAAAAGGTCACTCTGATAGAGTTTCTGAGTATTCTGTTTTAATCGGAAAACACTTAAATCTTTCTGACGAAGATTTACACACACTTAAAATAGGAGGTCTTTTCCACGATATTGGTAAAATAGGTATTCCTGATAGTATTCTTTTAAAGCCTTCTAAACTTACTCCTACGGAATATTCTGAAATTAAGAATCATCCAGCTATTGGTGTTCATATTTTATCAAATGCTGTGATTTTTAAAGATATTATCCCAATTGTAAAGCATCACCACGAAAGATATGATGGTCTTGGCTATCCTTCTAAATTAAAAGGTGATGACATCCCTTATTTAGCAAGAATTACCGCTGTTGCTGATACTTTTGATGCTATGACATCTAAAAGAACTTACAGAGATTCATTAGATTTGGATTTTGTAAAAGAAGAAATTGAAAAGAATAGAAGATTGCAGTTTGATCCACAAATTGCTGATGTGTTTTTGGATATATTAAAAAATCATTATAACGAAATCGAAGAAATCCAGAATAAATATAAATAATATTGGTATTATAAGTTTTAATTTAACTTATTATATATATTTAACTAAAGTAAAAGGAGGAGTGTCCGATGGACGAAGAGAAAAACAATGAACAAGAAGTTGTAAATACAAACACAAATGCAAATACTAATACTACTGCAGAAATTAACTCTGAGAAAAAAGGATTCAATATTACATCTATGATTTTAGGTATAGTTTCTATTGTTTTCTTATGGGTTTGGTCTGTATCACTACCTTGTTCAATAATGGCAATTATTTTCAGTGTAGCTGGTAAACACAATGGCGGTCGTGGAATGGGAGTTGCTGGTTTAGTCCTTGGTATTATTGCCTTAGTTCTTTTGGTTGTTATTTTTGTTTTAGTTGTTACTCTTGGTGTTACAATTTTTAATAGTCTTGACCTTAATACTTTATCATCATCATATTATTATTAATATTAAAAAAATAATAGGCTCCTTTTTTGAAGGAGCTTTTATTTTTATATTTTATTCTAGTTCAAGATATTGGTCATAAGTACATTCTTTGTCAATTACTTTGTCCTCTTTTATATCTATTATTCTATTTGCAACTGTTTGACAAAGTTCGTGGTCGTGTGATGTGAAAAGCATATTTCCTTTAAATTTCTTCATTCCTTCGTTTAATGATGTTATACTTTCCATGTCTAAATGGTTTGTTGGTTCGTCAAACATTAAGAAATTTGCTCCTGATAACATCATTTTAGATAATACACATCTTACTTTTTCTCCTCCTGATAATACTTTTATGTTTTTTAGTGCCTCTTCTCCTGAAAATAACATTCTTCCTAAAAATCCTCTTACATAAGTTTCATCTGGATCTTTTGAGTATCCTCTTAACCAATCTACAAGCAGTAAGTCTTTTTCAAACATATAATTATTATCTTTTGGGAAATAATCTTTTGTGATAGTCGTTCCAAATATTACTTCTCCTGAATCTGGCTCTACTTCTCCTGCAATTATTTGGAATAACAAAGTTTTTGCTATTTCGTTGTCTGCTAATAGTAAAATTTTATCGTCTTTTTTTACTGTAAAAGAAACATTTTCAAGTATTTTTTCTCCATTAATTGATTTACATATATTTTTTATTGTTAATATGTCCTTGCCAGGTTCCCTATCTGGTTTAAAATCTATATATGGATATTTTCTATTTGATGGTTTTATTTCTTCTAATTCTATTTTTTCTAGTGATTTTTTTCTTGATGTTGCTTGTTTTGATTTAGAGGCATTTGCACTAAATCTTGCAATAAATTCTTGTAATTCTTTTATTTTTTCTTCTTTCTTTTTATTTGCTTCTTTTGCTTGCTTTAATGCTAATTGACTTGATTCATACCAGAAATCATAGTTTCCTGGGTATACTGTTATTTTTCCAAAATCTACATCTGCTATATGTGTGCAAACTTTATTTAAGAAATATCTATCATGTGATACAACTATAACAGTATTTTCAAAGTCTATTAAAAATTCTTGTAACCAATTTATACTATTTATATCTAAGTCGTTTGTTGGCTCGTCTAGTAAAAGTACATCCGGATTTCCAAACAATGCTTGTGCAAGTAAAACTTTTACTTTATCTTTTGCTTCTATTTCCTTCATTAATTTATAATGCATATCTGTTTCAATACCTAAATTATTTAAAAGTGTTGCAGCATCTGCCTCTGCATTCCATCCATCAAGTTCTGCAAATCTTTCTTCTAGTTTTGCAGCTCTCATTCCATCTTCTTCTGAGAAATCAGGTTTTGCATATATTGCTTCTTTTTCTTTCATTATTGTATATAATTCTTGGTTTCCCATTATTACTGTATCAATTACTGTATATTCTTCATAAGCAAAGTGGTCCTGCTTTAACACTGATAGTCTTTCTCCTTTTTCAATTGTAACCTCTCCTTTGCTTGGTTCTATTTCTCCTGACAATACTTTTAAAAATGTTGATTTACCTGCCCCATTTGCTCCAATTATTCCATAGCAATTTCCTTTTCCGAATCTTATATTAACATCTTCAAATAAAACTCTTTTTCCGAATCTTACTGTTACTCCTGTTGTTACTAGCATTATTTTGCCTCCTAACATTTATTTAATACTCAGGCTATATTATACAACATATTAATTGGCATTTCAAGATTCTTGACTAAACTCTCTAAAAGTTATAAAATAGTAGCGATGAAAAAATAAAAAGGTGGGTGAATAAAGTTATGTTGAAAATTTACAATACAGATATTCAAACTGGAAAAACTTCAGAAATTAATGAATTTAAGAAAGGTTCTTGGATAAATCTGACAAACCCGTCCGATGAAGAAATTAAGAATGTTTGTGAAAATTTAAAAATTCAAGAGGACTTTATTCGTTACTCTTTGGATATAGAAGAAAAGGCCAGAATTGATCAAGAGGAAGATGATTCTACTATACTTTTCGTAATTGATGTTCCTGTTATTGAAAAAAATGCAGATTCTGCTCTTTATACAACTATCCCTCTTGGAATGATTGTTGTTAGAGATGATTTTTTTATTACAGTATGTTCACGTAAAATAAAAGTTATCGAAGACTTTGAGAAATTAAAAGCAAAAAATTTTGCAACTTATAAAAAAAGTAGATTTATTTTACAAATAATGTTTTCTAATTCTTCTTATTTTTTGAATTATTTGAAAAGAATTAATAAAGAAACAGAAGCAACAGAGGCAATATTAAAAGATTCTTTAAAAAATAAAGAGATTTTAACGATGCTTAGTTTAGAAAAGAGCTTAGTGTATTTTTCAACTTCACTTAAATCTAATGAAGTCGTAATGGAAAGAACTATGAAGGGAAAAATTTTAAAATTATATGATGAAGATGAAGATTTATTAGAGGATGCAATTATTGAGAATAAACAAGCAATAGAAATGGGTAAGATATACAGTGATATTTTAAGTGGAACTATGGATACTTATGCTTCTTTAATTTCAAATAACTTAAATACTGTAATGAAGTTTTTAACTTCTGTCACTATTGTAATTGCCGTTCCTACTATGATTTCAAGTTTTTGGGGTATGAATGTAGGCTTACCATTTGGGCACAGTAGTCTTGGTTTCCCTATAATTATAACTATTTCTGTTATACTTACTTTGCTTACTACACTATGGCTAAAAAAGAAAGATATGTTATAAAAAATTAATTTTTATTTATGTAATGCTTGAAAATTATTGGTTTTTTTTGTATAATATGGATATTATATACATTTAAGAAGGGATTGATTTAAATGGAAACAAAAAATGTTTTAGTTAAAGATTTATATAAAGATTTGGAATCATATGTAAATGCCACTGTTACTATATCTGGTTGGGTTAGAACTATTCGTGATTCTAAAAATTTCGGTTTTATAGAAATAAATGATGGAAGTTTCTTTAAAAATATACAAGTCGTATTTGATACTTCTCTTTCAAATTTTGAAGAAGTAAAAAAACTTACTATCAGTTCTTCTCTTATTGTAACAGGAGAAGTTGTTCAAACAGAAAATGCAAAACAGTCTTTTGAAATTAAGGCACATAATATACAAATTGTTAACCAAGCCGACTTAGATTATCCTCTTCAAAAGAAAAAACATTCTTTTGAATATTTAAGAACTATAAGCCATTTGCGCCCAAGAACTAATACTTTTAATGCTGTGTTTAGAGTTCGTAGCGTTTTGTCTTATGCTATTCATAAGTTCTTCCAAGAAAGAGGTTTTGTATATGTTCATACACCTATCATTACTGGAAGTGACTGTGAGGGTGCTGGTGAAATGTTTAGAGTAACTGCAATTGATTTAGATAATCCACCAAAAGATGAAAATGGAGTAGTTGATTTTTCTAAGGATTTCTTTGGAAAATCTTCACATCTTACTGTTAGTGGACAATTAGATGTTGAAACTTTTGCTCACGCTTTTCGTAATGTATATACTTTTGGACCTACATTTAGAGCAGAAAACTCTAATACTGTAAAACATGCCGCTGAATTTTGGATGATTGAGCCTGAAATTTGTTTTGCAGATTTAAATGATGATATGAATTTAGCAGAAGATATGATTAAATATATTATTTCTTATGTTTTAGAAAATGCTCCTGAAGAAATGGAATTTTTCAATCAATTTATAGATAATTCTTTGTTTGAAAAATTGCATAATGTTTTAAATTCTGATTTTGGAAGAATAACATATACTGATGCTATCAAAGAGCTTGAAAAAGTAAATGATAAATTTGAATTTCCTGTTTCTTGGGGAATTGACCTTCAAACTGAACATGAAAGATATTTAAGCGAGAAAGTCTTTGGAAAACCTGTTTTTGTAACTGATTATCCAGCAGAAATTAAAGCTTTCTATATGAAACAAAATCCTGATGGAAAAACTGTTGCAGCTTGTGATCTTTTAGCTCCTGGTATTGGTGAAATCATTGGTGGAAGTCAAAGAGAAGATGACTTCGAAAAATTAAATGCTCGTTTAAAAGAATTGAATTTAAGTGAAAAAGATTATTGGTGGTATATGGATTTAAGACGTTATGGAAGTTGTGTACACAGCGGTTTTGGACTTGGTTTTGAAAGAATGATGATGTATTTAACTGGTATGCAAAATATTCGTGATGTTCTTCCTTTCCCAAGAACACCTAATAATTGTGAATTTTAAAATATTAATTTATTCAAAAAATAGCTTTGGAAATTAAAATTTCCAAAGCTATTTTTTAATATTCACTAGTGACTTTAATTTAAAAATGTGATATTATTATTAAAATATTTATGCAAAGGAGATTAACTATGAGTTTTATTTATGAAAGAAAGATAAATTATTATGAAACAGATAGAATGGGTGTAGTGCATCATTCAAATTACATTAGATATATGGAAGAAGCAAGAACTGCTTGGCTAGAGTCTATTAAAATGCCTTTTTCTGTTTTAGAAGAAAATAATATTACTATCCCAGTATTAGGCGTAAGCTGTGAATATAAGCATCATGTTACTTTTGAAGATACTATAGTTATTAATCTTTTTATTAAAGAATATAATGGTGTAAGAATGACTGTTGGATATAATATGACAGATTTAAAAACTGGTGTAACTGTTCTTGTTGGTGAAACAAAGCATTGCTTTACAAATAAAGATTTAAGACCGATTAATTTGAAAAAAGTTAATAAAGAATTTAGTGATAATTTTGCAAATTTAATTGAAAAATAATTTGGTGCGCCATCGCGGGTTCGAACCGCGGACCTTGTGATTAAGAGT
>CANREW010000009.1 GCA_947629765.1 uncultured Clostridia bacterium
TCTTACAATAGTTGTTAATGTAGAACTAATTTATCTTTATTTTTTATTCAATAGATTTTACTTTTTTAATTAACGTAAGAGAATATAGACAAAATTTTAGTCTAATATCTATTGATTTTTATATAAATTTAATATACAATATTTTTGGTGAAAAATATTGAAAAAGAGAAGTAATAAGAAAGGAAATAACAAAAGAGCTGTCATAACTAAAAGGATTGCACCTACTATGACAGTCGCTTTTGTTATTTTCTTTTTGTTAATATTAAGAATTGGATGGATACAATTTGTACAAGGAGCAGAATTAAAAGAATCTGCATCAAGACAACAGACATTAAATAAGATTATAAGCCCTACAAGAGGAGCAATATATGATGTAAATGGAAAGGCTTTGGCAGTTAGTGCATCAGTTGATACAATAACAATAAACCCTTCTAAGTTTATAAAAAAGGGTGCAGCAGAAACAAAAGCTTTGCAAGAAAAGGTAGCTAAAGGCTTATCAGATATATTTAGTCTAGAATATGAAACAGTACTTAAACAAGTTCAAAGTGAAAATTCTGTTGAAACTATTATAAAAAAAGTTGAACAAGATTCTGTAGATAAACTAAAGAAATGGATGAGTGATAATAAAATAACATCAGGAATAAATATAGATGAGGATAATAAAAGATATTATCCTTATGGAACATTAGCAGCACATGTAATAGGTTTCACAGGAACAGATTCACAAGGGTTATATGGAATAGAACATAAATGGAATTCTGTACTTCAAGGAACATCAGGAAAAATAGTAACAACTGCAAATGTTAATGGAAAAGAAATATCAGATAATGCTGAGCAATATGTAGAAGTAGAAAACGGAAGTGATTTGTATCTTACACTAGATGTAGATATACAAAAGATAGTAGAAAAATATCTTAAAGAAGGAGTAGATAAATACAAAGCAAATGCAGGAAGTGCAATAGTAATGAGACCAAGTACAGGAGATATCCTTGCTATGGCAACATATCCAAGCTATGACTTAAATACTCCGTTTACATTAAATATTGAGGAAAACAAAGATAATAAAACTGAAGGAGAAGAAAAAGAGTTATCAAGTGAAGAGAAAAGCAAATTACTTGCTGAGCAATGGTCAGATAGAAACTTTATGCGTACATATGAACCGGGCTCTACCTTCAAACTGTTAGTTGCGTCAACAGCATTAGAGGAAAATATAACTGGGGTAAATGTTCCGGGAGATTTTACTTGTAAAGGTTCAATACAAGTAAGTGATAGAACAATAAAATGTGCAAACTCTAAAACGCACGGGGCACAAACACTAAAACAAGCAGTTGGAAATTCTTGCAATAGTGCATTTATACAATTAGGTCAAAGAATAAAAGTAAATACATTGTACAAATATTTTAAGGCATTTGGCTTATTTGATAAAACAGGAATTGCAATAACAGGAGAAAGTGGAAGTACATTCCATAAAATAGAAGATGTTGGACCAGTAGAACTTGCAACAATTTCATTTGGCCAAAGATTTGAAATAACTCCACTTCAATTAATCACAGCAGTATCTAGTATCGCAAATGACGGTAAACTAATGCAGCCAAGGATAGTAAGGCAAGTTGTAAATACAGATACAGGTACTGAACAAGAGATAGAGACAAATACAGTTAGACAGGTTATATCAGAAGAAACTGCAAAATCAGTTAGAGAAATGATGAAGTATGTAGTAACAGACGGTGGAGGAGGAAACGGCGCAGTTAAAGGATATTCAATAGGAGGAAAGACAGGTACAGCTGAGCCATCTCCTAGTAGACCAGAAGATGGATATACAGTTTCTTTTGTAGCTATTGCACCAGCAGAAAATCCAGAATTAGTAATATTAGTTGCAGTATATAAACCATCTGGAGTTAACCCTTATGGTAGTACAGTTGCAGCACCAATAGTTTCAAAAATGTTATCAGAGATATTACCATATATGGGAATTGCATCAGAAAATTCTGATTCAAGTGGAGCTACAACATCTACTATAAAAACAGAAAAACTTCCAGACGTTACTAATAAAACATTAACAGAAGCTAAGAAAACTTTGGAAAACTTAGGATACAAAGTTGTTTGTGAAGACACTAAAAACAGTAACTCAATACTTGTTACAGAACAAGTTCCGCTAAAAGATACAGAAGTATTAGATGGAGCAACAGTTGTACTATATACAGAAGAAAATACGGTAAGAACATCTGTAACAGTTCCAAATTTGATAGGTATGACTTTATCAGAGGCAAAACAAAAATTATCTGAGAAAAACTTAAATGTGTCATATAGCGGAAGCGGAAAAGTTGTAAGTCAAAATGTAGCAGATGGCGTATCAATAGAACAAGGAACAGTAATAACACTAAAACTGGAATAATAAAGGAGAAAGTTTGCGTTTATGAAATATATCAAATTAAATGAAGACGAAATAGAAAGAAGAGTAAAAGAAGCCATAGAAGTTATAAAAATGGGAGGAATTATTATTGCCCCAACAGATACAGTATATGGACTTATATCGGATGCACTAAATGAAAAAGCAGTAGAAAAAATATATGAAATTAAAAAGAGAAAAAAATCAAACCCTTGCAGTATATTAGTATCAAATAAAGATATGCTAAAAAAGGTAGTAAAAAAAGTTTCTTTTGAAGAAGAAAAAATAATAGATAAATTTTTTCCAGGAGCAATTACATTAATATTTGAAAAAAATGAACAAATACCAGATATTGTTACATCAGGATTAAATACTGTTGGAATAAGAATGCCAAATGATAAATTTTTGTTAAAAGTAATAGAATTATTGGGTAGTCCAATAGTTGCAACAAGTCTAAATTTAGCAGGAGAAGAAACCAAAACAAATCTAGATAATATTTCTAAAGAAATTCTTAATAATGTAGATTACGTTATAGATAATGGAAATACTAAAATCGGTGTTGCATCAACAGTTGCAAAAATAGATGGAAAGAAAGTAGAAATTTTAAGAGAAGGCACAATAACTAAAAATATGATACAAGAAGTTTTAGAGGAGGAAATTTGATGGGCTACATAGTTACATTTTTAATAAGTATGATACCAATAATAGAACTAAGAGGAGCAATTCCAGTTCGGAGTATTTACATTTCATTTGTCATATCTAGAAGCATTTGTAATTAGCTTTATTGGAAATATATTACCAGTATATTTCATTGTAAAATACATAAGACCAATATTTGATTTATTAGGAAAAATAAAAATATTTAGAATAATTATTGACTGGGTAACAGAAAAAGCAACAAAGAAAATAGCAGAGGATAAAAGATTACAAACAGCAACAGCATTAGCACTTTACATATTTGTTGCAATTCCACTTCCTGGAACTGGAGCGTGGACAGGATCACTAATTGCAAATTTTTTAGATGTGCCACCTAAAAAAGCAGTACCAGCAATAATTGCAGGAGTTTTTACCGCAGGAATAATCATATTAGCTTTGACCGCAGTTGCAAACGGTGGAATAAATTATTTATTTACACATATTTAAAAACTGACAATAATGTTTAGAAAAAGCTTATAAATATTATTGTCAGTTTATTATAATTGTTATATATTTTACACATAATAAATATGACAAAATAAATTGCTACAATTCACAGCAATTAAAATCTAAAGTAGCCAAACGCAGGGGTTTTATATTTAGAAGAAATTGAAGACCCCCGAAAAACTTCGTAGGCGTTTCCCACGTGGGTTCAATTTATAATAAATATAAAATCCCCGACGAGATTTGGCGGACTTTATACTATAAGCTGTGAATTGTAACAATAAATGTTACAAAAATTTTACAATTTTGTGAAAAAGGTTGAAAAATATGGAATAATATCATATACTAAAAAATAATAGAAAAACTTGCAAATTTGACATTTATTTTGTATAATAAAAATGGCTAAATTAAATTTATAATGAATTGCTAAAAAAGAGGAGGAAATAATAAAAATGGCAATAGAAGGACCTGATGTATCTGCTATAAATGATAGTATTAGAATTAATTTAAAAATAAAGGAAAAAGCAATGCAAGAAAAGAAATTTTATAAAGCAACTAAAAGAATAGTAGATATCCTATTATCAGCAATAGGTTTAGTAGTGTTGTCTCCTGTATTTTTAACAATTGGAATAATAGTAAAACTAGATTCAAAAGGAACAGTATTTTTTAAACATAAGAGAATTGGAAAAAATGGGCAAGAAATATATATATATAAATTTAGAACAATGATATCTGGCGCAGAACAAATGATAAAAAATTTTGATGAAGAACAAATGAAAGAATTTAAAGAGAACTATAAACTAGAACATGATCCAAGAATCACAAAAGTTGGAGATTTTTTAAGAAAAACAAGTTTAGACGAATTACCACAGATTTGGAATATATTTAAAGGTGATTTATCTATCGTAGGACCTAGACCAATAACTAAGGAAGAACTTGAAAAATATGGAGAAAATAAAGAAAAATTTTTGAGTATTACTCCTGGATTAACAGGCTATTGGCAAGCAAATGGAAGAAGTTCAACAACTTATGAAGAACGTATGGCAATGGAATTATACTATGTAGATAATTGTTCTTGGAAAATGGACATAAAGATATTTTTCAAAACTATTATTTCTGTAATAAAAAAAGAGGGAGCAATGTAAATGGCTAAAAATATCAAAATCATCATAGCAACACATAAAAAGTATGATATGCCTAAAAGTGATATATATCTTCCACTTCAAGTAGGAACAGAAGGTAAAGAAAAACTTGGGTATGAAGTAGATAGTAGTAGCGATAATATTTCAGAAAAAAATCCATATTACTGTGAATTAACAGGACTTTATTGGGCGTGGAAAAATTTAGATGCAGATTACATAGGTTTAGTACATTATAGAAGACATTTCGCATCAAAGAAAAGGATCAGTTCTAAAAAAAGAATAGATAGAGTTTTAACAGAAGAAGAGGCAAGAAAGATTTTAGAAACCTCAGATGTATTACTTCCTAAAAAAAGAAATTATTATATAGAAAATCTTTATTCTCATTACGAACATACAATGTATGTTGAACCATTAGAGATAACAAGAAAAATAATTGAAGAAAAATATCCAAATTATTTAGCAGAGTTTGATAAATTACACAAAAGAACATCAGCACACATGTTTAATATGTTTATAATGAAAAAAGATATTCTAAATGATTATTGCACATGGCTATTTGATATATTATTTGAACTAGAAAAAAGAATAGATGTAAGCAAATATGATGCTTTCCATTCGAGATTCTTTGGAAGAGTATCTGAACTATTACTTGATGTATGGATTAATACAAATGATATAAAATACGAAGAAATAAAAGTAATAAATATAGAAAAAGTAAATTGGCTAAAAAAAGGAACAGCCTTTCTAATGGCTAAATTTACTGGTAAAAGATATAAGGAAAGTT
The DNA here is from genome assembly GCA_947629765.1 of uncultured Clostridia bacterium. GTDB lineage: Bacteria > Bacillota > Clostridia > TANB77 > CAG-508 > JAAWPK01. Next base: position 5,456 of record CANREW010000009.1, read on the forward strand.
TTTAAAATGAGTAAAAAAGAAGAGCCAATTAGAATATTACAAATTCTTCCAGGTGGCCATATATGCGGAGGAATTGAAAATTTCATAATGAATTATTATCGAAATATTGACCGCTCGAAAGTTCAATTTGATTTTTTGGTGCATTATGACGAGAAAGGTTATTATGATGATGAGATAAAATCTCTTGGCGGAAAGATTTATTACACAAATGTTAGAAAAGATAAGAATATATTAAAGTACATAAAATTTCTAAATAAATTTTTCAAGGAACATAGAGAATATAAAATAATTCACGGGCATATGCCAGGTTTAGCACCAATATATTTATTAGTCGCTAAACTAAATGGCGTAAAAATTAGAATTGCACATAGCCATGTTACAGATACAGAAAAAACTTTAAAAGGAATTATATTAAAACCAATTATAAAATCAATTAGATTTTTCTCAAATGTATATTTTTCTTGCTCAAATGAAGCAGGAAAGTTTATGTTTGGAAAGAGAAAATTTATTATAATAAAAAATGCAATTGATTTTGAAAAATTTATATTTAACGAAAATAAAAGAAATGAGATAAGAAAAGATTTAAAACTTAATAATGAATTTGTAGTAGGATGTATTGGAAGATTTAATCATCAAAAGAACCATACATTCTTATTAGACATATTCTCAGAAATGTTAAAAACGAAAAAGAAAAGTAAATTAGTTTTGATAGGAGAAGGAGCACTAGAAGAAAAAATTAAACAAAAGGCAGAAGACCTTGGAATATCAAAAGATATTATCTTTTTGGGCGTAAAAGATAATGTACAAGACTATTACAATGCTTTTGATGCTTTTCTTCTACCAACAAACTTTGAAGGTCTAGGAATTGTTTTAATCGAAGCTCAAGTAAATAGTTTGCCAACATATACATCAGATGTTGTTCCAGAAGAAACAAATGTAAGTAAACTCATACATTATATATCTTTAAAAAATCCTGCATCATATTGGGCAAATGATATACTATCAAGTGATAATGAAAGAAAAAATGTAATAGAAGATATAGAAAAGAAACATTACAATATAAAAATAGAAGCTCAAATATTACAAGATAAGTATATAGGACTTCTTAAAGGAGAAGATAACAATGAAAGAAACAATTAAAACAGCCCTTATGTACTTTTTAAAACTAATATTATCCCCATTAAAACTATTTAGTCTGCAAAACTACGTAATGTTTTGTACAAACTCAGGAGGGGGATATTATTGTAATCCTAAATATATATATGAATATTTAATCAAAAATAATAAAATGCCAAATTATAAATTTATTTGGTGTTTTAAAAATCCAGAGAAATATAAATTTTTGAAGAGAAAAAATACAATTATCTGTAAATATCGTAGCCTTAAATACTATTATTATAAAGTAGTATCAAAGGTGTATATATCAAATTCAATAGAGGGAAATGAAACCCCAAAAAAGAAAAAACAAATTAGAATTCAAACTTGGCACGGAGGAGGCTCTTATAAAAAAGTAGCTTTGGCTGAAAAAGCAAAATCAAATATCTACAAAAAAAGAACCGAAAACAATATGAAAAATACAGACATTTTTATATCTAGTAGTAAAGTTTTTACAGATGAAGTAATAAAAAATAACTTTTTCTATTCAGGAAAAATTTTAGAAACTGGAATGCCAAGAAATGATATTTTATTTGATAAAGAAAAATATCAATCTATAAGAAAAAAAGTGCTTGATTTTTATCATATAGATGATAGCAAATTTATAGCTTTATATGCTCCAACTTGGAGATATGATGAAAGTAAATTAGAAGAAATTAATTTTAAAAGCCTAAAAGAACATTTAGAAAAAAAGTTTGGAAAAGATGTAATTATAATATACAGGGCGCATCTACATATGCAAAAAGACAAAATAGATAATCTAATATCTAGTTCAGAGTATGAAGATATGCAGGAACTACTTATAGCATCAGATTTATTAATTACAGATTATTCATCGTCTATTTGGGATTATTCTTTTTTATACAAACCTTGTTTTTTATTTTGCCCAGATTTAGATTACTATATAGAAAATAGAGGCTTTGTTATTGATATATATGAGTGGGGATTCCCTGTTTGTAAATCAAATGATAGCCTAATGGAACAAATTGATAATTTTAATATAGAAGAATTTAAAGATAAAATGGACAAGCATCATAAAACTCTAGGATCTTATGAAACAGGAAAAGCATCAGAATATATTGCAAAATATATTGAGGAGGAATTTTAAATGGAAAAAACCTTAACAATTTCTATTGCAGGTTATAATGTAGAAAAGTTTATTGAAAATACACTTGAATCTTTATTATTAGAAGATATAGCTGATTTAGAAATTTTAGTTCAAGATGACCGGAGGAACAGATAGGACAGCTGAAATTGTTAAGAAATATGAAGAAAAATATCCAGATATAATAAAACTTGTACATAAAGAAAATGGAGGATACGGATCTACAATTAATAGTAGTATAAACTTAGCTAGGGGAAAATATTTTAAGCAACTAGATGGTGATGATTGGTTTAATAAAAGTAATTTCAAAAAGTTATTAGAAATACTTAGAACAACAAATACTGATATAGTTTATACTCCTTATGTAATAAACAATGAAAAAAATGGAGAGCGAAAACTTATAGATTTTTTTAGCAATGATATTCATGGAGAATATCAAACTGAAGAGATACTTGTAAAAGCAATAAGATATTTAAGTATGTATACACTTACTTATAAAACTAAGATTTTAAAAGAAAATGATATAAGAGTATTAGAAAAATGCTTATATACGGATACTGAATATGCTTTATATCCAATTATACATTGTAATGATATATATATAACGCATGATCCAGTTTATGTTTATAGAATTGGAAGAGATGAGCAAAGTGTTTCTTTAAATAGCAGAATAAAACATTATGAGGAACACATAAAAGTAACTAAACGATTGATTGAATTTTTAGAAAAAACACAAAAGGAAAAGTCGCAAAATATGGCAGAATATGTAAAAGGATATGTAAGCCATATGGCAGCATGTTCAATTGGAGATTTTTTAATTCTTTTACCACAAAGTAAAGAAAACTTAAACAAAATAAAAGAATTTGAAAAATATGTATATGACAATAAAAAAGATGTATATTTTGAAATAGAAAAAATAAGTAGATTAGTTAAACTACTTAGAAAATCAAAATATACATTGTATCCATTATTATCTTACTACAAAAGGAGAAAATATAGATGAAGAAAAATAGCATAATAGAAAAATTACTATATTTTGTTTTTGCAATTTATGCAGTTACTTTATTTGCAAATACGACAGCTATATATTTAGAATATGATTATGTAGAAAAAATCGTAAAATTTATTAGATATGGCTGTTATTTAGTTTTTGCAATAAAGGCTGTGTATTTATTTTTTAAAGAAAAAAATATTTCGATAGCAAATGCTATATTTTTCATAATTTCAGTACTTGTACTTGTTTTAGGAAAAAGTACAGAATTTTTAATTCTATTCTTTGCTATTAATGCACTTAGAGATTTAGAGTTTAAAAAAATTATAAAAATCGGCTTAATTATATATTCTGTGTTATTTATATTAACAATAATTTTAAGTCATTTTGGAGTTGTACCAAATTGGGTGTTTCATAGACAAGATACATTAAGATATTCATTAGGATTTATATATCCGACTGATTTGATGTCTGTATATGTAACAATTGTATTGTTATATTTTTATACAAGAAATATAGAAGCAAAATATATAGAGCTAATTATTTTAGAAGGAATTGCAATAGTATTATTTAAATATACAGATGGAAGATTAGGACTTGTAATGAGTACAATGATTATTGCATTTCTTGCTATAAATAAAATATTGGTATCTACAAAACTATTGGATAAAATAAAAATAAATTCAGATAAACTAAAAAAGATAGGAATTATCTTATTAAAGTCAGTACCAGTTATTTTCCTAATTGCAACTATTTTAGTTAGCTTTTTATATAGGTATGATATAAAAGTTATAAATTGGGTAAATCATATAATAAGTGAGAGAATATCATTAAATAGTGAGGCTATACAAAAATATCCAATAGAACCATTTGGATCAAATGTAGATTGGATTGGAATGGGAGGACAATATAATGTAGCCCTACAAGATTTAAATTATAACTATGTAGATATGTCTTACCTTAGAATACTATTTGACTATGGAATTGTTGGATCATTGTTTATAATTTATGCTTATATAAAAACCATTGGTTATTGTATAGAGAAAAATGAAAAAATAACTCTTATGTGTATATTTATAATACTTATTTGGGGACTTATAGAACCGGTTATTTTCTCAATAAGCAGAAACTTGTTTATAATATATTTAGGACAAGCAATAGCAAGAGGCAGAAATAAAAAATTATTAGTAGAAGATACAAGGAGAGATGTATGAAAGAATATGATTACTTAGTAGTAGGCTCAGGACTTTTTGGAGCAATTTTTGCACATGAAGCAAATAAGAGAGGTAAAAAATGTCTTGTTATAGATAAACGCTCTCACATTGGTGGAAATATTTATACAGAAAATCAAGATGGAATAAATGTACATAAGTATGGAGCACACATATTCCACACAAACAATAAAGAAGTTTGGAGCTATATAAATAACTTTGCTGAATTTAATCGTTATACTAATTCACCAGTTGCAATTTATAAAGGTGAAGTATATAATATGCCATTCAATATGAATACTTTTAATAAGTTATGGGGAGTTATAACTCCAAAAGAAGCAAAAGAAAAAATAGAAGAAGAAAAGAAAAAAGCGAATATCAATGAACCAAAAAATCTTGAAGAACAAGCAATAAGTTTAGTTGGACAAACTATATATGAAAAATTAGTAAAAGGTTATACAGAAAAACAATGGGGTAAAAAGGCAAAAGACCTTCCTGCATTTATCATAAAAAGACTTCCAGTTAGATTTACATATGATAATAATTATTTCAATGATATTTATCAAGGAATACCAATCGGTGGATATACAAAGATTATAGAAAAAATGCTAGATGGAATAGATATAAAATTAAATTGTGACTTCTTTGAAAATAGAGAAGAATTAGAGCAAAAGGCGGATAAAATAATATTTACTGGAATGATAGATAAGTACTATAACTATTGCTATGGAGAATTAGAATATAGAAGTTTAAGATTTGAAACAGAAAAGCAAGATACAGAAAACTATCAAGGAAATGCTGTTGTAAATTATACAGAATACGAAGTCCCATATACAAGAATAATAGAGCATAAGCATTTTGAATATGGAAAAGGGGATAAAACAATAATAACTAGAGAATATCCAGATGTATGGACGAAAGAAAAAGAACCATATTATCCAATAAATGATGAAAAGAATAATGCTCTTTATGAAAAATATAAGGAGTTATCAGAAAAAGATGATAAGGTTATATTTGGTGGACGACTTGGAAAATATAAATATTATGACATGGATAAGGTCATTGAGGAAGCCCTTAATTTAGTTAAGATAGAATTAGATTAAAAAATTTTAAGGAGAATTAAAAATGAAAAAGGTATCAGTAGTTATACCAGTTTATTTAGAAGAAGAAGTTATTGATGAATGCTATAACAGAATAACAAAGGTGTTAGAAGACTTAAATGATAGATATGATTATGAAGTAATCTTTGTAAATGATGGATCAACTGATAGAAGTTTAGAAATGCTAGAAAAACTTGCTAAAAAGAACGAAAAAATAAAAGTATTATCATTTTCAAGAAACTTTGGGCATCAAGCAGCTGTGACAGCAGGATTAAAATATGTATCAGGTGATGCAATTGTTATAATTGATGCAGACTTGCAAGATCCACCAGAAGTAATCCCAGATATGTTAAAAGAATGGGAAAATGGATATGAAGTAATATATGGAAAAAGAAAAGTAAGAGAAGGAGAGTCTAAATTTAAACTACTTACAGCAAAAGCTTTTTATTCTACTATAAATAAACTATCAGATGTAGAAATTCCAAAAGACACGGGAGATTTCAGACTAGTAGATAGAAAAGTTGTAGATGTTGTAAATAGTCTGCCAGAGCATAATAAATTTTTAAGAGGTTTATTCAGTTGGGTTGGATTTAAACAACATGCATATGAATATGAAAGAAATGTGAGATTTGCAGGGAAAAGCAAATATCCATTAGGAAAAATGCTTAAACTTGCATCTGATGGAATAATTAGTTTTTCTACAAAACCATTAAAAATTATCGGCGGAATTGGGATGATTTCTGTTGCTATATCTATAATTATTTTAATATATACGATTTTATCATTTATCTTTAAATGGAATAATTTAACAGCAGGATGGACATCTCTAATGTGCACAATGACATTTTTAGGAGGAGTAATTTTAATATCATTCTGGATGATGGGAGAGTATATTGCAAGAATTTATGATGAAACAAAAGGAAGACCACAATATATAATTGATAAAAAAATAAATTTATAGCTTTGCGTGATATTAGAATAATATAGATACTACTTATGTTCTAATCTTTTTTTAAGCTAATATAATTTATATATAGGCTTAAAGAAAGTGGTGATAGGTTTTGGCAAATATTAGTAGTAAAAGAAGAATAAAAAATGCTCTACTCATTACAGTAGGGCTATTTTTATTACTCTCTATAAGAATTGGATATATACAATTTATTCAAGGGGAAGAATTGCAAAGTCTTGCTTATGTTCAACAAACTCTTGATAGAACAATAAACCCAAAAAGAGGGACAATATATGATTCAAATGGAAAAGTATTGGCAATGAGTGCTAGCGTGGAAACGGTTACAATAAATCCGACGAACATTCCAAAAGATAGCAAAGAAAAAGTTGCAAAAGCATTGTCAGATATATTTGAATTAGATTTTGAAACAGTGTTAAAGAAAGTAAATAAAAAGACATCTATTGAAACTATTGTAAAGAAGGTAGAAAAAGAAAAAGCAGATATTTTAAGACAGTGGATAAATGATAATAATATAACATCAGGAATTAACATTGATGAAGATACAAAAAGATATTATCCAAATGTTAGTCTAGCATCACATATTATTGGATTTACTGGTAGTGATAATCAAGGCTTAGACGGAATAGAGGCTAGATATAATGATGTTTTAAGTGGAGTGCAGGGAAAAATTGCCCGTACATCAGATGCATCTGGAACAGTTATTGGAAGCGGAAATGAGGAATATATTCCAGCAGTAGATGGAGACAGCATTGTTTTAAGTATTGACTCTAATATTCAATCAATTGTTACAAAATACTTAGAAGAAGCATGTATAGACAATAAGTGTACAGATGGTGGATGTGTTATTATAATGGACCCAGACACGGGAGATATTTTATCAATGTGCACATACCCAGAATATGACTTAAATAATCCATTTCAAATCAATATCGATGAACTAAAAACTAATTGGGATTCAATAGAGCAATCAGATAAAAATACATACCTGCAACAAATGTGGAGAAACAAAGCAATAACTGATACTTATGAGCCGGGTTCTACATTTAAACTTATCACAACATCAGCAGCATTAGAGGAAAATCTGGTTACAGATATAGATAAGGCAGGACAATTCGTATGTACAGGTGGAATAGATATTGCCGGAACTTATATAAAATGTTGGAGATATTATAGACCACATGGATCAGAATCATTAAGAGATGCACTTATGAACTCGTGTAACCCTATATTTATAGGGTTAGGGCAAAAAATAGGTGTAAGCAAATATTATGAATATTTAAGAAAATTTGGACTTGTTTATAAGACAGGGATAGATTTACCAGGAGAAGCTGGAAGTATATTTTTAGCAGAAGATAAGGTTGGACCGGTAGAGCTTGCAACTTTATCATTTGGACAGAGATTTGAGATAACACCAATTGAACTTATAACGGCAGTGTCAAGCATTGCAAATGGTGGAATGTATATAAAACCAAGAGTTGTAACAGCAGTTATCGATTCAGAAACTGGAGAAAGAACAGAAATAGAGCCAGTAGTAAAAGATAAAGTAATATCAGAAGAAACAGCAAGTAAAGTAAGAGATATGATGAAGTCAGTTGTAGCACTTGGAACTGGTAAAAATGCAAGAGTTGAAGGATATTCTATTGGAGGGAAAACAGGAACATCAGAGGATGGAGTAAATACAAATAAATATGTAACATCATTTATGGGGCTTTCACCAGCAGAAGACCCAGAGCTTGTTATATTAGTTGTTCTATACAATCCAACAGGAGAAGGAGGACACCAAGGAGGTGGAGTTGCAGCTCCTGTTGCAGGACAAATTTTAAGTGAAGTACTTCCATATATGGAAATAAAGAAAACCGAAATAGAAGAACCAGAGAAAATTGAAACTCCAAACATAGTTGGAATGACTGTAAAAGATGCTAAAAAACTTTTAAAAGAGATGGAAATAGAGTTAAAAATGAAAGATGAAATAGAGGAGATAAATGAGGCAGAAATTGTTATTACAGAGCAGATTCCAAGTCAGGGTATTGTCATAGAAAAAAATAGTTATATATTATGCACGATAAATTAGTATATTAGATTTGATGTATTGACGTTACAATTCACAGCCATTAAAATCTAAAGTAGCCAAACGCAGGAGTTTTATATTTTTTTGAAAGAAAATGTTCGAACGGCCTGCTGCTTACGGATTACTCCTTGACCTTTCGAAATTTTCTTGAAAACAAAATATAAAAGCTCCGACGAGATTTGGCGGAATGTGTTCTATAAGCTGTGAATTGTAACAAAACTATGGAAAAAAATACAAAAAAATGTAAAAAATGCAAACAAAAGTATTTACAATGTAATAATATATATGGTAAAATATTATGTAGTAGTATGCAAAATCAAAAAGGGGGTTTTTTTATTGAAAAGAAAAGTAAAAGTTAATCCGTTAAAATTATTTAGATCACTATGTATAGTAGCTAGTATTATAGTACTACCAGTAGTAGTGATTACACTATGCAATAATAAGAGCAGTTTATATACTGTTGAACCAGATCAACTAGAAGAAGTATATTATTCAGTACAGAATGTACAAAATTCACAATCTAACGAAGCAGAACCAATAGCAGCAAATGGAGAAATGTATAAATATTTATCTGATATTCCATATGATACAAAACAATCAACAGTTGGATGGGGAAGTCTTACTTTAGATAGTAACTTAGAGACACAACATAACTATGGACTAATAACTCTAATTGTAAATGATAAAAAAACATACTTTTTAAAAGGTATATCTGCACATGCTAACTCAACAGTAGTATACAATATTAGCGATTATAATTTCGATTATTTTAGCACATACGTTGGAGTAGACGCAAGCCGTGGAGATGCTGGAAACGGTGTTAAATTTAAAATATATACATCAACAGATGGATCAACTTGGACTTTAAAGACAGACGAAAATCCAAATGCACTAAAAGGTAATAATAATGCAGAATATATAAATATCAAACTTGAAGGAGCAAAATTTTTAAAGCTAGAGGCTGACTGCTTTGGAAGCAATTCTTCAGACCACTCAGTATATGCAAATGCAAAATTATATAAAGAAGGATATAAAGAAACAGAGGCAAAGCCAGTAGACTTTATAAAAACAATAGATCAATATGATGAAATGCTAAAAGATAAGGATTTAATTAATAACTTAACAGAAAACGACGAAAAAACATTATTACAAAGAACTTTTGTAAATAGTGTTGGATATGATCTTTTACAAGCTATAGTTAATCAAGAAGAAGATTACAAAGTAGCAGTAGAATGGATGATGGGCGATTTAGAAAATCTTCGTTTATATGTTTTAGGAGGAGCACCAGATGGTGGAAGTTATTATAACTCTATAAAAGAACTTGCTAAACTTTACAAAACATATAAAGCTGATTTTGATAATCAAGATTTAACTCATAATCCTTGGTGCGATGGTCAAACAAAAGGTGACTTATACAAAAAGATGGCAATTACACTTTCTTTGACACATGCAACAAAAGTTGGATATTGGGCACAAATAGATCACCCAAGCAATAGATCAGACTCTTTAAAACGTTATGAAATATATAAAAAATTATATGACGAAGGAAAATTTATAGTAGCAAGAGAAGTTACAAAAGATGATGCAGGTGAAATAACATCAATAACTCCAAGAATGAAAGATGGTAAGGTAGTACAAGACCATACACCTTGGTTTGAAGCATTAACAGTTGAAGAAATGCGTTATGTAATGAACAATATTACAGACGACGAAGAACTTATTTGGTTTAATGATTATACACAAAAAAGAATAGATGCAAATCCAGGTAAAGAAGAAACTTATTTGCAACCACACACTTATATAGCTTATGTAACTCCAAACTTTGAAAACCCAATTTTCCATGACCCAAAGAAAAAAGAAGAATGGAATACATTATTCGAAGGAATATTTGATGCTCCATATAATGTAACATATAGTACAGAAACTGACCACGTATATAAAGCTTGGATGAGCATGAGAAATAGTTATGGTACAGGAGCTGTTTGTGGAGGTATAGCAAAACTTGGATGCCATATCCGTGCAGCACACGGAACTCCTGCAACAGTTGTAGGTCAACCAGGACACGCAGCACTTATATATTATAGAAAAAATGCAGACGGTAAAGGATATTGGACACTAGATAATGACGTATCAGGTTGGGCACAATCTGGAAAATCAGAAAAAATGCAAACAAGAATGCCTCTAGGATGGGGTGATGCTAGCTATGTAAATGGCTATGCTGCAACATATATGATGTTATCACAAGAAGCTATGAATGATAATGCAAATTATGAAAAATCTGAAAAAATCATTATGACAGCAGACTTGCATAAAGATGATTTAGCTAAGCAAGAAGAAATATACAGAGCAGCTCTAAAAGTACAAAAAATTAATATAGATGCTTGGTGGGGATTAATAAACACATACAAAGCAAATGAAAGTAAAACTTATGAAGATTACTTTAAATTAGCACAAGATTTAGGAGAAGCTCTAAAAGCATTCCCACTACCAATGAAGAACTTATTAGATCAAATCAAACCAGTATTTGATACAGATAAAAATAATTCAGACCCTGAGAAAGTAAAATATACATTTAAATTTACACTTTTAGAAACAGAATTATTGCAAGAGGGAACAACATATGGATTAACAGCAGACGGAAAAGAAGATACAACTAAGAAGTTGGATGTATTACAACCAAGTATTACAAGAACAGTTGCAAAATATTTACTTGGCCAAACAGATACTGAACTTGCAACCTTCTCATTTGATGGAATGGACGCAGGAAAAATCGTACTTTCAAGCAAATTTGATGGTAACGGAGTTCGCTGGGAATATAGCTTAGATGGAAAAGATACTTGGCAAGAAGTAAACTTTGGAGCTGATCAAGCTCATAAATGGACATTAAAGGAAGAAGAAATAGCAAAAATAAATGCAGAAGACGATATTCGCATAAATATAGTCGGAGTACCTCATGATGATGCAACAATTTACAAAATAGATATAAAAGAACAAGAACCATTAAAAAATGTATATGCAAATGACCTAGAGAACCGTTTAATAGGAGTAAACTCAAATACAGAATGGCGTATGTCTAGTACAGCAGAAGGTTCTGGATATAGTGTATGGACCTCTTACGAAAATCAAAGTCCAGACCTAACAGGAGAAAAATATATACAATTAAGACAAAAACCAACAGGAACATTACTTGCAAGTTCTGAATCAGAAATTTATAGATTTACACCAAACAATGAAGAAGAAACTAGAAAATATATCAGCGTTTCTGATATGAAAATATATTCACAAAATACACAGTCAAGAGATGCATCAAGACCACATTATGCAGAAAATATAATTGATGGAAATGACAATACAATATGGAATACAGACTTTGCAATCGACTTAACACAAAAACCAGAAGAAGAACAACCAGAAATTATCATAGAATTAAATAAACCAAAATATGTATCTGCATTAGAATTTATTGAGAAAAAATACACACCAAACAATCGTGATGGTATTAAGAGCCTTACAGTTTCTGTAAGTAATGATGAAGGCGAAGAAAAACATTGGACAGAAGTAGGCAAGATAGATGAATTAACAAAAGATACTTATGGACAAATGAGAAAAATTGAATTTACAGAAATCAAACTTGCTAAATATATAAGATTGTATATGACAACTTATGATTACTTTGCAGCAATATCAACAGTAAATATATATGAAGATACAACAAAGATAGATAAAAGTATTCCAACTGCAAGTATTTATTACAGTACAACAGAACCAACAAGTGATTATGTAATAGCAAAACTTATTAATCCAAGTAAAGAAATTACAATAACAAATAATGATGGAAATGATACTTATGTATTTAAAGATAATGATAGTTTCACATTTGAATTTGTAGATAAAGATGGCAATAAAGGTCAAGAAACAGCAACAGTAACATGGATTGATAGAAGTAGCCCAAAAGCTAATGTAGGATATGAACTAGACGGAGATAACAAATTAGCTATCCTTTTGGATAGTATAGATGAAAACGTTTACTTGTTAGACGAAAATGACAAAAAAATAAGTTACATTGAAGTTAATAAGTATAAAAAAGTATCAAAAATTTCATATATAGATGAATCAGGCGAAATATATAAAATGGTTGAATTAGATAATGACGGAAATATTACAGAAGCAACATATAGAAACACAACAGGTCAACTTGAAGATGTAAAATCTTATGTTGCTCCATATGTAAATGGAAAATTAGATGAATCAAAAGAAGCATTCTTAGACGAAAATGGCAATCCAGTAGAAGTGGAACTAACACCTGAGCAAAAAGAGATATTCAGAAGATTAGATAAAGTAAAAACAAATCCTTTGGAATATACTTTTGAAAAGAGTGGAGATTATCAGTTTAAACTTCTTGATGAGGCAAGCAATATTGCATATAAGAGCATAAAAGCAGATTATCTTGAAGATGGTAATATTATAGCAAGTGATATCTCTTATGATATTGCAAATATAACAAATACAGATGTTGTTGCAACAATTAATCCATATATGATAAATCCTAGCAAGAGAGATGAAGATAACAAACTTATAAAATTACCTGTTCAAGTTATAAAAGGTGAATCTACTGATAAGGTTCAAGTTAATGATGAAAATTCTAACAAGGTTACATTTAAAGAAGATTCAGAATTTACATTTAGATATAAAGATGAAAAAGACAAAGACGATACTGATATACAAGAACATACAGCAAAAGTTCAGTGGATAGATAAGGAAGCACCTACAGCAAAAATCAGATATAGCGTAAATCAAAGTGAAAAAACAACAGACCCAGTAACTGTACAATTAGTAGACGAAAGTGAAACAATAGTAGTTACTAATAATAATATGAACAGAGAATATACATTTACTAAAAATGACGAGTTCACATTTGAGTTTATGGATGCAGCTGGAAATAAGGGTACAGCAAAAGCAGTTGTTAATAATATCGAGCTTAAACAAGAAGATACAATATTACTTGGAGATGCAAATAATGATGGAAAAATAACAGCTACAGACCTTATGGCAGTAAAGAGACACTTAGTTGCAGGTAATAAACAAGAATGGATTTTAACAGAAGAAAAAATTAAATTGGCAGATATTAATAAAGATAATAAAATAACAGCTACAGACCTTATATTATTAAAAAGATTAATATTGGAGCAAATTAAAACATAGGAATCTCTTTTAAAAAACAAACATTTAAAATTAAGGAGAAAAAGATATGAAAAAAATTATAAATGTAAAAAGAGTAACTTATATAATATTAATTATAGTAACACTAATTTTGAGTACAAATGTATATGCAGCAAATGATAGTTTTAAGACATCTTTAAGTGTAAATAAATCTCAAGTTAAAAGAGGCGAAAAGATTACAGTGACAATAAACTTGTCTGATATATCAATTGAAAGTGAAGAAAAAGGAATTGGAGCATATACAGCTATATTAAATTTTGATTCTTCTGTATTAGAATATGTAGAAGACTCAGCAAAAGGTATAGGAAAATGGGAAACACCACTTTATCAAGATTCTAAGATTACTGGAAATACAAATGATGGTAAAGTTGTAAATACAAATCAAAGTATAGGAACATTTGAATTTATAGTAAAAAACAATGTAGCACTTGGAGAAACAACTATAAAATTAGTTAATTTTTCAGGTTCTACATCACAAATAGATGTGTCTGCTCCTGATAGCTCTGTTAAGCTAACAATAGTAGATGAAGGTAGCCAATCAGGAGACGGTAGTGGCAGTGAAGGAAGCGGAAGCGGAAATAGCGGAAGCACAAGCCAAGGTGGAAGTTCAAGCCAAGGCGGAACTGGATCAGGCTCTGGCTCTGGCTCTACATCTGGAAATGAAAATAACCAAAATGGACAAAACGGCGGAGACACAAATAACGCCGGAAACAATACTCAAAATAATGGAACTGCAAACTTAGGAAACAATAGTGCAACTAATAGCTCTAACAAAGAAAATATTAGAGATAAAGATTTACCAAAAACAGGAGAAGAGTCAAATTCTTTAATATATATAGTTATTGCAGTATGTGTTTTATTTGCAGTAGTTTGTGTAATTAGAATTAGATTACTTAACAAAAAAGCTAAACACAGTTAATAAATAAAATATAAAAGAGAATTATGTTTTTCTTGCAACGACAACAAATCTTCCGTCTTTTGTATGATATGCACAGGTAGAAAGTGTTAAAAGAGTATCTCCGATACTTAGCACTTTTGCCTGTATCATACAAGGAAGATTTTTTTGCGTTATTGACAAATTCGTTATACTCTTCCTCAGAATCAGCATTTATAAAATAATAATATCTAAATACATTTTTTTCTGATGCATAATATACTTTTGATCTAAACGCAGATATAATCTCATACTCTGAATCGTCTATATTGGTTGTAAATCGTACAGTTGAATGTTCTTCATAATATTTTTTATTAGCATATTTTAGTAGATCTGTAAACATAGTGCCATTTTTCATATGATGACCGTAAAGTAAAAGGTTAGAGCTAGCAGGGGAAATAGAAGAATCCTTATCTAAAAAAATAGATCCACTTTGAGAGTAGCCTTTTTTATAATTATGATTCATATAAAAATCATTATCTTTTCCTTGCAGAACAGGATAATTTATATTTGTGCCTTCAATTTCTATCCAAGCAACAATGTCTTTATTTTCTTTTTGAAGTTCTTCAAGTTTAACCATTCTTTCAGTTTTTACACTAGACTCCTTATCACTCTGAGTGTCAGATTCATCTTGTTCATTTAAATTTTCAGAAAACAAAATATTTTCATTATTAGAGATATTATCTAATAACTTACTTTGTTTTTTACTCTGATACATATCATAATAATATTGAATTATATAAAGCTCTGCTAAAAACACAATAAGGCCTAACAAAATATATATTAATTTATTAGAAAACTTTTTCATAATACTTATAATCCTAATCTAAATATTAAATTAAGGGACTTTATATTTATCTTAAATATAAAATCCCATTTCAAATTTGGTATAACTCTTATAAAATTAGACTTCTTTTTTCTTTAAATAGAATATTACAGTGGATGCAGAAATTAGAGCAAGGATTGCAAATGCAGTATAATCTTCTACACCTGTTTTTGGAGTAGGATCTTTTTTAGAATCTGTTTTAGGTTCTTCCTTCTTAACTAAATCTGCTAATTGAACTCCATCAACTTCTATATTTTCTGCTGCATTACTTGTAAATAGGACTGTTCCATTTTCATCAATGACTACGACTTTATCTCCACTTAATGCAACTTTATACTCAGAATTATCTGTATTTTCTATATCAAATTCTTTTAGTTGAGGGTTATTTTGCGCAATATATACAACATTATCTTTTTCTGTTGAAGATAATTTACCATTCATTATTAGTTTTGGAGTAGTTGTAAGTTCGTCGGCTTTTGCAATTTCTATACCATTGTTATCACCTGTACCATTTTTACCTAAGTGTAAATTTACAACTTCTATTGTACCACCATTAGATAAAACTCCACCATAAGCACAGTTTTCAACTGTTACACCATTTAATATAACATGTCCTCCGTTATATGCTTGTACACCATATTTTGCACTACCTGTTAAAGTAAGATTTTTTAAAGTAAGTTTACCTTCTGCTCCAACTGTAATCAAAGTTCCGTTATTTGAAGTAGTTGACCAGTTGTTAGTATTTCTTGAAACAGTAAAACTTGCACCATCAATAGTTAAGTTTTTTCCTACGATTTCAAATGGCTTAGTTAAAGCAACATTGTCAGTTAATTTTATTGTATCACCACTTACTGTTGTATTAGCTTTTTCAAGAAAATCCTCTGATGTATTTACTTCATAAGTTTCAGCATTGCAAAGAGATGGAACAAAAACTATTACAGCAAATAAAATTATTAAAAATAAAGTAAGTTTTTTCATTTTTTTTAATTCCTTTCATAATTTATTTTTAAATACTTATAATAAAATTGTAAGTATTTTTTTAATAATACTATTTTGCACATTTACATTTTCTTTATACAAAATAATAATTTTTTTCAAAAAATTCGATAAAATAAGAAAAAAGTAGTCAAAAAATTCAATAACAAATAAGTAATTAAACATTTATACTTTTTTATTAGAAAAACCTGTACAAAAAGAAAAATTAATTATATAATAATATTTGTAAAAATATAAATAAATCTTAAATTAATAACATAAATATTAAATAAGGAGGCAATTCATGGAGCTAAAAAGAATTTTACAGGGAATAGATGGCATAAAAGCAAAAGGAAACTTAGATATTGATGTGCCAAATATTACAAATGATTCTAGAAGAGTAGAAAATGGAAGTATGTTTATTGCAATCAAGGGATTTGATACAGACGGTCATAAATTCTTAAAAGACGTAATAGAAAAAGGCGCAAAAGTTGTAATGGTAGAAGATGAATCAAGCATAAAAGATATAATAAAAAAAGAAGACATTACTATACTTGTTGTACCAAATACAAGAAGAGCTCTAGCAATTTGCAGTGCGAATTTTTATGATAATCCTTCAAAAAAATTTGTATTAGTTGGGGTAACAGGAACAAAGGGAAAAACAACAACAACTTTTATGATAAAACATATATTAGAAGCACAAGGAAAAAAGGTTGGACTAATT
Source organism: uncultured Clostridia bacterium (assembly GCA_947629765.1). Classification (GTDB taxonomy): domain Bacteria; phylum Bacillota; class Clostridia; order TANB77; family CAG-508; genus JAAWPK01. The sequence continues at coordinate 22,735 of CANREW010000009.1, forward strand.
GGAACTATTGCAACATACATTAATGGAAAAAGATTAGAAGATTCTGATAGAACTACACCAGAAAGTATTGAATTGCAAAAAATGTTTGCAAAAATGGTAGAAGAAGGCGTAGAAGTAGTTGTAATGGAAGTATCTTCTCAAAGTTTAAAATTAGATAGAGTATATGGATGCGAATTTGATATAGGAGTATTTACAAACTTAGCAGAAGATCACATAAGCCCAAAAGAGCATCCAGATTTTGAAGATTATTTTGAATCAAAATTAAAATTATTTGATATGTGCAAAATAGCATATATAAATGTAGATGATTTATATGGTGCTAAAATTGCAAAAATGGACAAATGCGAAATGAAAACTTATGGCATAGATAATAGCGCAAATTTGATGGCAAAAGATATAACAATAACAAATTCTTATGCAGATTTTAAAGTAAAATTAGGACAGAGAAACGAAAGAGTAAAGGTAGGAATACCAGGAAGGTTTAGCGTATATAATTCACTAGCTGCAATAAGTGTAGTACAAAAATTAGGTGCAGATCCAGAAACTATAAAAAAAGCATTAGAAGAAGTTAGAGTACCTGGAAGATCTGAACTAGTACCAAATGATAAAGAACTAAATATTATGATAGATTTTGCACATACACCAGAGAGCCTAGAAAATATCTTATCAGCAACAAAGGCTTATACATTAGGAAGAGTTATAAGCGTATTTGGTTGTGGAGGAGATAGAGATAGCTCAAAAAGACCAGTTATGGGAGAAATATCAGGAAGAGTTGCAAATTATACAATAATTACATCAGATAACCCAAGAACAGAGGATCCAGACGAAATAATCAAACAAATAGAAACTGGAATCAAAAAAACAAACGGAAAATATGAATGTGTAACAAATAGGCGTGAAGCAATAAAAAAGGCAATTTCTATGGCAACTAAAAGAGATATAGTTGTTCTTGCTGGAAAAGGACACGAGCCATATCAAGAAATAAACCATAAAAAATATCCTTTTGATGAAAGAGTAATCGTAAGAGAAATAATCGAAGAAATGGGGAAATAATGTATGGATTCGCAGATTAAAGTCGTACTATTAAGTTTCATAATTTCAATCGTAACAGCATTAATTATATTACCATTACTAAAAAAACTTAGAGTTGGCCAGATAGAAAGAGAATACGGACCAAGGTCACATCTAATAAAAGAAGGCACACCAACAATGGGAGGTATAATAATTGCTATTACATTATTAATCATGTCTTTGATTTTGTATTCTTCTTATGAAAGAATATTACCTTTATCATTGATAATGATTGGCTTTGGAATGGTAGGATTTGTAGACGATTTTAAAAAATTAATTCTTAAAGATACAGAAGGACTTAAACCTGCATATAAAATATTGCGGTTTACTTATTATATCAGTAATCTGTGCATTATATTTGATAAATATAGGAATAGGTACAGAAACTTTAATCCCTATACTAAAAGTATTTATAAAAATACCAATAGCAATATATTTGCCATTTATGATATTTGTAATGCTTGCATCAACAAATGCAGTTAATCTTACAGATGGAATAGATGGTTTAGGCGCAAGTATCTCTATGATAATAATTGCTTGCCTTTCAGTAATCGCAATTAAATATGGAGTTTATGAAATTGCAACATTAGGCTTTGCACTATGTGGTGCTTGTCTTGGATTTTTATTATTCAATTTGCACCCAGCAAAGATATTTATGGGAGATACTGGGTCACTCCTTCTTGGAGGAGCAATAGTTACAATGGCACTTTATTTAAGAATGCCATTGATACTTCTAGTTGTAGCAATTATCCCAATATTAGAAACTATATCAGTAATTTTACAAGTAATTTATTTTAAGAAAACAGGAAATAGAATTTTCAAAATGACTCCAATACATCACCATTTTGAATTATCAGGTTGGAAGGAAGGAAAAATTGTTTCAGTCTTTAGTGTAATTACTCTTGTATTTTGTATAATTGCTATATTTATAGTTTAGATATAAAGCAGACTTTAAATTAAGGTTACTATTCACAGCCATTAAAATCTAAAGTAGCCAAACGCAGGAGTTTTATATTTTTTTGAAAGAAAATGTTCGAACGGCCTGCTGCTTACGGATTACTCCTTGACCTTTCGAAATTTTCTTGAAAACAAAATATAAAAGCTCCGACGAGATTTGGCGGACTGTGTTCTATAAGCTGTGAATTGTAACAAATTAAGAAGAAGGGAATGAAAATAAAATTGGCTAGACCAGCAAACCTTAAAGGTAAACAGATAGATTTTATATTGGTTGCAACAGTCCTTATAATGCTATCATTAGGTATTGTAATGGTACTTTCAGCTAGTTCTCCATCGTCACTTGCAGAAAGTGGGGATGCTTATTCTTATGTAAAAACGCAAGGTGTAAGTGCTATTATTGGATTAATTTTAATGTTAATTATATCTAAGATAGATTATAAAAAATATAAAAAATTTTATAAGATAGCATATTTTGGAACGCTTATAATACTTTTAGGAGTTTTAGTTCCAGGCTTAAGATATGAAAGCAATGGTGCAGCAAGATGGATAAACTTAAAATTTACAACATTTCAACCATCTGAGGTAGCAAAGGTTGCACTTGTAATATTTTATGCAGCATATTTATCAAACAATAGAGAAAAATTAGGTGAGTTTTGGGAAGGCTTTATAAAACCTCTATTATTCTTACTTCCAGTACTTGCAATACTTATATTTATACAATCACATTTGAGTGCATCTGTTTTGATTGCATTAATTGTAGTAGTTATGATGATAATTGCAGGAAGTAAGCTAAAATACTTTTTAATATTTGGTACAGCAGGAGCAGTCGGAGGAGGAGGACTTTTATACATACTAGCAAAATATTTTGAAATAGGAAAATATAGATTAGAAAGATTGGCCTCATTTCTTAATCCTTGGCAAGATCCAACTGGAACAGGATGGCAGATTATACAAAGCCTTTATGCAATAGGATCAGGTGGACTATTTGGGGTAGGACTTGGGAATAGTACACAAAAATATCTATATCTTCCAGAGCCACAAAATGATTTCATATTCGCAGTAATTGCTGAAGAATTAGGATTTGTAGGTTGCTTGATTATAATTATTTTATTTGCTATTTTTATTTGGAGAGGAGCATTAATTGCAATGAAAGCACCAGATATGTTTGGTACTTTGCTTGCAGCTGGCATAACTGCTATGATAGGACTTCAAGCTATGATAAACATTGCAGTTGTTACATCTTCTATGCCAAATACAGGTATGCAACTTCCATTCTTTAGCTATGGAGGAACATCACTTTTAATTCTTCTTTGCTCTGTCGGAATACTGCTTAATATTTCAAGACAGTCAAAGAAAATATAGAAGGAGGGAAAAAATGCGAGCAATAATTGCTTGTGCAGGAACTGCAGGACATATAAACCCAGGACTTGCAATAGCTAATATAATAAAAGAAAATGACGAAAACGCAAATATATTATTTATAGGAACTGAAAGAGGTTTAGAGCAAGATCTAGTTCCAAGAGCGGGATATAAACTAAGAACAATAGAAGCATATGGATTAAGCAAAAAAATCAGTTTTGAAAATTTAAAAAATATATTCAAAACTTTATTAGGTTTTTCACAAGCTAAAAAAATCATAAAAAGCTTTGAGCCTGATGTTGTAATTGGCACAGGTGGATACATATGCGGAGCAGTAATTTATGCTGCACATAAATTAAAAGTTCCAACTATGCTTCATGAAAGTAATGCATTTCCAGGTAAAGCTGTAACAATGCTTGCTAAAAAAACTGATACAATAATGGTAAGTTTTTCTGATGCAATGAATAGAATTCCTAAAGCTAATAGAGTTGTTTTAACAGGGACACCAACAAGAAATATAAGAAAAAATTTAAGTGTAAATGATAAAATACGAGAGATAGAAAAATATGGACTTAATCCTGCAAAACCAACTGTACTTATATTTGGAGGAAGTCAAGGAGCAAAAAAATTAAATGACACAGTAGTTGATCTTGTAGATAAAAAACTAAATAAAAAATATCAGATACTTTTAGTTGCAGGAAAAAAACTCTATGAAGAAGTAATAAAAGAAATGCAGAAAAGAAATCTATACTTAGATAAACTAAATAGCATTAAAGTTGAGCCATATATATATGAGATGGCAGAAACAATGAATGCTGCAGATATTATGGTTTGCAGAAGCGGAGCTACAACAATTACAGAGCTTACTAAACTTGGAAAACCCTCAATACTTGTGCCACTTCCAAATGTCTCAAATAATCATCAACAATATAATGCAGAAGTTTTAGAAAAAATAGGTGCTGCAAGAATTATAAAAAATGATGACTTAACAGCAGAAATTTTAAATGAATACATTGAAGGCGTGCTTGATGGAAACAATACAAAAATAATGGGACAAATGGCAAAATCACTTTTCATACCAAATGTAGAAAATAAAATATATGAGGAAATAGAAACATTAGTAAATAAGGGAAATTAAATGAGCAAGCAAGATAAAAAGAAAAAATTAACAAGCCAATTAAATAAAGAAGACCTAAAAAAAATATTTTTATATATAGCTGCATTTACTATTCCGGCAGGAATAATTTTGGCTATATTTATTTATCTTAAAGTTTTTCCTTTTGGAGAGAACTGTTATTTACCAGTAGATGCAACTGGGCAATATGTTAGCTACTTAAATTATTTTAGAAATATATTTTCTGAAGGAAGCAGTATATTTTATTCTTTAAGTAAATCATTAGGTGGAGATATGTATGGGCTATTTGCATATTATTTAAATAGTCCCTATAATTTCGTAACTCTTTTATTTGAAAAATCAATTGCACCATTTGCATTTATGCTAATAATAGTATTAAAGACAGGTTCATGTGGACTAACTTTTCTTTATTATTTAAATAGAAGGAAAAAAGCAAATTTTTCTAATCTAATTTTTTCTACAATGTATGCAATGTGTGCATATATTATAATGTATGGATTTAATATAATGTGGCTTGATGCAGTTATATTATTGCCAATAGTAATGGCTGGAATAGATGATATTGTAAAACATAAGAAATTTGTGCTCTATTCAGTTTCGCTTACCCTTACTTTAATTATTAATTATTATATAGGATTTATGGTATGCATATTTTCAGCTATATATTTTGCATACAAAATGCTACTAAGAAGAGTAAAACCTATTAAAAAATTTTTCAAAAAAATTGGAATCTTTGTATTATGCTCAATAATTGCAGCATTGATTGCAGGGGTAGTATTAATTCCAGTATTTTTTGATATTCAAGAAGGACGAGCAGACTTTACATTAGAAAGTTTTACTTTAGATAAAAATTTTGAAATACCAGAGCTTATATGTAAATTTTTCACAAATTCTTTTGACCTTGAAGCAGTTAAAAATGATGCTGCACCACCAGTATTTTGTGGAGTGCTTGCAAATGTGCTCGTTATGCTATATTTTTTAAATAACAAAATAAGTATAAAAGAAAAAATATTATCACTTTTTGTTATTGCAATATTTGTACTAAGTTTTTACTTGAATGGTGCAAATCTAGTTTGGACAATGGGAAATTCACCTGCATGGTACAAGTATAGATATGCATTTACATTTTCATTTATGTATATATTATTTGCAAAAAGAGAATTTGAAAATTTAAAAAAAGGGACAAGAATATGGCATATAATAATAATGATACTTATTTATCAAGCAATATCTATATTTATTTCAAACTGCAATTATGAATTTTTAGACAAAAATTCAATAAAAATAGATATAATATTAGTATTAGCATTCTCATTGCTACTAATACTATATAAAAAAAGAATCAAGAGGGAAAGAAAGCTAAATAAATATTATTTGCCAGTTATAACTTTAATTATATATTTACTAAACACAGGAAATCTAACTAATAATGCAATAACTACAATGAAGATACTTAGAGAAGAAACAAGTGGAATAAAACAAGAACAATATGGATTTCAATGTCAAGGATATGAAAAAGTTATAAATAATTTGAAAAAATATGATAATGATATATATAGAGTAGAAAAAGAACTTAGTTTAAATATGAATGATCCTCTATCTTTTGGATACAATGGAGTCACTTTTTCTGCATCAACATATTCAGAAGAATTATATACTTTTTTAAATAGACTAGGATTAGAACAACATTATGTAGTTGCAGACTATTCAGAAAATACAAATAAAGCAGTAGATATGCTATTAGGTATAAAATATATTATATCTTTTAACAAAGAAGGAATAAAAAAAGAATATAATAAGGAATATGAAGAAGAAAAAGGATTATCAATATATAAGAATCCTTATGCTTTGACACTTGGTTATTTTGTAGATGATGAAATATTAAATATTAATATGGATAAATCAGATACATTTAATTTGCAAAATACAATATTAAGAAGTATGACAGGATTTGATAAGGATGTATATATAAAGAACAATGGAGAAATTACAAAAAAAACTTATAATCTAGACGAACATAAAAAAGTAGATAAGGAAAAAGATGCAAAAATCGTGTATGAGTTTGAAGTAGAAAATGAGAATGATTTGTATTTATACTTTTTAAAAAATAATGCAGGAACAGCAGAAATATATGTTAATGGAGAAAGACAAATAGATTTAGAAACAGACCAAAATGAAATGCTAAATATAGGTAAAAGAAAGCTAGGAGAAAAAATTACAGTTGAAATCAAAGCAAAAGAAGATGAATTAAAGGAAAATAAATTATATGTATATTATGAAGATGAAGAAATATTGTCAGTGCATTATAACATTTTAAAAACTGGACAAATTGAATTGAAAAAAATAAATAACACACACTATGAGTGCAGAATAAATTCAAATAACAACAAAAAATATTTATTACTTACAATTCCTTATAGTGACTATTGGAAAATTACAGTAGACGGAAAGCCTGTAAATACTCAAAAAGCACTAGATGCATTAACTTTAATAGAGATAAATAACGACGCTAAGAGCGTACGATTAACATACACTAATAGCAAAATTGTATATGGAGCAATTATGTCTCTAGTTGGTATAATAGGTTTTGGAATCATGATTTTTATAAATAAAAAAATCATTTGACTTATTAAGATAAATAATGTACAATAGCAAAAAAGAAGTGGAGGTATTTTTGAGTGGCAGATAGATTAATAATTGTGGAATCACCAGCAAAAGCTAATACAATCAAAAAGTTTTTAGGAGGAAATACCAAAGTTGTCGCATCTATGGGACACATTAGGGATTTACCAAAATCAAAGCTAGGTGTAAATATAGAGAATGATTTTGAACCAGAATATATAAATATAAGAGGAAAAGGAGAATTAATTAAAAGCTTAAAAAAGGAAGCATCAAAAGCAAGCAAAGTATATCTTGCAACCGACCCTGACCGCGAAGGAGAAGCAATAGCATGGCATCTAGCGCATATATTAGAGATAGATGAAAATAGCGAGTCAAGAATTACTTTTAATGAGATTACAAAAGATGCAGTAAAAGAAGCAATAAAAAAACCAAGAACACTAGATAAGAACTTGATAGATGCCCAACAAGCAAGAAGAGTGCTTGATAGAATAGTAGGCTATAAGATAAGTCCATTATTATGGGCAAAAGTAAGAAAAGGATTATCTGCTGGAAGAGTACAATCCGTAGCAGTTAGATTAATAGTAGAAAGAGAAGAAGAAATCGAAAAATTTGTACCTGAAGAATATTGGAATATATATGCTAAATTATCAGATAAAGAAACAAAAACCATATTTGAGGCAAAACTTGTAGGAAAAGATGAGAAAAAATTAGAATTAAGTAATGAAAAACAAGTAAATGAAATACTTAAAGAAATAGAAAAAGAAAAATATATAGTAAAAAGTATAAAAAAAAGTGAAAAAAAGAGAAGTCCTGCACCAGCATTTACGACAAGTACTTTGCAACAAGAGGCATCAAGAAAACTTGGATTTACAATTAAAAAAACAATGTCTGTTGCACAAGCTTTGTATGAAGGAGTAAAGATAGGTGATAGAGGCTTAACAGGACTTATAACATATATGAGAACTGACTCTGTAAGAATATCTGAAGTTGCAAGAAGTGCAGCTAAAAAACATATTGAAAAAACTTATGGAAAAGAGTATTACGAGAATAGATATTATAAATCAAAAGCAGACTCACAAGATGCACACGAAGCAATAAGACCATCATATATAGAGCTTACGCCTGACAGTATAAAAGAAAGCTTAAATGCTGACCAATATAAGTTATATAGATTAATATATAATAGATTTATTGCAAGTCAAATGGCAAGTGCAGTATATGATACAATGTCTGTTTCAATAGATGCAGGTAAATATAATTTTAAGTCAAATGGACAAAAATTGAAATTTAAAGGATTTATTGCACTATATGTAGAAACAGAAGAAGAAGACGGAGAAAAGATTCCTGACTTAAAAGAAAATGAAGAATTAAAGAAAGAAAAACTAAATGCAAAACAAAGCTTTACAGAACCACCAGCAAGATATACAGAAGCAAGTTTGGTAAAAGCTTTAGAAGAAAAAGGAATAGGAAGGCCAAGTACGTATTCTCCAATTATCACTACAATTATTGACAGAAGATATATAGAAAGAGAACAAAAACAACTAGTTCCAACAGAACTTGGAAAAGTTGTAAATAAAATTCTAACGGGAAATTTTAGCGATATTGTTAATGTAGATTTTACAGCTCAAAAAGAAAAAGATTTTGATAATATAGCAGAAGGAAAAGAAAACTGGAAAAATACAATAAGAAGTTTTTACAAACCATTTGAAGAAGAGCTTCTTCAAGCACAAAAAGATTTAGAACATGTACAACTTGAAGAAGAAGTTTCTGATGTACCTTGTGAAAAATGTGGAAGAATGATGGTAGTAAAATACGGAAGATTTGGAAAATTTTTAGCATGTCCTGGATATCCAGAATGCAAAAACACAAAACCAATAGTTGAAACTATAAAAGAAGTTTGCCCAAAATGTGGTGGCAAAATTCTAGTTAAAAAAAGTAAAAAAGGAAGAAAGTTTTATATTTGTGAAAATAATCCAAATGGAAATTGTGATTTTATATCTTGGAATAAACCGGGTAGTAAGCCAAAAACTAAGAAAAATCGTAAAACAACTAAAAAGTAATAATAAAATGGACTAAAGGAAATTTTTAAATTTTATTTAGTCCATTTTAGTTTAGTATATTGAATGTTACAAAAGCATTACATTTAAATTACATTTTTATTAAAACTATTGACTTTTAAGAATATAATTATAAAATATAATCATATTATGGTGCTAATTGTAAATAGTTAAAAATATTTCAAGTATGAAAATATTTTACTTGCAAAACATAATAAAAAAGTACAAAGGAGAATAAAATGGCTAGTTGCTTAGGATTATATATAGAAGATCATATAATTAAATATGCAAAAGTTTCAAAAGATAATGATATAATTAAAATAGATTCATTTGGAATAAAATTTTATGACAAACTAGAAGAAGCAATAAATCAAGTTATTGCCGAAACATACAGCTATAAAACTCCAATAAGTATAAATACTACAAATGAAAATTATAATTACTTTTATGTATTCAATCTATTAAATAAAAAAGATGTAAGAAGCTATATAAAAACTGAATTTGAATCAGTATGTTATGAAAACGATCAAAATGTAGATACTTTTGAAACTAGATATGTATTAGTAGATGATCTAAATGATAAAGAAAAAATAAAAGCAATTCACATATCTGAAAATAAGGGTGAACTTGCAAGAAAAATTGATATGTTAAGTAAATATAAGTTATCTTCAGTAACACCTCTTGCATTCGATTTATCAAACTTATTAGAGATAAAAAATATTAAAGAAAACGATAACATTGCAATAGTTAATATAGAAGATACAACTACAATTACTACTATCGTTAATCAGAAAATATATGATATTATAAAAATAGACGATGGAGTAGATACAATATTAAACAAAATAAACTTAAAAGAAAATTCATACTCAAAAGCTTATGAAATTTGTAAAAATTCAACAATATATACTAATGAAGGTAAAGAACTTCAATATGAAGAAAATGCATATTTAGACGATATTATGCCTACATTATATAATATTGTAGGACAAGTAAGAAAGGTATTATTAGATAGCCTAAATAAAGTAGAAAAAATTTATATAACAGGAACAGCAGCAGTTATAAATAATATAGATATATATTTTCAAGAATATCTTGAAGATATAAAATGTGAAATATTAAGACCATATTTTATTCATGCAATAGGAACAGAAATAAATATAAAAGATTATATAGAAGTAAACTCTGCTATTGCATTAGCTTTGCAAGGACTTGGCGAAGGAATAAAAGGAATAAACTTTAGAAAAGATAATGTATCTGATAAATTACCAAGTTGGCTAACAATTGAAATAGGAGGATCTGGTGCAAATTCAGTAAAAACAAATGAGTTACTAGAAAAGCTTAATTTTAAATTTGACTTTAAAGATGCATTAACAGTAATTGAAAAGAATCTAATAAGAAGTACCGTTGGAATACTCTTAATCATTATAACATATGGAATATTTTCTTCTGTGTTGACATCACAGATACAGGGAAAGAGAGAAGAAACACAGGAAGCATCAAGGTATCTACAAACTCAAATATCTTTAATTAATAACGATAAAACAGATGTAGATATAAAGGCAACTAAATATAGTGAATTATTAGCAAACTTAGAAGAGCAAAGCAAGACAAATTCAGAAAACAAAAGATTAAAATATGCAATACCTACATTATTAAATAAAATAATGTATTCAATACCTGTTAATGTACAACTATTATCAATCGAAAATACATCAGATGATAAAATTAGGATTGTTGCACAATCAGACAGACAAGAACAAATAGGATTATTTACTGCTAAACTTAGAAATGACGTAATATTAAAGAATGTAGTAACTGATTCTTCAGTACAATTAAGTGGGGTTGTTAAAGTAACAATAGAAGGAGAATTGCCATGAGAAAATTTTTAATTATGATTTTAATAGTGATTCTTCTAGTAGCATTAGGGTTTATGGCAATAAAAGGATTAGAAGTTGGAAAGTTTAAAATACATTCAATTCAAGATATTATTGCAGATAATAAAGAATTAGACGAAGAATTAGCTACATTAAGTTATTCTATTGATAATGACTATGAAACATCTAAAACAAATTTACAGAAGAGTTTACAAACTTTATTGAAAAATAAACAAGATTATCAAGATGCAATAACATTTAGTACAGAAGATGAAATACAAAAAGCAAATCAGAGTGAAAAATATAAAATCGATTATCTATGGACAAAAATTGGACTTTATGCAACAAAAAATGGTGTAGAGTTACAAATGAATGTATCTAATAGTAGCAGTGGACTTCCATCACAATATGATATATCATTTACAGTGACAGGAGAATACCTTTCTATTTCAGAGTTTATATATGCAATAGAAAATGATTCAAATTTAGGATTCAAAATAGAAAAATTTAGTTTGCAGAATTATTCAGGAACAAAAACTGATGGAGATGGAAATACAGTTTCTGATAATTTACTAAGAGGAAGTTTTGTTGTAAAGAATGTTCCATTAGATCAAGATTCACTTACGACTATTCAAACAACAGGAACATCTACTATGGCAGACCAGAGCGAAAATCAATCATCTCAATCTGCATCAGACCAAAGTGTAGATCAGTCACAAACTGATTCAGCAGGAACTAATCAGGATCAATCCGGAACAGAAGGATAAAAAAATAAAGGAGGAATACCGATGATAAAATCAATAATAAAAGAGATTATAATTGTACTTTTATTATTAGTTGCAGTAGTATTAGCACTAGGTGTTTTGTTCTATGACTATATACCAACAAATAAAACAGTACCAAGTGTTGCGGAATATAAAACTTCTGAAACAATAAAAAATGAACTAGAAGATCAAGTCGTAGAAAATCAGGAAGTTTTAGTAACGTATGAAATAACATCTCAAGATTTAAAAACTTATGAAAAAACAAAAGATTATAAAAAGGGAAAAGCAAATCCATTTTCAACTTACGTTACAACTCCTACAGGAACAAATGATAAAAATAATGTAACTAATACTGGCGATGACAATACTTCGGTAAGTTCAGATACAAATACAGAATCACCAAGTGGAGGTACCTACTATAAGGACACAGGTACAAAGTAAAATTAGTTATATTTATTTAAATAAATATAAAAAAATTTATAAGGAGGAGTTTTTTATGTTCAAAAAAGAAAGTGGTATTACACTAGTAGCATTAATTATCACAATTATCATCTTAATTATCTTAGCTGCAGTTTCAATAACAGCTTTAATGAGAACTAACTTAATTGAATGGTCAAGTTCAGCTGCTGGAAATTATCTTGATGCAGCATCTAATGAAAATGGCTTAATGAGCCAATTTGAAAGTAGATGGACATCAATAGATGCTTTCTTAAGCAGTAAATTAAGTGGCGCAGGAAAATAGATTGTAACAAAAGATAATTTTGTGAAAATAAACATATGTTGTGAAATTGATCAAAATTACAACCTTAGGCATATACATTTAAAATATGTATATGCCTAAAAATTTAAAAATACAAAAGAAAAAAGAGGTGAATCTTGCAAATGGAAATCTTTATATACACGATAATATTTATAATAGGAGCTTTTTTTGGAAGCTTTTGCACATTAGCTGTATATAGAATTCCATTAGGCGAAAATATCGTATATAAACATTCATTTTGCCCAAACTGCAAGGCAAAATTAACTTTTAAAGATTTAATACCAATTGTAAGTTATATAGCTTTAAGAGGAAAGTGCTCACATTGTGGAGAAAAAATAAGAATCAGATACTTACTTTTAGAAATTTTATCAGGATTAGTATTTTTACTATTTGCACTTTCACTTAAAATGAATTTTTTAAGTATAGATTTAAATACTATAATATATTTTTCACTATTTATTTTGTATTTTGTAAGTTTATTTATAATAGCAGGGATTGATAAAGAAAAAATACAAGTTCAAAAATCCGTACTAGTTTTTGGTATGGTTTTATCTTGCATTTATATGATATATGTATGTATAGGAAAATTAGATGTGCAGACTATATATACATATATCATATATTTAGTATCAATAATCTTGATACTCATTATAGATATAATCTTTATGAAGAAAAAAAATTATGAAAATTATACAATGCAAGTATTGCTTTTAAGCATATATATGATGATATTTTCGGGCTCATTTAATTTCTATTTAACAGTAGTATTAGCCTTAATAGGTATTTTAGTTGGAAACTTAAATAAAGAAAAAGAAAAAATGCCTATTGCATTCTATTTATGCATATCAAATATCATTGTAATTATAGCATATAATTTTCTATGTAATTGGGTGATAAGATGACTATAAATTTAAAAAATAATAAAGGAATCACAACAATAGATGCTGCAATAGCTTTAGTAATCATTGTAATTTTTGCAACAGCTATGACATCTTTATTTTATAATGTATATTTATCTACAACAGGGGCAAAAAGAACAGCTGTCGCTTTAAATTATGCAGTAGATATATTTGAAAACATTGGAATCAAAAAATTTAGTGATGTTACACCAACTTCTGCATTATCAGATATAACAGGAATACAAGATGTGAGTGGAAGTGATACTAATGCTACTGCAAAAATTGGAACATATGATATAACGCTAGATATAAATAATTATGAAGATACAGATAAAATAAAAGTGATTACATTAAAAATAGAATATCCTGTTTCTAGGAAAGATAAAGAAAAAATCGAATTACAGAGATTAAAAGTTATTAAGAAAGAGGAAATATAGATGAAAAAAGAAAGTGGTATTACATTAATTTCTTTAATTATATATATAATTGTATTACTCATTGTTTTGACAATTGCAACTAAGCTTACCTCAGCTTTATATTTTAATGTACAAGAAATGGACAAACAATCTGAGTCAGCAGTTCAAATTTCAAAGTTTAATATGTATTTCTTAAATGATATAAAAAATAAACCTGTGACAGCAAATGTAACTAGTCCAAACATAATAGAATTAAGTTATACAGGTAATTCAGAAAAAATCACATATTCAAAGTCAGGTAGGACATTATATAGAAATAAAGTTAAAGTACTTGATAATTTAGATGAAATAAAAATTACAAATGATGGGGAAAATATAGAGGTGTATTTGAAAGTAGGCGATTATTCAAAAACTACAAAATATATAATTGAACAAAAACCTATATAATATAGAACTTTTTATTCAAAAGAGGAGGAAGTAAGTCATGGACACAAAAAGAAGACAACCAATTGGAATAGAATTAGTTAAAAAGGGAATCTTGACAGAAAATCAAATTCAGACAGCTCTTGATTATCAAAAGGTTCATCCAAAAGAAAAATTAGGAGATATTATTCATAATTTAAAATTATGCAACGATTTTCAATTGCTAAATGCAATTGGAGATATTTTCAATGAAAAAACGATGTTTTTATCAAAAGCAGATGTAAAAGTACCAATGGAGGATTATATTTCATTGGACGTTTTAAGAAAAAATAATGCAGTATTATTTGATGTAGAAGATGGAAGAGCCAAAGTTTGTTTTGCTGATACTGCAAATAGTAGAGCTATTGAAACTGTTAGATTATTACTTCTAAATAGAGGATTAGTAATGGATAGATACATTACTTTTAAAGCTAATATAGAGGAAGTTCTTAATAGCTTTGCTGGAAAAGTTATGGAAAATATTGGCGAAGGAACAGATACAACATCAATGGTCGATAGCATAATAAAAACAGGAATGGATAGAAGAGCAAGTGATGTGCATTTCGAACCAATGGAAGATAAGTTAAGAATACGTTATAGAATAGATGGACAACTTTTCGATGTAGCAGAAATTAGCAAAGATAAACAAACGCAGATAATAGGAAGACTAAAAGCAATATCAAATATGCATCAAGAAAAACAAGAATCACAAGACGGTAGAATTATATTGTATCCTGACTATAACATCCGTGTGTCATCACAAAAAAATATATTTGGAGAAAAATTTGTATTAAGATTACTAAAAAAGAATGCAGATGTACAGGAACTATTTGAATTAGGCTTTCCTAATGATGAAAAATTAGTAAAAGATAGTTTTGATAAAAGAAATAGTATTACAATAATTGCAGCACCAACAGGAGAAGGAAAAACAACAACTCTGTATAGTGTTGTACAAGCATTAAATAAGCCTGATATAAATATAACAACAATAGAGGATCCAGTAGAAATAAGAATACCAGGACTTAATCAGATAGAAATAGACGCAAAAACAGGATTTATAGATTCTTTAAGAACTGTTTTAAGACAAGATCCTGATATAATACTTGTTGGAGAAATAAGAGATAAAGAAACAGCAGAAATAGCTATGCAAGCAGGACAAACAGGACATTATGTATTATCAACTATCCACACAATAGATGCAATAGAAGTAATAACAAGACTTCGTAAAATGGGTGTATCTAACTATGATATATCTAGCACTATTGCAACAACTATATCACAAAGATTAGTTAGAAGACTTTGCAGAAATTGTGCAAGAGAAAGAGACTTTACAGAAGAAGAAAAGGAATTTATTAATTCAATTGGTGAAAAATACAATGTAAAATTTGACTTAGCAGGAAAGAAAACATTTGAAAATGTAGGATGCGATAAATGTAATGGAGTTGGATATTTTGGCAGAATTGGTATATTTGAAATTTTAATTCTTGATGAAAAAATAAGGGAATTAATTTCACAAGGAGAATCAACTCTAAAAATAAAAGAGCAGGCAATACAAGGAAACTATAAACCACTAATAGTAGATGGAATAAATAAAGTACTAGATGGTGTTACAAATCTAGAAGAACTAAATAGAAAATTACGTATTTATTAAAATATTGGAGGTAAATATTATGATTCATATTGATAAAATTTTAGATGAGGCAATAGAAAAAAATGCATCAGACATCCACTTAATATGTGGTTTAAAGCCAATGCTTAGAATATTAAGAGACTTAGTTGAAGCATCTGCTGATGTATTAACTGAAGAGGATATGGCAGAAATATATGATTATTTTATCAGAGGAAATGTTGATAAAGATACTATATTTAATGAAACAAGAAAATTAGATATGTCTTATGAATATAAAAATATTAGATTAAGGGTAAATGTATCACTCACAAGGGATATACCGATATTTACTTTAAGAATTGTAAAAGAAGAACTTCCACCTTATGAGTCTCTTCGGAATACCTGATATAGTAAAAACATATATAAATCAACCACAAGGACTTATATTAGTTACAGGAAAAACTAATTCAGGAAAAACAACAACATTAAATGCTTTGATAAATGAAATTAATGAAACACAAAATAAAAAGATACTAACTTTGGAAAACCCAGTAGAATACAGACATACATCAAAAAAATCTATAATAGTACAAAAAGAAGTAGGACTTGGAAATGACTCATTAACATTTAGTGATGGTGTAAAGAACTCTTTAAGAGAGGATTGTGACATAGTTGTTATCGGAGAGATAAGAGACAGAGAAACTATGGATGCTGCAATCGAAACAGCAGAATCAGGACATTTAGTTATAGGAACACTTCATACAAAATCTTGTGCTGAGACTTTGGATAGGATGATAAACTTTTATGATGTTAAAGATCAAGCTAGTATAAAATATTTAATTGCTTCATTATTAAAACTTGTTTTATCTCAAAGATTATTAAAAACAACGGATGGAAAGCTTGTATTAGTTCCAGAAGTAATGGTTGTAGACAATGTAGTTGCAGGACTTATAAGAAAAGAAAAACTTGGAGTTTCAGAAGTAGAAGATGCAATTCAAAGCGGTATAGAAAAAGGAGATATTAGCTTAATAAATTCACTTGCTAAGTTATTTGTTGAAGACAGAATATCTCTTGAACAAGCAAGATCTCAAATAGAGGAAAAAAATATAGAAGTTCTAAATAGAACAATAATGCAAATGAAGATTAAGAAATAAAACATCTAAAAAGGAGGTATAAAGATGCCAACATATAGGTATAGAGCTTTAACTGAAAATGGTGTTATAGTAACAAATGTTATAGAAGAAGGCTCGAAATATTTAGTAATAAAGAAATTAAAAAGGAACAACTTAATACCAATAAGTGTGGATAAATCTTTGCAAAGGGCAAAGGCAAAAAGAAAAGTAAGAAAAAATACAAACGATATAAGCGAGTTGCTAAAAGATGTAGATACAACTAGCCTTATAAAAAATAGAGAACAGCATAAAATGTCTTACTTTGATAAAATATATTACAATATAACAAAGTCAGAAAGAATTACATCAAGAGATGTTGTTGTGTTTACTCAAAATTTCTATTTACTAAAAAAAGCAAACTTCAATAATATACATGCGTTAACTACGATTATAGAGAGTACAGATAATTATTCTTTTAGATCTATACTTGAAGATATATTAGCAGGAGTAGAAGCAGGAGAAAATATGTATACAACTATGGAATATTATGAAAATGTATTCCCATATTTGTATATAAATATGATAAAAGTAGGAGAACTCTCAGGAAACTTAACCACATCTCTTGAACAAGCTGTAAAATATTTGGAAGATTCAGATTATTTAAGAAGAACGTTAAGATCAATATTAATACCAAATATAGCACAATTCTTGTTCTTATTGATAATGTTAATTGTAGGAACGCTTGTCGCAATACCTGCAATTCAAAAATTATATACTAATATAGGTACAACAGAGCAATTACCTGCAATAAGTATTTGGTTTTCAAATGTATTAAACTTCATTATGGCACATTGGTACTTCCCGACGATAGTAATAATAGGTATAATTGCTGGAATTATAGCATATATTAATACACCTAAAGGAAAGTATAACTTCCATTATTTTAAATATAAAATGCCTATATTTGGTAAGTTAATATTTGCAATAGATTTTGAAAGAATCATGCAAGCCATGCTTCTAAATTTAAGAAGTGGTATGAGAATACAGGAATCACTTGAAATTGCTAAGAATGTATCGAAAAACTATGTTATGCTATCAATTATGGAATCATCAATAAACAATATATTAATAGGACAATCTTGGATAGAACCATTTGAGAGATCAGGACTTGCATCTTCAATGATGACAGAAATGTTAAAAATAGGTATGGACACAGACTTAGCAGAAATGATGGAAAAATTGATGGAATATATGGAAATAGATATAAATAACTTACTAAATAAAACAATAAAAGCACTACCTCAATTAGTTTATGCAATAGTTGGTGTAGTATTAATATTCTTCGTATTAGTAGTATTAGTACCTTGCTTACAGGTTTATATGGGAACATTCCTAATCTCTGCAGCAGGTTTATAAAAAAGACTAATTAAGATAAAAAATAATAACAATATTTATAAAAAAGATAAATATTGTTATTATTTTTTAAGGCAAATTTTCTAATAAAAAAGTATACAAAATCATTAAAATGTGTTATACTATTTAAGAATTAAAAAGGAGGAAGAATTATAGTATGGAAAAATATTTAAGAAAGACAAAAATTGTTTGTACAATCGGACCATCAAGTGAGGATAGAATGGTTGAATTAATGAAAGCTGGAATGGATGTAGTTAGAATAAATTTCTCACATGGTAGCTATCCTGAACAAGCAGAAAAGGTTAGAAAATTTTTCGAAGCAAAAAAACAAGTGAATAAACCAGTAGCATTATTATTAGATACACAAGGACCAGAGGTTAGAACTGGAATGCTTAAAAATGCACCAGTTGAATTAGTAAAGGGAAATACTATTGTTTTAGCAAATGATGATATAGAAGGGGATGCAGCAAAAGTTTCTATAACATATAAAGAATTATATAAAGATGTTGAAGTCGGAACAAGAATATTAGTGGATGATGGATTAATAGAGCTTAAAGTTATAGAAATTAATGGAAAAGATATAAAATGTGAAATAATTAATGGTGGAAAATTAGGAAATAGAAAGAGTGTTAATGTCCCAGAAAAACACCTTAATTTGCCAGCTTTAAAAGAAAAAGATATACAAGATTTAATAGATGGAGCAAAAGCTGGATTTGATTATATTGCAGCATCTTTTGTAAGAAATAAGGAAGACATATTTGCAATAAGAAAAGTACTTGATGAAAATGGCGGAAAAGATATAAAAATTATTTGTAAGATTGAAAACCAAGAAGGTTTAGATAATTTAGAGGAAATAATTGAAAATTCAGCAGGAATAATGATAGGAAGAGGAGACTTAGGTGTTGAAATTCCTTTCCAAGATGTTCCAGTCGCTCAAAAACGTATAATTAAGCTATGCAATAGAGCAGGAAAGGTAGTTATAACAGCAACTCAGATGCTAGAATCAATGACACATTCTCCTAGACCAACAAGAGCAGAAGTTAGTGATGTTGCAAACGCTATATATGATAGAACAGGCGCTATAATGCTTTCAGGTGAATGTGCAAATGGAGAGTATCCAGTAGAATGTGTAAAAACTATGGTTGATATTTCAGAAAAAATAGAAAATGAAATAGCTTATTGGGATAGATTTAATAAAAAATATCAACATTTAGAAACAGATGACTTAGAGTATAATATAAATTATACAGTATGTAGAATGGCTAAAAAAATTAATGCAAAGGCAGTTGTAGCATATACAAATACAGGTGATACAGCAAGATATTTATCAGGACTTGGAATAAAATGTCCAGTATTTGCTGTTACTTCAAATGAAAAAACATATAATCAATTATCTTTGGTTTGGAATGTATTTCCAGTTTTATTACCAAAACAAAATACTATTGATGAATTGCTAGAAGTAGGGCTAAGAAAACTAGAAGAAGATAAGCTATTAGAAAAAGGTGATAGAGTAGTAATTGCAGGAGGTTCATATATACTTCCAACTAGAAAAGGTAGCAAGACTATTGGTGGTATTGTAGAAATATAGAGAGATATTTTAAATAAATTTTGAGTGAATTTTGAATAAATATTAAATATATTTTGAATAAATATTGACAAATCAATAAATTTTGAGTATAATATTACAATGTAACTGAAAATTTTAATAAAACATATAGATATTCGTATGCAAAAAAGGAGGTACTTAAAATGGCACAACCAAAAAGAAGATGGTCAAAAGCAAGAACAGGTTTAAGAAGATCTACATGGAAAGTAGAAAAACCAAATATAGCAACTTGCCCACATTGTCATGAACCAATATTACCACATAGAGCTTGTACAAATTGTGGATATTATAACGGAAAACAAGTTTTAAATCTAGAAGAAAAAAAAGCATAGTTTAAAAAATATTCTTAAAAGGTTTACTTTTAAGAATATTTTTAGTTAAAGTATATTTTTTAAAAAGAAGTGAAATTAGATTATCTGTTTCACTTCTTTTTTTGTATAAAAATTTAAAAATCCCATAAAGTAACATTTTTTGACAAGAAGAATAATATATACTATACCAAAATATAAGGAGGAATTTTGATGTATAGACGTAGATGTAGAAGATGTCATTGTTTATACAATACTTGCAATAATGATAATAAAAACGAATATGAAACATTATGCGATGATGTAGGAAATGACAATGATAGTTGTAACAATAGTTGCAGTTGTGGATTTGATGAAGAAGAAAGTGTATTTCCAACAAACCCTATGTTTGGCCAAAGTTATGTTCCATTCCAAACAATGAATGAGACATATTTACCTTGCTGTGGTTTAAAAAAAGGAACAATATTTCCAGAACTAGTTAGTGAATATCAACCAGGTCAATCTATGGCAGAAATACAATATATAATGGATACTAATAGTATAAAGGAGGGCTGTAATAAATGAGACAAAATATAGAAAATTATGATATGATAAGCGGTACTGATTTAGAGACAGAAGTAAGAACTATGAAGTCATGCAATGAAGAAGAACAAACTCGTGAAGAATTAATGGAACAAATAAAAGGATATAACTTTGCAGTAATAGAGCTTGCAGAATATCTAAATACTCATCCAGATGATGAAAAAGCATTATGCTTGCATAATAGCTATACTAAAACACTTAAAGACTTAAAGGATAAATATCAAAAAGTTTATGGCCCACTTAGTATATATTATCCTTGCAATAAATGGCGTTGGCTTGAAGAACCTTGGCCTTGGGAAGGAGGTATGGCATAATGTGGACTTACGATAAAATCCTAGAATATCCTATAAATATAAGGGAAACAAATGTAGAGCTTGCAAAAAATATCATATCGCAATATGGAGGACCTGATGGAGAGCTTGCAGCATCATTAAGATATTTATCTCAGAAATTTGGAATGCCAGATCAAAAAGCAAAAGCTACTCTAAATGATATTGGTACAGAAGAATGAGCTCCAAAATGTTATCATTTAGTCTGTTTATTGTTGTCAAATATCAACTATTGACAACAAAATGG